>NZ_MAGP01000120.1 GCF_002926165.1 Micromonospora chalcea | reverse complement strand
GGACGCCCCGCCGCCGCCCCCACCGGGGTCGGCGGCGGGGCGTCCTGTGCTGCCGCCCAGGGGCGGGGCGGACGGGCAGCGTCCTCGGTCATGCCTCCGATACTGCTTGCCCGGCCGCCCGGACTGCCTCAGGACCCGACCCTGACCCCACCCTGAGATCCGCCGGTGGCGAAAGTCCGGGGCGTCCCCGTGGTCCGGGACGTCGCCGCCGTGTGACGATCTGAGCGTCGGCGCCGCCGCCCTCTCCATCTCGACCTGGGAGTTTCCGATCAGCAGCACCCCTGCCCCGCACGCCCCGCGCCTCTACCGGGCCACCGAGCACCGGCTGGCCGCCGGGGTGGCCGCGGGCATCGCCGAGCACCTGGGCATCCCGGTGCTGCGGGTGCGGATGGCGTTCATGGTCCTGCTCGGGCTCAGCGGCCTCGGGCTGCTGCTCTACGCAGCATTCTGGGCGGTGGTGCCACCCCGCCCCGGCGACACCGCCGTCCCGCCGCGCCGTGACCTGGCCCAGCTGCTGCCGTTCGTGGCGATCGGGCTGGGCGTACTGCTGTTGCAGGTCTTCGCCTTCAACTCGGTGGGCGCGGCCGGCGGCGCCGGCTGGCTGGTGGCGATCATCGCGGTCGGCGCGGGCGTCATCTGGCACCAGTCCGGGCCGGAGCGGCGCCGGCAGTGGGGCGACGCGGCGGTGCCCTGGCTGGGCGCGGTGGTGGAGGAGACCGACCGGCGCGCGTTCGTGCTGCGCTTCATCGGCGGCGGCGTGCTCGTCGCGGTCGGCATCATCGGCGTGGCGGCCGTCTACTCGCCGGCGCAGAACTTCGACGCGGTGCTCAACGGCGTGATCTTCGCGCTGGTCGGGCTGGCCGGCGTCGGCGTGGTGACCGGCCCGGTGCTCTGGCGGACCTGGAACCAGCTCCGCTCGGAGCGGGAGGGACGCATCCGCGAGCAGGAGCGGGCCGAGCTGGCCGCCATGGTCCACGACCAGGTGCTGCACACGCTGGCCCTGATCCAGCGCAACGCCAGCGACGTCAAGACGGTGCAGCGGCTGGCCCGTGGCCAGGAGCGCTCGCTGCGCAACTGGCTCTACAAGCCGACCGCCTCGCCGACCGAGCGGTTCGCGGCCGCGCTGGAGCAGGCCGCCGCCGAGGTGGAGGACACGTTCGCCATCACTGTCGAGGCGGTGGTCGTCGGCGACCGGGAGACCGACGAGCGGGTCGGCGCGCTCGTGGCCGCCGCCCGGGAGGCCCTGGTCAACGCGGCCCGGCACGCCGGTGTGCAGACCGTGTCGCTCTACGCCGAGGTGGAGCCGGAGCAGGTGAGCGTCTTCGTGCGGGACCGGGGCAAGGGCTTCGACCCGGATACGGTGGAGAATCACCGGCACGGCGTCCGAGGATCGATCATCGGGCGGATGAAGCGGCACGGCGGCCGGGCGGAGATCCGGTCCGAGCCGGGAGAAGGGACCGAGGTCCGGCTGATCCTGCCGATCAGCGGCTCCGGCTCCACGGCGGAAAGGGACAGGTGACATGTCCGAGCAGGAACCGGTCGAGGGCACGGCGCCGCGCGGGCCGCTGCGGGTCTTCCTCGTCGACGACCACGCGATGTTCCGGGCCGGCGTGCGCGCCGAGCTGGGCGCGCGGGTCGAGGTGGTCGGCGAGGCCAGCTCGGTGGCCGAGGCGGTGACCCGGATCGCGGCCACCGCGCCGGACGTGGTGCTGCTCGACGTGCACATGCCCGACGGCGGCGGCCGCGCGGTGCTGGAGGCGATGCGGCGTACCCACCCACAGGTGCGGTTCCTCGCGCTGAGCGTGTCCGACGCCGCCGAGGACGTGATCGGGCTGATCCGGGCCGGCGCGCGGGGCTACGTCACCAAGACGATATCCCCGGAGGAGCTGACCGACGCGATCCGCCGGGTGGCCGACGGCGACGCCGTGTTCAGCCCCCGGCTGGCCGGGTTCGTGCTTGACGCGTTCGCGTCCCGGCCGGACGCGCCGGTGGCCGACCCCGAGCTGGACCAGCTCACCAACCGGGAGCGCGAGGTGCTCCGGCTGCTCGCCCGCGGGTACGCCTACAAGGAGATCGCCAAGGAGCTGTACATCTCGATCAAGACGGTCGAGACGCACGTCTCCAACGTCCTGCGCAAGCTCCAGATGTCGAACCGGTACGAGCTGTCCCGCTGGGCTGCCGACCGCCGCCTGGTCTGAGCCCACGTCGCTCGGCGACCCCCTGGGAGGCATCGTCCCCCCGGGGGGTCGTTGTTGTCCGCACAGTCGACGTCGGTATCCTCCGGACGGACAAAAAAGCCGCAGCCGTGCGCCCGTTGACGGGCCCGGAGCGGGCGCGGTCCACGTCACAGCGCATGCGGGCGGCAGGGATGCCCGTCAACCTCCATGTGCCCGTCTTGCCTGTTCAGGGCCCTATCGTCCGTACGCTTTGTGATCTTTTCTCAAGTATCGGCAACGTGGCGGGCAACTAACGTCTTGATAACGGCACCTTCACGGAAAGGGCCGGTGGGTGTCACAATGGCAGCACCTCACCCCCCGGTGTGAGGCATCTCGTCGGGCCTGCCGACCACGTGGACGCCGCCACCAGCGTCGCCGCGTGGTTGTCGACCCTGCGCGGTGCCCACGTCCAAGGTGTGGCGCCCGGCGGATCGGTACCCCTGGGGTGTCCCGAAATCCTCTGCGGTAAACCGACGTCCGGCTTGTCCGGGTCGCCGGTGGTGTCACCCCCAAACGTGCGTGAAACCCACGACGGAACCAGGTTAAGAAAGAGGAGGCCCCTCGGAATGAGAGTCTCGAAGCGGGCGAGCGGCGCGCTCGCGGTGGGCGCGGCATTCGCGCTCGTCGCGTCCGGCTGCTCCAGCGGGAACAACGACGGTGGCGACGCCGGCGCCAGCTCGGACGGCGCGATCGTCATCGACGGTACCCAGCCGGAGAACCCCCTGGTTCCGGCGAACACCACCGAGACCGGTGGCGGCGCGATCATCGACTGGATGTGGAGCGGTCTGGTCGAGTACCCCAACAACGGTGGGGCGCCGCAGAACCTGCTCGCCGAGTCGATCGAGACGAGCGACTCGAAGGTCTTCAAGATCAAGATCAAGCAGAACACCAAGTTCCACGACGGCACCACCGTCAAGGCCGAGAGCTTCGTCAAGGCCTGGAACTGGGCGGCGTACGGCCCGAACGGCGCGCAGAACGCCTCCTTCTTCTCCGACATCCAGGGCTTCGACGAGGTCTACACCGAGGACCCGGACGGCCCGGACGGCCCGCAGAAGGCCCCGGAGCCCAAGGCCAAGGACATGTCCGGCCTCAAGGTCGTCGACGACTGGAACTTCGAGGTCACGCTGAACGCGCCGACCGCCGTGTTCCCGACCAAGCTCGGCTACAGCGCCTTCGTGCCGCTGCCGGACGCCTTCTTCTCCACCACCCCGGCGGAGTTCGGCAAGAAGCCGATCGGTAACGGCCCGGTCAAGCTCGTCTCCTGGCAGGACGACGTCGAGATCAAGCTGACCCGCTTCGACGACTACAGCCTGCGCGACAAGATGAAGATCAAGGACGTCACCGTCAAGATCTACCAGGACGACACGGCGGCCTACAACGACCTGCTCGCCGGCAACCTGGACTTCCAGCAGCAGGTTCCGGTCTCCGCGCTGGCCGGTGACAAGTGGAAGACCGACCTGGCCGAGCGGGCCATGTCCTCGACCACCCCGTCGACCGGCATCATCGCCTTCCCGATCTACGACAAGCGCTTCCAGAACCCGAAGCTGCGCAAGGCGATCTCGCTGTCCATCGACCGGCAGGCGATCACCGACAAGATCTTCTTCGGTACCCGTAAGCCGGCCGACAGCTGGGCCAACCCGCTGACCCCGGGCGCCGAGCCGGGCAACTGCACCTCCTGCAAGTTCGACGTGGCCGAGGCCAAGAAGCTCTACGCCGAGTCCGGTGGCTTCCAGGGCAAGCTGACCCTGTCGTACAACGCGGACGCCAGCCACAAGGAGTGGATGGAGGCCGTCGCCCAGCAGATCAAGACCAACCTGGGCATCGACGCGGTCGCCGTCGGCGTGCCGACCTTCGCGGTCTTCCGCGCCAACATCAACGCCTACAAGATGACCGGCGCGTACCGGGCCGGCTGGCAGCAGGACTACCCGGACGTGGAGAACTGGATCAACCCGCTCTACGTCACCGGTGGTTCCTCGAACGACGGCAAGTACAGCAACCCGCAGGTGGACGCCCTCTCGAAGGAGGCCACCGCGGCCCCCAGCCTCGAGGAGGCCCACAAGAAGTTCGCTGAGGCCGTCAAGCTGATCGACCAGGACGTTCCGTCGATGCCGATCTACTTCGGTGGCCAGCAGTCCGGCCACTCGGAGAAGATCAAGAAGCTCGAGCTGACCAACGTCGGCGAGCTCGACATCACCTCGGTCGAGCTCTGATCCGAACGCTCTGACCCCGGGTCGGGCTCGCCTACCGGTGAGCCCGACCCGGGGCCGTTCCGCGAGGGGGTGTACAACGAACCCCTCGCAACGTTGTCGCCGCCGCGCCGGCCCGCCCCGGCGCTCCCTGTCTGGAGGACCACCCCATGGGCCGTTATCTCTTGAGACGGCTGCTGCAACTCGTGCCGGTGTTCATCGGTACGACGTTCCTGATCTACTGGCTCGTCTGGTCAGTGCCCGGTGACCCCTTCGCCGGCAAGTGCGGCGACCGCGGTTGCCCGCCGAACTACCGCGCCATGATGACCGAGAAGTACAACCTCGACGAGTCGATCTGGGTGCAGTACGCCAGCTACATGAAGAACCTTCTGCAGGGTGACTTCGGTATCACGTTCGGCGGTCGCGAGATCAGCGACATCATCGCCACGTCGTACCCGAACACCCTGAAGCTGGCGGTGGTCGCCCTCGCCATCGAGGCCGTGATCGGTCTCGGCGCCGGCATCCTCACCGGCCTGCGGCGCAACGGCTTCCTGGACAACCTGGTCCTGGTCTCCACCCTCTTCCTGATCGCCCTCCCGGTCTTCGTCATCGGCTTCGTGCTGCAGTGGCTGCTCGGCGTGAAGTGGGGCATCATCAACCCGACCGTGTCCAACGAGATGCGGTTCAGTGAACTGATCGTGCCGGGCTTCGTGCTCGGAAGCGCATCGATGGCGTACATCGCCCGGGTGGCGCGTACGAGCATCGCCGAGAACCGGCGTGCCGACTACGTCCGCACCGCGATCGCCAAGGGCCTCCCGATGCGCCGCGTGGTCGGCGTGCACCTGCTGCGCAACTCGCTCATCCCGGTGGTCACCCTGCTCGGCACCGACCTCGGCGCGCTGATGGGTGGCGCGATCGTGACGGAGGGCATCTTCGGCATCAACGGCATCGGCCGTCAGGTGCTCCGCTCGATCGTCACCAAGGAGAGCGCTACCGTTGTCGGCATCGTCGTGGTGTTGGTGCTCGTCTATCTCATCATGAACCTGGTGGTGGACCTGCTCTACGCCGCCCTCGACCCGAGGATCCGCTATGAGTGACCGCCGCAGCGTACGAAACGTCCCAGCAGTCTGCGCGGGTAACCACGCCCGCGCCGAGCGCAGCGAGGTACGGGCATGAGTGACCCGAATACCGCGTCGATCGTGTCGACGCCGCCCGCGACCATGCCCACCGAGGCGGGGTCGGGCGCGCCCACCAACGCGGGCCTGCCGGAGAGCGCGAAGCAGAACAAGCCGCGTGGCCTGCTCGGTGACGCCTGGATCGACCTGCGCCGCAAGCCGCTGTTCTGGATCTCGGCGACGATCATCCTGATCTTCCTCGTGATGGCGGCCTTCCCGTGGCTGTTCACCTCCGGCGACGCGGTCAACGGCTCGCTGGACCGCAGCCGGGTCGAGCCGTCGTCGGCCGCCTGGTTCGGCTACGACGTGCAGGGCCGCGACGTCTACGCCCGGGTCATCTACGGCGCCCGCGCCTCGATCGTGGTCGCAGTGGTCTCCACCGTCCTGACGCTGCTCGTCGGCGGCACGATGGGCATCATCGCCGGCTACCGCGGCGGCTGGGTGGACGCGCTGCTGTCCCGTGTCGCGGACATCTTCTTCGGCCTGCCGTTCGTGCTCGGCTCGATCGTCATCCTGACCACGTTCAACGGCTCCGGCACCGACAACGGCGAGTGGACGATCATGGGCCTGGTCATCCTGTCCCTGAGCGTGCTGAGCTGGCCGGTGGTGATGCGGCTGATGCGCTCCTCGGTGCTCGCCACCAAGGAGGCCGACTACATCGTCGCGGCCCGCGCGCTCGGCGCCAGCACCGGCCGGATCATCCTCAAGCACCTGCTGCCGAACTGCCTGGCCCCGCTTCTGGTCTACGGCACGATCATGGTCGGCTCGTTCATCGGCGCGGAGGCCACGCTCTCGTTCCTGGGCATCGGCCTGAAGAGCCCGGTCGTCTCCTGGGGCATCATGATCAGCGAGGCGCAGAACTACATCCGGGTCTCGCCGTACCTGCTGTTCTTCCCCTCCGCGTTCCTCGTCGCCGCAGTGCTGAGCTTCGTCATGCTCGGCGAGGCGGTCCGCGAGGCCCTCGACCCGAAGCTTCGATAGGGGAACTGAGTTGTCCGACATTCTCGTGTCCGAGCAGTCCGCGCCGGGCGCCGACGGATCCGGTCGCCCCTCGGGCCGGCTGCTCGAGGTCGACGACCTTCGGGTGGAGTTCCGTACCCGGGACGGCGTCGCCAAGGTCATCAACGGAGTCACGTACCACGTCGACGCGGGGGAGACCCTCGCCGTGCTCGGCGAATCGGGCTCCGGCAAGAGCGTCACCGCGCAGACCATCATGGGCATCCTGGACACCCCGCCCGGGTTCGTCACCGGCGGCCAGGTCCGCTTCCACGGCAAGGACATGCTCACCATGTCCCCCGAGCAGCGGCGGCGGATCCGGGGCGAGGGCATCGCCATGATCTTCCAGGACTCGCTCTCGGCCCTCAACCCGGTTTTCACAGTCGGCTTCCAGATCGCCGAGCAGTTCCGCATCCGGCGCGGCATGAGCCGCTCGGACGCCAAGAAGCGCGCGATCGAGATGCTCGACCAGGTGAAGATCCCCAACGCCAAGGGCCGGTTCAGCAACTACCCGCACCAGTTCTCCGGCGGTATGCGGCAGCGCGCCATGATCGCCATGTCGCTGGCGCTGGACCCCGAGGTGCTGATCGCCGACGAGCCGACCACCGCCCTGGACGTGACCGTGCAGGCCCAGATCATGGACCTGCTCGGTGAGCTCCAGCGGGAACGGCAGATGGGCATGATCCTGATCACCCACGACCTCGGCGTGGTCGCCGACGTCGCGGACCGGATCGCGGTCATGTACGCCGGCCGGATCGTCGAGGAAGCCGACGTCTACGACCTGTACCGCAAGCCGGCACACCCGTACACGCTCGGCCTGCTCAACTCGATCCCGCGGATGGACGAGAAGGGCCAGGAGCTCCGCACGATCAAGGGCCTCCCGCCGAACCTGATGAACATCCCACCGGGCTGCGCGTTCAACCCGCGCTGCCCGATGGCGCAGCCGGTGTGCCGGGAGAAGGTCCCGCCGCTGCTGCAACTGGGCAACGGCCGGGCCAGCGCCTGCCACTTCGCCGAGGAACTGGTGAACCGTGACTGAGAACATCATCGAGGTTCGTGACCTGGTCAAGCACTACCCCGTGACCCGGGGCGTGGTGTTCAAGAAGACCATCGGCCACGTCAAGGCGGTCGACGGCGTCTCCTTCGACCTCAAGGCCGGCGAGACGCTCGGCGTGGTCGGCGAGTCCGGCTGTGGCAAGTCCACGCTGGCCCGGGTGCTGATGAACCTGGAGAAGCCGACCGGCGGCCAGGTGCTCTACAAGGGCCAGGACATCTCCAAGCTCTCCGGTGGCGCGCTGCGTCGGCTGCGCCGGCAGATCCAGCTGGTGATGCAGGACCCGTACACCTCGCTCAACCCCCGGATGACGGTGGGTGACCTGATCGGCGAGCCGTTCGAGATCCACCCCGAGGTGGCTCCGCGCGGCAGCCGGCGCACCAAGGTCAAGGAGCTGCTCGACCTGGTCGGCCTCAACCCGGAGCACATCAACCGGTACCCGCACCAGTTCTCCGGCGGCCAGCGGCAGCGCATCGGCATCGCCCGGGCGCTGGCGCTGCGGCCCGAGGTGATCGTCTGCGACGAGCCGGTGTCGGCGCTGGACGTCTCCATCCAGGCGCAGGTGATGAACCTGCTGGAGAAGCTCCAGGGCGAGTTCGGCCTGTCGTACGTCTTCATCGCCCACGACCTGTCGGTGGTGCGTCACCTCTCCGACCGGGTCGCGGTGATGTACCTGGGCAAGATGGTGGAGATCGGCACCGAGGACGAGATCTACGAGCGTCCGACCCACCCGTACACCCAGGCGCTGCTGTCGGCGGTGCCGGTGCCCGACCCGACGGTGCGCGAGAGCAAGGCGATCATCCGGCTCCAGGGCGACGTCCCCTCGCCGGTCAGCCCGCCCTCGGGCTGCCGGTTCCGGACCCGGTGCTGGAAGGCGCAGGACGTCTGCGCCCAGGAGGTGCCGCTGCTCCAGATCCGGCCGGGCTCGGACCACCCGAGCGCCTGCCACTTCGCGGAGAAGCGGGAGATCGTCGTCACCCACGACGCGGCCTGAACCGAACCGGACCGCCTGCCGGCGTCAACTCGACGCCGGTAGGCGGTTCGTCGTATCCGGGGGCGTCACGGCGTCACAGCGGGCCGCGACCGGCGCGCAGCAGCAGGAGCGCGAGCTGGGTGCCGTCCGCGCCGAGCTCGGCCCGGAACCGCTCCAGGATCTCCCGTTCGCGGGAGAGCACGAGCCGGGTCCCACCGGAGGCCATCCGGGTCGCGCCGACCTCCTGGGAGAGCGCGGCCCGCTCCTGCCAGAGCGCGATGAGCGTGCTGTCGATCTCGTCGATCCGCCGCCGGATCTCACCGATCCGCTCGGCGGCCGTCGCGTCGTCGGTGCCGGTCCGGGACGCCGCGGCGCCGCTCGGGGCGGCGGCGGCCGGCCGGCCGTTGCGCGCCGGGCTGCCGCTGGACTCCACCACGTCAGTCATCATCGTCGTCCCTCTCGGGGCTCGGGCCCGGTACCCGGATCCCGGGACGGAAACGCCCCGGGCTCTCCGAGCCCGGGGCGTTTCGTAGGTCTGTGATCAGGCGCGACCCACGGCTGCCGGACTCCCGGTGCCGTAGTAAAAGTAGAAGCGCTGATCGAACACGTCGTCGAGTATGCCGACCACCCGGGCGGGCGCGCAAGAAGACGCACCAACAGGTGAGACGTGCCGCCGGGCGCCGACCGGCCGCGCGGGCGGGGAAGTGTCCGGCCGACGGCATAGACTCGGACTGCGATGCATCCTCTCTTCGACATCCCCGCGTCCCCGCCTGCGCCGGAGTCCCGGCCGACCCCGCCGCGCCGCCCCGGGGCCCCCGGGTCGGACCCGCAGGCCCTCCTCGACGGCCTGAACGGCCCCCAGCGGGACGCGGTGACCCACGCCGGCTCCCCGCTGCTCATCGTGGCCGGCGCCGGCTCCGGCAAGACCCGGGTGCTGACCAACCGGATCGCCTACCTGCTCGCCGCCCGGGACGTGCATCCCGGCGAGATCATCGCGATCACCTTCACCAACAAGGCCGCCGGCGAGATGAAGGAGCGGGTGGCCGCGCTCGTCGGCCCGCGCGCCCGGATGATGTGGGTGTCGACGTTCCACTCCGCGTGCGTACGCATCCTGCGGGCCGAGCACGAGCACGCCGGCCTGAAGTCGACGTTCTCGATCTACGACGCGGACGACTCGCGCCGGCTGATGCAGATGGTCGCCCGCGAGCTGGACCTGGACCCGAAGCGCTACCCGGCCCGGGGTCTGGCCGCCCAGGTGTCGAACCTGAAGAACGAGCTGGTCGACCCGGAGGAGTTCGCCGGCCGGGCCAAGGGGCCGAACGAGCGGGCGCTCGCCGAGGCGTACACGCTCTACCAGCGGCGGCTGCGCGAGGCGCACGCGCTGGACTTCGACGACCTGATCATGACCACGGTGCACCTGCTCCAGTCGCACCCGTACGTGGCGGAGAGCTACCGGCGGCGGTTCCGGCACGTGCTGGTCGACGAATACCAGGACACCAACCACGCCCAGTACGTGCTGATCAAGGAGCTGGTCTCCGGCACCGAGGGGATCCCGCCGGCCGAGCTGTGCGTGGTCGGCGACGCCGACCAGTCGATCTACGCGTTCCGCGGCGCGACCATCCGCAACATCCTGGAGTTCGAGCGGGACTTCACCGACGCCCGCACGATCCTGCTGGAGCAGAACTACCGCTCGACCCAGACCATCCTCAACGCGGCGAACGCGGTCATCGACCGCAACACCTCGCGCAAGCCGAAGCGGCTGTGGAGCGACGCCGGGGCCGGGGAGCAGATCGTCGGGTACGTCGCCGACACCGAGCACGCCGAGGCCGACTGGGTCGCCCGCGAGATCGACCGCCTGGTCGACGACGGCGACACCCGCCCGGGCGACGTGGCCGTCTTCTACCGCACCAACGCCATGTCCCGCGTGTTCGAGGAGGTGTTCATCCGGGTCGGCCTGCCCTACAAGGTGGTCGGCGGGGTGCGCTTCTACGAGCGCAAGGAGGTCCGCGACGCGCTCGCGTACCTGCGCGCGGTGGTGAACGACGACGACACGGTCAGCCTGCGGCGGGTCCTGAACACCCCGCGCCGGGGCATCGGCGAGCGGGCCGAGGCGTGCGTGGAGGCGCTGGCCGGGCGCGACCGCATCTCCTTCGGTGCGGCGCTGCGCCGGGCCAAGGACGCGCCGGGCATCTCCACCCGGGCCGCGAACGGCATCGCCGAGTTCGTCGCGCTGCTCGACGCGGCGCGGGAGCTGGCCGCCACCGGCACGCCGGAGGAGGTGCTGGAGGCGGTGCTGACCCGCTCGGGCTACCTGGCCGAGCTGGAGGAGAGCCTCGACCCGCAGGACGCCGGCCGGGTGGACAACCTCCAGGAGCTGGTGAGCGTCGCCCGGGAGTACACCGAACGGATCGAGGCGCTCGCTGCCGAGGACGAGCGGGCCACCCTGGCCGGGTTCCTGGAGCAGGTGGCGCTCGTCGCCGACGCCGACCAGATCCCCTCCGACGACCCGGACCACCAGGGCGTGGTCACGCTGATGACGCTGCACACGGCCAAGGGCCTGGAGTTCCCGGTGGTCTTCCTGACCGGCCTGGAGGACGGCGTCTTCCCGCACCTGCGCTCGCTCGGCGACACCCGGGAGCTGGAGGAGGAGCGGCGGCTGGCGTACGTGGGCATCACCCGGGCCCGCCAGCGTCTCTACCTGTCCCGCGCGGTGACCCGGTCGGCGTGGGGCGCGCCCGCGTACAACCCGCCGTCGCGGTTCCTGGAGGAGCTGCCGCCGGAGCTGGTCCGCTGGGAGCGCACCGAGGGGTCGTACACCTCGTGGGGTGGCGGGGGCGGCGGCGTCGGCGGCCGGGCGGACCGCCTGGGCCGCGGCGGCTTCGCCGGCGGCACGCCGAAGGCGACCGAGCTGGCGAAGCGGCTGGGCGTGGACGCCAGCCGGCTGTCCACGGCGAGTGAGCTGAAGCAGGCCCCGAAGGTCTCGGCCGGGGACCGGGTCAACCACCAGCGGTACGGCCTGGGCCGGGTGCTGGCGGTGGAGGGGGCCGGGCCGGGCGCCCGGGCGCAGATCGACTTCGGCGACCAGACGATGTGGCTGGTGCTGCGGCACGCCCCGATCGACAAGCTCTGAGCGTGAGCGGGCCCGGTCCGGCTCGTGGCCGGACCGGGCCCTGCCCCTGTCGTGGCGCGGTCAGCAGGCCACGTCGATGCCCCGTGCGCGCAGGAACGGCGCCGGGTCGATCTGGTTCCACATGGCGCCCTGGTGCACCTCGAAGTGCAGGTGCGGGCCGGTGGAGTCGCCGGTGGAGCCTTCGTAGCCGATGACCTGACCGGCGGTGACCTTGTCGCCCACGGCGACGGCGAGCCGGCTCTGGTGGGCGTAGTGGGTCAGGTAGCCGTTGTGGTGGTCGATGAAGACCGAGATGCCGTAGCCGTCGCCCACGTCGCCGGCCTTGACCACGGTGCCCGCCGCGGCGGCGTGGATCGGGGTGCCGGCCGGCATGGCGAAGTCGATGCCGGCGTGCTGGGTGCCCCAGCGGGGCCCGTAGCAGGACGTGATGTCCGCGCCCTTCATCGGGATGACCCAGGTCGGCTTCTTCGCCACCGCCTTCTTCGCCACGGTCTTCTTCGGCTTGGGCTTGGCGGTGGCCGTCTTCTTCGGCGCCGGGGTGGTCGCGCTCGGGCTCGGCGCGGGGCTGGCCGGGACGGCGGACGGGGTGATCGGTTCGCGGGCCGAGCGGTCGGCGCGGGCCGCGTCGTCGACGCGGGCCTGTACGCCGAGGTCGACGGCGGCCGGCGTCGGCGCGGACCGGTCGGCGACGGTGACCACGCCGCCGATGCCGAGGCCGAGCAGGGCCACCGCGCCGGTGACCACGTATGCGGTGCGCCGGGCGCGGCGCGGACGCCGGTGCCGGGCGGGAGCGTTGTCCGGGGTGGGGCTGCTGTGCTGCACGGGATCCTTCACCAGTCGAGGGGCACGTGACCACGAAATACTGGTGTCGGCGCAGGTGGTGGCGGGTATCGGGTGGCCGGAGCAATGGCTGCGGGCCGTCACGGCGTGCCCGGTTGCCGACCGGACGGGCGGTTCATCGGCGAAGACGATCACCTACCGATGTGGTCCCGCTCACACCGGCGGGTGTGACGTGGCAGACTTCCGCCAAACGAAACCGCCCGGATCGTGTGATCCGGGCGGTGACGGGGCGTACTGAGCGTCAGGAGGCGGCTACGTCGCCGTAAATCGCTTCGATTTCGAGCTGGATGTCCACTCCGCGCTCCTTGAGGAACGCCACCGGGTCCTGCGGCTGGCCCTTGACATGGATCTCCAGGTGCAGGTGGGAGCCGTAGGAGTGGCCGGTGTTGCCGACCAGGCCGAGCTGGTCGCCGGCTTTCACCTCCTGGCCCTCCTTGACCGACACGGCGGAGGAGTGGCCGTAGATGGCCTCGGTGCCGTCGGAGTGCTTCACGATCACCGCGTAGCCGTAGCCGCCGAACCAGCCCGCCTTGGTGACCGTCCCGGCGTGGACCGCCTTGTACGGCGTGCCCTCCGGCGCAACCAGGTCGATGCCGGTGTGCAGCTTGCCCCAGCGCATGCCGTAGGGGGACTTGAAGTCGTAGCCGTGCAGCGGCAGGAGCCACGGGTCCTGCTCGGTGATCTTGCTGTCGGTGCGGTCGGACCGGGACGCGCGGTCGGCGCTGTCGGCACGGGCCGCCGCGTCCTGGCTGGCGACCGAGGCCTGCCGGAGCTCGTCGAGGACCGAGGGGTTGACGCTCTTGGCGTCAGGAAGGGCGTTCGCGCCGATGGCGACGATGCCGGCGCCGACGAACGCGGTGGTGACCACCGCCGCGTAGCGGCTCCGCGGGGGGGTGGGTACGCGACGGCGGCCGCGATAGCGATCGGGCTCAGACGACAGGCGCTGGCGCACGCACACCCTCCGTTGTCGGGGATCCGATGCGACTCCGGACCGTTCGGTGAAGCTCGGTGGAACCTCCGGTGTCGCGTCGTCACCCGTCCGTGGACCTGATGACAACCGTGGACACGTTAGCCAACTGCCACTCCTGTCACAAGCCGAAGCGCCGAACTGGCGATTCGTTATGTCCGTTTCCATCCTGGCTTGTCATGTCTCGTGCCGCCGGTCGGATGGGCCTCCGACTGTCCATTCGTCGCGGACAGTGACCGATCGGCGGAGGTGTCCGGCTTTCCGCGTCCGCGCCTGAGCGGTAGGAGAGTAGCCCGGGCGTGGGACGGTCCGGGCCCCGCTTTCCGCCCCCCGCTCCGCCGGGTTACCGTTCGTTCAGGTCAGTGTCCTGGTGAAAGGTGTGCGCAGATGAGCTCTCGTATCCGGGTCGTCGTCGCGAAGCCCGGCCTGGACGGCCACGACCGGGGCGCGAAGGTCGTCGCGCGTGCCCTGCGCGACGCGGGCATGGAGGTCATCTACACCGGCCTGCACCAGACGCCCGAGCAGATCGTGGAGACCGCCATCCAGGAGGACGCGGACGCGGTCGGCCTGTCCGTGCTCTCCGGCGCGCACATGACGCTGTTCAAGCGCGTACTCGAACTGCTCGCCGAGCGCGAGGCCACCGACATCGTGGTGTTCGGCGGCGGGATCATCCCCGAGGCCGACCTGCCGGAGCTGGAGCGGCTCGGCGTCGCGAAGATCTTCACCCCCGGCGCGACCACCGGGTCGATCGTCGAATGGGTGCGGGAGAACGTGGCCCAGCCGGTCGGCTGACCCGCCGCATTTGCGGCTCCGGGCACGGGGGAGGGGCCGGACGCACCCCTCACACGCCCGGCCCCTCTATGCACGATGCCCCGCCGCCACCCCTCGACCGACAGGGCATCGGCCGCTCCCGTCGTCGCGCTTGACCAGCGCTCCGACATCACACTCAACGACGCCCCCGACCGGCGGTTACGCCCGGTCAGGCACATCCCCCGGACGGCTGACAACCGCGGCCGCCGCCGCGTTCCGGCGCCGCCGGAAACCGGTGCCGGCCGAAGAGGGCTGTGCATTACCGCACACCCCGCACCCGCTCGGTTGCCGCCGGTTCCCATCTCGTTAGGCTGCGGCAAATGGCCTGTCTCTTCTGATGACAGGCGTCAAACTGATTTTCCAACGCTGGTGGCGGCGCGACGGCGCGCCGCGGAGACGGGACGGGACGCGCAAACGTGGACCTGTACGAGTACCAGGGGCGGGACCTGTTCGAGCGGCACGGCTTGCCCGTGCTCGCCGGCGGCGTCGCCACTACCCCGGAGGAGGCCCGCGCGATCGCCGAACGCCTCGGCGGTCGGGTGGTCGTCAAGGCGCAGGTGAAGGTCGGTGGCCGCGGCAAGGCCGGCGGCGTGAAGCTGGCCGAGGGCGCGGAGGAGACGGTGGCCCGGGCCACCGACATCCTCGGCATGGACATCAAGGGTCACACCGTCCACAAGGTCATGATCACCGTGACCGCGGACGTGGCCGAGGAGTACTACTTCTCTTACCTGCTCGACCGGGCGAACCGCACCTTCCTCTGCATCGCCAGCGTGGCCGGCGGCATGGACATCGAGCAGGTCGCCGCCGAGACGCCCGAGAAGGTCGTCAAGGCTCCGATCGACGCCAACACCGGCGTCGACGAGGCGAAGGCCCGGGAGATCGTCACCGCGGCCGGCTTCCCGGCCGAGGTCGCCGACCAGGTCGTCGACGTCGCGGTGAAGCTGTGGCAGGCGTTCGTCGCCGAGGACGCCACGCTCGTCGAGGTGAACCCGCTGGCCACCACCAAGGACGGCAAGCTGCTGCTCCTGGACGCCAAGGTCACGCTGGACGAGAACGCCGCGTTCCGGCACCCGGACCACGAGGCCCTGGTCGACCAGGCGTCGGTGGACCCGCTGGAGCAGGCCGCCAAGGCCAAGGACCTCAACTACGTCAAGCTCGACGGCGAGGTCGGCATCATCGGCAACGGCGCGGGCCTGGTCATGTCCACGCTCGACGTGGTCGCGTACGCGGGCGAGCGGCACGGCGGCGTCAAGCCGGCCAACTTCCTCGACATCGGCGGCGGCGCGAGCGCCGAGGTGATGGCGAACGGCCTGGAGATCGTCCTGTCCGACCCGTCGGTCAAGAGCGTCTTCGTCAACGTCTTCGGCGGCATCACCGCGTGCGACGCGGTCGCCAACGGCATCGTGCAGGCGCTGGCGCTGCTGGAGCAGCGCGGCGAGAAGGCCACCAAGCCGCTCGTCGTCCGTCTCGACGGCAACAACGCCGAGGCCGGTCGGGCGATCCTCGACGGCGCGGCCAACCCGCTGATCCAGCGGGTCGACACCATGGACGGCGCGGCCGAGCGGGCCGCCGAGCTGGCAGCTGCGGGGGTCTGACAATGGCTATCTGGCTGACCAAGGACTCCAAGGTCATCGTGCAGGGGATGACCGGTTCCGAGGGTTCCAAGCACACCCGGCGGATGCTCGCCGCCGGCACCAACGTGGTCGGCGGCGTGAACCCGCGCAAGGCCGGCACCACCGTCGACTTCGACGGCACCGAGCTGCCCGTCTTCGCGTCCGTCGCGGACGCGATGAAGTCCACCGGCGCGGACGTCACAGTCATCTTCGTGCCGCCGCAGTTCACCAAGGCCGCCGTGGTCGAGGCGATCGACGCCGGCATCGACCTGGCCGTGGTGATCACCGAGGGCGTGCCGGTGCACGACACCGCCGCGTTCTGGGCGTACAACAAGTCCAAGGGCGAGCGCACCCGGATCATCGGCCCGAACTGCCCGGGCATCGCCTCGCCGGGCGCGTCCAACGCCGGCATCATCCCGGCCGACATCACCGGCTCCGGCCGCATCGGCCTGGTCAGCAAGAGCGGCACGCTGACCTACCAGATGATGTACGAGCTGCGCGACATCGGCTTCTCCACCTGCGTCGGCATCGGCGGTGACCCGATCATCGGCACCACCCACATCGACGCCCTGGCCGCCTTCGAGGCGGACCCGGAGACCGACGCGATCGTCATGATCGGTGAGATCGGCGGCGACGCCGAGGAGCGGGCGGCCGAGTTCATCAAGGCCAACGTCACCAAGCCGGTGGTCGGCTACATCGCCGGCTTCACCGCCCCGCCCGGCAAGACCATGGGTCACGCCGGCGCGATCATCTCGGGCTCGGCGGGCACCGCCGACGCCAAGAAGGCGGCGCTGGAGGCGGTGGGCGTCAAGGTCGGCAAGACCCCGACCGAGACCGCCAACCTGATGCGGGAGCTCATGTCCGGCCGCTGAGCGGCCGTACCACGCGCCGAGGGGGCCGACCGGGGAACCGGCCGGCCCCCTCGCGTTCAGCGGTACCAGTACGGGTAGTACGAGTTGCCCCGGGCCCGCACGATGGCGCTGGCGACGATGTTGATCACACCGAACGCGATGGCCAGCCAGCCGAGCAGCTGCGACTTGCCGTTGCGCCGCGCGTCGCGGATCGACAGCGCGCCGAAGACGATGCCCAGGATGCCGCAGCAGAACAGGCCGAAGACGATGCCGAGGACGCCCCAGAGCGTGGTCCGGTCCCGGCCGACGGCCGGCGGCGGCGGTGGTGGCGGATACGGAGCGTGCACGGCTTCCTCCGAACGGTAGGCGCCGCGACGGGAATGGTCGCGTCTGAGGCCGAGGCTAGACCGGATCACCACCGCTGAGGCGGGGGTTCGGCGAACTCGCCGCGCTGCCGACCCGGTATCGGACTGCCGTCCTTCCCGCGGCGTGCCAGAGTAGACCCGATGTCACGTGTCACCCCTGACCAGCCACGCCGTCCGGCTTCCGGTCCCCGCGCCGGGGAACGGCCACCCGGCCGCGCCCGCCCGGCCGCGCGGGTGCCCGCGCCGCGCTCGGGCGAGGAGCCGCGCAGCCGGGCGCCGTTGCCCGTCGCGGCCGGGGTGGCGGCGCTCTGGGCCGCGCTGACCTCGTGGCTGCCGGTCTCCGTCGTGCTGGGCCTGGCCCAGCTCAGCGAGGACGCCGGCTCGCTCGGTGGCGCGCTGCGCGCCGGCCTGGCCGGCTGGCTGCTCGGGCACGGCGTGCCGCTGCAGACCACAGCCGGGCCGCTGGGCCTGATCCCGCTCGCGCTGAGCGCGCTCGCCGTCTGGCGGCTCACCCGCGCCGGCGTGCACGTCAGCCGGGCCGTCGGCGCGCGCGGGGCCGGCTCGCCCCGCCAGGCGCTCACCGTCGCGGCCGCCGTCGGGATCGCGTACGCGCTGCTCGGCGCGCTCGCCGCGTTCGCCGTCGACGCGGGCGGGCTGCGGGTCTCCCCGGTCACCGCCGCGCTCACGTTCGCCGCGTTCGGCGTGCCGGCCGCCCTGGTCGGGGCGCTGCGCACCACAGGCGTCTGGGCGCTGCTGACCGCGCGCTGCCCACCGCCGCTGCGCGACGGCCTGCGTACCGGCCTGGTCGCGGCGCTGCTGCTGCTCGGCGCGGGCGCGGGGGCGGCCGGACTGGCGGTGGCCACCGGCGGCGGCGACGCGGCCGACATGATCGGCGCCTACCGGACCGGGGTGGCCGGTCAGGCCGGCATCACCCTGGTCAGCCTCGCGTACGCGCCGAACGCCATCGCCTGGTCGGCCAGCTACCTGCTCGGTCCCGGGTTCGCCGTCGGCACCGACACCGCCGTCCGCACGAGTGAGGTGTCGGTCGGCGCGCTGCAGGCCGTACCGTTGCTGGCCGGCCTGCCCCGCGGCCCGATGGACGGGCTCGGCGCCGCGCTGCTCGCGGTGCCGGTGCTGGCCGCGATGGCGGCCGGCTGGCTCCTGGCCCGGCGGCTGATCCGGGCGGCCGCCGAGGAACGGGCCGATGTGGCCTGGCCGGCGCTGCTCGGGCCGGCCGCGCTCGCCGGACCGGTGGCCGGCGTGCTGCTGGGGCTGGTCGCGGCGGTCTCCGGCGGGCCGCTCGGCGGCGGGCGGCTGGCCGAGGTCGGCCCGTCGCCCTGGCCGGTGGCGGTGGTGGCCACCCTGGTGATCGCGGTGGGCGCGGTACTCGGCGCGGCCGCCACCCGCACCCTGACCCGCCCGGCGCGTCCGGCACCCCCGCCCCGCGCCACCCCGGCGCCCCGCTGATCCGTCCGGCGCCGCGCGGGGAGAGAGACGCGCGAGGGGCGCCCGGCGGTCGCCGGACGCCCCTCGTTCGAACGACGGTCAGGCGCCGAAGTTGTTCATGTTGATCGCAGCGCCCGCGATGGCGCTGACGATGCCGACGACCACGCCGACGGCGCCGCAGATCAGGGCGGCCCGCGCCTGGCCGGCGTTGCTGGCCTCGCCCGCCTGGACCTTCTTCTGGCCGAGCACGCCGAGGACGACCGCCACGATGCCGGCCGGGACACCCAGCAGCGGGCAGCACAGGCCGAGCACGATCGAGGCGATGCCGACGATCATGCCGGCCAGGCCCATGGTGTTGTTCTGGCCCTGACCCTGCGCCGGGCCGGCCGGGTAGCCGGCGGTCGGGTACTGCGGCGCGGCACCGTACGGCGGCTGCTGCTGCGCGTACGGGTCCTGGCCGTAGGCGGGCTGACCCGAGGTGGGCTGGCCGTACGGCTGGCCCGACGTCGGCTGCTGGCCGTACTGGGGCTGCTGGCCGTACTGCGGGGCCTGCGGCGGCTGGGCGTACGGGTCGTTCGGCTGAGCGGTCGGGTCCTGGTTCGGCTGCTGGCCGTACGGGTCCTGGCCGGGGTAACCGGGCTGCATGTCTGGGTGCTCCTCAGGTTCGGTTCGGTTGTGCGTCAGTTGCTGCCGCTGTTGCCGGCGATACCAGCCAGGCCGCCGAGGAGGCAACATCCCACCACGATGATGGCGATCCAGGCCAGGCCGGCGATGAGGGCCCACTTGGACCACTTCTTGGACTCGGCGGCGGCAGCCTGGGCGCCGGCGTAGTCGCCCTGCTGGATCAGCGGGTTGACCTTCGACGCGTTGATGATGGCCGGGATCGCGAGCGGCCAGAACAGGAAGATCGCGACGATGGACATCGTCATGTTGTTGTCGATCTGCTGTGGCTGCTGCGGGGGGTATCCGGGCTGCATGCGACGTACTCCTCGGTCCGACGGCACGCGGCGTGCCGGATTCTTCGTGGGGTGCGGGCCGGGCGCGAGGCCGGACACCGGGCGACCGGCAGCGTACCGCGAGCACGCCACCCGGGAGGTCAACCGTTGAGCCGCTGCCCCGAGGCCGGGGCGCCTGACCTGCCCGATAGGGTTGCCGCGTGACCGAGCCCGCGTCCGTCGCCCGCCTCGTCGTCCTCGTCTCCGGTTCCGGCAGCAACCTCCAGGCGCTGCTGGACGCCACCGCCGACCCCGGCTTCGGCGCCCGGGTCGTCGCCGTCGGCGCCGACCGGGACGGGATCGCCGGCCTGGACCGGGCCGCCGCCGCCGGCGTGCCGTCCTTCGTCGAGCGTGTCAAGGACCACCCCACCCGCGCCGACTGGGACAAGGCGCTCACCGCGCGGGTCGCCGAGCACCGGCCGGACCTGGTCATCAGCGCCGGGTTCCTCAAGCTGGTCGGGCCGGAGTTCCTGGCCGCGTTCGGCGACCGCTACCTCAACACGCACAACACGCTGCTGCCGGCGTTCCCCGGCATCCACGGCCCCCGTGACGCGCTGGCGTACGGCGTGAAGGTCACCGGGGCCACGCTGTTCTTCGTCGACGCCGGGATGGACACCGGGCCGATCGTGGCCCAGGTCGCCGTGCCGGTGCTCGACGGCGACGACGAGGACACGCTCACCGAGCGCATCAAGTCCGCCGAGCGGCGCCAGCTCGTCGAGCAGGTCGGCCGCCTGGTCCGTGAAGGCTGGACGATCACCGGAAGAAAGGTCACCATCCCGTGAACGCCACTGAGGACGCCGGCCGCCGCCCGATCCGGCGCGCGCTGGTCAGCGTCTACGACAAGACCGGCTTGGCCGAGCTGGCCCGCGCCCTGCACGAGGCCGGCGTGGAGATCGTGTCGACCGGGAGCACCGCGTCGACGATCTCCGGCGCCGGGGTGCCGGTCACGCCGGTCGAGCAGGTCACCGGCTTCCCGGAGATCCTCGACGGGCGGGTCAAGACGCTGCACCCGAAGATCCACGGTGGTCTCCTCGCGGACCTGCGCAAGGACGCGCACGCCGCCCAGCTCGACGAGCACGGCATCGCCGGCATCGACCTGCTGGTCTCCAACCTCTACCCGTTCCAGGCCACCGTCGCCTCCGGCGCCGACACCGAAGAGTGTGTCGAGCAGATCGACATCGGCGGCCCGGCGATGGTGCGGGCCGCGGCGAAGAACCACGCCTCGGTCGCGGTGGTGACCGACGCGGCCGCGTACCCGGCGGTGGTGGCCGCGCTCGCCGACGGCGGTTTCACGATCGCCCAGCGCCGGGCGCTCGCCGCCCGGGCCTTCGCCGACATCGCCGACTACGACGTGGCGGTGGCCGACTGGTTCGCCACCACCGTGGCGCCGGCCGAGGACGGCTGGCCGCAGTTCGCCGGGCTGGCGCTGCGCCGCCAGGCCGTGCTGCGGTACGGCGAGAACCCGCACCAGGCGGCGGCGCTCTACACCGATCCGGGCGCGCCGGCCGGGCTGGCCCAGGCCGAGCAGCTGCACGGCAAGGAGATGTCCTACAACAACTACGTCGACGCGGACGCCGCCTGGCGGGCCGCCAACGACTTCCCGGACCAGCCGGCGGTGGCGATCATCAAGCACGCCAACCCGTGCGGCATCGCGGTCGGCGCGGACGTGGCCGAGGCGCACCGCAAGGCGCACGCCTGCGATCCGGTCTCCGCGTTCGGCGGGGTGATCGCGGTGAACCGGCCGGTCGACGCGGCGATGGCCGGCCAGGTCGCGGAGATCTTCACCGAGGTTCTGGTGGCGCCCGGCTTCGACGAGGACGCGCTGGAGCTGCTGCGGGCCAAGAAGAACCTCCGCCTGCTGCGGGCGCCCGAGTTCGCCGTGCGGCCCGCCGAGTGGCGGCAGGTCAGCGGCGGCGTGCTGGTGCAGTCGCGGGACGCCGTCGACGCGCCCGGCGACGACCCGTCCGGCTGGACGCTGGCCACCGGCGACTCGGCCGACTCCGCGACGCTGCGCGACCTGGCGTTCGCCTGGCGGGCGGTCCGCGCGGTCAAGAGCAACGCGATCCTGCTGGCCCGCGACGGCGCCACCGTCGGCGTCGGCATGGGTCAGGTCAACCGGGTGGACTCGGCGCGGCTGGCGGTCAGCCGCGCCGGCGACGAGCGGGCCCGCGGCTCGGTCTGCGCCTCCGACGCGTTCTTCCCGTTCGCCGACGGCCCGCAGATCCTCATCGACGCCGGGGTACGGGCGATCGTGCAGCCGGGCGGCTCGATCCGGGACGAGGAGACCATCGCGGCCTGCAAGGCGGCGGGCGTCACCATGTACCTGACCGGGACGCGGCACTTCTTCCACTGACCAGGCCGTAGTCGCCCGGGTGCGTCGGTCGTCCACCCGACGGACGCACCCGGACGCCGGGCCGTTGCCCGCCGCCGGAACCGGTTGCTAGCGTGTGCGCGGCGACGATCGACCGTCTCCGCCGCCCGTGAGACCGGCAGGTGTGCCATGCGCGTTCGCGACCGGTTGACCGCCGTCGTCGTCACGCTGGCCTTCGTCCTGGCCGGACTGGGATCGGCCGCCGCGCCCGCCGTCGTCGCGCCACCTGCCGGAACGCTCGCCGCCGCGCCGTCCGCCGGAACGAGCCCGGTCGCGCTGCGTACCGCGTACCCCGGAATCTCCTGGTCGGAGCTTGCCGCCGGGCCGTGGCACGACCACGGCGGCGGCCTCGGCTACGCCGACGGACCGGACGACCTGGCCCCGGCCGCGCTCCCGCGCGTGGCCGGTCCGGCCGTGCCGGAACCCGTCGTGCCCGCGCCCCGGCCGCCGGTCGTGCCGCTGCCGCCGCGCGGCCCGCTCGCCGCGCGCGCCCCGCCGGCCGCCTGAGCCACGCCGGACCCGGGACCCGCACGCCGGGACACCTCACCCGAGCCGCATCGGACCGCCGCGTCGACCCGGCGGTTCCGTCGCGGGACACCGATCACGTACGGCGGCGCGCCTCAACGCCGCCGGGATCGCCCCGGGTCCACGCCCAACCCGCCGCAGCGGAGGCCCCGCCCCCTCTTCCTCCGGGGGACGGGGCCTTCGTCACGCTCACACGTCGGTGCGGACCTCGGCGAAGTGGCAGGCGCTGGGGTGCGGGTCCGCCGCCCGGGGCACGGTCTGCGGGTCCTGGACCGCGCAGACCTCCTCGGCCTTCCAGCAGCGGGTCCGGAAGTGGCAGCCGGACGGCGGGTCGGCCGGGCTGGGCACGTCGCCGCTGAGCCGGATGATGGTCTGCCGGTCGCGGGCCTCCGGATCGGGCACCGGGACCGCCGACAGCAGCGCCTGGGTGTACGGGTGGGTGGCCCGCTGGTAGATCTGCTCCTCGGTGCCGATCTCGACGATCCGGCCCAGGTACATCACCGCGACCCGGTCGGAGATGTGCCGCACCACCGACAGGTCGTGGGCGATGAAGATGTACGACAGCCCGAACTCGTCCTGGAGCTGCTCCAACAGGTTGATCACCTGGGCCTGGATGGAGACGTCGAGCGCCGACACCGGCTCGTCGCAGACGATGATCTCGGGCCGCAGCGCGAGCGCCCGGGCGATGCCGATGCGTTGCCGCTGGCCGCCGGAGAACTGGTGCGGGTACCGGTTGACGTGTTCCGGGTTGAGCCCGACCACGTCCAGCAGCTCCTGCACCCGCTGCCGCCGGCTGCGCTTCGGCGCCACCTCCGGGTGGATCTCGAACGGCTCGCCGACGATGTCGCCGACAGTCATCCGCGGGTTCAGCGAGGTGTACGGGTCCTGCATCACCATCTGCATGTTGCGGCGCAGCCGGCGCAGGTCCGCCCCGCCGGCCCGGAGCAGGTCGCGGCCCTCCAGCGTGACCCGCCCGGCGGTGGGCGTCTCCAGGCGCATCAGCAACCGGGCCAGCGTGGACTTGCCGCAGCCGGACTCGCCGACCACGCCGAGCGTCTCGCCGCGCCGCAGCTCGAACGAGACGCCGTCGACCGCCTTGACCTGGCCGATGGTCTTCTTGAACAGCACGCCCTGGCTGATCGGGAAGTGCTTGACCAGGTGGTCGACGGAGAGGATGGTCTCGCCGCGCACCTTCGTGGCGTCAGCCGGCGCTGTCATCGTGCACCTCCTGCGCGAAGTGGCACGCGCTGGTCCGCCCGTCGCCGAGCACCAGGTCGTGCGGCACCTCGTCCACACAGACCTGCTGGACGTACGGGCACCGGGGGTGGAACGGGCAGCCGGAGGGGATCGCCATCAGGTTCGGCGGCAGGCCGCGGATGCTCGACAGCTCCTGGCCGCGCACGTCCAGGCGCGGGATCGACTCCAGCAACCCCTTCGTGTACGGGTGGGCCGGCGCCCGGTACAGCGCGCGCACGTCGGCGTGCTCGACGATGCGGCCCGCGTACATGACCGCGATCCGGTCCGCGACACCGGCGACCACGCCCAGGTCGTGGGTGATCAGGATGAGCGCCGTGCCGAGGTCGCGGCGCAGGTCGGCCAGGAGGTCCATGATCTGCGCCTGCACCGTCACGTCCAGCGCGGTGGTCGGCTCGTCGGCGATCAGCACCTTCGGGTCGAGCGCCAGCGCCATGGCGATCATGACCCGCTGGCGCATGCCGCCGGAGAACTGGTGCGGGTAGTCGCCGAGCCGCTTCGCCGCGGCCGGGATCCGGACCAGGTCCATCAGCTCGGTCGTGCGCCTGCGCGCGTCGGCCCGGGACATCCCGGCCCGCTCGCGCAGCGACTCGCCGATCTGCCAGCCGACCGGGAAGACCGGGTTCAACGCCGACAGCGCGTCCTGGAAGATCATCGCGATCTCGGTGCCCCGGATCTGACGGCGTTCCTCCTCCGGCCGGGTCAGCAGGTCCCGCCCCTGGTAGAGGATCTGCCCGCCGCGCACGTACGCGGGCGGGGTGTCCAGGATGCCCATGATCGCCTGGGCGGTGACGGACTTGCCGGAGCCGGACTCGCCGAGCACCGCGAGCGTCTCCCCGGCGTCCAGGTGGTACGTCACCCCGTTGATGACCCGGGCCACGCCCTCGCGGGTGCGGAACTCGACGTGCAGGTCCCGTACCTCCAGCAGGTGCCCGCCCGGCGGGGTGGGCGAGGCCGGCGTGGGCCGGGCCGACGACTGGGTCATGGGTTGTCACCGCAGCTTCGGGTCGAAGGCGTCGCGGATCGCGTCGCCCAGCATGATGAAGGCGAGCACGGTCAGGGCGAGGAAGGCCGACGGCACGATCAGCGGCGTCGCCGACTCGCGCATGTGCACCCGCCCGGCGTCGATGTCGATGCCCCAGGAGATGGTCGGCGCCTTCAGGCCGATGCCGAGGAAGCTCAGCGTCGCCTCGGCCGCGATGAACGAGCCGAGCGCGATGGTGAGCACCACGATGGCCGGGGCGAGCGCGTTCGGCAGGATGTGCCGCCACATGATCCGACCGTTGCCGGCCCCCAGCATCCGGGCTGCGGCCACGTAGTCCTGCTCCCGGGCGGTGATCACCGAGGAGCGGACCACCCGGGCCGCGGTGGTCCACCCGAGCAGCGCCAGCACGAAGATCACCGCGAACAGCCGTACCGTGTCGCCGCTGGTGCTGACCCGCTTGAGCAGCACGATCGCGGCCAGCAGCAGCGGGATGCCGAGCACGATGTCGATCACCCGGGAGAGCACCGCGTCGACCCAGCCGCCGAAGTAGCCGGCGAGCATCCCGACGACGAGCGCGATCACGCCGGTGATCAGCGCGGAGAGCGCCCCCACCAGCAGTGAGGCGCGGGCGCCGTAGACCGCGCGGGCGAACGTGTCGCAGCCCTGGAAGTCGTACCCGAAGATGGCCCCGCCGGACGGCCCGGCGTGCTGGCGGGAGAGCACGCAGTCGCGCGGGTCGTTCGCGGCGAACAGCCCGGGGACCACCGCCATCGCGGCGACGAGCACCACCAGGAGCAGGCTGATCCAGAAGACCGGGTTGCGGCGCAGGTCCCGCCACGCGTCCCCGGCCAGGCTGCGGGCCCGCTCCGGCCGCCCGGCCCGGCCGGGCGTGCCCGGTTCGCCGGAGACGCCGCGCCGCGCCGCCTGGTTCTCGGTGGCCGCCACCGTCTCGAAGTCACTCATAGCGGATCCTCGGGTCGAGGACGGCGTAGAGCACGTCCACCACCAGGTTGGAGAGCAGGTAGACCACGACGAGCACGCTGACGATGCCGACCACCAGGGGGCCGTCCTCGGTGCGGATGCCGCGGAACAGGTTGAAGCCGACGCCGGGCACGTTGAACACGCCCTCGGTGATGATCGCGCCGCCCATCAGGTTGCCCAGCTCGACGCCGAGGAAGGTGATCACCGGGATGAGCGAGTTGCGCAGCACGTGCACGCCGACGATGCGGCGTCGCCGCAGGCCCTTCGAGCGGGCGGTGCGGACGTAGTCGGCGCGCAGGTTCTCGGTCACCGAGGTACGGGTCAGCCGCAGCGCGGTGGCCAGGGACAGCGAGCCGAGCACGATGCCGGGCAGCAGCAGCGCGTAGAAGGAGGGTTGCGCTCCGGCGGTGGGCGGGAAGATCGGCCAGCGTACGCCGAAGAAGTACTGCGCCAGCGGCGCGAGCACGATGGTGGGTATGCCGAGCACCAGCAGCGTGAGCACGAGCGTGGCGTGGTCGAACACGCCGGAGCGGCGGATGGCCGCGATCACGCCGGCGGTGACTCCGAAGATCACCGTGACCGCCATCGCGATCACCGCCAGCTTGAGGGTGACCGGCCAGGCGGCGGCGAGGATGTCGCTGATCTGCCGCCCGGTCAGCGACTGCCCGAGGTCACCCTGGACCAGGCCACCGAGGTAGTTGAAGTAGCGGTAGAAGAAGCCGCCGACCCCTGTCGCGTCCAGGTGGTACTTCTCGGTCAGGTAGGCCCGCTGCGCGGGGGTCACCGGCCGCTCCCCGGCGAGGGCCTGGATCGGGTCGCCCTGCCCGGCGAACATCAGCGCGTAGACGATCAGAGTGGTCCCGAAGAAGGCGAGGACCATCTGCAGGAGTCGCCGCAGGATGAAGCGGAGCATGCTGGCAAGTCTGCCGAAAACGGCGCAAATGCGGGCCAATGCCAAGGCCGGGCCACCCGGTGGGGGTGGCCCGGCCCGTCAGCAGGGTGTCAGGCGAGTTCGATCTTCAGCAGGTCCACCCGGTCGAAGAGGTCCACGTGGACGTTCTTGACCTTGGTCGAGTGGCCGAAGTTGTTCTGCCCGTACCGCAGCGGGATCACCGGCATGTCCTGCGCGAGCAGGTCCTCCGCCGCCTGGTACTTCTTGATCGCCTCGTCCTCGGTCGCCGCGCGGGCGCCCTCGGCGAGCAGCTTGTCGAACTCCGGGTTGCTGTAGCCGTAGTAGTTCGACGAGCCGGTGCTGCTGTACAGCGGGCCGAGGTAGTTCTCCATGGACGGGTAGTCCATGACCCAGCCCATCCGGAACAGGCCGACCGGCTGCTTCTTCTTGACCTTGGTCAGCAGGTCCGCGAACTTCGGCTCGGCGGTGCCGACGCAGTCCACGCCCAGGTTGGCCTTGAGCTGGTTGCAGGTGGCGTCGATCCAGTCCTTGTGGCCGCCGTCGCCGTTGTAGGACAGCTCGATCTTCTTCGGGCCGCCCGCGGCCTCGTACATGGCCTTGGCCTTGACCGGGTCGAACGCGCCCGCGGTGCCGATGGTGTTCTCCCGGTAGCCGGCGACCACCGGCGAGACGAACGAGCGGGCCGGCCGCTGCGAGTCCTTGAAGATCGACTTGGTGATCTCGTCCCGGTCGATCGCCATCGAGATGGCCTTGCGCACCTCGGGCTTGCTGAACTCCTCCTGGAACGTCGGGAAGGCCAGCACCTGCAGCGACGAGGCCGGGCTCTCCTGGTAGCGGTCGCCCAGGTCGGTCGCGGCGGTGGACAGGTTCTCGGTCGGGATCGTCTTGATCACGTCGAGGTTGTCCGACAGCACGTCCGCGTACGCGGCGGTCGGCTGCTGGTAGATGCGGAACTCGACACCGGCGACCTTGGGCTGCTGGCCCGGGAAGGCGTCGTAGCGCTCCACCTCGACCTTGGCGTCGTGCTGCCAGCTGCCCTTCATCTTGAACGGGCCCTGACCGATCGGGGCCTGCTCGTAGCCCTCGGCCAGCACGCCCGGCGCGGAAAAGGCCGCCTCGGGCAGCGGGTAGAAGGCGGTGTAGCCGAGCATCGACTTGAAGTCCACGTACGGCTCGTTGAGCGTCACGGTGAAGGTCAGGTCGTCGACCTTCTGCAGGCCGCTGAGCGTCTTCGCCTTCGGCGTCTCGCCCTGGAGGTCGTCGTAGCCGGCCACCTTCTCGAAGAAGTAGCTGGAGTTCTGGCCGTTCGGGGCGTACGCGCCGTAGTTCCAGGCGTCGATGTAGTTGTCGGCGGTGACCTTCTCGCCGTTGTGGAACGTGTAGCCGGGCTTCAGCTTGATCGTCCAGACCTTGTTGTCCGACGTCGTCACCGAGTCCGCCGCCACCTCGTGCGGCTTGTTCGCCTCGTCGTAGTCGACGAGCGGGCTGAACAGGGCCGACAGGACCTGGGAGCCGCTCGTCTCGTTGGTGTTTGTGGGCACCAGGTGCTGCGGCTCGGCGATCTCGATCCGCACGGCCGCGTCGGGGTTGCCGGCACCGCCGCTGCCGCCGCCCGAGCCGCAGGCCGTCAGGCCGAGCGTCACCGCGAGCGGGAGCGCGGCCCAGGCCGCGAGCCTACGAACACGCATGGGGTCTCCTCATCTCCTCACGCTGCGCGGTCGTCCCGACGTTGGGTGACTCTGCGCAACGAGCGGTAACGGTAGGTCGCGGTTCGGCCCATCGACAACTGGCGCGTGGTTGATCGATGACGGATCGTGTTCGCCCTGTCTTGTCGTTGCCGCTCGCGCGTGCTAAACCTCGCCCCTGCCTGGTTCTTTCCTGGTTGCCTCTGTTCCGGTCCGCGCGTGGCCGGGCGGTCTGCGACGGCTGTTCCCGCTGTCCGGTCCCTGCCCGTCCGGGTGTGACCGGGCTGCGGCGTCACCGTGATTGGTGACTCTCCGTGACTTAGCGCACGTTGCGCAGCGTGATCGTCGGCCGTCGTCGTCCGGGCCCGCCAGCGGGCGTGAGACGATCACGACGTGACGGCGACGATCCTGGACGGCAAGGCCACCGCGGCGGAGATCAAGGACGAGCTACGGGCCCGGGTCAAGGCGCTCGCGGAACGCGGCATCACCCCCGGCCTCGGCACGGTGCTGGTCGGGGAGGACCCCGGCTCCCAGGCGTACGTCAACGGCAAGCACCGCGACTGCGCCGAGGTCGGCATCGCCTCGCTGCGGGTCACGCTGCCCGCGGACGCCACCCAGGAGCAGCTCGACGCGGCGCTCGCCGAGCTGAACGCCGACCCGGCCTGCCACGGCTACATCGTCCAGCTCCCGCTCCCCGGCCACCTCGACACCCAGCGTGCGCTGGAGTCGATCGACCCGGACAAGGACGCCGACGGGCTGCACCCGGTCAACCTGGGCCGGCTCGTCCTCGGGTACGACGCGCCGCTGCCCTGCACCCCGCGCGGCATCGTGGAGCTGCTGCGCCGCCACGACGTGCCGCTGCGCGGCGCGAACGTGGCCGTCGTCGGCCGGGGCAACACGGTCGGCCGTCCGCTGGGCCTGCTGCTGACCCGGCGCAGCGAGAACGCCACGGTGACGCTCTGCCACACCGGCACGCTCGACCTCGCCGCGCACACCCGCGCCGCCGACGTCGTCATCGTCGCCGCCGGCGTACCGGGTTTGCTCACCGCCGACATGGTCAACCCGGGCGCGACAGTGGTCGACGTCGGCATCACGCGCGTGATCGGCGACGACGGCAAGGGCCGCTACACCGGCGACGTCGACCCGGAGGTCGCCGAGGTCGCCGGCAAGCTCGTGCCGATGCCCGGCGGCGTCGGTCCGATGACCCGGGCGATGCTGCTCACCAACGTGGTCGAACGGGCCGAGCGGGCGGGCTGACACCCACCCAGGTCATAACCGTCCGCCCCTGGCCCGATCGGTGCCAGGATGGCTGATACGGTCCGGAAAACCGACTGGGATCAGGGAGTGGGACGACCATGGGTAAGAAGGTCACTGTCGTCGGCGCCGGCTTCTACGGCTCGACCACCGCACAGCGCCTGGCCGAGTACGACGTCTTCGACACCGTCGTGATCACCGACATCGTGGAGGGCAAGCCGGCGGGTCTCGCGCTCGACCTCAACCAGTCCCGCGCGGTCGAGGGCTTCGAGACCAAGGTTGTCGGCGTCACCACCGGCCCGAACGGCGAGGGCTACGACGCCATCGAGGGCTCGGACGTGGTCGTCATCACCGCCGGCCTGCCGCGCAAGCCCGGCATGAGCCGGATGGACCTGCTGGAGACCAACGCCAAGATCGTCCGGCAGGTCTCCGAGAACGTCGCCAAGTACGCGCCGAACGCCGTCGTCATCGTGGTGTCCAACCCGCTCGACGAGATGACCGCGCTGGCCCAGCTCGCCACCCAGTTCCCGCGCAACCGGGTGCTCGGCCAGGCCGGCATGCTGGACACCGCCCGCTTCACCAACTTCGTCGCCGAGGCGCTGAGCGTACCGGTGAAGTCGGTACGGACCCTGACGCTCGGCTCGCACGGCGACACGATGGTCCCGGTGCCGTCCAAGAGCACCGTGAACGGCAAGCCGCTGCGTGACGTCATGCCGGCCGAGCAGATCGAGGAGCTGGTCGTCAAGACCCGCAACGGTGGCGCCGAGGTCGTCGCGCTGCTCAAGACCGGTTCGGCGTACTACGCCCCGTCCGCCGCCGCGGCCCGGATGGCGAAGGCAGTGGCCGAGGACTCCGGCGAGGTCATGCCGGTCTGCGCCTGGGTCGACGGCGAGTACGGCATCTCCGGCGTCTACCTGGGCGTCGAGGCCGAGATCGGCGCCGAGGGCGTGAAGCGGGTCGTCGAGACCGACCTGGACGCCGACGAGCTGGCCGCGCTGAAGGAGGCCGCCGAGGCCGTCCGCGCCAAGCAGGGCGACGTCGCCAGCATGTGACGCCCGACCCATCGAGCAGAAGGCCCGCCGGCTTCTGCCGGCGGGCCTTCCGCTGTCCCGCCCGCGTCTCTTCCCGCCCTCCCCGTCGATCATGAAGTTGACGGCGTATTCGATCTCCAATTCCGCCGCCAAACTCATGATCGAGCCGGTCGGGGGTGGGGGGTGAAGGGAGCGGTCAGGTGGGGAGTGGCCAGGACGGCGGGGGAGAGGGTTGCCAGCAGGGTCGTGCGGGAGTGGCGGGCTTCGTCCGGGTCCACCTCGTGGGCGTACGCCAGCTCCGGGGCGACCAACTGGATCGCGTGCACGAGCAGGTCGCCGGTGATCAGGAGGCGCTCGTCGTCCGCCTCGATGAGCACCGACTGGTGACCCGGCGTGTGGCCTGGGGTGTGCAGCAGCCGTACCCCCGGGGTGAGGGGCGTCTCGCCGTCGACCACCCGCAGGCGGCCGGCGGCGCGCAACGGCCCCAGCAGCCGGGCCGGCAGTTCCGGGTGGAACAGCTCCAGCGCGTCCAGCTCGGCGCGCTGGACCAGGTGGTCCGCGTTCGGGAACAGCGCGCCGGCCCAGCCCACGTGGTCGGTGTGCAGGTGGGTGAGGACCACGGTGCGGACGTCGGCCGGATCGATCTCGGCGGCGGCCAGCTCGGCCGGCAGCCGGCCGGGGACCGGCGCCCAGCTCGCGGCGAGCGAGTCGGCCGGGCCGATGCCGGCGTCGACGAGCGTGACCGGCCCGTCGCCGGTCCGCACCGCGAACGCGCGGAACCGCAGCCACCACCGGCCGTCGGCGGTGACGGCGCCCGGGTCGAGCCGGTCGGCAGCCGCCCAGTGCGCCTGGGTGGCGCCGGGAAACGCCTCGCCGCGGGGCTGGAAGAAGGGCCCCTCGCCGTCGGACAGCGCGGTGACCGTGATAGACCCGAGGGTGCGGCTGCGCGGCATCGCACGATGATGCCAGCGGGTCGCGGTACGGCGCAGCCCGCTTTTCCGGCGGCCCACCCGGGCCGCCTGGGGACTGCCGGCCAGTTTCCAGTACGCTCGTACTGCTTGAGCACGTGTCCCCCGAGAGGAGCGCCGGCCGATGGCGAAGATCAAGGTAAACAACCCGGTCGTGGAGATCGACGGCGACGAGATGACCCGGATCATCTGGAAGCAGATCCGGGAGCAGCTGATCCTGCCCTACCTCGACGTCGACCTGCACTACTACGACCTGTCGATCCAGCACCGTGACGCCACCGACGACCAGGTCACCGTCGACGCCGCCAACGCCATCAAGGAGCACGGCGTCGGCGTCAAGTGCGCCACCATCACCCCGGACGAGGCCCGGGTGGAGGAGTTCGGCCTGAAGAAGATGTGGCGGTCGCCGAACGGCACCATCCGCAACATCCTCGGCGGCGTGGTCTTCCGCGAGCCGATCATCATGTCGAACGTGCCGCGGCTCGTCCCGGGCTGGACCAAGCCGATCATCATCGGCCGGCACGCGCACGGCGACCAGTACAAGGCCACCGACTTCGTCGTCCCCGGCCCGGGCACGGTGACCATCACCTACACCCCGGCCGACGGCGGCACCCCGATGGAGATGGAGGTCGCCAACTTCCCCGGCGGCGGCATCGCCATGGGCATGTACAACTACGACGAGTCGATCCGGGACTTCGCCCGCGCCTCGTTCCGGTACGGCCTGGACCGCAACTACCCGGTCTACATGTCCACCAAGAACACCATCCTCAAGGCGTACGACGGCCGGTTCAAGGACATCTTCGCCGAGGTGTTCGAGAACGAGTTCAAGGCCGAGTTCGAGGCCGCCGGCCTCACCTACGAGCACCGGCTGATCGACGACATGGTCGCCGCGGCGCTCAAGTGGGAGGGCGGGTACGTCTGGGCCTGCAAGAACTACGACGGTGACGTGCAGTCCGACACCGTCGCGCAGGGCTTCGGCTCGCTCGGCCTGATGACCTCGGTGCTGCTCTCCCCGGACGGCCGCACCGTCGAGGCCGAGGCCGCCCACGGCACCGTCACCCGGCACTACCGGCAGTACCAGAAGGGCGAGAAGACCTCGACCAACCCGATCGCCTCGATCTACGCCTGGACCCGGGGCCTGGCCCACCGGGGCAAGCTGGACGGCACCCCGGCGGTCACCGAGTTCGCGAACACGCTGGAGAAGGTCATCGTGGACACCGTCGAGGGCGGCCAGATGACCAAGGACCTCGCGCTGCTCATCTCGCGGGACGCCCCGTGGCTGACCACCGACGAGTTCATGAACGCGCTCGACGAGAACCTGGCGCGCCGGCTCGCCGCCTGACGTGTAAGGAAGGGCCCCTTCTTAACGCCTCGCGTTGTGGAAGGGGCCCTTTTTAACACCTCAGGGCCGTCGGGGCGGCGTGACCTCGCTCGGTGCGTTCTCGTTGACAGGGTGGACGAGATGCCAGTCGCGTCCGTGAAGGTGGGCCGTCGCCGCGCGCCGGGCGGCCGACCTTCGAGGCTGCTGAGCGCAGCCAGCCGTCCCTTCCCTGCGGGGGGTCCTGTCCCGGGCCCCCCGCGCCCCCGTGCCCGGGCCACGGTCGTTAAGAAGGGGCCCTTTCTCTACCGCAGGCGTTAACAAGGGGCCCTTCCTTTCATGCGGCGCGCAGCAGCTCGGCGGCTCGCTCGGGGGCGATGTCGTTGATGAACACCCCCATGCCGGACTCCGACCCGGCCAGGTACTTCAGCTTGTCCTTGGCCCGCCGGATGCTGAACAGCTGCAGGTGCAGGTGGCCCAACTCCCTGTCGATCCGTACCGGCGCCTGGTGCCAGGCCGCGATGTACGGCATCGGCAGGTCGAACAGCCCGTCGAAGCGACGCAGCAGGTCCAGGTATAGCGGCCCGAACGCGTCCCGCTCGGCGTCGTCGAGCGCCGGGATGTCCGGCACCGGCCGGTGCGGCGCCACGTGCACCTCGAACGGCCAGCGCGCCGCCGCCGGGACGTACGCGGTCCAGTGCTCGTTGCTCGTCACCACCCGTTCCCCGGAGGCGCGTTCGGCGGCCAGCACGTCGGCGTACAGGTTGCCGCCGGTGCGCTCGGCGTGCCGCCGGGCGGCGGCCAGCATGTCGCGGGTACGCGGCGTGACGAACGGGTACGCGTAGATCTGCCCGTGCGGGTGGTGCAGCGTCACCCCGATCTCCACGCCCCGGTTCTCGAACGGGAAGACCTGCTCCACGCCGGGCAGCGCGCTCAGCGCTTCGGTGCGGTCGGCGAGCGCGTCCAGCACGGTCCGCACCCGGTGCGGGGAGAGCCGGGCGAACGAGGCGTTGTGGTCGTCGGTGAAGCAGACCACCTCGCACCTGCCGAGGCCGGGCCGTACCGGGGTGAAGGGCGTGATCTCGGCCGGTTCGTCGGCCACCCGCTGGCTCAGCGACGGGAACCGGTTCTCGAACACGACCACGTCGTAGTCCGGCGCCGGGATCTCGCTGTGCCGGTCGCCCCGGGACGGGCACAGCGGGCACTGGTCGGCCGGGGGCAGGAACGTGCGGGTCTGCCGGTGCACCGCGACCGCCACCCACTCGTCGGTCAGCGGGTCGTACCGCAGCTGCGAGGCGGGCGGGGGAGGGGGCAGGTCCCGCCGGTCCGGCTGGTCCCGGACCACGTCGTCCCGCTCGTCGAAGTAGATCAGCTCGCGGCCGTCGGCCAGCGCGATCTGCGTACGCTTCACTGCGCCCCCCTCTGCGCGGGCACCGTCACCAGCTCGCCCACCCTGTCGTCGAGTACCCGTCGTGCCTCGGGCGCCAACCGGTCGTCGGTGACCAGCACGTCTGCCGCGTCCAGCGGCACGATCGACGAGATGCCGACGGTGCCCCACTTGGTGTGGTCGGCCAGCACCACGAGCCGGTCCGCGGCGGCCACGAGCGCCCGGTTCGTGTCCGCCTCCATCAGATTGGGCGTGGTGAACCCGGCCCGTTCGCTGATGCCGTGCACGCCGAGAAAGAGCACGTCCAGGTGGAGCGCGGCGATCGCGGCCACGGCGAGCGGCCCGACGAGCGCGTCCGACGGCGTGCGTACCCCGCCGGTGAGCACCACTGTCTGGTCGGGCCGGCCGCCGACGTGCAGCGCCTCCGCCACCGGCAGCGAGTTGGTGACCACCGTGAGGCCGGGCACGTCGACAAGTCGCCGGGCCAGCTCGGCGGTGGTGGTGCCGGCGGAGAGCGCGATGGCGGCGCCGGGCCGGACCAGCCCTGCGGCGTGGTCGAGGATCGCCGCCTTCTCGGCGGACTGGCGGTCGGCCTTGGCGCGGAAGCCGGGCTCGTCGGTCGAGCCGGGACCGGCGGGCGTCGCGCCGCCGTGCACCTTGGCGAGCAGGCCCTGCTCGTGCAGCGTGTCCAGGTCGCGGCGGATGGTCATGTCGGACACGCCGAACTCGGCGGCCAGTTCGGTGACCCGGACGCCGCCGGCGAGACGCAGTCGTTCCAGGATCGCCGTCTGCCGCTGCCGCGCCAGCATTCCGGCCCACCTCCGAGCGTCACCGACCGCGTTGCTCACGCGGTCGAACGTGTTCCAACAAAGGCGAACACTACCGCGCAGCGAGGGGCGATGCGAAACCGCCGTCGTCCGTAAGGCCGGACGACGGCGGTCGAGGTGCTCGCAGGCCGGACGCGTCCGGCGGCCGAAAGGTCAGGCGGGCTGGAGTCGGGGCTCCACCCAGCCGGTCTCGGTGAGGTGTTCCATCACCTTCCCGATGGCCTCCTCGACGCTGATGTCCGAGGTGTCCACCACGAGATCCGCGTCGGTGGGCTCCTCGTACGGGTCGTCGATGCCGGTCATCCCGGTGAGCAGGCCGGCCCGGGCGCGGGCGTACAGGCCCTTGCGGTCGCGCTGCTCACAGACCGCGAGCGGCGTCGCCACGTGGACCAGCAGGAAGCCCGCGCCGGCCGCCTCGGCCATCTCCCGCGCGGTGGCGCGGGCCGCCGCGTACGGCGCGATCGGGCAGCAGATGCCGACCCCGCGGTGCCGGGCGATCTCGGCGGCCACCCAGCCGATCCGGCGCACGTTGAGATCCCGGTCGGACTTGCTGAACCCGAGCCCGGCTGACAGCTCCCGCCGCACCACGTCGCCGTCGAGCAGCGTGATCGTGCGGTCGCCCTGCTCACGGAGCACGTCGGCCAGGCCCCGGGCGATCGTCGACTTGCCCGAGCCGGACAGCCCGGTCAGGAAGATCACCAGTCCTCGGTACCGCCGCGGCGGGCGGGCCCGGACCAGTTCCTTCGCCACCGCCGGCGGGGTGTGCCACTCGGGCAGCGGGAAGCCCCGGTCCAGCAGGTCGTCGATCTCCTCCACGCTCAGCGCCAGCCGGCGGTTGCGCGGCGGGATGTCCTCCCGCCAGCGCCACTGCCCGTCCCGGTTGTCGTAGGCCAGCTCGCGGGGCACCAGCACACGCAGGCCGGCGCCGGAGAGCATGCCCTCGGTGGAGAGCAGGTGGGTCACGCCGTACGCGGCGGCGACCCGGGCCCGCAGCAGCGCGTCGCTGATCTCGTCACGCCGGCGGGCCAGCGGCACCGCCACCAGCGTCGCCGGGGGCATCCGGTCGCGGGCGGCGAACACGGTACGCACCAGCGCCTCGGACGGCAGGCCACCGGTCGACCCCTCGCCCACCGGGATCAGCACCAGCAGGTGCGCGCCGAGCGTGCGGGCCGCGTGCGCGATCTGCGCCAGTTGCGGGCGGTGCAGCGGACGGTCGGCGAAGACCCCGAGCACCCGGCCCGGCGGCAGCAGGCCGCGTACCTCGTCGGGGCCGCGCCGCAGGCGCTGGAACGGTCCGTGGCCGCCGTCGCCCAGGCGGCGCACCGTGCCACCGACGCCCACCAGGCCCTCGCGGCCCGGCCAGACGTCCGTCACGTCCATCGCCGCGACCGGCGCGCCCTCGCCGTCGGTGAGGACCACCGCCCGGCGGGCGGGGTCCGCCGGGTCGAGCCCGTCGGCCAGCGCGGCCGGCACCTGGAGCGTCACCGGCACCGGCCACGGGGTGCCGTCGGCGTGCCGGCCGCGCCGGCTCAGCGAGGTCAGGTCGGCCCGGCTCATGAAACCGGTGAGCGGCGCGTACGCCCCGCTCAGCAACAACTGGAGATCGGCCAGCTCAGCGGGTCTGGGCGCGTACGACGGCGCATCCCGCAGAACGTCCTCGGGCAGCAGCCACCCGTTGCTCATCGAACCCCCAACTCACCGGCCGGCACACAGTTTCGCAGCCCACCGGCGATCGGTCGAGAGCGCCACCCGGCCTCCCGGTAATCGCGCGTTCCGGCGATCGTGCCGAGGACGAACCGGGGTCTTCGAATCCTTACCGCCGGGCCGCCGCCGGTCGATCGTGCGAACGGCTGCCGGCGCGCGCCGTCCGGCCGAGCGCGCGATCCCGGATCCGCCGGACCGCCCGCCGGATCCGGGCGCGGAGCCGGCGCGGATCCTCCACCCGCGGCGGCCCGCCGTCGGCCGCGCAGCGCACCACGAGCGGCAGGTTCGCGTCCAGCGCCCACCCGGCCTGGATCACCCGGGCCCGGACCTCCCAGGTGCCCCGGGTCCGGCCGCCGTCGAGCGCCGCGAAGTCGACGGTGGCGGTGCTGCGGTGACAGACCCGGCCGTCGGCGGCCGGCTCGGTGGTGGCGTCGACCGGCAGGAAGAACTCCTCCCGGGTCTCCCGGCGGCGGATCACCACGTCGGTCCTCGCCCCGCCGGCCCGCATCACGACACCGTCCGGCGCGGCCTCGGCCACCGGGAGCACCGGCAGCCCTCGGTCGTCGAAGCGCAGCGGCTCGTCCCCGGCGCGCAGGTGGGCGGAGACGGCGACGGTCAGCGTCCGTCCCTCCACCTGCCACCGGTCGACGGCGGCGTGCGCCCGGACACTCACGTCCCACTCCGCCAGCCGGCGCAGGTCGGCCATCCGCCCCTGCGCGGCGAGATGCGCGATCACCTGGTACATCGGCGGCACCCCGGCGATCGCCTCGGGTGCGACACGCTCCTTCACGAGCTGCCCCACCTCGTCCGCCACCTGCCCGGCCCAGGGCTCCGGCGCGCTCAGCAGCGCCTGCCCGCGCAGCCGGTTCAGCATCTCCTTGCGCAGCCAGCGCCGGTGCAGCCGCAGGCGGGCCGCGGCCGGTGGGCGGTGGGCGTCCACGATGTCCATCGCGGCCCGCAGCGCCGCGTAGTACTCCGCCGGGTCCATCCGGGTGGCGGTGACGTTGCCCGCGTCCTCGCGGCGGGCGTGGTGGTAGCAGGGGTGGTCGGCCAGCACGCAGATCCGCTCGGCGAGCAGGTAGGCCGCCGCCATCAGCCGGTGGTCCTCCAGGCGTCGCGGGTGGCCCTCCGGGAAGCGCAGCCCGTGCCGGTCGAGGAAGGACCGCCGGAACAGCTTGTGACAGGTCATGCTGTCGGCCAGCGGCGCGTTCGCCAGGGTGGCGTCGAACCGGTTCTCCCGGAACAGCTCCCGCGGTACGCCCCGCCGGTGCCCGATCATCCGTCCGACGACGATGTCCGCGTCGTGTGCCCGGGCGCAGGAGTGCAGGCGGGCCAGCGCCTCGTCGCCGAACCAGTCGTCGTCGTCGGCGAAGAAGACGTACTCGCCGCGTGCCTGCTCCAGCCCCTGGTTGCGCGGGCGCGACGGCCAGCCCGAGTGCGGCAGGCGCAGCACCCGCACGTGCGGGTCGGCAGCGGCCAGCTCGTCCAGGCGCTGCGGCGTCCCGTCGGTCGACCCGTCGTCGGCGAAGATCACCTCGTATCCGCCGGGCGGCAGCCCCTGCCGCGACAGCGACGCGACGAGCGGATCGAGGTGGGCACCGCAGTTGTACGTGGGCACCACCACGCTCACCGCCGGCCGGTCCGTACCGTCGCTCATGACGCCCCCCGTCGAGTCGCCTCACACGGTGGCAGCTTCCCCGCGACGCCGCTACCCCGTCGGTCACCTAGGGGGCCCGGAGCCGAGGGATCAGGGGATCGCCCGGGTCAGGACGGGCTCCGGCGCGGCCCCGGAGTTCTACGCTGAACGGCGTGACACTGCTCGCGACCGAGTCGCTGACCAAGACGTACGGAGGCCGGGTCACCGCGTTGACCGACCTCACCGTATCGGTCGAGCCGGGGATCATCGGGCTGGTGGGCGCGAACGGCGCCGGCAAGTCCACTCTGATCAAGATCCTGCTGGGTCTGCTCCCGCCGACCAGCGGCCGGGTACAGGTGCTCGGCCTCGACCCGACCACCGACCCGGCCGCGGTCCGCGCCCGGGTCGGATACATGCCCGAGCACGACGCCCTCCCGCCCGACCTGTCCGCCGCCGAGCTGGTCACCCACCTGGGCCGGATCAGCGGACTGCCGCGCACCGTCGCCCGGGAACGGGCCTCCGAGGCGCTGCGCCACGTCGGTCTGCACGAGGAGCGGCACCGGGCCGTCGGTGGCTACTCCACCGGTATGAAGCAGCGGGTCAAGCTCGCCCAGGCGCTCGTACACGATCCCGATCTGCTGCTGCTCGACGAGCCGACGAACGGCCTCGACCCGGCCGGCCGGGACGCCATGCTCGCGCTGATCCACCGCATCGGCACCGAGTTCGGCATCTCGGTGGTGGTCTGCTCGCACCTTCTCGGCGAGGTGGAGCGGATCTGCGACACGCTCGTCGCCATCGACGGCGGCCGGCTGCTGCGCGCCGACCGGGTGTCCGCCATGACCACCGCCACCGACGTGCTCGCCGTCGAGGTGAGCGAGGGCACCGACGAGCTGGCCGCCCGGCTCGCCGCGCTCGACCTGCCGGTGACCCGCGACGGGCGGCTGCTGCTCCTCCAGCTCGCCGACGACGCCACCTACGACCAGATCCTCGGCGCGGTCGCCGAGCTGGACCTGCCGCTGCACCGGCTGGACCAGCGGCGGCACCGGGTGGCCGAACTCTTCGCCGCGAGGGAGCCCAGCCATGTCTGACGCGACCGGGGTCATCCACGACATCGGCTACCAGCGCTACACCGGCCCGCGGCTCGGCCGCCGGCAGGTCTTCGGCGCGCTCTACCTGCACGGCGTGCGTACCGTCTTCGGGCTGGGCCGCAGCGCCAAGGCCAAGATCTTCCCGTGGCTGGTCGTCTCCGTGGTGACCGTGGTGGCCGCCGGCGTCACCGCGGTGCGCAGCCAGATCGGCGAGGTGGTGATGACGTACGCCCAGTTCGCCGACGCGATGAGCTGGCTGGTCATCTTCTTCGCCGCGGTGGCCGCGCCCGAGCTGGTCTCCCGCGACCTGCGCAGCGGCGTGCTGCCGCTGTACTTCTCCCGGCCGCTGCCGCGCGGCGACTACGCGCTGTCCAAGCTGCTGGCGCTTGTCACCGCGCTGTGGCTGCTGCTCGGCGGCCCGCAGCTGGTGATGTTCCTCGGCGCCGCGTTCACCACGAACCGGGGCGTACGCGGGGTGTGGGACGAACTGCTCGACCTGCTGCCCGGGCTGCTCTACGCCGGGCTCTGGGCGGTGGTGTTCGCCTCGATCGCGCTGCTCGTCGCCTCGCTGACCGGCAAGCGCGCGTTCGCGGCCGGCGGCATCGTGGCGGTCTTCCTGATGACCACGCCGGTCGTCGGCGTGCTGTCCATCCTGCCCTCGCGGACGATCAACGAGCTGGCCTTCGTCGCCTCCCCGCCGACGCTCGTCGGCGGCGTGGGCAACTGGGCGCTCGGCGACCGGCTGACCCAGGGACGGGGTGGCATGCCGATCGGCGACTTCGGGCCGGTCTACGCCGCGGTCGCCGTGCTGCTGGTCGCCGCCTGCGTCAGCCTGCTGCTCCTGCGATACCGGAAGGTGGCCGCCCGATGACGGCGATCAGCACCCAGTCGACGGCCGGCGCGCCCGCCGCCGCGACGAGCACGCTCGACCTGGCCGGTGTCTCCCGCTGGTACGGCAACGTGGTGGCGGTCAACGACGTCACCATGCGGCTCGGCCCCGGCGTGACCGGCCTGCTCGGCCCCAACGGCGCCGGCAAGACCACGCTGCTGCACATGATGGCGGGCTTCCTGTCGCCGTCGCGCGGCACGGTGACGCTGGACGGGGAGCCGACCTGGCGCAACCCCGGCGTCTACCGGCGGCTCGGCCTGGTCAGCGAGCGCGAGGCGGTGCACACGTTCCTCAGCGCGTACGAGTTCGTGCTGGCCAGCGCGAAGCTGCACCGGCTGCCCGACCCGGAGGCCGCCACGAAGCGGGCGATCGAGCTGGTCGAGATGGAGGACGCGCAGACCCGCCGGATCGGCACCTACTCCAAGGGCATGCGGCAGCGCACCCGGGTCGCCGCCGCGCTGGTGCACGACCCGCAGGTGCTGCTGCTCGACGAGCCGTTCAACGGGATGGACCCGCGCCAGCGGCTGCACATGATGGCGCTGCTGCACCGGCTCGGCGACGCGGGACGGACCATCCTGTTCAGCTCGCACATCCTGGAGGAGGTCGAGCAGGTCTCCGGCACCGTCCAGGTGATGGTCGCCGGCCGGCTGGCCGCCTCCGGCGACTACCGGACCATCCGCCGCCTGATGACCAACCGGCCGCACGTGTTCGCGGTCCGCTCCACCGACGACCGCGCCCTGGCGGTGGCGCTGATGGCCGAGGCGTCGGTCTCCGGCGTCGAGCTGGGCCGCACCGGCCTGACCGTCAAGGCCGGCGACTACGGCGCGTTCACCCGGGCCCTGCCCCGGATCGCGCTCCGGCACGGCATCCGGGTCCGGCAGCTCCTGCCGGAGGACGAGTCGCTGGAGAGCGTCTTCTCGTATCTGGTGGAGGCATGATGTCGACAGTCACCTGGATCACCGCGCGCGGCCTGTTCGGCCGGAGCCGGTTCCTCATGCTGCTGCCGTTGCCGCTGATCCTGATCGGCCTGGCGGTGCTCTGCCGGTCGCTCGGCGTCGACCCCGGCCAGTGGGGCCCGCCGGTGCTCGTCGGCCTCGGCCTGGCGGTGGTGCTGCCGGTGGTGGCGCTGATCGAGGGCACCGGCGTGCTCGGCGCGGAGATCGACGACGGCACCGTCGTGCACATCCTCACCAAGCCGCTGCCGCGCTGGCAGATCGTGCTGCCGAAGCTGGCGGTCGCGGCCGGCGTCACGGCGGTCACCGTCGGTGTCCCGATCTACGTCGCGGGCGTGCTCGCCGATTCGGTACGCCTCGGACTCGCCCTGGTCGTCGCCTCGGCGGCGGGCGCGCTGGCGTACTCGGCGCTGTTCCTGGCGCTGAGCCTGGTGACCCGGCGGCCGGTGCTGCTCGGCCTGGTCTACGTGCTGATCTGGGAAGGCCTGCTGGGCCGGTTCGTCAGCGGCACCCGGGTGCTGTCGATCCAGCAGTGGGTGATCGCCCTGGCCGACCGGATGGCGCCGACGCCGCTGCTCGGCACCAGTGTCTCGGTGCCGGTCGCGGCGGTGCTCACCGCGCTGGTGGCGGTCGGGTTCACCGTGCTGGCGATCGACCGCCTGCGCTCGTTCAGCGTGGCCGGCGAGACGAGCTGAGCCCGCAGGGCGGGACCCGTTTTCCGGCGTTCGCGACGGAAAACGGGTTCCGCCCTGCCGTGTCCGGTCTGCTAGTTTGCGGCGGCTACGAACACCGACACGGGGAGAACACTGTGCGTTCAGCTCGCTTCGCCCTGCTGGCTCCGGCCGCGGTGGCGATGATCGTCATGTCCGGCTGCGGCGACGACGAGGTGGCCCCCTCGGCCGGGTCGGCGGCGCCCTCCGCCCCGGCCGCCACGTCCGTGCCGCCGGTGACGCCGGCCCCGGTGGGCCTCGACGAGGCCACCCGGAAGACCTGCGCGACGGCGGAGAAGGACATCACCGCCGCCCTGAAGGAGGTGGCCGAGGCGGAGAAGATCGGCCCGCCGGCCGGTCACTCGGCGGTCAGCGCGCAGTACTCGGCGGGCGCGGCCACGCTCTACACGCACGCCTTCACCAACAGCGACGAGGTGAACAGCGCGGTGAAGGGCGTCGCGACCGAGATGAGCGACCTCGCCGACGCCTGGGCCAAGGCGCCGGGCAAGGCGCCGAGCAGGGCGGATCTCACCGCCGCCCGGGACAAGCTCAAGGCGGCCTGCGCGGCCGACTGAGGCATGCACCGCCGCGGGCCGGTCCGGCCGGCCCTTCGGGTGTTAAGAAGGGCCCCTTCTACAACGCCAGGCGTTAAGAAGGGGCCCTTCCTTACATCGCCGACGGCGCTCAGAACGCGCAGGCGATGACCAGTTCGGTGGTGCGATCCGGCAGCAGGTCCAGCTTCGCGATCCGGCCCGCCGCGCGCAGGTCGTCGGCGACCGTGCCGAGCTGGTCCAGCACCGCCGCCGGTCCGAGCGCCTCGGCCAGCGGCACGTCCGCCTTCATCGACAGCTTCCGTTCCGACTTGGCGCGGCGCACCTGACCCAGCGCGTCCGCGGCCAGTCGCAGCAGTTCCGGGTCACCCGGCGCCTGCGTCGCGCGGCCCACCTCGTACGTGGTCGGCCACGGCGAGCGGTGCACCGAGCCGTACCGCCACCACGACCAGACCTCCTCGGTGACGAACGGCAGCACCGGCGCGAACAGGCGCAACTGCACCGACAACGCGGTCGCCAGCGCCGCCCGGGCCGAGTCGGCCGCCGGCCCGGTGCCGTAGGCGCGCTCCTTCACCAACTCGATGTAGTCGTCGCAGAACCGCCAGAAGAACGCTTCGGTGGCCATCAGGGCGGCCGTGTGGTCGTACCCGTCGAAGGCGGTGGTCGCGGTCGCGACCACGCCGGACAGTTCGGCGAGCATCGCGGTGTCCAGCGGTTGGGTCGCCGCGGCCCGCAGTGCGTCGGCGGCGCCCAGCCCGAGCGCGAACCGCGACGCGTTGAGCAGCTTGGTGGCCAGCCGCCGGCCCACCTTGACCTGGGCCGGGTCGAAGGCGAGGTCCATGCCCGGCTTGCCGTTGGCGGCCCAGTAGCGGACCGCGTCGGAGCCGTTCTGTTCCAGCAGCGCCATCGGCGTGACCACGTTGCCCTTGGACTTCGACATCTTCTTGCGGTCCGGGTCGAGGATCCAGCCGGAGAGCACAGCGGTGTGCCAGGGCAGCGCGCCGTGCTCCAGGTGGGACCGGGCGACGGTGGCGAACAGCCAGGTCCGGATGATGTCGTGGCCCTGCGGGCGCAGGTCCATCGGGAAGACCCTGGTGAACAGGTCCGGGTCGGTCTCCCAGCCGCCGACGATCTGCGGGGTCAGCGACGAGGTGGCCCAGGTGTCCAGCACGTCCGGGTCGCCGGTGAAACCGCCCGGCACGCCGCGCTGCGACTCCTCGTATCCGGGCGGCGGTTCGCTGCTCGGGTCGATCGGGAGCGTCGCCTCGTCCGGTGTGAGAGGGTGGGTCCAGTCCGGCTCGCCAGTGTCGTCGAGCCGGTACCACACCGGCACCGGCACGCCGAAGAACCGCTGCCGGCTGACCAGCCAGTCACCGGTGAGGCCGCCCACCCAGTGCTCGTACCGGTGCCGCATGTGCTCCGGCACCCAGCGCAGCTCCCGACCCCGGGCCAGCAGTTCCTCGCGCAGGCCGGCGTCCCGGCCGCCGTTGCGCAGATACCACTGCCGGGTCGAGACGATCTCCAGCGGCCGGTCGCCGCGCTCGTAGAACTTCACCGGATGCGTGATCGGGCGCGGCTCGCCGACCAGATCACCCGCGTCGGCCAGCAGCTCCACCAGCGTCCGCCGGGCGCCGTTCACCGTCTGCCCGGCCAGCGCCGCGTATGGCTCCGCCGGCACGCCGGCCGGCGGCTCCGGCAGCAGGCGTCCGTCCCGGCCGATCACCACGCGGGTGTCCAGCCGCAGCTCACGCCACCAGGTCACGTCGGTCAGGTCACCGAACGTGCAGACCATCGCGATGCCCGTGCCCTTGGCCGGGTCCGCCAGCGGGTGCGCGCGCACCGGCACCTCGACCCCGAACACCGGGGTACGCGCGGACGCGCCGACCAGGTCCGCGTACCGCTCGTCGTCGGGGTGGCAGACCAGTGCCACGCAGGCCGGCAGCAGCTCCGGGCGGGTGGTGTCGATCAGCACCTCGCGGCCGTCCGGCCCGGTGAACCGCAGCCGGTGGTACGCGCCGGGCCGCTCCCGGTCCTCCAGCTCGGCCTGCGCCACGGCGGTGCCGTACCCGACGTCCCACAGCGTCGGCGCCTCGGCCTGGTACGCCTCGCCCCGCGCCAGGTTCCGCAGGAACGCGCGCTGGCTGGCCGCGCGGGCCGCCGACCCGATCGTGGTGTACGTCAGCGACCAGTCCACGGACAGCCCGAGCCGCCGCCACAGCGCCTCGAACGCCTTCTCGTCCTCCACGGTGAGCAGTTCGCACAGCTCGATGAAGTTGCGCCGGGAGATCGCCGTCGGGTTCTTCCGGGCCGTGTCGTCCACCGGCGCGGACGGCGGCCGCCAGTTGCTGTCGTACGGCAGCGCCGGGTCGGGACGCACGCCGTACACGTTCTGCACCCGGCGTTCGGTGGGCAGCCCGTTGTCGTCCCAGCCCATCGGGTAGAAGACCGTGCGCCCGCGCATCCGCTGGAACCGGGCCACCGCGTCGGTGTGCGTGTACGAGAACACGTGCCCCATGTGCAGTTCGCCCGACACGGTCGGCGGGGGAGTGTCGATCGCGTACACGTCCGACCGCTCCTTCGTACGGTCGAACGCGTACGTGCCGTCGGACTGCCAGCGGCGGGCCCAGGTCTCCTCGAGGCCGTCCAGGCTCGGACGCTCGGGGACGCCGCCGCGGGCGCTGATCGTCGTGTCGGTCATCGTCCGATGGTAGGCAGCCCGGTTGCCGCACTCCACGACTTTCCCCACCCCGCGCGTCCTCGCCGATCTTGCGCTTGCCGCCCCGGCACAAGCCGCTTTTCGGGCATCCCTCGGGCCGCAAGTGCAAGATCAACGAGGGTCGGAGGAGCGAGCTAGAGGAGCGAGTCGCGCCACTGGCGGTGCAGGGCGGCGTAGCGGCCGTCGGCGGCGATCAGCTCGGCCGGTGGGCCGTCCTCCACGATCCGGCCGTCGTCGAGCACCAGCACCCGATCCGCCGTCTCCACGGTGGAGAGACGATGGGCGATCACCAAGGCGGTGCGGTCGCGCAGCACGTTGTGCAGGGCCCGCTGCACCAACCGCTCGGTCGGCACGTCCAGCGACGAGGTCGCCTCGTCCAGGATCAGCACCCGCGGGTCGGCGAGGAACGCCCGGGCGAACGCGACGAGCTGCCGCTGCCCGGCGGAGAGCCGCCCGCCGCGCCGGTGCACGTCCGTGGCGTACCCGTCGGGCAGCGCGGCGATGAAGTCGTGCGCGCCGATCGCCCGCGCCGCCGCGACCACCGCCTCGTCGTCGGCGTCCGGCCGCCCGAACCTGATGTTGTCGGCCACGGAGCCGCTGAACAGGTGGGTCTCCTGGGTCACCAGCACCACCGCCCGGCGCAGCTCGGCGTCGGCCAGGTCACGCAGGTTCACCCCGTCCAGGTCGACAGCGCCCGCGTCCGGGTCGTGGAACCGGGCCAGCAGCTTCGCGACAGTGGACTTCCCGGCGCCGGTCGGCCCGATCAGCGCCACCGTCTGCCCGGGCGGCACGGTCAGGTCCAGGCCGGACAGGATCGGCGTCTGCCGCCGGTAGCCGAAGTCGACGGCGCGGAACGTCACCGCCCCGCGCGGCGGCCCGGCCGGCAGCGGCACCGGGTCCGCCGGTTCGGCCACCGCCGGGCGCTCGTCCAGCACCCCGGCCAGCTTCTCCAACGCGGCGGTCGCCGACTGGAGCGCGTTGTAGAACTGGCTCAGCTCCTCCATCGGCTCGAAGAACCGGCGCAGGTAGAGCAGGAACGCGGCGAGCACACCCACCTCCACGCCGCCGCCCAGCACCCGCCAGCCGCCGTACCCGAGCACCACCGCCGTGGTCAGGTTGCCGATCAGCCGGATGCCCGGCGAGTAGATCGCGATCAGCCGGAACGCACGCAGGCTGGAGCGTCGGTAGTCGTCGTTCACGGCGGCGAAGATGCGCTCGTTGCGCTCCTCCCGGCGGTACGCCTGCACCGCCCGGATCCCGCGCAGCGACTCCACGAAGTGCACGATGACCAGCGCCACCGCCTCCCGGGTACGCCGGTAGGCGCCCGCCGACGCGCGCGCGAACCAGCGTGACAGCAGGAACAGGAACGGGAACGCCAGCAGCGTCACCGCCGCCAGCGGCAGGTCCAGCCAGAGCAGGATGCCCGCCACCGACAGCACCGACAGCCCGGCCATCACCAGCTTGTCGATGCCGCCGTCGACCAGCTCGGCGATCGACTCCAGGTCGCTCGTCAGCCGGGACACCATCCGGCCGGACGTGTAGCGCTCGTGGAAACCGACGTCGAGGCGGAGGAAGTGCCCGTACACCCGTCGGCGCAGGTCCAGCAGGACCGCCTGGCCGATCCGGGCGGCGAGGGTGAGGAACGCGCGCCGGGCCGCGTACTCGACGGCTGTCGCCACCACGAACGCGGCGGCGACAGCGATCAGCGGGCCGGGATCACCGGCCCGCAGCGGCCCGATGCCCCGGTCGATGCCGAGCATGACCAGGTACGGGCCGGACATCGCGGCGGCGTTCTGGGCCAGCAGAAGCGCCACCGCCAGCCCGAGCGCACGCCGGTGCGGGCGCAGCAGTTGCCGCAGCAGGAGCCGGCTGCGGGCGCGGAGCCGGGCCACCGCCGCCGGGGAGGAGTCCTCGGCGCGGCTGCGGTCGGCGTCCGGGTCGGTGGCCCGGCCGCGCCAGCGGGACAGGTCGTCGCGTCCGCCGGTGCGGTTCGCGTCGTCGTGGCGTGGGCCGGCTGCGCCGTGCGCCTGCCCGTGCCCGGCGGTGCGCGCGCCGGTGTCGCGCGGCGCGTCGCGGGGCCGGGGCACCCGCGGCGCGCCGCCGGTCACGAGCGCACCAGACCGACGCCGCCGGAACGGCGCTCCGGCTCGGCGGAGAGCACCGCCCGGTACGCCGGCACCCGGGCCAGCAGCTCCGAGTGGGTGCCGACGGCGACGATCCGGCCGCCGTCCAGCAGCGCCACCCGGTCCGCCAGCGCCACTGTCGAGGGGCGGTGCGCCACCAGCAGGGCCGTGGTGCGGCTCTCCCGCAGCACCCGGCGCAGCGCCGCCTCCACGAGCGCCTCGGTGTGCACGTCGAGCGCGGAGAGCGGATCGTCGAGCACCAGCAGTGCGGGCCGCCCGAGCACCGCGCGGGCCAGCGCGAGGCGCTGCCGCTGCCCGCCGGACAGCGACAGCCCCTGTTCACCGACCCGGGTGGCCAGCCCCCAGGGCAGCTCGTACGCGAAGTCCGCCTGCGCCAGCGCCAGCGCCGCCCGGACCTCCTCCTCGCCCGCGTCCGGCCGGCCCAGCGTCAGGTTCTCCCAGACCGACATGGAGAACAGGGTCGGCTCCTCGAACGCCACCCCGACCAGCCGTCGCAGCGAGCCGAGCCGCAGGTCACGCACGTCGCGCCCGTCGACGGTGATCCGGCCGCGGGTCACCTCGTGCAGCCGCGGGACGAGCGACAGCAGCGTGCTCTTGCCGCAGCCGGTGACGCCGACGAGCGCCATCGTCTCGCCCGGCTCGACGGTCAGGTCCAGGTCGTGCAGCACCGGCGCCGAGGTGCCCGGGTAGCGAAAGGTGACCCCCTCGAAGCGGAGCCGGCCGCGTACGTCGGCGCGCTCCAGCGACCGGGCGTGCGGCGCGTCCACGATCGTCGGGCGGGTGTCGAGCACCTCCTGGATCCGGTCGGCGGCGGTGGCGGCCTCCTGGCCGTTGGCGATGATCCAGCCGAGCGACTGCACCGGCCAGATCAGCATGAGCTGGAGGCTGACGAACGCGACCAGCTCCCCGATGGACAGCGCGCCCTCGGCGACGGCCGCCGCGCCGGTCACCAGGACCGCGCCGAGGGTCAGGTTGGGCACCAGGTCGAACAGCGCCGAGGTGCGGGCCAGCAGCCGCGCCTTGCCGATCCCGGTGTCGTGCAACCGGCGCGCGCCGACGGCGAACCGTGCGGCCAGTTCCGGCCCCCGCCCGTACGCCCGCATGGTGCGCAGCCCCTGCGCGGTCTCCTCGACGAGCGTGGCCACGTCGCCCTGCTGGTCCTGCATCCGGCGCGACGCCGCGTGGTAGTGCCGGGCGAAGCGGCGGCTGATCAGGAACAGCGGTACGGCGCTGGCCGCGACCAGCGACCCCAGCCAGGGGTGCAGCCGGATCAGCAGCACCACCACGGCGACGTAGGTGATCAGGTTGAGGACCAGGAACAGCAGCCCGAAGGAGAGGAACCGCCGGATCACCGAGAGGTCGCTGGTGATCCGGGACAGCAGCTGGCCGGACTGCCAGCGGTCGTGGAAGCCGGCCGGGAGCCGTTGCAGGTGGGCGTAGATGTCGGCGCGGATGGCCGCCTCCATGCCCACCGAGGACGACGACTGGGTCCAGCGGCGGATGAAGATGAGAACCGCCTCGGCCAGCCCGAGCAGCAGCGCGAGGGCGCCGAGCCGCAGCAGCCCGGCCTCGTCGTGCCGGGCCACCGGCCCGTCGACCACCCGCTGCACCACCAGCGGAACGGCCAGGCTCGCCGCGGTGGCCGCGAGCGCCGCCACCAGCAGCCAGGCGAACTCCGTCGCGTACGGGCGCAGGTAGGGCCGCAGCCGCCAGAGGTTGCGCAGCGGCTTGGACCGGGCGTCGTCTTGCGCCGCGGGGTTGCCGTCGCTGGGCGCGGGCACTACCCGACGGTAGCCGCCGGGGGTGACGTTTCCGCTGTCAGCTAGCCGTCACCCGTCCCTCATGCCCGAGAAGCCACTTCTTCACGGGCAGGCCCCAGCGGTAGCCGCCGAGCGTGCCGTCGGTGCGCAGCACCCGGTGACAGGGCACGAAGAGCGCTGCGGCGTTGCGCGCGCAGGCCGCCGCGGCGGCGCGGACCGCGGCGGGGCGTCCGGCCAGCGCGGCGAACCCGGTGTAGGTGACCGGGTCGCCGGGCTTGACGTCGCGCAGCACCTGCCAGGCGTGCGTCAGGAAGAGCCCGCCGCTGTGCTGCTCCACCGGGATCGCGTCGATCGCGGCGAGGTCTCCGTCCAGGTAGGCGCGCACGGCGGCGGTCACCGGCCCGAGGTCGGCCCGCTCCCGCAGGTCGCCGCGCAGGCTCTGGTGGGTCAACGGCGCCAGGGCCGCCGGGTCGGGCGTGAAGCCGGCCGCGCGTACCGCGCCGTCGGGGCCGGCGAGCACGCTCAACGGGCCGACCGGTGTGTCGATGACGGTGCTGTCCACAGTGCTCATGCTGCTCTCCAGAGTCGGATCGTCGCGTAGGACCGCCAGGGGCGCCAGCGTTCGGCGTACGCGAGCAGGGTCTTGGGGGTGTCGGGCAGGCCGAGCGCGGTTGCGCCGCGGCGTACGCCCAGGTCGGTGGTGAGGGCGACGTCGGGGTCGCCGAGTGCGCGCATGGCCAGGTAGCCGGTGGTCCACGGGCCGACGCCGGGCACCGCGGCCAGGAGCCGGACCGTCTCCTCCCGGTCGCCCCCGGGTTCCAGGTCCAGCGTCCCGTCGGCGACGGCGCGGGCCAGCGCCCGGATCGTCTCCCGGCGGGCGGCCGGCATCCGGAACGCCGGGTCCGGCGCCGCGAGCACGTCGGCGGGACCCGGGAACGCCACCAGGCCGTCGGCCGGGTCGTCGGTGCCCGAACCGCTCGCCGACCGGACGGCGGAGAGCAGGCGGGTGAGCGTGGTCCGCGCCGAGGTCAGCGAGACCTGCTGGGTCACGACGGCGCGGACGGCCAGCTCGAAGCCGTCGACCGCGTGCGGAAGCCGGACGCCCGGCTCGGCGACGACCGCCGGGGCCAGCGCCGGGTCGGCGGCCAGGGTGGCGTCCACCGCGACCGGGTCGGCGTCCAGGTCGAGCAGGCGGCGGCAGCGGGCCACCGCGGGAGCCAGGTCACGCATGTCGGCCAGCCGCAACGTGGCGTCGATGTGGCCGTCGGACGGGGTCAGCGCCACCGTGCCGGGACCGTGCGGCAGGCGCAGCCCCCGGTGGTAGGTGCCGTCGCGGACCACCTCGACGCCGGGCAGCGCGCGCAGCGCGAGGAAGTCCAGCAGCGCGCCCGCGTGCAGCGGTGGCCGGTATGCCAGCCGCAGCGAGAGCGTGCCCGCGCCGGTGGCCGAGGCCGGACCGCGTCGCCCGGCGCGCAGCTCGGACGGGGTGCCGCCGTAGACCTCACGGACCGTCTCGTTGAACTGCCGGACGCTGCCGAACCCGGCGGCGAAGGCCACCTCGGCCAGGCCGAGGCCGGTGGTCTCGATCAGGATCCGGGCGGTCTGCGCGCGCTGTGCCCGGGCCAGCGCCAGCGGGCCGGCGCCCAGCTCGGCCTGGAGCATCCGGTGCAGGTGCCGCTCGGTGTAGCCCAGCCGGCCGGCCAGCCCGGGCACCCCGTCGCGGTCGACCACGCCGTCGGCGATCAGCCGCATGGCGCGGCCGACCAGGTCGGCCCGGACGTCCCACTGCGGGGAGCCCGGCGCCGCGTCCGGCCGGCACCGGCGGCACGCCCGCAGCCCGGCCCCCTGCGCGGCGGCGGCCGACGGGAAGAAGCGGACATTCTGCCGCTTGGGTGTCATCGCCGGACAGGACGGCCGGCAGTAGATCCCGGTCGACGTCACGCCGGTGTAGAACCAGCCGTCGAACCGCGGATCGCGGCTGTCGACGGCCCGGTAACACCGCTCAAAGTCCAGCTCCATGCCCCCGATCCTGCCTCGCCGTCCCCGGCCGTGGCTGGCGGTATTCGGACATGACGTGTGGCAGTCGCGTCAGCTCGGGGAGGTGGCGGTATCGCCGGTTCCCGGATGCCGCCACCTCGGCGGAATGGTGTGGATCATGCCCGGCGGACCCGAGAAAGTGTCGTAAGTGGTCGGTACGGTCCCGCCACCAACTCAAGAAAAGGTGCGGGGCATGGCGAGCGTGGCCGGGCGGGGTGTCCGCTGATGCGATCGGGGCGGGCACCGTTGGACGCCGCGGTGGTGCAGGGCTTCTACGAGCGGATGAGGTTGGTGGCGCCGGCCGCCTACGGCGCGATCGAGCGCGACCGGGCCGGTGACCTCGGGCGCCCCTTCCCCGACACCGCCTGCGGCCGGCTGGCCGGCTCACTCGACCCGGACGGGCTGCGCGCGCTCGGCATGTGGGCGCACCACTGGTGCATGCGCTTCTACGACGACGACACCCGCGTCGGCCTGCGGCTGGTCCGGGAGATCGCCGCCCGGTCCGGCCTGGGCTGGACCGCCGACGAGGTGCGGTGGCTGCTCGACCGGTCGTACGAGGCCGGGCCCGCCGCCGCGCACCGGTTCACGCTGCCGCTGGCCGCCGCGGCGCAACTGCCGGCCGGTGCGCTGCCCGAGGGTATCGCCGCCGAGGCGTGGCCGGACGACTGGCGCCGGCTGCGGGCCGGCTGACGGCGCCGCCACCAGCCCACCGCTCCGCCGCCCGCCGGCAGCCCGACCAGCGCCATCGCCGGGTGGTCCGCGTCGCCACCCAGCCGCGGGCGAGGAGGCCGGTCCGGCATCTGGGCGAGCACCATCGCCGCCACGGCCACCGCGAAACCGGCGAGCTGGACCGGGTCCAGCGCCTCACCGAGCACCGCCCAGCCGAGCGTCGCCGCAGTCAGCGGGCTCAACGCGCCGAGCACCGACACGCGGGACACCGGCAGTCGCGCCGCGCCCCGGAACCACAGCACGTACGCCAGCGCGGTGCCGGCCAGCCCGAGCCACGCGTACCCGAGAAGAGCCGGCCCGTCGGGCACGGGCGGCGCACCCTCGACGGCGGCGGCGACCGGCACGATCATCAGGCCACCGGCGACGAGCTGCCAGCTCGTCGCGGCCAGGACGCCCACTCCGGGCGGCCGGCCCCAGCGGCGGGTGAGCACCAGCCCGGCGGCCATCGCCACGGCCCCGGCGAGCCCGGCGGCGACGCCGAGCGGGTCGAGGCCGGCGCCGGGGCGCAGCACCACGAGGGCGACGCCGAGCGGGGCGGCCACGGCGGCGACCAGCGCCGGCCGGGTGGGGCGGTCGCGGAGCAGCGCGACCGTCAGCACCGCCACCAGCAGCGGCTGGGCGGCGCCGAGCACGGCGGCGGTGCCACCGGGCAGCCGGTACGCGGCGAGGAAGAGCAGCGGGAAGAACACCCCGATGTTGAGCGCGCCGAGCGCGGCGGCCCGCCCCCACCAGCGGCCGTGTGGTCGCCTTCGGGTCAGCGCGAGCAGCAGCAGACCGGCCGGGAGGGCGCGGATCGCGCCGGCCCAGAGCGGCCGGTCCGGGGGCAGGAGTTCGGCGGTGACCAGGTAGGTGGTGCCCCAGGTGACGGGGGCGGCGGCGGTGAGCGCGACGTCGGTCCAGCGAGAGTTCACAGCAGCTTCCTCAGCTCTAAGTATCTTAGGGCTAAGCTACTCAGGCCCGAGCGAAAAGGGAAGTGGGACGTGGGGCACAATCGGCAGCCGTGGCAGGCGACGAGGTGGACGCGATCGTCGAGCAGTGGCGGCGGGAACGACCCGGCATGCGGCCCGAGCCGATGGCCGTGTTCGGCCGCATCTACCGGCTCGCCCGGCTGGTCGGCGACGGCCAGGAGAAGGTGTACGCGGCCTGGGGCATCAGCCGAGGTGAGTTCGACGTGCTCGCCGCGCTGCGCCGCTCCGGTGAGCCGTACACGCTGGCGCCGAAGGCGCTCGCCGCCTCGCTGATGCTCACCTCGGGCGGCATGACCGGGCGGCTCGACCGCCTCGAACGGGCCGGCCTGGTACGGCGCTCGCCGGACCCGGCCGACCGGCGGGCGCTGCGGGTCATACTCACCGACACCGGTCGCCGGGTGGTCGAGGAGTCCGCCGAGGCCGGGCTCGCGGTGCAGCGGCGGATCCTCGACGCGCTGCCCCCGGCCGACCAGGAGCGGCTGGCCGACCTGCTGCGTACGCTGCTCGCCGCGGCCGACACCTCCGGTCCGGCACAATGATCGTCACTGTCATCGGCCGGAAGGACGCCCGTGCCCGCCACTGAACCGACGATCGTCGCCACCAGCATGGGTTTCGCCAGCCGTCGTCGTGGCCCCTGGGACGCCCGGCCCAGCGCCCTGTTCGACCTGATGGCCGACCTGGCCGGGGCCGGTGACGCGCCGCGCGTCTGCTACCTCGGCCAGGCCACCGGGGACCAGCCGACCGGGTTCACCGTCTTCTACGGCGCCTTCGCCGGCACCCGGTTCCGCGCCTCCCACCTGGCGCTCTATCCGATGCCGAACGTCGAGGACATCCGCGCCCACCTGCTCGCGCAGGACGTCATCTGGGTCGGCGGCGGCAGCGTGGCCAACCTCTGCGCGGTCTGGCGGGTGCACGGTCTGCCGGAGATCCTGCACGAGTGCTGGCAGGCAGGCGTGGTGCTCGGCGGTGTCTCCGCCGGCTCGATCTGCTGGCACACCGGCGGCGCCACCGACAGCTACAGCCCGACGCTGCGGCCCTTCACCGAAGGGCTGGGCTGGCTCCCGTACGGCAACGGCGTGCACTACGACAGCGAGGAACAGCGGCGACCGCTGATGCACCGGCTGGTCGCCGACGGCACGCTCCCGGCCAGCCACTGCACCGACGACGGCGTCGGGCTGATCTACCGGGGCGCCCGGCTGGCCGAGGCGGTGGCCGACCGGCCGGGCGTGGCCGCGTACGAGCTGGTCCGCGCCGAGGACGGCACCGCCCGGGAGACCCGGATCGAGCCGCGCCTGCTGTCGGAGTGACAGGCTTCGCGGACCTGCCTGCCCGGCGCGGGCGGCGAACCGCGTAAGCTGGTTCGTCGTGAGTCTCACCATCGGCATCGTCGGCCTGCCCAACGTGGGCAAGAGCACCCTGTTCAACGCGCTGACCAAGAACGACGTGCTCGCCGCGAACTACCCGTTCGCCACCATCGAGCCGAACGTCGGCGTGGTCGGGCTGCCCGACGAGCGGCTGACCAAGCTGGCCGAGATCTTCTCCTCGCAGAAGGTGCTGCCGGCGCCCGTCTCCTTCGTCGACATCGCCGGCCTGGTCCGCGGCGCGTCCAAGGGGCAGGGCCGGGGCAACGCGTTCCTCGCCAACATCCGCGACGCCTCGGCGATCTGCCAGGTGGTGCGCGCCTTCTCCGACCCGAACGTGGTGCACGTCGACGGCAAGGTCTCCCCGGCCGACGACATCGAGACGATCAACACCGAGCTGATCCTGGCCGACATCCAGACGCTGGAGAAGGCGCTGCCCCGGCTGGAGAAGGAAGCCAAGCTCCGCAAGGACCGGGCCGCCGCCGTCGAGGCAGCCAAGAAGGCGGTCGAGGTCCTCGACAACGGCGTGACCCTGTACGCGGGCGCCGCCGCCGCGAAGGTCGAGCTGGAACACCTGCGTGAGCTGCACCTGCTCACCACCAAGCCGTTCCTCTACGTCTTCAACGTCGACGAGGCCGAGCTGGGCAACGCCGAGTTCCTCGACGAGCTGCGCGGCCTGGTCGCGCCGGCCGAGGCGATCTTCATGGACGCCAAGATCGAGTCTGAGCTGGTGGACCTGCCCGAGGACGAGGCCCGCGAGCTGCTGGAGTCGATCGGGCAGTCCGAGCCCGGCCTGAACCAGCTCGTCCGGGTCGGCTTCCGCACGCTCGGGCTCCAGACGTACCTGACGGCCGGCCCCAAGGAGGCGCGGGCCTGGACCGTCCCGGTCGGCGCGACCGCGCCGGAGGCCGCCGGGGTGATCCACAGCGACTTCCAGCGCGGCTTCATCAAGGCCGAGGTGGTCTCCTACGACGACCTGGTCGAGGCCGGATCGATGGCGGCGGCGAAGGCCGCCGGCAAGGTCCGGATCGAAGGCAAGGAGTACGTCATGCAGGACGGCGACGTGGTGGAGTTCCGCTTCAACGTCTGAATCCGGCCCGTTTCCGCAGGTCAGCGGTTTGGTGCCTCGCCCTGGGGCACACCGGGGGCACAACCCCACGCTTCATCGACCGCCCGGCGGGTGCGCTCCTCCGAGTCCGGCATGCACCTGCAGTTCGGCCACGGTGATGACCGACTCGCCCTGCATCAGCAGGACCGAAGCGTAGTGGTTGCGCAGGTCGTGAGTCGACTTGAAGGGTTGCAGTTCGCCGGCCCACTTCGGGCCATGGCCTCACAGTGCCGCTACCACGCTGGATCAGCTCTGATCCCGCACCCGAACTCCTCGCGGGTCTTGCGGCCGGCTACAGCACGCGTAGAAGGCCGTACCTCACGGCGAAGTCAGTGTCGGAGCGTGGTGGTGTCCGCCGCAGAAGTTGCTCAGCCTCGCCGCTGCGGCGCTCGGTGCCTAGGCCGACGCTGACGTGTTCAAGCGTCGGGTGATCAACGAATGGCTTGAACGCATCAGCAGGGAGCAGGGCCTCAGTTACCGACAGCTCCCGCAGCTGGGGTGCGGCAGCGAGGCCCTGTAGGGATGTCGTGTGCCGAAGGTGTCGCATGGCGGTGCAGTCGGCGCGTAGCAGCGTAGTGCAGGAGCTGAAGTCGGGAAGTCGGTCCGCAGTGAGCGCGTCCAAACACAGCCATTGCAGTGCGGGCAGGCGTGTCACCGGGTCGAGGTCGGTGAGCTTGCGAACTGCGCGTAGCGCGACGTAGCGAAGCGTGGGGACCTGGAGCAGCCATTCGCCGTGTGCCAACGAGCCGAGGGTCAGCGCCAATGACTGCAGGTGGGGCAGGGCAATCAGTGGGAGATATTGGTCGACCGGGAGTCGCCACAGCGAAAGTCCCTGCAGGTTGGGGTTGGCGTCGATCAGTTCCGGAAGGCCGCCTCGGTGCGCGACGATCCGCAGTTGGCGAAGGTCACGGAACGCGGCGACCGGGGTCAGGTTGAGAGGCTTGCGGGTCTCGCCGATGTCGAGGAGCTCGACGTCGGCGCTCAGTTGGTGCAGCGGCGCCAAGTCAGTCAGGTTGTGTAGGTGGGCGACGCTGAAGCGACGGAGGCGTGGGAACCAGCGCAGGAACCGGAGCGTAGCGAGGTCCTCGTCGAAGCCGTACGCGCGCAGAGTGACCGTCGGATGCTCCGCCAATAGCGCGGCGAGCAACCTGTACTCCGCCTCGGCGAGTGGCTGGCTGAACTGAACAACCGAAGCATCGTCGAGCCTGACTCGAAGCTGCTGCATGTCGAGAGGGCTCGACACGTCCACGATGCGGCTCATGACCTGCGATCTTCCTGCCCAGGCTGCCAGCACGCCAGCGTCGTGAACCATGGTGTCACCGTCGGTGCCCGGCGCTCTCCGGGCTTGTGTAACCCGTCAACTGGCATCGCCGTTTAGCGCATCAACCGGATTACGACACCGGCTGCCAGCGGCTGCCAGCGATGTCGGGTCTCAGGACCTGCGTGACAGATCAGTCTCGGGACGTGGGTGACACGTCCGGCTAGACGATCTTCGGTTGAGGGTAGCGCTTGTGTATGCCCTGGCTAGTCGGGGTTGGCAAGAACTTCGATGTGGATCGGCTCTTGGCTGTTGAGGTAGTGGACGTAGCCCGCTTCTTGGTCCTCGATCGCGTCGACAGGAACCATCTCAAGCGCGTAGTCCGGCCGGGGTAGGAATCCGAAGTCGGCGGGAGGGTCGAACCTCTCGATGGAGGTAACCCGCACCTCCGTCGGTGGGATGCCGACGAAGCAAGGGTCACCGGCATGCAGTTCGGAGGCGTCGGGCTCCAGTCGCCACGGTGTGTTGAGCCAGCCGTGCGCGTCAGGGTCACGAGGAAAGCCCACGGTGCCATCCCATGAGTTGGTTGACTCGGGGTCCGCCTCCCGCCATGGCCAGTCGATGAGCAGGCGCTGGGGCGTGGTCCTGACGACCCGCGTGTCGAACGCCTCGGCTGAGATCAGGAGCAGGTCGCCGACGGTGTAGCCGAGGGCCTTCGTCAACCTGGTGCTATCCATGGTCGATCTGCCAGTTTCCTTACCCCAGCTCATGAGCGACAAAGCTAGGAATGGCACCGCCGGGCGTCAAGCTTCGTCCCGGTGCTGCGGGGTGCGGGCCGCGCGTGAGGGTTCGGGTTTGCGGACCTTGAACCGGGCGATCGGCTTGACAGTGGTGCGGGTGACCTCGGCGACGAGTTGGTCGCCGTTGTGGACGCGGAAGGTGGTGTCGGAGGCTTCGACGGTGAGGGTGGTTCCGGCGTGGTGGATACCGACGTGGATGCGTTGGCCGGCGATGACAAGGGTTCCTCGGCAGCTGACGCGGCGTTCGACCCGGATCGGTTCGGGTGCCGGGGCGGGTGGGGGTCCGGCGGGGCGACGACTTCCGGTCCCGGCCCGGGCGAGTGATCGACCGAGCCGCAGGCTCCCCCTGCGCGCATTCGTGCCGAGAGACGTGTCCGTCGTGGTCAGGCGCGACGCTCGGCAAGAACCCTGCGGAACAGGGCGGGGTAGCTGGCATGAGCCAGCGGCAGCGCTCCGAGCGCGTCTTCGGTGAACCAGCCGATGGCGTCGTGTTCCTCCGGCGCGAGGTTGGCCGGATACCCCGTCCACGCTTCGACCAGCCAGATCCGCATGGAGAACGTGTCGGCGTGAACCTCGTGCACTGGTGGACCCGACGGCAACGCCGCGTCGACGCCCAGTTCCTCTCGGAGCTCACGAGCAAGTGCGACACTGGGCGGTTCCCCGGGTTCGACGTGCCCGCCGGGCAGGTCCCAGACGTCGGGCAGCACACGACGCAGGGGAGAGCGGTGGCACAGGAGTATCCGGTTGCCGTCGCACAGCAACCCGGTGACGATGCGCGCCTTGGGAGAGCCGTCCGCCGAGGCCTCCGATGCGGGGCCGGTCCACGTGGACACCGGACGCTACGCCTGCGCGTCCAGGTCGCGCACCGCGAAGCGGAGGTGTTCCCACTCCTCGTCGAAGATGACGTGAAGGCAGTGCAGGACCGGCTTCTCGTGTTCGGGTGACCACGCTGACGGCCGAGGCTCGGCGAGCAGCTCCGGAGTGACGCCCGTGAGGAAGTCCCGCACCATGGCCTGCCGCTCGGCGCGCAGATCGAGCACCTGGGCGAGACTCGGCCGCGCCGCGGGGAAGATCGACATGTCGAGTCCGTCCGTCTCGTACTCGGCGTGTGGCTGCCCGAGCGGATGGAAGGGCTGCGGCAGGCGCAGGATCGCCTTGCCGAGCCAGGCGTCGGTGGCGAACGCGAGGTGGCGCAGGGTCTGCGCGAACGACCACTCGCCGTCGATCGAGATGTCGGCGGCGCCGTCGGGCATGGACACGACCCGGTCGACCGCGGCCGCCCAGGCTCGTTCGAGCGCCGCCCACGCCGCGCGCAGGCCGTCGGGATCCTCGGCACGCCTCAGCTCGCGCCCGGGGAACCGCCGGTTGAGTTCGGCCTCGACGAGCGGCACGACGTCGACACCGTTGACCAGCAGCGCGCCGTCGGTGAGCCACGGCGCGTCGATGTCGAGCCCGCGCACGTCGACGCCGCGCATCACCGCGCCGGCCAGCGTCGACCTGGTGAAGCGCGCGCCTTGCAGGTTCCGGTCCACGAACGTCGTGAGGTCGCTCTGGTCCACGGCGCACCCCTCTCGTCGGCGATCGCGGCAATGCTAGCGAGCAGGTCCGACAACAGCTGTCGATGCGACCGGACCGGGAAGCTGCTGGTGGCGGCCGACGACCCGCATCGCGCGGATCGTCGGCCGACCATCCGTGCCCGCCGTCAGGCGTTGGCCCGGCGGATGGCCGCCATCCCCCCGAGGGCGGCCACCGCGGCGATCAGGGCGGGCCACCCCACCAGCAGGCTGACCTGGTGCTGGCTGCTCAGCCACTGCCAGATGTCACCGAACCATCCCTGCCAGGTGATCAACGCGACGAGCAGGCCGGTCACCAGGATCAGGGCCGCGCCGGCCCCGAACAGGCCGTTCATGCCGAACCGGACGTACCAGACGGCGACGAAGACGGAGACGAAGTTCAGGAACAGGAACGGCACCGCGTAGACGGCGATCTGCAACAGCCCGTTGTCGACGTCGACGTACGGGATTCGGAAGAACCGCAGCTGGATCCCGAAGCCGCCGGTGGCGCCCTCGATCAGGTTGAGCAGGTAGAGCAGGACGCCGTAGACGACCGCCTGCACCACGTTGACGAGCACCGTGGCGAGGTAGAAGGTGCGCCGGGTGACGCCCATGCCGAGCGCGAACGGGAACACCTGGCTGATCGAGGTGGCGGCGACGATCGAGCAGACGATGTAGATACTGACCAGACCGCCCGTGGTGTTCTTGCCCGGCGCGGCCTCGTCGATCGAGGCGAAGATCAGCAGGTTGACGCCGAGCGAGATGGCCATGATGCCCCATGGCCAGGCCAACTGGCTGACCCAGGCGATGGTGTGCATCCGGGCGACGTCGAGGATACGAGTCATCGCGCGTTCGTCCTTTCCGTCGTCAGGCGCACCACGGCCTGCTGGAGCGACACCGGCGCCAGGTCGATGCCGAGCTTCTTGGCGCGCGTCCGTTCGGCGTCGTCGAACGACCCGCGCAGCGACGCGCGGACCGCGCCGCCGAGTTGCTCACGATGCAGCGCCTGGTGCGCGGCGGCGAACTCGTCCACCGCAGCGGCCGGGCCGGACGCCTCCACCACCTCGCCGCGCAGCTCGTCGCTGGGCGCGTCGAGCAGCAGCTTTCCGCGGTCGAGCAGCAGTACGTGCTCGATCAGGTCGGCCACCTCGTCGATGAGGTGTGTGGAGAGCACGACGGTGCGCGGATTCTCGGCGTAGTCGGCGAGCAGCCGGTCGTAGAAGAGTTGCCGGGCGACCGCGTCGAGACCGAGGTACGGCTCGTCGAAGAAGGTCAGCGGCGCGCGTGCGGCCAGGCCGATCGTCACGCCCAGCGCGGACAGCATGCCGCGGGACAGTTTGCGTACCTTGCGCTTGCGCGGCAGGTCGAAGTCGTCCACCAGGGACTGCGCGAAGTCCTCGTCCCAGTTGGGGAACAGCCGCTTGGCCAGGCTCAGCACGTGCCGGACCTGGTACGCGGTCGGGTACGTCTGACTCTCCTTGATGAAGACCACCCGCGACAGCACCCGCTCGTTCTCGTACGGCCGCTCACCGAAGAGCATGAGGTCGCCGCTGGTGCCGCTGTTCTGGCCGGTGATCAGCTGCATCAGCGTCGTCTTGCCGGCGCCGTTGCGGCCGAGAAGCCCATAGATCTTGTCGCCCGTCAACGTGAAGGTGACGTCATCGAGAGCGGTCACCTCGCCGAACCGCTTCGTGAGCCCGGCTGCCGCCACGACGCTCATCGCTGTTCCTCCCCTGTGTCGATGAGCTTCTTCAGCTCCTCGGTGCCGATGCCCAACTTGCGTGCCTCCTCGATGAGGGGCCGCACGTACTGGTCGGAGAACTCGCGCCGGCGGCGTTCCCGGAGTGTTTCGACGGCGCCCGTTGCCACGAACATTCCGATCCCCCTGCGCTTGTAGAGAAGCCCGTCATCGACCAGGCGGTTGATCCCCTTGGCGGCGGTCGCCGGGTTGATCCGGTGGAACGCCGCAAGCTCGTTCGTCGACGGCACCTGGGTCTCCTCCGCGTACGTCCCGTCGATGATCGAGTTTTCGATCATCTCCGCGATCTGGACGAAGATCGGCCGGCCGTCATCCATCCTGGTTCTTTGGTTCATTACTCATGTAACTAACCTTGGCGCTCGCGGGCCGGGGCGTCAAGTCTTCTTCGGTACGCGCGGCCGATCACGGCTCGCTCGGGTTCGCGCCGTGACACTGACGATCGACGAGAGCACCCGCCAGGTACGGCAGTCCGTCTGCGGCTGTTGCGACACCGCCGCGGAGCGGACCTGGGCCGACATCCATGCTGACGACGCGTCACCTTCGGCTGCCGGGTCGGGCCGGTGGCCGGCTCGCCGGGGCCGGCCGCGACGCTCGTCAACGGCGGTGAGGTCGCGGGGGACAGCCCGATCTTCGGCCGCAAGCTCCCCGAGTTCCGGCAGATGGTTGACCTGATCCTGGAGCGTGTCCTGCCGCGACCTCACCCGGTGATCAAGGGGTTTACGTCTCCCGGACCGCGCCGACCGGACACAAACTTCTTGATCACCGGGCGGGCCGGGACGGGCCAGTGCCGGGGCGGGGGAGCGTCAGATCACTGCGGGGCTGCGGCGTTCGATCAGGGTCACGTCGCGCCAGGTGCCGTAGTCGCGGCCCACCCGCTCGCGGGTGCCGACGTCGCGGAAGCCGCACGTC
>NZ_MAGP01000119.1 GCF_002926165.1 Micromonospora chalcea | reverse complement strand
GCTCTACACCGGCATCACCTACCGCGGCCCCGCCCTGACGAGAGCCATAACCCGGACCACCCACCCCTGACCCACCCCTCTCTTCCCCGCGATCTTGCACTCGCGGCCCCGGCACACCCCCTCATTCCGGGCGCGGCAGGGGCAGCAACCGCAAGATCGCGCGGGAAGAGAGGGGGCGGCGGGGAGGGGTGAAGGAGGAGACGTGACGCCTGAGGAGATTCTGGACGCGGACCGGCGGCACGTGTGGCATCCGTACGCCGCGATGCCCTCCGCCGGCGCGCCGTACGTCGTGGACAGCGCGCAAGGGGTGCGGCTGCGGCAGGGCGACGGGCGGGAGCTGGTCGACGGCATGTCGTCGTGGTGGGCGGCGATCCACGGCTACCGGCACCCGGCGCTCGACGCCGCGGTGACCGGCCAGCTCGGGCGGATGAGCCACGTGATGTTCGGCGGGCTCACCCACGAGCCGGCGGTACGCCTGGCGCGCACGCTCGTCGAGCTGACCCCGGACGGCCTGGAACACGTCTTCCTGGCCGACTCCGGCTCGGTGAGCGTCGAGGTCGCGGTGAAGATGTGCCTGCAGTACCAGCGGGCGCGGGGACGCCCGCAGCGCCGCCGGCTGGGCACCTGGCGGGGCGGCTACCACGGTGACACGTTCCACCCGATGAGCGTCTGCGACCCGGAGGGCGGCATGCACCACCTCTGGGGCGACGTGCTGCCCCGGCAAGTGTTCGCGCCGGCGCCGCCGTCCGGCTTCGACGCGCCGCCCGACCCGGCGTACGAGGCGGCTCTGGTGGACGCCGTGGAGCGGCACGCCGACGAGCTGGCCGCGGTGATCGTCGAGCCGGTGCTGCTGGGCGCCGGCGGGATGCGGTTCCACCACCCGCACTATCTGCGTGTGCTGCGCGAGGTGACCCGGAAGCACGGCATCCTGCTGGTCTTCGACGAGATCGCCACCGGCTTCGGCCGGACCGGGAGGATGTTCGCCGCCGAGCACGCCGGGGTGGCCCCGGACGTGCTCTGCGTCGGCAAGGCGCTCACCGGCGGGTACCTGACGCTGGCCGCGGCGCTCTGCACGCCCGAGGTGGCGCGGGCGATCTCCGCCGACGGGGTGCTGGCGCACGGACCGACGTTCATGGGCAACCCGCTCGCCTGCGCGGTCGCCAACGCCTCCCTGGAGCTTCTGCGGGCCGGGGACTGGGCCGGCCGGGTGGCGGGGATCGCCGAGGGCCTGCGGGCCGGCCTGGCGCCGTTGCGCGGCGCGCCCGGCGTGGCCGACGTACGGGTGCTCGGCGCGATCGGGGTGGTGCAGCTCGACCACGAGGTGGACCTGCCCCGGGCGACCGCCGCCGCGGTGGCGCAGGGGGTGTGGCTGCGCCCGTTCCGGGATCTCGTCTACACCATGCCGCCGTACGTCTGCGACGCCGCGGACGTGGCGCGGATCGCGGCCGGGGTGGCCGCGGCGGTGAAGGCCGGCTGAGCCCGGCCGAGTTCGACAGGGCGCGACGGGAAGGCCGTCGCCGGACACGCCCAGGCGGCCCGGGGCCGCGGGGAGAGGAGAGACGCGATGGAGACGTTCGGCGCCCGACTGCACCGGGCCGTGGCGGAGCGAGGGCCGCTGTGCGTGGGGATCGATCCGCACCCCGGGTTGCTGGCCGGCTGGGGGCTGACCGACGACGTCGACGGACTCGACCGGTTCTGCCGCACCGTGGTGGAGGCGATCGGGGACCGGGTGGCCGTGGTCAAGCCGCAGTCGGCGTTCTTCGAGCGCTTCGGCTCGCGCGGCGTCGGGGTGCTTGAGTCAACTATCCGACAGTTGCGAGATCTGGGAGCGCTCGTTCTGCTTGACGTGAAGCGCGGCGACATCGGCTCGACGGTGGCCGCGTACGCGTCGGCGTACCTCGATCCATCCAGCCCGATGTATGTCGATGCGGTGACCGCGAGCCCCTACCTGGGAGTAGGTTCACTCGCGCCGATGTTCTCCACCGCAGCCGAGCACGGTGGCGGGGTCTTCGTCCTGGCCCTCACCTCGAACCCGGAGGGCGCCTCCGTGCAGCGTGCCGTCGGGGCCGACGGGCGCACCGTCGCGCAGACCGTGATCGACGAGATTTCCCAGCTCAACCGGGGTGCGGAGCCGCTCGGAAGCTTCGGTCTGGTGGTCGGCGCGACGGTCGGCGAGACCGGTCACGACCTCGGCTCGGTGAACGGTCCGCTGCTCGCTCCGGGCCTGGGCGCGCAGGGCGGCACGCCCGCCGGGTTGCGCACCGTCTTCGGCGCCGCGCTGCCGTCGGTGCTCCCGTCGTACTCCCGGGAGGTGCTCGGCGCGGGACCGGACCCGGACGCTCTGCGCGCTGCCGCCGAGCGGGCGCTGGCCGAGTGCCGGAGCGCCCTGGACGCCGTAGGCTGACTGACGGCTCGGTCACTTTCCGTTGATCATCGCGCGCCCACGTTGCCGAAATCTCCGTTGACCGCTAGTTTTCCCCGCGCTGGGAACCACGGACCCCTTTGGTTGCCAGCGACACCACGTTTCACAGATGCGGTGGGGCGCTCCGCCCGCCGTACTAGGGACCTGAGGAGAACTGGTGCCGCTCCCGTCACTGACCCCCGAACAGCGCGCTGCCGCGCTGGAGAAGGCCGCGGAGATCCGCAAGGCCCGCGCTGAGCTGAAGGAGCAGCTCAAGCAGGGCAAGACCACCCTCGCCACCGTCCTCGAGCGGGCCGAGTCCGACGACGTCGTGGGCAAGCTGAAGGTTTCGGCCGTGCTCCAGGCGATGCCGGGCATCGGCAAGATCCGGGCCACCCAGATCATGGAGAAGCTCAAGATCGCGGACAGCCGTCGCCTGCGCGGCCTCGGCGAGCAGCAGCGCAAGGCTCTGCTCGGGGAGTTCGCCGCGAACTGAACGGCCCGCCGTGTAGAAACAAGCGGTGAGCACGGATGACGAGGCGCGCTCGGCGGCTCGGCTCACTGTCCTGTCCGGTCCCTCCGGGGCCGGCCGGAGCAGTGTGGTCGAGGCGGTCCGGGCGCGCCTTGCGTCTGTCTGGGTGCCGGTGGTCGCCACCACCCGGCCGCCCCGCCCCGACGAGCGGGACGGCGTGGACCGCGTCTTCCTCGACGCGCCCGCCTTCGACCAGCTGATCGCCGCCGGGGAACTGCTGGAGTGGTGCCGCATCGGGCCGTACCGCCGGGGGGTGCCCCGGGCCGAGGTACGGACGCGGCTCGCCGCGGGCCGGCCGGTGCTGCTGCCGCTGGACCTGGGCGGCGCGCTCGCGGTACGGGCGGCGGCGCCCGGCGCCCGGCTGGTGCTGCTCGCGCCGCCGGCGTACCGGGCCGACCCGGACGTCGCGGCCCTCTTCGCCCACGCCGTGGCACACGACCACACCGAGCGCGCCGCGGCGGAGCTGGTAGGATTGCTCGGTTCGTCCTTCCTGGCTCCGGCCCGACCGCCCGCGGGCGGCGCACGAGACGCAGAGGTTTAATTCGTGGGATCCATCGCCACCAACCCCGAGGGCATCACCAACCCGCCGATCGACGAGCTGCTCGAGAAGACCACCTCGAAGTACGCGCTGGTCATCTTCGCCGCCAAGCGCGCCCGTCAGGTCAACGCCTACTACAGCCAGCTCGGTGAGGGCCTGCTGGAGTACGTCGGCCCGCTGGTGGAGACCACCCCGCAGGAGAAGCCGCTCTCCATCGCCATGCGCGAGATCAACGCGGGCCTGCTCACCGCTGAGCCGACCGACCAGCCGTAACCGCGCCCGCGCCGATGCCCGCCGAGATCGTCCTCGGGGTCGGCGGCGGCATCGCCGCCTACAAGGCGTGTGAGCTGCTCCGGCTCTTCACCGAGTCGGGTCACCGGGTCCGGGTGGTGCCGACCGCCTCGGCGCTCCGTTTCGTCGGGGCGCCGACCTGGGCGGCCCTGTCCGGCCAGCCGGTGGCCGACGACGTCTGGTCCGACGTGCACGAGGTGCCGCACGTGCGGCTCGGGCAGCACGCCGACCTGGTCGTGGTCGCCCCGGCCACCGCTGACCTGCTCGCCAAGGCCGCCCACGGCCTCGCCGACGACCTGCTGACAAACACGCTGCTGACCGCGCGCTGCCCGGTGCTGCTGGCGCCGGCCATGCACACCGAGATGTGGGAGCACCCGGCGACCGTGGCGAACGTGGCCACGCTGCGCTCGCGCGGCGTCCGGGTGATCGAGCCGGCCGTGGGGCGGCTCACCGGGCGGGACACCGGCAAGGGCCGGCTGCCCGACCCGGCGGAGATCTTCGCGGTGGCCCGACGGGCCCTGGCCCGCGGCGTCGAGGCCGAGGCCGACCTGGCCGGCCGGCACGTGGTGGTCACCGCCGGGGGCACCCGCGAGCCGCTGGACCCGGTCCGGTTCCTGGGCAACCGGTCCTCCGGCAAGCAGGGGTACGCGTTCGCCCGCGCCGCCGTGGCCCGGGGCGCCCGGGTGACGCTGGTCGCGGCGAACGTGGCGCTGCCCGATCCGGCGGGGGTGGACCTGGTCCGGGTGGGCACCACCGAGGAGCTGCGCACGGCGACGCTGGCGGCGGCCGCCGACGCGGACGCCGTGGTGATGGCCGCCGCGCCCGCCGACTTCCGGCCGGCCAGCTACGCCACCGGGAAGATCAAGAAGTCGGACGACGGTGTCGCGCCGACCATCGAGCTGGTCACCAACCCGGACATCGCCGCCGAGCTGGGTCGCGTCCGCCGCCCCGGCCAGGTGCTGGTGATCTTCGCCGCGGAGACCGACGACGCGGAGGCCAACGGCCGGGCCAAACTGGCCCGCAAGGGAGCCGACATGATCGTCGTCAACGAGGTCGGCGTGGACAAGGTCTTCGGCGCCGACACCAACGCGGCCACCGTGATCGGCGCCGACGGCGCCGTGCACCGGCTGGCCGAGCAGCCCAAGGAGGCCCTGGCCGACGCCGTCTGGGACCTCGTCTGTCCGCGGTTGCCGTCACGTTCCTGACGGTTGGTCGGCCCGCGTTCAGGGGGTCGCGGCGGAACGAGGATGGCTAAACTGCCGCCGAGCGACCTTTAAAAGTCTTCACATGCTTAGGAGTGCCGTGACACGTCTCTTCACGTCCGAATCGGTCACGGAGGGCCACCCGGACAAGATCGCCGACCAGATCAGTGACGGCATTCTCGACGCGCTGCTCGCCCAGGACCCGCACAGCCGGGTCGCGGTGGAGACGCTGATCACCACCGGTCAGGTGCACGTGGCCGGTGAGGTGACCACGAAGGCGTACGCCGACATCCCCACCATCGTCCGGGAGACCATTCTCGGCATCGGCTACGACTCGTCGAAGAAGGGCTTCGACGGCGCGTCCTGCGGCGTCAGCGTGTCCATCGGCGCCCAGTCGCCGGACATCGCCCAGGGCGTCGACAACGCCTTCGAGCTGCGTACCGGCGGGTCGGAGAGCGCGCTGGACGCGCAGGGCGCCGGTGACCAGGGCATGATGTTCGGCTTCGCCTGCTCCGAGACGCCCGAGCTGATGCCGCTGCCGATCGCGCTGGCGCACCGGCTGGCGCGCCGGCTCGCCACGGTCCGCAAGGACGGCACCATCCCCTACCTGCGGCCGGACGGCAAGACCCAGGTGACCATCGAGTACGACGGGCTGCGCCCGGTCCGGCTCAACACCGTCGTCGTGTCCAGCCAGCACGCGGCCGACATCTCGCTGGAGTCGCTGCTCACCCCGGACATCCGGGACCACGTCATCACCCCGGAGCTGGAGGGCCTCGGCCTGGAGACCGAGGGCTACCGGCTGCTGGTCAACCCGACCGGGCGCTTCGAGATCGGCGGCCCGATGGGTGACGCCGGCCTGACCGGCCGGAAGATCATCGTGGACACCTACGGCGGGTACGCGCGCCACGGCGGCGGCGCGTTCTCCGGCAAGGACCCCTCGAAGGTCGACCGCTCGGCCGCGTACGCGATGCGCTGGGTGGCCAAGAACGTGGTCGCCGCCGGGCTGGCCGAGCGGTGCGAGGCCCAGGTCGCGTACGCGATCGGCAAGGCCCACCCGGTGAGCCTGTTCATCGAGACGTTCGGCACCGAGACGGTGCCGGTCGCCTCGATCGAGAAGGCCGTCGCCGAGGTGTTCGACCTGCGCCCGGCCGCCATCATCCGGGACCTGCACCTGCTCCGCCCGATCTACCAGCAGACCGCCGCGTACGGCCACTTCGGCCGGGAGCTGCCGGACCTGACCTGGGAGGGCACCGACCGGGCCGCCGACCTCAAGTCGGCCGCGGGAGCCTGACCGCCGCCACGCGCCGCGACCGGCGACCCGCGCAGGGGTCGCCGGTCGCGCGCGTCTGCGTGGACGTGCCCCTGCCGCACCTGGACCGCCCGTTCGACTACCTGGTGCCGGAGGCGCTCGACGCCGAGGCGCAACCGGGGGTACGGGTGAAGGTGCGCTTCGCCGGGCAGCTGGTCGACGGCTGGCTGCTGGAGCGCGCCGAGTCCTCCGCGCACCCGAAACTGGCGTACCTGGAGAAGATCGTCTCGCCGGTGCCGGTGCTCTCCCCGGAGGTGGCCCGGCTGGCCCGTGCGGTCGCCGACCGGTACGCGGGCAGCCTCGCCGACGTGCTGAGGCTGGCGGTGCCGCCCCGGCACGCCCGCGCCGAGAAGGCCGTCACCGCCGACGCGGACGCGCCCGCCGACCCCGACGCGCCCGCCGACGCGGACGCCAGGCCGGGAGGCCGGGCGGAGGTGGACCCGCGCGGCTGGCGGGACTACCCGGCCGGGCCGGCGCTGCTGCGGGCGCTCACCGACGGCCGGCCCGCCCGCGCGGTCTGGTCGGCGCTGCCGGGGGAGGACTGGGCCGGCCGGTACGCCGACGCGGTGGCCGCCACCGTGGCCGGTGGCCGGGGCGCAGTGGTCGTGGTGGCCGACGCCCGTGACCTGGACCGGCTCGACGCCGCCCTGACCGCCGTGCTCGGCGCGGGGCGGCACGTGCGCCTCACCGCCGCCGACGGCCCGGCCCGCCGCTACCGGGCGTTCCTGGCGGCCCGGCGCGGCGACGTGGCAGTGGTGATCGGCACCCGGGCGGCCATGTTCGCCCCGGTGGAGCGGCTCGGCCTGGTGGCGATCTGGGACGACGGCGACGACCTGCACGCCGAGCCCCGCGCGCCCTACCCGCACGCCCGGGACGTGCTGCTCACCCGGGCGCGGCTCGGCGACGCCGCCGCCCTGGTCGGCGGGTACGCCCGCAGCGCCGAGGCGCAGCTGCTGGTGGAGACGTCCTGGGCCCGGGAGGTGGTGGCCGACCGGGCGGTGGTGCGCGCGCGTACCCCGGCCATGGCGCCCACCGGCGACGACCCGCAACTGGCCCGCGATCCCGGCGCGGCCTCGGCGCGGCTGCCGAGCCTGGCCTGGACCAGCGCCCGGGACGCGCTGCGCGCGGACCTGCCGGTGCTGGTGCAGGTGCCGCGCCGGGGTTACGTGCCGTCGGTGGCCTGCGCCGACTGCCGGACCCCGGCCCGCTGCCCGCACTGCGCCGGGCCGCTCGCGCTGCCCTCGGCGCAGGGCACGCCCGCCTGCCGCTGGTGCGGCCGGGTGGCCGCCGCGTACGCCTGCCCGGAGTGCGGTGGGCGGCGGCTGCGCGCCTCGGTCACCGGCGCCCGGCGCACGGCCGAGGAGCTGGGCCGGGCGTTCCCGGGCGTGCCGGTGCGGACCTCGGGGCGGGAGGAGGTGCTCGCCACGGTGCCGGGCGGGGCCGGGCTGGTGATCGCCACGCCGGGCGCCGAGCCGGTGGCCGACGGCGGCTACGGCGCGGTGCTGCTGCTCGACTCCTGGGCGCTGCTGACCCGGGCCGACCTGCGGGCCGGTGAGGAGGCGCTGCGGCGGTGGATGGCCGCCGCCGCGCTGGCCCGGCCCGGTACGGCCGGCGGGCGGGTGGTGGTGGTCGCGGACGGCGCGCTCGCGCCGGTGCAGGCGTTGTTGCGCTGGGACTCCGCCTGGTTCGCCGCCCGCGAGCTGGCCGAGCGGCGCGAGCTGGGCTTCCCCCCGGCGGTGCGGATGGCGAGCGTCACCGGTGTCGCCGAGGCGGTCAGCGACCTGCTGGACGGCGCCCGGCTGCCGGACGGCGCCGAGGTGCTCGGACCGGTGCCGGCCGACGAGGGCCGGGAGCGGATGCTCGTGCGGGTGCCCCGGTCCCGGGCCGCCGCGCTGGCCGAGGCGCTGCACGCCGCCGCCGGCCAGCGCAGCGCCCGCAAGGCCGCCGGTCCGGTACGCCTGCAGGTCGATCCGCTCGTGCTGTTCTGACCGGCCGCCGCCGCGTGACACTGCGCACGCGGCCCCTCGCGCACGGTCGTGAGCTGGGGTTTGCCGCACACCTGGTCCGGCAATTGGGTAGCGGGCGGTGATAGCATCGCCCGTCATGCCCAGCCGCGCGGTTTCCCCGCGCGGGACGCGGCGCGGCGGGTGCCAGAGCACGTCGGGCCGACACTCGATGTCGTCAGTCAGCCGGTGAGCAGGGGTGGACCAGTCGTGACCGTTCGTCAGTCGATCGTCTTCAACGGTGACCTCGGCAGTGGCAAGAGCACCGTCTCGGTCGAGATCGCCAAGCGGCTGGGGCTGCGCCGGGTCAGCGTCGGCGACCTCTACCGCCAGATGGCCCAGGAGCGGCAGATGACCGCTCTGCAGCTCAACCTGCACGCCGAGCTGGACCAGGCGGTCGACGGCTACGTCGACCAGCTCCAGCGCGACATCGCCGCCTCCGGCGAGTCGCTGGTCATGGACTCCCGCCTGGCCTGGCACTTCTTCACCGACGCGCTCAAGGTGCACATGATCACCGAGCCGACCGAGGCGGCCCGGCGCGTGCTGGCCCGCCCGTCCGGCCCGGCCGAGAGCTACACCTCGCTGGAGGAGGCGCGGACCAAGCTGCGCGAGCGCAGCGAGAGCGAGCGGGGCCGGTTCATCGTCCGCTACGGCGTCGACAAGGCCCGCCTGCGCAACTACGACCTGATCTGCGACACCACCCGGGCCAACCCGGAGCAGGTCATCCAGCACGTCATCGACGTCTACGAGGGCCGCCTCGGCGCGGACGTGCTGCGCGCCGGTCAGCCGCTGCTGCTGCTCGACCCGACCCGGGTCTACCCCACCGAGGACGTGTCCGCGCTGCGGGGCCTGTGGGACGCCGACCTCGCCGCCGAGCTGGCCGAGAGCGGCGAGGAGCCGGAGCCGCTGAGCATCGGCTACACCGGCGAGTACTTCTTCGTCGTCGACGGGCACCGGCGGCTCAGCTCGGCGGTGCGCGCCGGCCTGCCGATGGTCCCCGCCCGGCTGGTCGCCGAGGTGGACGAGCCGGTGGTCGGCGGGATGAGCGCCGTCGACTTCTTCACCACGCAGGCCCGGCCGGGGCTGATCCACGACTGGGAGGACGCCCACGGCATCACGCTGCCGCTGCCCGAGCACGCGCTGCTCGACGGCGGCCCGGTGCTGGCCGGGGAGCCGGGCGGGGGCGCCTGACCGCGGTGGATACCGCCGTCTCGCCGTGACGGGTTGACCACCCTCGGGCGGCGCGGAGCATGATGGGGGTCTCCGACGCCTGGGGAGGCGGACCGTGGATCCTGCCGACGCGCTCGCGCTGCTGATGTCCCCCGAGGGTCGTGTCGACCCCTACCCGACGTACGAGCTGCTGCGCGCGCACGGCCCGGTGGTCCAGGCCGGCCCGGTCTTCTTCGTGGTCACCGGGTACGCCGAGGCCGACGCGATCCTGCGCGACGCCCGGTTCGGGGTGCTGGACGACGCGCTGCGCGACCAGTTCATGCCCGGCTGGCGGGAGAGCCCGGCGATTCTGTCGATCTCCCGGTCGATGCTGCGCACCAACCCGCCCGACCACAGCCGGATGCGGCGGCTGGCGGCGGGCGCGTTCACCCCGCGCCGGATCGCCGCCATGCACGACGTGGTGCGGGCGCAGGCCGACGAGCTGGTCGACGCGATGCTCGCCGCCGAGGGGCCGGTCGACTTCATGGCCGGGTTCGCGTACCCGCTGCCGGTCGGGGTGATCTGCGCGCTGCTCGGCGTGCCGGCGGCGGACCGGCCGTTGTTCCGGCGCTGGGCCACCGACCTGACCGGCGTGCTGGAACCGGAGATCACCGAAGAGGAGCTGGCGGTCGCCGACCGGGGCGCGAGCGAGTTGCGCGCCTACTTCACCGAGCTGGTGTCGGCGCGCCGCCGGGCGCCGGCCGACGACCTGACCAGCGCGCTGGTGCAGGCGCACGACGGCGGTGACCGGCTCTCCGGCGACGAGTTGCTGGCCAACCTGATCGTGCTGCTGGTGGCCGGCTTCGAGACCACCACCAACCTGCTCGGCAACGGCCTGGTGGCGCTGCTGGAGCACCCGCGCGCGGCGGCGACGCTGGCCGAGCACCCGGAGTTCGCCCCCGGGTACGTCGACGAGCTGCTGCGCTACGACTCGCCGGTGCAGCTCACGTCCCGGATGAGCACCGCGCCGGCCCGGTACGGCGACGTCGACCTGCCGCCGGAGAGCTGGGTGATCGTGATGCTCGGCGCGGCCAACCGTGATCCGCGCCGCTATCCGGAGCCGGCGCGCTTCGACCCGTGGCGTCCGCAGGTCCACCCGCTGTCCTTCGGCGCCGGGCCGCACTACTGCCTCGGCGCGGCGCTGGCCCGGCTGGAGGCGCAGGTGGCGTTCCCGCTGCTGCTGCGCCGGCTGCCCGGCCTCGCCGTGGCGGGCCGGCCCGAGCGGCGCGTCCGGCTCACGCTGCGTGGTCACGCCACGCTGCCGGTGCGCGTCGGCCGGGAGGCGTCCCCGGTCACCGTTCCCGGTACGCCACCCGGGGCGGCCGGGCCGACTCCGTAGACTGGACGCGCATCGTTCGACCCAGACAAGGAGCCACGCCGAGTGACCGTCCAGCCCATCCGTCTGTTCGGCGATCCGGTGCTGCGCACGCCGGCCGACCCGGTCGTCGACTTCGACGCCGAGCTGCGCAAGCTGATCGCCGACCTGACCGACACGATGCGCGAGCAGAGCGGCGCCGGCCTCGCCGCGCCGCAGCTCGGGGTGGGCCTGCGGGTGTTCACCTTCGACGTCGACGACGTCCTCGGCCACCTGGTCAACCCGGTGCTGGAGTTCCCCGACGAAGAGGAGCAGGACGGCCCGGAGGGCTGCCTGTCCATCCCCGGGCTCTACTTCGACACCAAGCGCCGGCAGAACGTGATCGCCAAGGGCTTCAACGGCTACGGCGACCCGCTGCAGATCGTCGGCACCGGCCTGATGGCCCGCTGCGTGCAGCACGAGACCGACCACCTCGACGGCGTGCTCTTCGTCGACCGGCTCGACCCGGCCGGCCGCAAGGAGGCCATGAAGGCGATCCGGCAGGCCGAGTGGTACGACCAGGCCGCCCCGCCCACCGTCAAGCTCAGCCCGCACGCCGCCGGCAACCCGTTCGGCCTGGGGCGGTGACCCGGATGCGCCTGGTCTTCGCCGGCACGCCGGCCGTCGCCGTACCGGCCCTGGACGCGATCGCCGCCTCCGGACACGAACTGCTCGCCGTGGTCACCCGCCCCGACGCCCCGGCCGGGCGCGGCCGGGGGCTGGTCCGCTCGCCCGTGGGCGCGTGGGCCGACGCGCACGGCGTCGAGGTGCTCACCCCGGCCCGCCCGCGCGAGCCGGAGTTCCTCGACCGGCTGCGCGAGCTGGCGCCGGACTGCGTACCGGTGGTCGCCTACGGCGCGCTGGTGCCGCCGGTGGCGCTGGAGATCCCCCGGCACGGCTGGATCAACCTGCACTTCTCGCTGCTGCCCGCCTGGCGCGGCGCCGCGCCGGTGCAGCACGCGGTGCTGCACGGCGACGAGGTGACCGGGGCCAGCGTCTTCGAGCTGGAGGCCGGGCTGGACACCGGCCCGGTCTACGGCACGGTCACCGACGAGATCCGCCCGTCCGACACCTCCGGCGACCTGCTGGAGCGGCTCGCGCACTCCGGCGCCGGGCTGCTGGTCGCGGTGCTCGACGCGATCGGCGCCGGCACCGCCCGCGCCGTGCCGCAGCCGGTCGACGGCGTCTCGCTCGCCCCGAAGCTGACGGTCGAGGACGCCCGGGTCCGCTGGGGCGACCCCGCGTTCGCGGTGGACCGGCGCGTCCGCGCCTGCACCCCCGCGCCCGGCCCGTGGACGACGTTCCGCGACGACCGGGTCAAGCTCGGTCCGGTCACGCCGGTGGACGACGGCCCGGAGCTGAAGCCCGGGGAGCTGCACGTGGCGAAGTCCGGTGTGCTCGTCGGCACCGCCACCACGCCGGTGCGCCTCGGTGAGGTGCGCGCCGCGGGCAAGAAGGCCATGCCCGCCGGCGACTGGGCGCGCGGCGCCCGGGTCACCGCCGGCGAGGTGTTCGCGTGACGGGGCCGTCGCGTCCGGACCGGCCCGTCGAGGGCGAGCGTCAGCGGGGGTACGGCGACCGCCAGCGCTCCGGTGACCGGCCTGGTGGCGAGCGTCAGCGCGGCGACGAGCGGTTCGGCGACCGGCAGCGCTCCGACCGGCAGCGCTCCGAGCGGCCCGGCGGCGACCGGCGCGGCGGGGACCGGTTCGGTGGCGACCGGCGGGGCGGGCGTCCGGCCCGTCCGGCCGTGGACCTGCCCCGGCAGGTCGCCTACGAGGCGATCGCGGCGGTGCACCGCGACGACGCGTACGCCAACCTGGTGCTCCCGGCGATGCTGCGCGAGGCGGGTCTGACCGGCCGGGACGCCGCGTTCGCCACCGAGCTGACCTACGGCACGCTGCGGCACACCGGCACGCTCGACGCGATCGTGACCGACGCGGCCGGGCGGGACGTGCAGCGCATCGACCCGCCGGTGCGCGACGCGCTGCGGCTCGGGGCGTACCAGATCCTGCACATGCGGGTGCCCGCGCACGCCGCGGTGTCGTCCACCGTGGACCTGGTCCGGTCGGTGGGGCCGGGCGCGACCGGGTTCGCCAACGCGGTGCTGCGGGAGATCACCAGCCGGGACGCCGACGCCTGGGTGGCCAAGCTCGCCCCGGCGCAGGAGACCGACCCGGTCGGGCACCTCGCGCTGGCGTACAGCCATCCGCAGTGGATCGTGCGGTCGTTCGCCGAGGCGCTCGGCGGCGACATGGGCGAGACGACCCGGCTGCTCATCGAGGACAACGAGCGCCCGCCGGTGCACCTGTGCGCCCGGCCGGGCCTGGCCGACCCGGTGGCGCTGGCCGACGAGGTGGGCGGCGCGCCCGGCGCGTTCTCGCCGTACGCGGTCTATCTGCCCGGCGGCGCGCCGGGTGACCTGGCGGCGGTGGCCGACGGCCGCGCGCACGTGCAGGACGAGGGCTCCCAGCTGGTGGCGGACGCGCTGGCGGCGGCGCCGCTGGACGGCCCGGACGGCCGGTGGCTGGATCTGTGCGCCGGTCCGGGCGGCAAGTCCGGTCTGCTCGGCGCGCTGGCCGCGACGCGGGGCGCGCGGCTGACGGCGGTCGAGGTGGCCGAGCACCGGGCGCGGCTGGTGGAGCAGGCCACCCGTGGGCTGCCGGTGACCGTGCTGAACACCGACGGGCGCAGCGTGGGCAGCGACCCGAAGCTGCCGGAGGGGCACTTCGACCGGGTGCTCGTCGACGCGCCGTGCACCGGGCTGGGCGCGCTGCGCCGCCGGCCGGAGGCGCGATGGCGTCGCCAGCCGTCGGACCTGCCGCCGCTGACCCGGTTGCAGCGTGAGCTGCTGACCGCCGCGTTGCGGGCGGCCCGGCCGGGTGGCCTGGTCGCGTACGTGACGTGTTCGCCGCACGTGGTGGAGACGCACGTGACGGTGACCGAGGCGGCCCCGGGCTGCGGCCTCGGCGTCGATTTCGTCGACGCGCGGCCGCTGCTGCCGGCCGGCATGCCGGGCCTGGGGGACGGCCCCACGGTGCAGCTGTGGCCGCACCGTCACGGCACCGACGCCATGTTCCTGGCGGTCCTGCGCCGGAACTGACCCACCTCTCGCAGTCGATCAAGGAGTTCGTGTCCGCCGTGCCCGGACACGAACTCCTTGCTCGTCATGCGGAGAAATGGGGAGCGATGGAGCGTGTGCGGCATCCCGGTGGGGGGAGGGGGCCGGTGGGATGTGACAGCCCGTTGACTGTCTGATCGATGCATGTAACTGTTTCGACCACCGGTCCCGGCACCCCGCCCGCCGAACCCCCACGAGGAGTCTCCATGAGACGCAGAACGCCGACCACGAGCCTCGCGCTCGCCCTCGTCGCCACCCTGACGACGGCGAGCCTGGCCGGCACCGCCTCCGCCGCGCCCGCGCCGGCCGCCGCCCCTGCCCCGGCCGTCGCCGCGCTCGCCGCGCCGGACGTCTCCCTCAGCAACATCCAGGCCCACCTCACCCAGTTCAACTCCATCGCCACCAGCAACGGCGGCAACCGGCGCGCCGGCTCGGCCGGCTACACCGCGTCGGTCAACTACGTGAAGGGCAAGCTCCAGGCGGCCGGCTACACGGTCACCGAGCAGAACTGCTCCACCTGCACCTACCCGGGCAACAACCTGATCGCCGAGTGGCCGCAGGGCCCGTCGGACCAGGTCGTCATGTTCGGCGCGCATCTGGACGGCGTGGCCGCCGGGCCGGGCATCAACGACAACGCCTCCGGCTCGTCGGTGCTGCTGGAGAACGCGCTGGTGCTGGCCGCGCAGAACCCGACCATGACCAAGCGGGTTCGGTTCGCCTGGTGGAACGGCGAGGAGCAGGGCCTGCAGGGCTCCAAGCACTACGTCAACCAGCTCAGCTCCACCCAGCGCGGCTACATCAAGGGCTACTACAACTTCGACATGGTCGGCTCGCCCAACGGCGGCTACTTCATCAACCGGATCACCTCGGCCACCGCGGCGCCGCTGAAGGCGTACTGGGACTCGTTCGGCATCTCGCCGGAGGAGAACACCGAGGGTCAGGGCCGCTCCGACGACTACTCGTTCGCCAACGCCGGCATCCAGACCTCCGGCTACGCGGCGGGCGCCAGCTACACCAAGACGTCGGCGCAGGCCAGCAAGTGGGGCGGCACCGCGGGCGCGGCGTACGACGGCTGCTACCACCGCTCCTGCGACAACACCAGCAACATCAACACGACCATCCTGAACCGGGCCGCGGACGGCGTCGCGTACACGATCTGGGCGCTCGCGGTCGGCGGCGGCACACCCGCCAACGACTTCTCCGTCTCGGTGAGCCCCACCTCCGGCAGCGTCGCCCGGGGCGGCTCCACCACCGCCACCGTCAGCACCGCCACCACCTCCGGCAGCCCGCAGACCGTGGCGCTGTCCGCCAGTGGCGCCCCGAGCGGCGTGTCGGTGAGCTTCAGCCCGTCCTCGGTCACCTCGGGCGGCTCGTCCACCATGACCGTCAGCGCCTCGTCAACGGCCACCACCGGCACGTTCACGCTCACCGTGACCGGCACCGGCTCGGCCACCCGCACCGCCAGCTACACGATCACCGTGACCGGCGGGAGCGGCGGCTGCACCGGCGGCCAGCTCATCGGCAACAGCAGCTTCGAGTCCGGCACCACGCCGTGGACGGCCAGCTCCGGCGTGATCACCAACAGCTCCAGCCAGGCGGCCCGCACCGGGTCGTACAAGGCGTGGCTGAACGGGTACGGCTCCTCGCGTACCGACACGCTGTCCCAGTCGGTCACGCTGCCGTCCGGGTGCAGCAGCTACACGTTCTCGTTCTGGCTGCACATCGACTCGGCCGAGACGACCAGCTCGACCGCGTACGACAAGCTCACCGTGCAGGTCGGCTCGACCACGCTGGCCACGTACTCGAACCTGAACAAGGCCACCGGCTACACCCAGCGCACCTTCAACCTGGCCGCGTACGCCGGGCAGACGGTCACGCTGAAGTGGACCGGGGTCGAGGACTCGTCGTTGCAGACCAGCTTCGTCGTGGACGACGTGACGCTGCAGGTCGGCTGAGCGGACACGGGCGGGGTGGGCGCCGGCCCGCCCCGCCCGTGGCTCAGGTGATCGGCAGCGCCTTGGCGCCCGCGCCCTTCACCGAGCGGGTCAGCGCCCGGTCGGAGACCCAGAGGAAGCACTGCACGCCCCGGTCGCCGTCGCGCCACTGCTCCGCGTACGGGTGGTAGATGATGGTGCCGGCCCGGTACTGCATGTTGCCGTCGTCGGGCAGCTTCGCGTACTTGGCGATCAGCCCGCGGCACGCCTTGTGCGTACGCAGCGGGGTGCGCTCGAACTCGGCGTAGCTGATGTCCGGCGCCTGGTAGACGCCGACGAACTCGGCGTGGTGCTTCGCGGTGCAGGCCACCGGCCGCATCTCCTGCACGTCGTCCTTGCTCATCTTCGGGTTGAAGCAGCCCAGCGCCAGCTTCGAGCCGGGCTTCAGCGCGCCCCGCAGGCTGCCGGTGCGCTCGGCCACGTCGCCCCGGTCCAGGTCGGTCACCTCGGCGACGTCACAGCGGTACCAGCGGGCCCCGCCGGACCAGGCGAGCGCCGAGGGGAAGACCACCGACAGCCGCAGCCGCCCGGAGCGCCAGTCCCCGCCGAGGGCCTGGGTGACCTGGCGGGCGCAGTCGCCGTGCGCGGCGCGCATGCCGGCCGAGCCGGTGCGCGGCGGGGCGGAGCGCTCCGCCTCCGGGCCGCTCATCGTGCCGACGTGCAGCGTCTCGGCGCGGTGGGTGGCGGCGCAGTCGACCGGCTGGTAGCCGCTGAGGTAGCCGACGTCGGCGACGGTGGGGTGACAGGCCCCGGTGCTCGGCACGAAGCCGACCGGCGCGGCGAACGCGGGCCAGTCGTCGGTCAGGTCGCGGTCCACTCCGGCCGGCGCGGCGCAGCCGCCGAGCGCCAGCGCCGCCACCGTTGACACGGTGACCGCCACCCACAAACGCCGCATCGCGACCGACCTCCCCGTGCGTCCGGAGCCGACCGGCCCCCCGGTACGCCTCGGCGGTGCAGCATACGGCAGCCGATCAGGTCACCGGGAGCCCCTCGGGACCGGCGCCGCGCACCGATCGGTTGAGCTTGCGGTCGTCGCTCCACAGGAAACAACGCACCCCCCGGTCGCCCTCCTCCCACTCCCGCTGCGACGGTGGGTAGTAGATGGACCCGGCCCGGTACGGCAGCTCGGCGTTGTCCGGCACCTCGGCGAACTGGGCGATCAGCGTCATGCAGCGCCGGTGCGTGGCGGGCGCGCCCTTGGTGAACTCCGCCCAGCTCATGTCGCGTTCCTCGTACACGCCGACGAACTCCGCGCGGTGCGGCTCGGTGCAGAGCACCGGGGCCATGTAGTTGAGGTTCTTGCCGATCAGCTTCGGGTCGAAGCACCTGTGCACGAGCGGGTTGTCGCCGACCAGCGCGCCGCGCAGGCTGCCGACCCGGTTGATCGGACGGGTGTTGTCGATGCTGTCGGTCTCGGCCAGGTCGCAGCGGAACCAGCGCGCGCCGGCGCCCCAGGCGGCCACAGTCGGCAGCGCGATGTTCAGCGTGAGCCGGGCGGCGTGCCAGTCCCCGCCGATCATCTCCCGGGCGCTCCGGTCGCACTCGGCGCGCGCGGTCCGCAGCGCGGGGGTGCCCGGCTCGGGGCGGTCGCCGAGCGTCTCCGGCCCGGTGAACGTGCCGACGTGCACCGTCTCGGCCAGGTGGCTGCCCGCGCAGTCGACGGTCTCGTACGTGGCGGCGGCCACCACCGTGGTGAGCCGGGGCAGGCACGCGTCTGTCGCCGGTACGAACAGCCGCGGCGCCGGCAGCGCCGTCCAGTCGTCGATCAGGTCGCCGTCGGCCCGGTGTGTCTGAGCGCAGCCGGCGAGCATCGCAGTCGCGGCGCCGGCCAGCGCGAGCACGTGGAGCCACCGTCGCATCGTCCGCCCCTTCCGGGAGAGATGGCAGCCGGTCGCCATAGGCCCGACCGGCGTCCCCCGCGCCCGGGCGTGCAGCATACGTGACCGTCCCTGTAGGAGTTTCGTCATCTTTCAATCGATCGGCTAGTCACCGACGACTATTCGTGCCGTTTTCCGCTCCGGATGGCCCGATGATGCACCACGGGTGACGGAAGGCTCACCACCTGTCGCTCCGGGAGCCGTGCCGCGACCTCCGGATCACCGCGTTCGTACACTGGCCCGGTGACCGTACCGCCGCCGATCGTCGCGCCGAGCATCCTGGCCGCCGATTTCGCCCGCCTCGCCGACGAGGTCCGTGCCGTGGAGCCCGCCGCCGACTGGCTGCACGTCGACGTCATGGACAACCACTTCGTGCCCAACCTGACCATCGGGCTGCCGGTGGTGCAGAGCCTGCGCGCCGTGACCGAGATCCCGTTCGACGTGCATCTGATGATCACCGATCCGCGCCGCTGGGCGCCCGGGTACGCCGACGCCGGGGCGTACAACGTCACGTTCCACGCCGAGGCGTGCGACGACCCGGTGGCGCTGGCCAAGGATCTGCGCTCGGCCGGGGCGAAGGCGGGCCTGGCGATCGACCGGGACACCCCGATCGAGCCGTACCTGGAGCTGCTGCCGAGCTTCGACACGCTGCTGATCATGACGATCAAGGCCGGTTTCGGCGGCCAGCGGTTCCTGCCGCAGCTGCTGGACAAGGTGCGCGCCGCCCGCCGGCACGTCGACAGCGGCCACCTGGAGCTGCGCATCGAGGTCGACGGCGGCATCGCCGCGGACACCATCGAGCAGGCCGCCGCGGCCGGGGCCGACGCGGTCGGCGCGGGCACCGCCGTCTACGGCGCCGACGATCCCGCGGAGGCGGTACGCCGCCTGCGGGGCCTGGCGGAACGTGCGATGACCGGGGCCTGAGATGGACGCGGCCGGCGAGCGCCCCGACGTCATCCTGGTCGTCGACGACGACGAGGACATCGCCCGCTTCGTCGAGTTCAACCTGCGCCTGCACGGTTTCGAGGTGCTGCACGCCAGTGACGGCCAGGAGGCGCTGGAGATCATCGAGCGGCAGCGGCCCGACCTGGCGGTGGTGGACCTGATGATGCCGCGCGTCGACGGCCTGGAGCTGACCCGGCGGCTGCGCGCCGACCCGATGACCTCCGCGCTGCCGGTGATCATGCTGACCGCCAAGGGGATGACCCAGGACAAGGTCAACGGGCTGAGCGTCGGCGCCGACGACTACCTGGTCAAGCCGTTCGACACGCTGGAGCTGGTGGCCCGGGTCAACTCCACGCTGCGGCGCAACAAGGAGTTCCGCGAGGTCTCGCCGCTGACCGGCCTGCCCGGCAACAGCCGCATCCGGCGGGAGATCAGCGACCGGGTCCGCAACGGCGTCGACTACGCCGTGGGCTACATCGACATCGACCGGTTCAAGAGCGTCAACGACCGGTACGGCTTCGTGCGCGGCGACGAGTTCATCTCGGCGCTGGCCCGCAGCCTGCACCGGGCGGTGGTGTCGATCGGGCTGCCGCCGGCGTTCCTCGGGCACGTCGGCGGCGACGACTTCGTGATCGTCTGCGCGCCCAGCCAGGTCCGGCCGCTGACCAGCCGGGCCGTTGTCGACTTCGAGAAGGCCGCGGACGCGCTCTACGACGCCACCGACCGGGAACGCGGCTTCGTCGAGCTGAAGGACCGGCGCGGCAACATCCGCCGCGCCGCGCTCGTCACGCTCTCCATCGGGGTGTCGCTGTCCGATTCCGGCAAGCGGTTCACCGACCCGCTGGAGGCCATCGCGGTGGCCTCGGAGATGAAGACGGTGGCCAAGAGCCAGCCCGGCTCGTACGTGGCGGTGGACCGCCGGCGCGGCGTTACCTGAGCGCGTCTGTGAGGTAGCTCGCCTCTCTGGCGCGCACCCGGGCGGAACGTGTAAGACTTCCCGTATACCCACCACGCGCTGGCGGGGCTCGGTGAAATTCCGAACCGGCGGTGATCCACGGTCCGACCGTGGTAAGCCCGCGACCCGGACGGCTTCGGCCGGACGGTGGACCTGGTGAGAATCCGGGGCCGACGGTTGGGGTGCGGCTCGTCCGCCCCCAGACAGTCCGGATGGGAGACAGCGCGCGGAACGGGGGAGGCCCCTGCCGGCCGCTGAGCACCCTCAGCCGCCGCGTGGGCTCCCCGGGGTCGGCGACGCCGTCCCCGGGTTCTCCGCCGCCGCGTGTCCGCGGCTTTCGTGGCCGCTGCTCCCGAACCCGCCCGCGCGCGACCGGCGAGCGGGAGGACAGACGGCCATGGCGAGCGTCTCCGTCGACGAGGCGATGCGTCGTGCCATCGAACTGGCCGCGCGCGGCCTCGGCGCCACCAGCCCCAACCCGGTCGTCGGCTGCGTGCTGCTCGACACCGCCGGCGAGGTCGTCGGCGAGGGCTTCCACGCCTACGCCGGCGGCCCGCACGCCGAGATCGTCGCGCTGGCCCAGGCCGGCGCCCGCGCCCGCGGCGGCACCGCTGTGGTCACCCTGGAGCCCTGCGACCACACCGGCCGCACCGGCCCCTGCAGCCACGCGCTCATCGCCGCCGGGGTGGCCCGCGTCGTGGTCGCCGTGCCCGACCCCAACCCGGTCGCCTCCGGCGGCGCGGCCACGCTGCGCTCCGCCGGGGTCCAGGTGACCCTCGGGGTACGCGCCCAGGAAGCCGAGGCCGGCAACGTCGCCTGGCTCACCTCGATGCGCCGGGGCTGGCCGTACCTGATCTGGAAGTACGCGGCCACGCTCGACGGGCGTTCGGCCGCCGCCGACGGCACCAGCATGTGGATCACCTCCGAGGCGGCCCGGATCGACGTGCACGCGCTGCGCGGCACCGTCGACGCGGTGCTCGCCGGGGTGGGCACCGTGCTCACCGACGACCCCCGGCTCACCGCCCGCAACCTGCGCGACGGAACCATGGCCATCCGGCAGCCGCTGCGGGTGGTGGTGGACAGCTCGGGGCGTACCCCGGCCGAGGCCCGGGTCCGCGACGGCGCCGCCCGCACCTGGGTGGCCACCGCCGCGGAGGTCGGCGCCGGGCCGGACGGCCGGGTCGACCTGGCGGCGCTGCTCGCGGAGCTGCACCACCGCGGCGTGCGGGCCGCGCTGCTGGAGGGCGGGCCGACGCTGGCCGGCGCGTTCCTCGCCGCCGGCCTGGTCGACAAGATCGTCGGGTACGTCGCGCCGAAGCTGCTCGGCGCCGGCCCGACCGCGCTGCTCGACGCCGGCGTGAGCACCATCGCCGACGCCATCGATCTGGAGATCACCGACGTTACGCGGGTCGGTCCCGACCTGCGGATCACCGCGCTGCCCCGGAAGAGGGAGGCCTGACATGTTCACCGGCATCGTCGAGGAGCTGGGCGAGATCGTCCGGAGCACCGAGACCGGCGACGACTCCGCCCTGGTCGCCATCCGTGGCCCGCTCGTCACCTCGGACGCCCGGCACGGCGACTCCATCGCGGTGAACGGCGTCTGCCTGACCGTTGTCGACGTCGACGGCGGGGTGTTCACCGCCGACGTGATGGGCGAGACGCTGCGCCGCACCGCGCTGGGGGCGCTGCGCCCCGGCGACCCGGTCAACCTGGAACGCGCCGCCGCGCTCAACAGCCGCCTCGGCGGGCACCTGGTGCAGGGCCACGTCGACGGCGTCGGCGAGATCGTCGCCCGGGAGCCGGCCGCGCAGTGGGAGACGGTCCGGTTCCGGCTGCCCGACGGGCTGGCCCGGTACGTGGTGGAGAAGGGCTCGATCACCGTCGACGGCGTGTCGCTGACCGTCGCCGAGGCGGGCGACGACTGGTTCTCGGTCGGCCTGATCCCCACCACGCTCAAGCTCACCGTGCTCGGCACGAAGCAGGTCGGCGACCCGGTCAACCTGGAGGTCGACGTGCTGGCCAAGTACGTCGAACGGCTGCTCGGCGACCGCGGCGCGGGAAGCGTGCGGTGATGGGCCCGCTCGGCTGGCTGCTCGACGCCCAGGTGCACGTGGCCGGCTCGCCGGTGCTGGTCCGGGAGATCGTCGGCAACGGCTTCGGGCTCGCCTCGGCGCTGCTCGGGCTGCGCCGGGTGGTGTGGGCCTGGCCGGTCGGCATGATCGGCAACGCGCTGCTGCTCACCGTGTTCCTCGGCGGTGTCTTCGTCACCCCGCAGGCGCACGACCTCTACGGCCAGGCCGGCCGGCAGGTCTTCTTCTTCGCCGTCAGCGTGTACGGCTGGTGGCGCTGGTCGCGCAACCGGCGTGCCGGTGGCGGGGACGAGCCGGCCGTGGTGCCGCGCTGGGCCACCTGGACGGAGCGGCTCGGCCTGCTCGTGGCCGCCGTCGTCGGCACCGCCGCCGCGTACCCGGTGCTCGCCGCGCTCGGCTCGTGGGGGCCGCTGCCTGATGCCTGGATCCTGGTCGGCAGCCTGCTCGCCACGTACGGCATGGCCCGCGGCTGGGTCGAGTTCTGGCTGATCTGGATCGCCGTCGACGCGGTCGGCGTGCCGCTGCTGCTGCGCGGCGGCTTCTACCCGTCGGCCGCCATGTACCTGGTCTACGGCGCGTTCTGCGCGGCCGGCCTGTACAGCTGGTGGCGCACCTCCCGGGCCGTCGCGACCGCGCCCGCCCCGATCCCGGCGACGTACTCGGAGGCAGTGGCATGACCACTTTCGGTTCGATCGAGCAGGCGGTGGCGGACATCGCCGCCGGGCGCCCCGTGGTCGTGGTCGACGACGAGGACCGCGAGAACGAGGGCGACCTGATCTTCGCGGCCGAGCTGGCCACCCCGGAGCTGGTCGCGTTCATGGTCCGCTACACCTCCGGCTACATCTGCGTGCCGCTGACCGAGGACGAGTGCGACCGGCTGGACCTGCCGCCGATGCACCACACCAACCAGGACCGGCGGGGCACCGCGTACACCGTGACGGTGGACGCCCGGGAGGGCGTCAGCACCGGCATCTCGGCCGCCGACCGGTCGCACACCATCCGGCTGCTCGCCGACGCCGCCACCGACCCGACCGACCTGGCCCGGCCCGGCCACGTGGTGCCGCTGCGCGCCCGCGCCGGCGGGGTGCTGCGCCGACCCGGGCACACCGAGGCGGCGGTGGACCTGACCCGGATGGCCGGGCTGCGCCCGGCCGGGGTGCTGTGCGAGCTGGTGAACGACGACGGCACCATGATGCGCCTGCCGGACCTGGAGAAGTTCTGCGCCGAGCACGGCCTGACGCTGGTCACCATCGCGGACCTGATCGCCTACCGGCGGCGTACCGAGAAGCAGGTCGAGCTGGCCGCCGAGGCGCGCATGCCCACCCCGTACGGCGTGTTCAAGGCGCTCGGCTACCGCGCCGAGCACGACCCGGCCGAGCACGTCGCGCTGGTCATGGGCGAGCTCGGCGACGGGAGGGACGTGCTGGTGCGGGTGCACTCCGAGTGCCTCACCGGCGACGTGTTCGGCTCGCTGCGCTGCGACTGCGGGCCGCAGTTGCAGGCCGCGCTGGCCCGGGTCGCGGCCGAGGGCCGCGGCGTGGTCCTCTACGTGCGCGGGCACGAGGGCCGGGGCATCGGCCTGCTGCACAAGCTGCAGGCGTACCAGCTCCAGGACCAGGGCCGCGACACCGTGGACGCGAACCTCGACCTGGGCCTGCCGGCCGATGCCCGCGACTACGGCACCGGCGCGCAGATCCTCTACGACCTGGGCGTCCGCTCGATGCGGCTGCTGACGAACAACCCGGCCAAGCGGGCCGGGCTGGAGGGGTACGGGCTCACCGTGACCGGCCGGGAGGGGCTGCCCGTGCGGTCCAACCCGGAGAACGTGCGCTACCTGCGCACCAAGCGGGACCGGATGGGTCACCTGCTGGACGGACTGGACGAGGTGACCGAGGCGCCGATGGGCCGCCCGGTCGCCGGTGACGAGATCGGAGCGTAGGGCGATGGCGGGTTTCGGGGAGCCGGGCGTGAGCGCGGTGGACGCCGCCGGCATGACTGTCGGCGTGGTGGCCGCCCGCTGGCACGGCGAGCTGACCGACCACATGACCGAGCGGGCGGTGGCCGCCGCGCAGGCGTGCGGGGCGCGGGCCGTGGTGGCCCGGGTGGCCGGCTCGGTGGAGCTGCCGGTGGTGGCCCAGGCGATGGCCCGCCGCTTCGACGTGGTGGTAGCGCTCGGCGTCGTGGTACGCGGCGCGACGGCGCACTTCGACTACGTCTGCCAGTCGGTCACCGAGGGGCTGACCCGGGTGGCGCTGGACGAGGGCAAGCCGGTGGCGCACGGGGTGCTGACGGTGGACACCGTCGAGCAGGCCCGGGACCGGGCCGCGCTGCCCGGCTCGGCCGAGGACAAGGGCTGGTCGGCGACGGTGGCCGCGCTGGACGCCGCGCTGGCCGTGCGCGCCCTCGACGCCCAGTCCGCCCACCGCGTCGGCTTCGCCTGACCCACCCGGCCCGTCACCAGCAGCGGCTGGAAGAATCGCCTTCCGTGAAGACGTTCGAGGAGTTGTTCGCCGAGCTGCAGGCCAAGGCCGCCGCCGGCACCCCGGGCTCGGGCACGGTCGACGCGCTCGCGAAGGGCGTGCACTTCATCGGCAAGAAGGTCGTCGAGGAGGCGGCCGAGTCGTGGATGGCCGCCGAGCACGAGGGCCCGGAGCGGGCCGCCGAGGAGATCTCCCAGCTGCTCTACCAGGCGCAGGTGCTGATGCTCGCGACCGGTCTGGAACTGAAGGACGTCTACCGACATCTGTGAGTGCCCGTCCGCTGATCATCCGATCGAACGAAGGAGCACTCCCATGCTGCGTGTCGCAGTACCCAACAAGGGCGCTCTGGCCGAGAAGGCGGCCCAGATGCTGCGCGAGGCGGGCTACCGCCAGCGCACCGACCCGAAGGACCTGGTCTGCCGGGACGAGCCCAACGACATCGAGTTCTTCTACCTGCGCCCCAAGGACATCGCCACCTACGTCGGCTCCGGTGACCTCGACGTCGGCATCACCGGGCGGGACCTGCTGATCGACTCCGGCGCTCCGGCCGAGGAGGTGGTGGACCTCGCCTTCGCCCAGGCCACCTTCCGGTTCGCCGCACGCCCGCAGGACGTGGACGACGTCCGGGATCTGGGCGGGCACCGGATCGCCACCGCGTACCCGGGTCTGGTCGAGCGGCACCTGGCCGAGCTGGGCGTCAAGGCCGACGTGATCCGCCTGGACGGCGCGGTGGAGAACGCCATCCGCCTCGGCGTGGCCGACGTGGTCGCCGACGTGGTGGAGACCGGCGCGACGCTGCGCCAGGCCGGCCTGGTGGTGTTCGGCGAGCCGCTGCTGCGTTCCTCGGCGGTGCTGGTCCGCCGCGCCGGCACGCCCGGCGGCACCCAGCACGAGCAGCTGCTGCGCCGGCTGCACGGCGTCCTGGTCGCCCGGCGCTACGTGATGCTCGCCTACGACGTACCGGCCGGCCTGCTCGACCGGGCCAGCTCGCTGACCCCCGGCATCGAGTCGCCGACGGTCTCGCCGCTGCACCGGGAGGGCTGGGTCGCGGTGCAGGCGATGGTGCTCCGCGACGACGTGCACCGGATCATGGACGAGCTGTACGAGCTGGGCGCCCGCGCGATCCTGGTCACCAACATCCACGCCTGCCGCCTGTGAGGCCGCTGCCGCTCCCGGCCGCGCTCGCGGTGGTCGTGGCCGGTGGTGTGGCCTCCGCCGCCCAGGGCGTGGTCAACGCCGAGATGGGGGAGCGGACCGGCGCCCCGGTCCTCGGCGCGGTCGTCAACAACCTCGGCGGCTGCCTGCTGGTGCTGGCCGGGATCGTGGCGTTGCCGTCGATGCGCGCCGGGCTGGCCGCGTTGCGCCGCTCCGGCCTGCCCTGGTGGACCTACCTGGGCGGGGTGGGCGGTGCGGTGATCGTGCTGGTCGCGCCGGTGGTGGTGCCCGTGCTCGGGGTGGCGGTGTTCACCATCGCCCAGGTGGCCGGTGGCAGCCTCGGCGGCCTGGCGGTGGACCGGGCCGGGCTGGCCGCGACCGGGCGGATGCCGCTCACCGTGCCCCGCGTCGGCGGGGCGGTGCTCGGCGTCGGCGCGGTCGCGCTCGCCCAGCTCGGCCGCCCGGTCGGCGAACTGGCGGTCGGGCTGGTGCTGCTCTGCGTCCTGGGCGGGCTGGCGGTGGCGACGCAGTCCGCGCTCAACGGCCGGGTCGCCGCCACCGTGGGCCCGGCCGCCGGGCTCGCCGTCAACTTCGCGGTCAGCACCGTGGTGATCGGCGCGGTGGCGGCGCTGACCGGCGCGCTCGCGAGCCAGCCCCGCTGGCCCGGCCAGTGGTGGCTCTACGTCGGCGGCCTGCTCGGCGTCGGCATCGTGCTCTCCCTGCTGGTCGGCGTACGCGCCGCCGGGGTGCTGCGCACCGGCCTGGCGCTGGTGGCCGGGCAGCTCGGTGGCGCGCTGCTGCTGGACCTGGTCCTGCCCGGCGGGCCCGGCGTGCGGCTGCCGGTGCTGGCCGGCGCCCTGCTCACGCTGCTCGCCGTGGTGGTCACCAGCCTGCGCCGGCGCGGCCCGGACCGTGTGGCGGCCGAAGATGCGCGCGAACCGGATGGCAGACTGGTCGGGTGAGCGATTCCGTGGTGACCGTGCGACCCCGCCGCGTCCGGGTCGTCTGCTGGGTGTCGGCCGTCACGCTGTTCGTCGTGTTCAGCCTCGTCGCGACGTCGCTGACCGGCGCCACCGGCAACGGCTACGGCACGTTCCAGCGCGGCGACCAGTTCGCCATGATCGGCCTGGGCGTGTTCGGTGCGCTCGGCTTCCTGCTGTTCACCCGCCCGCGCGTGGTCGCCGACGCCAAGGGCGTCCGGGTGCGCAACGTGTTCAGCTCGTACGAGCTGCCGTGGGAGGTGATCCGCGGGGTCCGGTTCGACAGGGGCGCCCCGTGGGCCAGCCTGGAGCTGCACGACGACGACCTGCTGCCGATGGTCGCGTTGCAGGCCGCCGACAAGGAGAGCGCGGTCGAGGCGGTCCGCGCGTTGCGCCGGCTGCACCAGGCGCATCTGGCGGCGCTGTCCGCCGGCCAGTCGGCACCCCGCTGACCAGCGAGCCCGGTTTGGGCGGGCCTGGGCCGAGGGTGTAGTGTTGCGGAGTCGACCAGACTGCCCCCGTCCCTGACGCGCGGGCGGTCGTGAAGCGGAGCGCCCGCTCCCACCCGAGTCGCCGCCACGGTGGCCGGGTCCGGTCCCCGGTTTCGGGCACGTCCCGGCGCCGGATGCGCGATCCTGTGATCGTGCCGACCGGTCGAGTGGGCCCTGGCATACGCCGGGGCCTTCTGCTTTCCGGGTCGGCTCCCGCCCGGGAGCCCGCGGAGTCGGCACCGTAGGAGACTCGACTCGAGGAGGCCCCATCAGCGTCGAACCACGCGTGAACGAGCAGATCCGGGCACGTGAGGTCCGACTGGTCGGCCCTGAGGGTGAGCAGGTGGGCATCGTCCCGCTTGAGCGCGCCCTGCAGCTGGCCGCGGACGTCGACCTGGACCTGGTCGAGGTTGCGCCGATGGCGCGCCCGCCGGTGTGCAAGCTCATGGACTTCGGCAAGTTCAAGTACGAGAGCGCACTCAAGGCGCGCGAAGCGCGGCGTAACCAGCAGCAGACCGTCATCAAGGAGATGAAGCTCCGGCCGAAGATCGACCCGCACGACTACGAGACCAAGAAGGGTCACGTGGTGCGGTTCCTCAAGGCCGGCGACAAGGTCAAGGTGACGATCATGTTCCGCGGTCGGGAGCAGAGCCGCCCGGAGCTGGGTTACCGGCTCCTGCGCCGGCTCGAGTCCGAGATCACGGACCTGGGATACGTCGAGGCCGCTCCGAAGCAGGACGGCCGCAACATGATCATGGTTCTCGCTCCGCACCGGGCCGTCAAGGCCTCCGCGGTCGCCGCCACGGCGTCCCGCGGTGGACCGCGCGACCGGGCCGCGGAGGAACCGGCCGCTCCGGCCGGCGAGACCCCGGCGGCCGGCGACACCGCAGCAGCCGGCGAGACCGGTACGACCGCTGAGACCAGCGGCCAGTAACAGGGGAGAAGACGTTCCAATGCCGAAGATGAAGAGCCACACGGGTATGGGCAAGCGGGTCAAGGTGACCGGCAAGGGCAAGATCGTTGCCCAGCAGGCCGGCCTTCGCCACAACCTGGAGAAGAAGCCCAGCACCCAGACCCGTCGGCTGACCGGCACCGTCGAGCTGGCCAAGGCCGACGTCAAGCGCATCAAGAAGCTGCTCGGCCGCTGACGCGAGCCACCTGAACCGAAGAAGGAGTTGAGATGGCACGCGTCAAGCGGGCTGTGAACGCCCAGAAGAAGCGTCGTACCCTGCTGGAGACCGCGAGCGGTTACCGCGGTCAGCGCTCCCGGCTGTACCGCAAGGCCAAGGAGCAGGTGCTGCACTCGATGCAGTACTCCTACCGGGACCGTCGCGACCGCAAGGGCGACTTCCGGCAGCTCTGGATCCAGCGGATCAACGCCGGCGCCCGGGCCAACGGCCTGACCTACAACCGGCTGATCCAGGGCCTGCGCCTGGCCGGCATCGAGGTCGACCGGAAGATCCTGGCCGACATGGCCGTCAACGACGCCGCCTCGTTCGCGGCGATCGTCGAGCTGGCCCGCGCCGCCGTGGCGGCCGAGGGCACCGGTGGCGCCGCGGCTCAGGCCGCCTGACCCACCCCGTACGGCAGATCGAGGCGTCTCCCATGCAGTCACATTCGCAGGGGAGGCGTCTCGACGCCGTTCCCGGACCGTTCACCCCGCGTACCCCCAGGGTCGTGGCGGCCCGCCGGCTGCACCGCCGGCGCGACCGCGACCAGGCCGGCCGGTTCCTGGCCGAGGGGCCGCAGGCGGTCCGGGAGGCGCTGGCCCGCGCCGGCACCGTGGTCGAGCTGTTCGGCACCCCGGCGGCGCTCGACAGGTACGCCGACCTCGCCGCCACCGCCGCCCGGGCCGACGTGCCCGTCTCCGAGGTGACCGACGACGCGCTGGCCGCGCTGGCCGAGACGGTCGCGCCGCAGGGACTGGTGGCGGTGTGCCGGCACCTCGACGTACCCCTGGCGCAGGCCGTGGCGCGCGGACCGCGACTGGTCGCGGTGCTCGCCGGGATCCGCGACCCGGGCAACGCCGGCACCGTGCTGCGCACCGCCGACGCGGCGGGCGCGGGCGCCGTGGTGTTCGCGGGCGAGGCGGTCGACCCCTACAACGGCAAGTGCGTGCGGGCCTCCGCCGGCAGCCTCTTCCACGTCGACGTGGTGCGCGCCGCCGACCCGCTCGCCGCCGTCGAGGCGCTGCGGGCCGCGGGCCTGAAGATCTTCGCCACCACCGGGTACGGCGACAGCGACCTGCACGACCTCGCCGACGCGGGAAGGCTGGCCGCACCGACAGCCTGGCTGTTCGGATCGGAGGCCCACGGCCTGCCCGACGAGCTGACCCGCGCCGCCGACGCCCGGGTCCGGGTGCCGCTGCACGGGCGCGCGGAGAGCCTGAACCTGGCTGCGGCGGCCGCCGTCTGCCTGTATTCTTCCGCCAGAGCACTGCGTGTCCCCCGGGGCGCGCGAGAGACAGCAGGGGAGTCCGCCTCGTCATGAACGCGCCACGGCGTTCGTTTAGCCAGCCCGCCGGTGTCGGCGGGCGGCGGGCCTGACCCTTCCCCTGCACGACTCCCCACCGGCGGGCTGCGGCGAAGCCGCGCGTCCGTAGACTCGCCTAGCCACCCGTGAGGGTCGGCGCCGCCGTGAGGGAGTGCCCGTTCACCATGAGCTACCGCAACGATCCGTACGACCCGAAGCAGGTCGCCCTGCTCGACCCGGACGCCCTGGCCGGAGCAGTGGCCGACGCCGAGAAGGCGTTCGCCGACGCCACCGACCCGGACACGCTCACCGCGCTGCGCCCCGCGCACCTCGGCGACCGGTCCCCGGTGTCGCTCGCGCGCCGGGAGATCGGCGCGCTGCCGCCGGCCGCGAAGGCCGACGCCGGCAAGCGGGTCAACGAGGCCCGCCGCGCCATCGAGAGCGCGTACGCGGCCCGGCAGGAGATCCTGGAGCGCGAGCAGGCCGAGCGGGTGCTGGTCGAGGCGCGGGTCGACGTGACCCTGCCGTACGACCGCCGGCCGCGCGGCGCCCGCCACCCGCTGAGCGTGCTGATGGAGCAGATCAGTGACCTGTTCATCGGCATGGGCTACGAGGTGGCCGAGGGCCCCGAGGTCGAGCTGGAGTGGACCAACTTCGACGCGCTGAACATCCCGGCCGACCACCCGGCGCGCGGCCTGATGGACACGTTCCACATCGCACCCGAGGGCAGTGGCCTGGTGCTGCGCACCCACACGTCGCCGGTGCAGGCGCGCACCATGCTCAGCCGCAAGCCGCCCATCTACGTGGTGGTGCCCGGCCGGGTCTACCGCACCGACGAGCTGGACGCCACCCACGCGCCGGTCTTCCACCAGGTCGAGGGCCTCGTGGTGGACAAGGGCATCACCATGGCGCACCTGCGCGGCACGCTCGACCACTTCGCCCGGGCCATGTTCGGCGAGGGCGCGAAGACCCGCTGGCGGCCGCACTACTTCCCGTTCACCGAGCCGTCGGCGGAGTTCGACGTCTGGTTCCCGGAGCACCGGGACGGTCCGCAGTGGGTCGAGTGGGGCGGCTGCGGCATGGTCAACCCGCGGGTGCTGCGCGCCTGCGGCATCGACCCGGAGGTCTACTCCGGATTCGCGTTCGGCATGGGCATCGACCGGACCGTGATGGTCCGGCACGGCGTCAGCGACATGCGGGACATGGCCGAGGGCGACGTGCGGTTCACCCGCGCGTTCGGCGCCTGAGCTACGGGAACGGTGGTTTAACAGTCATGCGAGTTTCTGTCAGTTGGCTGCGCGAGTACGTCGACCTGCCGGCCGACCTGCCCACCGGCGACCTGGAGCAGGCGCTGGTCGACCTCGGCATCGAGGTCGAGTCCGTGGTGGACCTGCGCGAGTCCGTCACCGGCCCGCTGGTCGTCGGCGAGGTCCTGGAGATCGAGGAGCTGACCGGCTTCAAGAAGCCGATCCGCTTCTGCCGGGTCGACGTCGGCGCCGCGAACGGCACCGGTGAGCCGCAGGAGATCGTCTGCGGGGCGCGCAACTTCGCCCAGGGCGACAAGGTCGTGGTGATCCTCCCCGGCGGCGTGCTGCCCGGCGGGTTCGCGATCGGCGCGCGCAAGACGTACGGGCGCAACTCCCACGGCATGATCTGCTCGGCCCAGGAGCTGGGGCTGGGCGACGACCACTCGGGCATCGTCGTGCTGCCCGAGGACGTCAAGGCCCAGCCCGGCGACGACGCCCGGCCCGTCGTCGGCCTGGACGACGTCGTGGTCGAGATGGAGATCACCCCGGACCGCGGGTACGCGCTGAGCGTGCGCGGCATCGCCCGGGAGCTGTCGCACGCGCTCGGCGTGCCGTTCCGCGACCCGGCCAACGCCCGCGCGCCCGGCGCAACCGCCGAGCCCGCGTACCCGGTGGAGGTCCGTGACCCGGTCGGCTGCGACCGGTTCGCGGCGCGGATGGTGCGCGGCGTCGACCCGACCGTGGAGACGCCGGGCTGGATGCGGCAGCGGCTCACCGTGGCCGGCGTACGCAGCATCTCGCTCGCCGTCGACATCACCAACTACCTGATGCTCGAACTCGGCCAGCCGATGCACGCCTTCGACGCGGACCGGATCGCCGGGCCGCTCGTGGTGCGCCGCGCCGAGCCGGGGGAGAAGCTGACCACGCTGGACGGCGTGAGCCGCACGCTGTCCGCCGAGGACCTGGTGATCTGCGACGAGACCGGTCCGATCTCCCTGGCCGCGGTGATGGGCGGCGAGACCAGCGAAGTGCTCGCCTCCACCACGAACGTGCTGTTCGAGGCGGCGCACTGGGATCCGGCGACCGTCGGCCGTACCGCGCGGCGGCACAAGCTGTTCAGCGAGGCGGCGAAGCGGTGGGAGCGGGGCGTCGACCCGGCGCTGCCGCTGGTCGCGCTGGACAAGGCGGTCCGGCTGCTCACCGACCTGGCCGGCGGCACGGCCGGCGAGGAGGTGCTCGACATCGACCACGTCGCGCCGCGTACGCCGGTGACGCTGCCGGTGGACCTGCCGTCGCGGCGGGTCGGCGTGTCCTACTCGCCGGACCGCGTGGTGGAGCTGCTGGAGCAGGTCGGTTGCACGGTCACGCGCGGCGCGGACCGGCTCGCCGAGGACCCGGGCACGGCCGGGGTCGGCTCCGGCGCGGGTGAGGTGCTGACCGTGACGCCGCCGAGCTGGCGTCCCGACCTGACCGACCCGGCCGACCTGGTGGAGGAGGTGGTACGCCTCGACGGCTACGACCGGGTGCCGTCGGTGCTGCCCACCGCGCCGCCCGGCCGGGGCCTGACCTGGCAGCAGCAGCGCCGCCGGGCCGTCGCCCGCTCGCTCGCCGAGCGCGGCTACGTCGAGGTGCTGGCGCAGCCGTTCGTCGCGCCGGAACTGGTCGACCAGCTCGGCCTGCCCGCCGACGACCCGCGCCGCCCCGCGGTACGCCTGGCGAACCCGCTGTCGGAGGAGGAGCCGCTGCTGCGCACCACGCTGCTCGGCCCGCTGCTCGGCATCGTCAGGCGCAACGTCGGACGGGGCCAGCGGGACGTGGCGATCTACGAGATCGGCACCGTCTTCCACCCGCGCCCCGGCGCCGGCGCCCCGCCCGCGATGGGCGTGGACCGGCGGCCCACCGACGAGGAGTTCGCCGCCGCCGACGCGGTGGTGCCCGCCCAGCCCCGGCACGTCGCGGTCGCGCTGACCGGTGAGATCGAGCCGGCCGGCTGGTGGGGCGCGGGCCGCACGGCCGGCTGGGCCGACGCGATCGAGGCGGGCCGGGCCGTGCTCGACGCCGCCGGGATCCCCGCCGACCGGGTGACGGTACGGGCCGGGGAGCGCGCGCCCTGGCACCCGGGCCGCTGCGCCGAACTGGTGGTGGACGACGTGGTCGTCGGCCACGCCGGTGAGCTGCACCCGGCCGTGCTGGCCGCGCTGGAGCTGCCCCGGCGTACCAGCGCCATGGAGCTGGACCTGGACGCGCTGCCCGCCGCCCCCCTGGTCGCCGGCCCGACCATCTCCACGTTCCCGCCGGCGCTGATCGACGTGGCGCTCGTGGTGGACGACGCGGTGCCGGCCGCCGAGGTGCGGGCGGCGCTGGTCGAGGGCGCGGGCGCGCTGCTGGAGGACGTCCGCCTGTTCGACGTCTACACCTCCGAGCAGCTCGGCGAGGGGCGCAAGTCGCTGGCGTACAAGCTGACGTTCCGCGCCCCGGACCGGACCCTGGCGGGCGAGGAGGCGGTGGCGGCGCGCGACGCGGCGGTAGCCGTCGCCGCCGAGCGCTTCGGCGCCACCCTGCGCGGCGCCTGAAAGGAGGGGCCCCCTCTTAACGCCTCCGGCAGCGGAGGGGGCCCCTTTTAACACCGCGCGCACGCGAGCCGCCCGTGAACGTCGTCTCATGGCTATGCAGCGCGTCGTATGACCTTGCGATGAGGTCGCCCCGACCGGTACCCTTCTCTGCATAGTCATGCGGAGGTGGGTATGGGCATTCGAACAGTGGTGGCCGGGGCGAGTGGATACGCCGGGGGCGAACTGCTGCGCCTGCTCGCCGGTCACCCCGAGTTCGAGCTGATCGCCGCCACCGCGCACACCCAGGCCGGTCAGCCGGTCACCGCCGTACACCCGCAGCTCGCCGGCCTGGACCTGGTCTTCGCCGCGACCGAACCGGCGACCCTGGCCGACGCGGACCTGGTCTTCCTGGCCCTGCCGCACGGGCAGTCCGCGGCGCTCGCCGCGGCGCTGCCCGACACGGTCAAGGTGGTCGACCTGGGCGCGGACCACCGGCTGCGCGACGCCGGCGCCTGGTCCCGCTACTACGGCGGGGAGCACGCCGGCGCCTGGACCTACGGGCTGCCCGAGCTGCCCGGCCAGCGCGCCGAGATCGCCGCCGCGTCGCGGGTGGCCAGCACCGGCTGCTACGCGGTGGCGACCACGCTGGCGCTGGCGCCGCTGATCGCGGCCGGCGCGGTACGCCCCGACGACGTGGTGGTGGTCGCCGCCTCCGGCACCTCCGGCGCGGGCCGGGCCGCCAAGACCCACCTGCTCGGCAGCGAGGTGATGGGCGACCTGTCGCCCTACAAGGTGGGCGCGCACCAGCACGTGCCGGAGATCAAGCAGGCCACCGGCGCGACCGGCCTGTCCTTCACCCCGGTGCTCGCGCCGATGCCCCGGGGCATCCTGGCCACCGAGTCCGCCGTGCCCACCGGCGACGCCGACCCGCGCGCGGTGCTGGCCGCCGCGTACGCCGACGCGCCGTTCGTGCACGTGCTGCCCGAGGGCGCGTGGCCGCACACCGCCGCCACCGCCGGGTCGAACTCCTGCCACCTCCAGGCGACGGTGGACGTCGACTCGGGGCGGGCGATCGTGGTCAGCGCGATCGACAACCTGGGCAAGGGCGCGGCCGGCCAGGCCGTGCAGAACGCCAACCTGATGGTGGGTCTCCCCGAGACCACCGGTCTGTCCGTGTTTGGAGTGGCCCCGTGAGCGTCACCGTCCCCCGTGGGTTCCGCGCCGCAGGTGTCGCGGCCGGACTGAAGTCCTCCGGCGCGCCCGACGTCGCCCTCGTGATCAACGACGGCCCGGACGCCGGTGTGGCCGGTGTCTTCACCGCCAACCGGGTCAAGGCCGCGCCGGTGCTGTGGAGCCAGCAGGTCGTGCACGGCGGCGTCGTGCGCGCCGTGGTGCTCAACTCCGGCGGCGCGAACGCCTGCACCGGCCCGGCCGGGTTCCAGGACACCCACGCCACCGCCGAGCACACCGCCGCCGCGATCACCGCGGCGAACGCGCGGCTCATCGTCGGCGCGGGCGAGGTCGCGGTCTGCTCGACCGGCCTGATCGGCGAGCGGCTGCCGATGGACAAGCTGCTTCCCGGCGTACGCGACGCGGTGCGCGGCCTGTCCCGCGACGGCGGCCCGGCGGCCGCCGAGGCCATCATGACCACCGACACCCGGCCCAAGACGACAGTGGCGCAGGGTACGGGCTGGACCGTCGGCGGCATGGCCAAGGGCGCGGGCATGCTCGCCCCGGCCATGGCCACGATGCTCTGCGTGCTCACCACCGACGCGGTGGCCGGGCCGGACGCCCTGGACGCCGCGCTGCGCGCCGCCATCCGGATCACGTTCGACCGGATCGACTCCGACGGCTGCATGTCCACCAACGACACGGTGCTGCTGCTGGCAAGCGGCGCGTCCGGGATCGAGCCGACCGCCGAGGAGCTGACCGCCGCGGTCACCGCCGCCTGCCACGACCTGGCCCAGCAACTCCTGGCCGACGCGGAGGGCGCGACGAAGGAGGTCGCGATCGAGGTGGTCGGCGCGGCCAGCGAGGACGACGCGGTCGAGGTGGGCCGCACGGTGGCCCGCAACAACCTGGTCAAGACCGCGCTGTTCGGCAACGACCCGAACTGGGGCCGCATCCTCGCCGCGGTCGGCACCACCACCGCCGTGTTCGAGCCGGACGGCGTCGACGTCGCGGTCAACGGCATCTGGGTGTGCCGGGGCGGCGCCGCCGCCGAGGACCGCGCCAAGGTGGACCTCACCGGCCGCGGCGTCACCGTCCGGATCGACCTGCACGCCGGCGTCGACACCGCCACCATCTGGACCAACGACCTGTCCCACGCGTACGTACACGAGAACTCGGCCTATTCCACATGAATCTGAGTGCTGACCTCACCCGGGCCCAGGCCAAGGCCGCCACGCTGATCGAGGCGCTGCCCTGGCTGGCCCGTTTCTCCGGCGCCACCGTCGTGGTCAAGTACGGCGGCAACGCCATGGTCGACCCGGAACTGCAGCGGGCGTTCGCCGCCGACATGGTGTTCCTGCGCTACGCCGGCCTGAAGCCGGTGGTGGTGCACGGCGGCGGCCCGCAGATCTCCGCCATGCTCGGCCGGCTCGGCATCGCCAGCGAGTTCCGGGGCGGCCTGCGGGTCACCACGCCGGAGGCGATGGACGTGGTCCGGATGGTCCTGGTCGGCCAGGTCGGCCGGGAACTGGTCGGGCTGATCAACGCGCACGGCCCGTACGCGGTCGGCCTCTCCGGCGAGGACGCCGGGCTGTTCACCGCCGTGCGCCGTCCCGCGTACGTGGACGGCGAAGCGGTCGACGTGGGCCAGGTGGGCGACGTGGAGTCGGTGAACGTCTCGGCGGTCACCGACCTGATCGCCGCCGGCCGGATCCCGGTCATCTCGACAGTCGCGCCGGACGCCGACGGGGTGCTGCACAACCTCAACGCGGACACCGCCGCCGCCGCGCTCGCGGTGGCGCTGGACGCCCGCAAGCTGGTCGTGCTGACCGACGTGCCCGGCCTGTACGCCGACTGGCCGGACACGTCCAGCCTGGTCAGCGAGATCACCGCGGACGACCTGGCGAAGCTGCTGCCGTCCCTGGAGTCGGGCATGGTCCCGAAGATGGAGGCCTGCCTGCGGGCGGTGCGCGGGGGAGTGCCCGCCGCGCACGTCGTCGACGGCCGGGTCGCCCACTCCACGCTGCTGGAAGTGTTCACGTCGGAGGGCTTCGGAACCATGGTGATCGACTCATGAGCACGCTGGTGCAGCGGTGGAACGCCACCATGATGGACAACTACGGCACGCCGCCGCTGGCGCTCGTCTCCGGCTCCGGCGCCGTCGTGACCGACGAGACCGGCCGGGAGTACGTCGACCTGCTCGGTGGCATCGCCGTCAACGCGCTCGGCCACGCCCACCCGGCGGTGGTGGCCGCCGTCAGCAAGCAGGTCGCGACGCTCGGGCACGTGTCGAACCTGTTCGTCGCCGAGCCGCCGGTGGCGCTGGCCGAGCTGCTGCTCGCGCTGGCCGGCCGCCCCGGCCGGGTGTTCTTCGCCAACTCCGGCGCGGAGGCCAACGAGGCGGCGTTCAAACTGTCCCGGCTCACCGGCCGCCGGCACGTGGTCGCCACCCACGGCGGCTTCCACGGCCGGACCATGGGCGCGCTGGCGCTGACCGGGCAGCCCGCCAAGGCCGACCCGTTCCGCCCGCTACCAGGCGACGTGACGCACGTGCCGTTCGGCGACGCCGACGCGCTGGCCGAGGCGGTCACCGACGACACCGCCATGCTGATCATCGAGCCGATCCAGGGCGAGAACGGCGTGGTCGTCCCGCCGCCCGGCTACCTCGCCGCGGCCCGGCGGATCACCGCCGCGCACGGCGCGCTGCTGGTGCTGGACGAGGTGCAGACCGGCATCGGCCGGACCGGCCACTGGTTCGCCCACCAGGCCGAGGGAGTCGAGCCGGACGTCATCACGCTCGCCAAGGGCCTCGGCGGCGGCCTGCCGCTGGGCGCCTGCCTGGCCTTCGGCCGGGCCGCCGACCTGCTCACCCCCGGCTCGCACGGCACCACGTTCGGCGGCAACCCGATCAGCTGCGCCGCCGCGCTCGCGGTCGTCTCCACGATCGCGCACGAGGGCCTGCTCGACCACGTCAAGCGCGTCGGCGAGCGGCTGCGGCGCGGCGTCGAGGCGCTCGGTCACCCGCTGGTCCGTGAGGTGCGCGGCGCCGGCCTGCTGCTCGGCATCGTGCTCGACCAGCCGGTCTCCGCCGCCGCGGCGGCAGCGCTGCGCGACGCGGGTTTCCTGGTGAACCCGGTGCAGCCGGACGTGATCCGGCTCGCCCCGCCGCTGATCCTCACCGTGGCGCAGGCCGACGCCTTCGTCGCCGCGCTGCCCGCCGCGCTGTCCGCCGCCGCGCCGCACCCTTCCACCGACGCGGCAGCGACCGCCGACGACGCCGCGTCCGACGCCACGACCCCGACGGAGGCTCCCGCATGATCCGCCACTTCCTGCGCGACGACGACCTCACGCCCGCCGAGCAGGCCGCCGTGCTCGACCTCGCCGCCCGGATGAACGCCGACCGGTACGGCCACCAGCCGCTGGCCGGACCGAAGTCGGTGGCGGTGCTGTTCGACAAGCAGAGCCTGCGTACCCGGATCTCGTTCGACGTGGGCATCGCCGAGCTGGGCGGGCATCCGCTGGTGGTGGACACCCAGGTCACCCACTTCGGCCGGGGCGAGACGCTCGGCGACGCCGGCCGGGTGCTGTCCCGCTACGTCGCCGCGATCGTGCTGCGCACCCACGGCGACGACCGGATCGCCGAGGTCGCCGAGCACGCCACGGTGCCCGTCGTGAACGCGCTCACCGACACGTACCACCCCTGCCAGCTGCTGGCCGACCTGCTCACCGTGCGGGAGCGCTTCGGCGGCACCGCCGGGCGGATCCTCGCGTACGTGGGCGACGCGGCGAACAACATGGCCCACTCGTACCTGCTGGCCGGCGCGACCGCCGGGATGCACGTGCGGATCGCCGGCCCGGCCGGGTTCCAGCCGGACCCGGAGATCGTGGCCCGCGCGGAGAAGATCGCCGCCACCACCGGCGGCTCGGTCCAGGTGCTCACCGACCCGGCCGAGGCGGTACGCGGCGCGCACGTCGTCGCCACCGACACCTGGACGTCGATGGGACAGGAGGCCGACGGGCTGGACCGGATCACGCCGTTCCTGCCGTACCAGGTCAACGCCGCGCTGCTCGGCCACGCCGACGCCGACGTGATCGTGCTGCACTGCCTGCCCGCCCACCGGGGCGAGGAGATCACCGACGAGGCGCTCGACGGCCCGCACAGCGCGGTGTTCGACCAGGCGGAGAATCGTCTGCACGCCCAGAAGGCGCTGCTGACGTTTCTCCTGGAGGAATCCGCATGACCGCTCCGCTGACCCGCGCCGCGCGGCACGCCCGCATCGTCGAGCTGATCCGCGACACCCCGATCCACTCGCAGACCGAGCTGGCCGACCTGCTCGCCGGCGACGGCATCCAGGTCACCCAGGCCACGCTGTCGCGGGACCTGAAGGAACTGGGGGCGGTGACCGCGCGCGGCGGTGACGGGCGGGGCGTCTACCTGATCCCGGAGGACGGGCACCGGCCGCACGGCGACGCCGAGGGCGCGCCGGCCCGGCTGGTCCGGCTGCTGCGTGAGCTGCTCAACGGCGTCGACTCCAGCGGCAACATCGCGGTGCTGCGCACCCCGCCGGGCGCGGCCCAGTACCTCGCCAGCGCGCTGGACCGGGCCGGCCTCACCGAGATCGTCGGCACCATCGCCGGCGACGACACCATCCTCGTCGTGGCCCGGGAGGCCGACGGCGGGGCGGCGCTGGGTGAGCGGCTCGCCGCCTGGGCCCGCCGGGACGACACAGTCGAAGGGAGCACGACGTGACCGAGCGGGTCGTGCTGGCGTACTCCGGGGGCCTGGACACCTCGGTCGCCATTCCGTACCTGGCCGAGCAGACCGGCGCGGAGATCATCGCGGTGGCGGTCGACGTCGGCCAGGGCGGCGAGGACATGGCCGTGATCCGGCAGCGCGCGCTCGACTGCGGCGCGGTCGAGGCCGAGGTGGTGGACGCGCGCGACGAGTTCGCCGCCGACTACTGCCTGCCGGCCATCCGGGCCAACGCCCTCTACATGGACCGGTACCCGCTGGTGTCCGCGCTGTCCCGGCCGCTGATCGTCAAGCACCTGGTCGCCGCGGCGCGCGCCCACGGCGGCACGATCGTGTCGCACGGCTGCACCGGCAAGGGCAACGACCAGGTCCGCTTCGAGGTCGGCCTGGGCGCGCTCGCGCCCGACCTGAAGGTGATCGCGCCGGCCCGGGACTTCGCCTGGACCCGGGACAAGGCGATCGCGTTCGCCGAGGAGAAGGGGCTGCCGATCGACGTGTCGGCGAAGTCGCCGTACTCGATCGACCAGAACCTGTGGGGCCGCGCGGTGGAGACCGGCTTCCTGGAGGACATCTGGAACGCCCCGGTCGAGGACCTCTACGCGTACACCGTCGACCCGGCGTCGGAACGCGACCCGGACGACGTGGTGCTCACGTTCGACGCCGGCGTCCCGGTCGCGATCGACGGCGAGACGGTCACCCCGTACGAGGCGATCCGGGAGCTGAACCGGCGCGCCGGGGCGCACGGCGTGGGCCGGCTCGACATGGTCGAGGACCGGCTGGTCGGCATCAAGAGCCGCGAGGTGTACGAGGCACCCGGCGCGGTCGCGCTGATCACCGCCCACCAGGAGCTGGAGGCGGTGACAGTCGAGCGGGACCTGGCCCGGTTCAAGCGCGGCGTCGACCAGCGCTGGGGTGAGCTGGTCTACGACGGGCTCTGGTTCTCGCCGCTGAAGCGCGCGCTGGACGCGTTCATCGACGACGCCCAGCGGCACGTCTGCGGCGAGGTGCGGCTGCGGCTGCACGGCGGCCGGGCCGTGGTGACCGGCCGGCGTTCCGAGGCGAGCCTGTACGACTTCGGCCTCGCCACGTACGACACCGGTGACACGTTCGACCAGTCGCTGGCGAAGGGTTTCGTGCAGTTGTGGGGCCTGCCCAGCCGGATGGCGGCGGCGCGGGACGCCCGGATGGGAGGAGTCTGATGGGGGGCACCACAATGGGTGGGGTGGACGACAAGAGCCTGACCGAGAACAGCGCCCCCGCCAACCGGACGAGCCTCTGGGGCGGCCGGTTCGCCGGCGGCCCCGCCGAGGCGCTCGCGCGGCTGTCGGTGAGTGTCCAGTTCGACTGGCGCCTCGCCCCGTACGACATCGCCGGTTCCCGCGCGCACGCCCGGGTCCTCGCCGGCGCCGGCCTGCTCGACCCGGACGAACTGGGCCGGATGCTTGCCGCGCTGGACGACCTGGAGGCGGCGTGCGCCTCCGGCGCGTTCCGCCCGACCGTCGACGACGAGGACGTGCACACCGCGCTGGAGCGTGGCCTGCTGGAGCGGCTGGGCAGCCTCGGCGGCAAGCTGCGCGCCGGCCGGTCCCGCAACGACCAGGTCGCCACCGACCTACGGCTCTACCTGCGTGACCACGCCCGCGGGGTGGCGGCCCGGCTGGTCGAGCTGGCCGAGGCTCTCGTCGAGCAGGCGGAGCGGCACGTGGACACCGCCGCGCCGGGCATGACGCACCTGCAGCACGCCCAGCCGGTGACGTTCGGGCACTGGCTGCTGGCCCACGTGCAGCCGCTGCTGCGCGACCTGGAGCGGATGCGGGACTGGGACGAGCGGACCGCGATCAGCCCGCTCGGCGCGGGCGCGCTGGCCGGGTCGGGGCTGCCGCTGGCCCCGGTGGCGGTCGCCAAGGAGCTGGGCTTCCGTACCTCGTTCGCCAACTCGATGGACGCGGTCGCGGACCGCGACTTCGTCGCCGAGTTCCTGTTCGTCACCGCGATGATCGGCGTGCACCTGTCCCGCCTCGGCGAGGAGGTGGTGCTCTGGACGTCGCAGGAGTTCGGCTGGGTCGAGCTGGACGACGCGTTTGCCACCGGCTCGTCGATCATGCCGCAGAAGAAGAACGCGGACATCGCCGAGCTGGCCCGGGGCAAGTCCGGCCGCCTGGTCGGCGGCCTGATGAGCGTGCTCACCATGCTCAAGGGCCTGCCCATGACGTACGACCGGGACATGCAGGAGGACAAGGAGCCGGCGTTCGACGCGGTCGACACGCTGGAGCTGCTGCTGCCCGCGCTGGCCGGGATGATCTCCACGATGACGGTCCGGGTGGACCGGCTGGTGGCGAGCGCCCCGTCGGGTTTCTCGCTCGCCACCGAGGTCGCCGACTGGCTGGTCCGGCGCAACGTGCCGTTCCGCGACGCGCACGAGATCACCGGCAAGCTGGTGGCGCTCTGCGCGGCCCGGGACTGCGCGCTGGACGAGGTGTCCGACGCCGACCTGGCCGCCGTCAGCGAGCACCTGGAACCTTCGGTGCGCGACGTGCTGTCGGTGCGTTCGGCGCTGGCCGCCCGCATCACGCCCGGCTCCACCGGGCCCGGCCCGGTCGCCGACCAGCTCGCCGCCGCGGCGGACAAGCTGACCGGCTGGCGCGAGTGGGCCGCCGAGCGGGTCGTCCCCCGCTGACCTGCGGCTGATCCGGGGGCAGGCACCCGCCTGCCCCCGGATCACACCGGTCAACCGGTGGGGCGCTCGCGCTTGGGGAGCTTCGCCACCACCGCGTCGTACGATCCGTCGACCGCCTCGACCAGCTCGTCGTCGGGGATGCCGCCGGAGAGCCGCAGCGTGTTCCAGCCCGACCGGCCGATGTAGGGGGAGGGGCGCGCGTCGGCCGGGAACCGGTGCAGCCACTCGTCGGCCACCTCGCGGGACGCCCCGCACTTCACCCCGACCCGCGCCTCACCGTCGGGCGAGCCGAGGAACGCGAAGATCCGGCTGCCCACCTTCACCACCTCGTCGCCCTCCCACGGCCGGTCGAGCCAGGCTCCCGGCTTGGCCAGGCAGTAGGCGAGCATCTCCTCGCGCGTCATCGCGTCCTCCCCGTGCCGTCGTCGGGCACAGTCTTGCCCGCGGCTGTGACAGTGCGCGCCGCCGGTCAGTCGCCGGTGCCGGTGCGGACGGTGAGCCGCTCGTAGCGCTGCCGGGCCGCCTGGGCGCTGCCCAGCCCCAGCCCGAAGGCGATCGCCTGCCAGGTCATGCCCCGGCCGCGGGCCACCTGGAGCAGCCCGGCCTCCAGTGCGTCCACCTCGGAGCGCACGTGCGGGATGAGCGTCAGCGCGGCCATCAGGTCGGCCTGGTCGACCGGCTCCTCACCCTCGTCCAGCTCGGCGCCCCCGGCGAGCGCCATCACCAGCGTGGCCGCCTCGTAGGCGTCGGGCACGTCGGGGTGGGCGTAGCGACGGCGGCGGGAGTTGGTGCCGGCGTGCCGCTCGGCGATCCGCAGCAGCGCCGCGTAGTTGCGGTGCGCCCGTGCCTGGGCAGCATCCGGAGCGGTGAACGGGTCGTTGTCCACGGTGACCATGTCGTCCATCCCACACCCAAGAATGGCCCGTTGTCAACACCCCGTTGAAAGCCCTTCGTGTAAAACACCGTGACCTCAACGCATGGTGAAGGGTCGGCGCGTCATGCCACCACAGACGCGCCGCGGGGTGTCCCGGGTTGCCCGGAACGGCCGATTCAGGCCGGCGAGTTCCGCACCGGGGCGGCCGGAGCGGGCCGGCGACGCGGGGTGTGCCGCCGGTAGACGCTCACGCTCGGCTCGTCCGCCAGCCAGAACCGCCACGGCAGGTCGTGCGCGGCGGCGACCCCGACACGCGGCCCGGCGACGATGTGCGCCGGGTCGACCGGGCTCGCCGGTGGCGTCAGCAGCAGCGGGCCGCTGCCGTCGATAGCCGAGGTGCCGTTCGCGTCCCGCCCGATCCCGAGCGCGGTGACGAGCCGGGCCGGCCCGCGGGCCAGATCCCGGTCGGCGGCGCGCGGCCTGCGCTCGCGGGCGGTCTCGACGCCGCCGACCACCTCGCCCGCGCGCAGCAGCACCGCCGCCGCCTCGCCGTCGCGCCCGCAGACGATGTTCGCGCACCAGTGCATGCCGAACACGAAGTACACGTAGACGTGCCCGGCGGGCCCGAACATGACCTGGTTGCGCGGCGTCGGCCCGCGGTGGGCGTGCGACGCCGGGTCCTCGCCGGTGCCCGCGTACGCCTCCACCTCGGTGAGGCGTACCGTGACGCCGCCGGCCGACACGGTCCAGCCGAGCAGCGTCCGCGCGGTCTGCGCGACCTGCGCGGCGGGCGCGGAGAGCCAGGGGTACGTCATCGCGGCAAGGGTAGTCGGTGGGAGGCGCGTGATCCGGGCCACGCCGGGGCGGGCGGCCACCGGAATAGTTGACTCGTCAAATATGTTGTGAGGAGCGATCCCGGGCCGACCGGTCCGGACCCCACGCGAGGAGCTGGTCATGCAGTTCGGAGTCTTCACCGTCGGTGACGTCACCCCCGACCCGACAAACGGGCGACTGCCGTCCGAGCGTGAGCGGATCAAGGCCATGACCGCCATCGCGCTCAAGGCCGAGGAGGTCGGCCTGGACGTCTTCGCCACCGGCGAGCACCACAACCCGCCGTTCGTGCCGTCGTCGCCGACCACCATGCTCGGCTGGATCGCCGCGCGCACCGAACGGCTGCTGCTGTCCACCGCGACCACGCTGATCACCACCAACGACCCGGTGAAGATCGCCGAGGACTACGCGATGCTGCAGCACCTCGCCGACGGCCGGGTGGACCTGATGATGGGGCGCGGCAACACCGGGCCCGTCTACCCGTGGTTCGGCCAGGACATCCGCAACGGCATCCCCCTGGCCATCGAGAACTACGACCTGCTGCGCCGGCTCTGGCGCGAGGACGTGGTCGACTGGAAGGGCCGGTTCCGTACGCCGCTGCAGGCGTTCACCTCGACCCCGCGCCCGCTCGACGGCGTGCCGCCGTTCGTCTGGCACGGCTCGATCCGCAGCCCGGAGATCGCCGAACAGGCCGCGTACTACGGCGACGGCTTCTTCGCCAACCACATCTTCTGGCCCAAGGAGCACACCCAGCGGATGGTCGGCCTCTACCGGGAGCGGTTCGCGCACTACGGCCACGGCTCACCCGACCAGGCCATCGTCGGCCTCGGCGGGCAGGTATTCATGCGCCGCAACTCCCAGGACGCGGTACGCGAGTTCCGCCCCTACTTCGACAACGCCCCGGTCTACGGGCACGGCCCGTCGCTGGAGGAGTTCACCCGCGAGACGCCGCTGACGGTGGGCAGCCCGCAGCAGGTCATCGACCGGACGCTGGGCTTCCGCGAGTACGTCGGCGACTACCAGCGGCAGCTCTTCCTGATCGACCACGCCGGCCTGCCGCTGAAGACGGTGCTGGAGCAGCTCGACCTGCTGGGCGAGGAGGTGGTCCCGGTGCTGCGCAAGGAGTTCGACTCGCTGCGTCCCGCGCACGTGCCCGAGGCGCCCACCCACGCCGGCCTGCTGGCCGCCCGCGACGCCGCTCCGGCCGACGGGGAGCAGCGATGACCCGTCGTACCCTGGCGGTCGTCTCGGCCGGGCTCGCCCAGCCGTCGTCCACCCGTCTGCTCGCCGACCAGCTCGCCGCGGCCGCCCGCGACGAGCTGGCCGGGCGCGGCGCGACGGTGGAACTGCGCACCGTGGAGCTGCGCGAGCACGCCCACGACGTGGTGAACCACCTGCTCACCGGCTTCGCGCCGGCCGCGCTGCGACAGACACTCGACGCCGTGGCGGCCGCCGACGCGCTGATCGCGGTGACGCCGATCTTCAACGCGTCCTACAACGGGCTGTTCAAGTCGTTCTTCGACGTGATCGACCGGGACACGCTCGCGGGCAAGCCGGTGCTCATCGGGGCGACCGGCGGCACCGCCCGGCACTCCCTCGCGCTGGAGCACGCGGTCCGGCCGATGTTCACGTACCTGCGGGCGGCGACACTGCCCACTGCGGTGTTCGCCGCGCCGGAGGACTGGGCCGGTGACGACGGGGACAGCGCGTTGCGGTCCCGGATCCGCCGGGCCGCCGCCGAGCTGGCCGAGCAGGTGGACCGCCGCCCGCCCGCGACCGGCCCGGCCGACCCGTTCGCGCTCACCACCGACTTCGCCGACCTGCTCGCCGGCCGCGACCCGGCCTGACGCCGCGGGCGGTGCGGCGCGAACCGACCGCTACCGAGCGTTACCGTCCCGGCGAAACCACGCCGGAAACTCGATATGACTGAGAGGCATATTTATGCCTCTCAGTCATATCGCTCGGAAGACATCTCTCGCGCCGGGCGGCCCGGCGGACAGGGCCGGCGCGGGGGCCGCCGCCCGCGAGGCGGCTCAGTCGTCGGCCGGCTCGGGCCGGTGGGCGACGAGCACCGGGCAGTGGGAGTGCTGCACCATTGCCTGGCTGACCGAGCCGAGCAGCAGCCCGACGAAGCCGCCCCGGCCCCGGGAGCCGACCACCACGAGCGCCGCCTCGCCGCTGGCCTCGACAAGCGCAGTCTCCGGCGAGGGGGAGGTGACGGACCGCTCCGTCACCCGCAGGCCCGGATGCGCCGACCGGACCCGCTCCGCTGCCTCGGCCAGCAGTCCCGCCGCCTCGGCCCGCTCGGCGGTGGACGCCTCCGCCGCGACCTCGGGCGCCACCGCGCCGCGTTCCGGCGACCGGACGTGCATCAGCACCAGCTCCGCGTCGCGCCGCTCGGCCTCGTCGGCAGCCAGCTCGATCGCGTACGCGGCCGAGTCGGAGCCGTCCACGCCGACCAGCACCGGCCCGTCCACCGGAATCGGCTGCTCCTCCGGGCGGACGATCAGCACCGGGCAGTGCCCGTGCTGCGCGAGCTGCCCGCTGACCGAGCCGAGCAGCAGGCCGGCGAAACCGCCCACGCCCCGGCTGCCCACCACGACCAGCTCGGCGCGGCGGGACTCCTCGACCATCGTCGCGCCCGGACCGCCGGCCACCTGGCGCACCTGCACCCGCAGGCCCGGGTGCCGCTCGGTCAGGTCGGCGGCGACCGACTCGAGCATCTTCTCCGCCTCCGCGGTGGGCGCCGGCACCCCCAGGTCGTACGGGTTGAGCGGCACGCCGTAGCCGAGCGGGTGCAGGTAGCCGTGCACCAGCACCAGCGGCCGGGAACGTGCCACGGCGGTCGCGGCAGCCAGGTCGGCGGCGGCCAGGCTGGACGGCGATCCGTCCACTCCCACCACGACGGGTCGGTTCATCAGGTCTGTTCCCTCCGGTCGGCTCAGGCCATTGTGGCGGTCCCGGCGGCGCCGGGACCGCCGAACCGGGGTCAGCGTTCCCGGCCCCCGCGGTGCCGGACGACGGCCAGCGGGCTGTGGCAGTGGTGCAGCACGGCGTGGCTGACCGAGCCGAGCAGCAGCGAGCCGAGGCTACCCCGCCCGTGCGCGCCGACCACCGTCAGCTGCGCCCCGACGGACTCCTCGACCAGCACCCGGGCCGGCGTGGCGGCGGCGACCAGCTTCGGCCGCACCGTGACCTCCGGGTAGCGCTCGGTCCAGCCGGCGACCGCCTCGGCCAGCACCCGCTGCTCGTCGGCGCGCAACTGCTCCGGCTCGTACGCCAGCGGCAGGACGTCGCCGAACGCCTCGCGGTAGCTCACCGGCTGCGGGTACAGCCAGGTGTGCACCACCACCAGCTCGGCGTCGCGCGCCGCGGCCTCGGCGAACGCGAAACCGACCGCCTCGTCGGACAGCGCGGAGCCGTCCACGCCGACCACCACCGGGCCGTCGGCGCGGGCCTCGCCCCGGGCGACGAGAACCGGGCAGTCCGCGCGGGCGGAGAGCTGCACCGCCGCCGAGCCGACCAGGAGTTCGGCGAAGCCGCCCAGGCCACGGTGGCCCAGCACGAGCAGCGCGGCGTCGCGGCTCTCCCGCAGCAGCACCGCGACCGGCCCGCCGTCGACCACCGCGCCGGTCACCGCCAGCTCCGCGTCGACCTTGCGGGCCTCGTCCACCGCCTCCTCGACCAGCTTCTCGGCCTCCTGGCGCAGCTCGATGTCGGGCAGCACCGGGGCGACCATGCCCAGCGGCGTGCCGACCAGCGGCCACAGGAAGGCGTTCACCACCCGCAGCGGCCGGTGCCGCAGCACCGCCTCGCGTGCGGCCAGCCGTACCGCGTCCAGCGCGGACGGGGAGCCGTCCACGCCCACCACGACGGGGGCACCGGTCCTGTCGGTCATCACGTCCTCCTTCGGTTCCCCCTCAGCCTGCGCCGACGGCTCCCACCTGGGCAGAGTCGATCCGCCCGGCAAGGCCGGGACCATCGGCCCCTACCGGCCGGGCCGTTCGCGAGGTGGAATGGAAACCAGTGCTCCCTCCTGTCGATCCTGGAGGCGCGATGACCCCGCTGGAAATGCTCCGCGTCCACCCCTTCCTGGCCGGGCTGCCCGACGAGTGGCTGCCCCGGCTCACCGGGTACGCCCGCCCGGTGGTCTGGCACCCCGGGCACCGGCTGTTCCGCGCCGGCGCGCCGGCCGACCGGTTCTGGCTCGTCCGCGGCGGCCAGGTGGCGCTCGACTTCCCGGTGCCGGGCCGCGGCGACGTGGGCATCGAGACGATCGGCCCGGGCGGCGTGCTCGGCTGGTCCTGGCTGTTCCCGCCGTACCGCTGGCAGTTCGGCGCGGTCGCCACCCAGCGCAGCACCGCCGTGGAACTCGACGCCGACGGGGTACGCCGGCTGATGGAGTCCGACGACACGCTCGGCCGCCAGCTCACCAGCCGGTTCATGAGCGTGGTGGTGGACCGCCTCCAGGCGTCCCGGGTCCGGCTGCTGGACCTCTACGGCTACCCGACGGCCGCAGCCAGCTGAACCGGCGCGCGGTCAGGTGACGGTGAGACCTCGGGCGGCGAACTGACCCCGTACCCGGGTCAGCAGGTCGGCGTCCGGCGGCTCGGTGTCCGCCAGCGGGAACGTCAGCCCCAGCTCGGCGTACTTGTGCGCGCCCAACCGGTGGAAAGGCAGCACCTCCACGCGCTGCAGCGTGGCCAGCCCGGCGGCGATGTCGGCCACTCGCTCCACCTCGTCGACCGCGTCGGTCAGGCCGGGCACCAGCACGTACCGGATCCACATCGGCGTACCCCGGTCGGCGAGCCGCTGCGCGAACCGCAACGTCGGCGCGAGCCGGCCGGTGCCGGTGACCCGCCGGTACGTCTGCGGGTTGCCCGCCTTGACGTCGAGCAGCACCAGGTCGGTGGCGTCCAGCAGCGTGTCGTCGGCGCGCACGCCGAGGAAGCCGGAGGTGTCCAGCGCGGTGTGCAGGCCGAGGTCGACGTGGCAGCGCCGTAGCAGTTCCCGGGTGAACGCCGGTTGCAGCAGCGGCTCCCCGCCGCTCACCGTGACGCCGCCGCCCGCGACCTGGATGAACCGGCGGTACCGGCCGGCGAGCGCGACCATCTCGTCCACGGTGCGGCGGCGGCCGCTGCGGCCGTACCAGGTGTCCGGGCTGTGGCAGTAGCGGCAGCGCAGCGGGCAGCCGGCCAGGAAGACCACGAACCGGGTGCCCGGCCCGTCCACCCCGACCGAGGTGTCCCACGAGTGCACCGCGCCGGTCAGGGCCTCCGCGGCGCGGCCCGGCGCCGCCGCAGTGACCTGCGGCGGCGCGGGCGGGCGGCCGGTCACAGCGACCCGTGGAAGGTCCGCGACACCACGTCGCGCTGCTGCTCCGGCGTGAGCCGGACGAAGTTCACCGCGTACCCGGAGACCCGGACGGTGAGCTGCGGGTACCGCTCCGGGTGCGCCATCGCGTCCAGCAGCGTGGCCCGGTCCAGCACGTTGACGTTGAGGTGGAACCCGCCGGCGTCGGCGTAGCCGTCGAGCACACCGGCCAGGTTCGCGATCCGCTCGTCGCGGGTGTGGCCCAGGCCGTCCGGCGTGACGGTGCCGGTCAGCGAGATGCCGTCGCGGGCCGCGTCGTACGGCAGCTTCGCCACCGACAGCGCGGACGCGACCAGGCCGTGCGTGTCCCGCCCGTTCATCGGGTTCGCCCCCGGCGCGAACGGCTCACCGGCGCGCCGCCCGTCCGGCGTGTTGCCGGTGTGCTTGCCGTACACCACGTTCGAGGTGATGGTGAGCACCGACATGGTCAGCTCCGCGTCGCGGTACGTGCGCTGCCGGCGCAGCTTCTCCGCGAACGTCTCGACCAGCCACACCGCGATCTCGTCGGCCCGGTCGTCGTCGTTGCCGTACGTCGGGAACTCGCCCTCGACCGCGTAGTCGACCGCCAGCCCGGACTCGTCACGCAGCACCTTGACCCGGCCGTACCGGATGGCCGACAGGCTGTCCACGGCGACCGACAGGCCGGCGATGCCGGTGGCCATGAACCGGCGCACCGGGTGGTCGTGCAGCGCCATCTCCAGCCGCTCGTAGGCGTACCTGTCGTGCTGGTGGTGGATCACGTTCAGCGCGTCCACGTACGTCTGCGCCAGCCAGTCCAGCGTGCGGTCGTACGCGGCCAGCACCTCGTCGTAGTCGAGCGTCTCGCCGCCGACCGGCGCGGCCGGCGGGGCGACCTGCGCGCCGGACAGCTCGTCGCGGCCGCCGTTGATCGCGTACAGCAGCGCCTTCGCCAGGTTCGCCCGGGCGCCGAAGAACTGCATGTCCCGGCCGACCCGCATGGCCGACACGCAGCAGGCGATCGCGGTGTCGTCGTCGTACGCCGGGCGGATCAGCTCGTCGTTCTCGTACTGGATGGCGCTGGTGTCCAGCGACACCTGGGCGCAGAACCGCTTGAACCCCTCGGGCAGCCGCGGCGACCACAGCACCGTCAGGTTCGGCTCCGGCGCCGGGCCGAGGTTGTACAGCGTCTGCAGGTAGCGGAACGTGGTGCGGGTGACCAGCGGGCGGCCGTCCGCGCCCATCCCGCCGAGCGACTCGGTGACCCAGGTGGGGTCGCCGGAGAAGAGCTGGTCGTACTCGGGGGTGCGCAGGAAGCGGATGATCCGCAGCTTGATCACGAAGTCGTCGATCAGCTCCTGCGCGCCGCTCTCGTCCAGCCGCCCCTCGGCGATGTCCCGCCGCAGGTAGGCGTCGAGGAACCCGGCGGTGCGGCCGAGCGACATGGCGGCGCCGTTCTGCTCCTTCGTGGCGGCCAGGTAGGCGAAGTAGAGCCACTGGATCGCCTGCGCGCCGGTGACGGCCGGGCGGGAGATGTCGAAGCCGTACGAGGCGGCCATCTCCTTCAGCTCGCCGAGCGCGCGGAGCTGCTCGGCCAGTTCCTCCCGGTCGCGGATCACGTCGTCGGTGCTGCGCCGGTCGTCCAGCGCCGCCTTGAGCGCGCGGCGTTCCTCGATCAGCCGGTCCACCCCGTACAGCGCCACCCGGCGGTAGTCGCCGATGATCCGCCCGCGCCCGTACGCGTCGGGCAGGCCGGTGATGACGTGCGAGCGCCGCGCCGCGAGCACGGTCTCCGGGTACGCGTCGAACACCGCGTCGTTGTGCGTGCGGCGGTACCGGGTGAAGATCTCGTGCACGCGCGGGTCCGGCTCACGCCCGTACGCGCGCAGCGCCGTCTCCACCATCCGCAGCCCGCCGGCCGGCATGATCGCCCGCCGCAGCGGCGCGTCGGTCTGCAACCCGACGATCAGCTCCCGCTCCCGGTCGATGTACCCGGGGGCGTGCGAGGTGATCGTCGACGGGGTGGCCGCGTCGACGTCGTACACGCCGCGGCGCCGCTCCTCCGGGAACATGTCCCGCAGCCGGTCCCACACCGCGAGCGTGCGCGGCGTCGGCCCGGTCAGGAACGAGGCGTCCCCGGTGTACGGCTCGTGGTTGTGGCGGACGAAGTCGGCCACGTCGACTGTCTCCTGCCACGCGCCGGCGTGGAATCCGCGCCAGGGGGCCAGGGGTTCGGTGGCGGTCATGTCGGTCCCTCTCCGGGCGTCGGCGGCCCGGTCCCCGCGGGTGCGGGGACCGGGGGCGGGGGTCAGGGCTGGAGCACGAGCCGGGCGGCGACCCGGCCGGCGAGGACGTCGTCCACCGCGTCGTTGATGTCGTCCAGCTTGCAGGTCTCGTAGGCGACCCGGGTGCGGCCGGCGGCGTGCAGCGCGAAGACCTCGGCCAGGTCGGCGCGGGTGCCGACGATCGAGCCGAGCACCGTGATGCCCTTGAGCACCGTCTCGAAGACGGGCAGGGTGACCGCGTTGTCGGCGGGCAGCGACACCAGCACCAGCCGGCCGCCGCGGCGCAGCGAGCGGTGCGCCTGCTCGATCACCCGGGGGCTGGCGGCCAGCACGATCGCCACGTCCACGCCGCCCAGCGCGGTGATCCGCTCGACCGGGTCGGTGGTGGCGGCGTCGACAGTGTGCGCGGCGCCCAGCGAGGTGGCCAGCTCCAGCTTCTCGGCGGTCACGTCCACCGCGACCGTCTCGGCGCCGAAGATCTGCGCGTACTGCTGGGCGAGGTGACCCAGACCGCCGATGCCGAAGATCGCGACCCGCTCGCCCGGCCGTACCCCGGCGACCTTCACGGCCTTGTACGTGGTGACGCCCGCGCAGGTCAGCGGCGCGGCCTCGAACGGGTCCACGCCGTCGGGCACGCGGACCGCGTAGCGGGCCGAGGCCACCGCGTACTCGGCGTGCGCGCCGTCGATGCTGTAACCGGTGTTGCGCTGCGACTCGCACAGCGTCTCCCAGCCGGTCACGCAGTACGCGCAGGTGCCGCAGGCCCAGCCGAGCCAGGGCAGCGCGACCCGGTCGCCGACGGCGTGCTCGGTGACGCCGGGACCGACCTGCTCGACCAGGCCGACGCCCTCGTGACCGGGTACGAACGGCGGGGTGGGCTTCACCGGCCACTCGCCGCGGGCGGCGTGGATGTCGGTGTGGCAGAGTCCGCTGGCCTCGACGCGGACCAGGATCTCGCCCGGGCCGACCTCCGGCACGGGACGCTCGGTGATCTCCATCGGACGGTCGAACGCGGTGACGACACTGGCGCGCATCGGGGGCCTCCCTCGGTCTCGTTCTCACCCTCAGCGTCGTCGGTCCGGGCGCCGCCGGGCAGGGGCGCAGGACCGCGGTGACCCGGGACCAACGGCCCCTCCGCCGAGGGCCGACGGGAGAACGGCGGTACGGCCGCCGGTGACGTACCGGCGGCCGTACCCCTGGGTGGTCAGCGGTCGACGACCAGGCGGCGGGCCCGCAGCACGCGCGCCCACCATGGCCGGTCGTCCGGGCGCAGCCGGGGCGCCGGCAGGCCGCGCAGGCTGACCCAGCCGCCCGGCCCCATGGTGACGGTGCCGACCGACGGCGGACGGCGCCGCGACCACACCGCCACGGCGGCGGTGAGCGCGGCCACCGCGAACGCGCCGGTGGCCGCGGCGACGAGCTGGTCCGGTTCGACCACGCGCCGGTAGCGGACCCGGCCACCGGCCGCGACGAACACGCCGACCGGACGGCCGTCGCGGTTCACCGGCACCAGCGCGGCGTCCCCGGGCAGCTCCAGCACCGGGCCGACCGGCCCGGCCGGGGTGGGAGCCGGCGACGCGGCCGACGGCGGCGCGGGCCGGGGGAGCGGCGTGACAGCCGGTCCGGTCGGGGTGAAGATGGCGGTCATGACGCTGCCCTCCTAGCGGGAGTCGGACTTCTCGGTACGGGCCTCGACGGCGGCCCGGCCGGCGGCCAGCCGCGCCACCGGCACCCGGTACGGCGAGCAGGAGACGTAGTCGAGGCCGGCCGCGGCGAAGAACCCGATCGAGTCCGGGTCGCCGCCGTGCTCGCCGCACACCCCGACGGTCAGGTCCGGCCGGGCCGCCCGCCCCTCGGCGACGGCGAGGCGGACCAGCCGGCCCACGCCGGTGGCGTCGATGCTCTCGAACGGCGACACCGGGAAGATCCCCCGTTCCAGGTACGTGGAGAAGAACGCCCCCTCCACGTCGTCGCGGGAGAACGCCCAGGTCATCTGCGTCAGGTCGTTGGTGCCGAAGGAGAAGAAACGCGCCTCGGCGGCGATGTCCCCGGCGGTCAGCGCCGCCCGGGGCGTCTCGATCATGGTGCCGATCGGGATCTCCGGCGCGTCCGGCACCCCGGCCAGGACCCGCCGTGCCTCGTCCGCCACCGCGGCGAGTTCCCGCACGTCCCCGACCAGCGGCACCATGATCTCCGGGCGCGGGTCACCGCCGGCCCGGACGCGCTGCGCGGCCGCCTCGGCCAGCGCCCGCACCTGCATCGCGAACAGACCCGGCACCACCAGCCCGAGCCGTACGCCGCGCAGCCCCAGCATCGGGTTCGTCTCGTGCATCCGCCGTACCGCCGCCAGCAGCACGCCGTCGTGGCCCGGTTCCTCGCCGCGCGCCTGCGCGCCCGCCACCCGGGCGGTCAGCTCGGCCAGCGGAGGCAGGAACTCGTGCAGCGGCGGGTCGAGCAGCCGCACTGTGACCGGCAGCCCGTCCATCGCGGTGAGCAGCCCGACGAAGTCGGCCCGCTGCAACGGCAGCAGCGCGTCCAGCGCCGCGCCGACCTCGGCCGGGCCGTCGGCCAGGATCAGCCGCTCGACCAGTTCCCGGCGCTCGCCGAGGAACATGTGCTCGGTGCGGCACAGACCGATCCCTTCGGCGCCCAGCTCACGGGCCCGGCGCGCGTCGTCCGGGGTGTCGGCGTTGGCGTGGACGCCGAGCGTGCGTACCGCGTCGGCGTGCCCGAGCAGCCGGTGCACGGCGGCGACCAGCGGGTCGGCTTCCGGCCGCAGCTCACCGGTCAGGTACCGGGCCACCGGGGACGGCTGCACCGGCACCTCGCCGCGCCAGATCCGCCCGCTGGTGCCGTCGATCGAGATCACCTCGCCGGCGCGCACCACCTGCTCGCCCACCGTGAACTCGCCGCGCTCCACGTCGATGGTCAGCGCCTCGGCCCCGCAGACGCAGGTCCGGCCCATGCCGCGGGCCACCACGGCGGCGTGCGACGTCTTCCCGCCGCGCGAGGTGAGCACCCCGACCGCGGCGATCATGCCGGGCAGGTCGTCCGGGTTGGTCTCCGGCCGGACCAGGATCACCGGCCCGGTGGACGCCGCCGCGGCGGCCGAGTCGAAGACCACCCGCCCGACCGCGGCGCCGGGGGAGGCGCCGACGCCGACGGCGAGCGGCTCGGGCGCGCCGGCGGTGTCGAAGGCCGGGAACATCAGCTGGGCGAGCTGCGCGCCGGTGACCCGGGTGAGCGCCTCGTCGGCGGTGATCAGGCCCTCCTCGGCCAGCTGCGCGGCGATCACGAACGCCGCCGCCGCGGTGCGCTTGCCGACCCGGGTCTGGAGCATCCACAGCTTCCCGCGTTCGATGGTGAACTCGACGTCGCACAGGTCGCGGTAGTGCCGCTCCAGCGTCGCCATGATCTCCTGCAGCCGGTGGAAGCTCACCGGGTCGAGGTTCGCCAGCTCGGTCAGCGGCACGGTGTTGCGGATGCCCGCCACCACGTCCTCGCCCTGCGCGTCGCTCAGGTAGTCGCCGTACACGCCGGGTGCGCCGGTGGCCGGGTCGCGGGTGAACGCCACCCCGGTGCCGGAGTCCGGGCCGAGGTTGCCGAACACCATCGCCATCACGTTGACGGCGGTGCCCAGGTCGTCCGGGATGCGCTCCTGCCGCCGGTAGATCCGGGCCCGCTCCGAGTGCCAGGACTCGAACACCGCGCGCACGGCCAGGAACAGCTGCTCGTGCGGGGCCTGCGGGAAGTCGTGCCCGACGTGCCGGGCGAAGATCTTCTTGTACGTGTCGACCAGGTCGCGCAGCTGCCCGGCGCCCGGCCCGCCCGGCCCGGCGGTGGCCCGCAGCGCGGCCAGCTCGTGCTCGAACTCGTCGCCCGGAATGCCGTGCACGGTGCGGCCGAACATCTGGATCAGCCGCCGGTACGAGTCCCACGCGAACCGCTCGTCGCCGGTGCGGGCGGCCAGCCCCGCCACCGTGGTGTCGTTGAGCCCGATGTCGAGGATCGTCTCCATCATCCCCGGCATCGAGTACCGCCCGCCGGAGCGCACCGCCAGCAGCAGCGGGTCACGCGGGTCACCCAGCCACCGGTCCAGCCGCGCCTCCACCTCCCGCAGGTGCGCGTTCATCTCCTCGTACAGCCCGGCCGGCGGCGCCCCGGTGGCCAGGTACGCCCGGCACGCGTCGGTGGTGACGGTGAACCCCGGCGGCACCGGCAACCCGAGCCGGGTCATCTCGGCGAGGTTGGCGCCCTTGCCGCCGAGCAGGTCGGCCTGGCTGCGGTCACCCTCGATGAAGTCGTAGACGTACTTCGACATGGTCCGGCCTCCTCGACTGCGTCGTTGCACCTCCTTGGTAACCGGGCCGGCCGGCCGTGCGGCAGGGCCGGACGGGACACACACCGGGCCGGAGGTCCCGACCGTGTCGGAGGGGGCCCGTATCGTTCCGGCCGTGACAAACGAGGTGCTGCTCCGCCCGGTGCGCGACGACGACCTGCCCGCCTTCTTCGCCCACGAGCAGGACCCGCAGGCGAACTGGATGGCCGCGTTCGGCCCGAAGGACCCGTCCGACCGGGCCGCGTTCGAGGCGCACTGGGCGCGCATCCGCGCCGACGCGCGCATCGTGAACCGCGCGGTCACCGTCGACGGCCGGCTGGTCGGGCGGGTGGCGGCGTTCCCGGTCGGCGAGCAGACCGAGGTCAGCTACTGGATCGACGCGGCGTACTGGGGGCGCGGCCACGCCACCGCGGCGCTGCGCGCGCTGCTGCGCGAGGTGCCGCACCGGCCGCTGCACGCCCGCGCCGCGAAGGACAACGCCGCCTCGCTCGCGGTGCTGCGCAAGTGCGGCTTCGTCGTGGTCGGCGAGGACTCCGGGTACGCCCCGACGCGCGGCGCCGAGGTCGAGGAGTACGTGCTGGAGCTGCCCGCCGAGGGGCCTGACCAGGCAGACCGCTAGTCTCCCCGGGTGAACTGGCTGGAACTCGTCGGCTGGGCCGGCTCCGCGCTGCTGGTCTGGTCCCTGCTGCAGACCCGGATCCTGCGGCTGCGCGCGCTCAACCTGGTCGGCTGCCTCATCCTGATCGGCTACAACACCGCAGTGCAGGTGTGGCCGATGGTGGGGCTGAACGTGGTGCTCGCCGTGATCAACGTCTGGTACCTGCGCAAGCTGCTGGCCACCCGGCACGACGAGCAGACCTACCAGGTGGTCGAGGTGGGCACCGGCGACGCCTTCCTGGCGCACACGCTGCGGGTGCACGCCGCCGACATCGCCCGCTTCAACCCCGGCTTCCGCTGGGACGCCGACGCCGACGACCGCTCGGCGTTCCTGGTGGTACGCGCCGACGAGGTGGTCGGCGTGATGCTCTCGCACGCCGAACCGGGCGGCGTGGCCCAGATCGACCTGGACTACGTGACCCCGCCGTTCCGGGACTTCACCCCGGGCGAGTTCGTCTACCGGCGCAGCCGGCTGTTCACCGACCGGGGCTTCCGCCGCGTGGTCAGCCCGCCCGGCATGGTCGCCCCCTACTACCACCGGCTCGGATTCCGGCCCGAGGGCGGCGCGTACGTGCTGGACCTGCCCGTACCGGCCTGAACCCCGGCCCCGGCGGGTGACACCGGCGCCGGTCATGATTCAGCGGCGGGCCCGCGGGGCACAGAGGGGCCACGCCGACCGGATCTGCCGGCCGGTGGGTCGGCCGTCGGCCGGCCCGGATCGGGTCGAGGGAGATAACCGGTCGTGCAGAGCTACTGGAGCCAGCTGGCCCTGGTCGGTGTGCTGGTGATCCTCAACGCGGCGTTCGCCGGCAGCGAGATGGCCCTGGTGTCCCTGCGGGACAGCCAGGTGCAGCGGCTGGAGCGCAGCGGCCGGGGCGGACGGACACTGGCCCGCCTGGCGAAGGACCCGAACCGGTTCCTGGCCACGATCCAGATCGGCATCACGCTCGCCGGGTTCCTCGCGTCCGCCGCCGCCGCGGTCTCGCTGGCCCGGCCGCTGGTGCCGCTGCTCAGCGTGTTCGGCAACGCCGCCGAGACCGTCGCCATCGTCGCGGTGACGCTGGTGCTCACGTTCGTCACGCTGGTCTTCGGCGAGCTGGCCCCGAAGCGGATCGCGATGCAGTCGGCCGAGCGGTGGGCGCTGCTGGTGGCCCGCCCGCTGGACCTGCTCTCCAGCATCACCCGGCCCGCCGTCTGGCTGCTGCGGGCCACCACCGACCTGGTGGTACGCCTGTTCGGCCTGGACCCGAAGGCCGAGCCGGACGAGATCGGCCCGGACGAGCTGCGCGACATCGTGGCCGGCAACCACGGCTTCACCAAGGAACAGCGCACGATCATCGCCGGTGCGGTGGAGATCGCGGACCGGCAGTTGCGGGCTGTGCTCGTACCCCGGTTGCAGGTCTTCACGCTCGACAGCGGCACCACCGCCGAGGCCGCGCGGCTGGTCCTGGCGGCGACCGGCCACTCCCGGGCGCCGGTGGTCCGCCACGGCGGCCTGGACGACGCGGTCGGCGTCATCCACCTGCGTGACCTGGTCGGCGTCTCCGACGACCGGCCGGTCGACGAGATCGCCCGCCCGCCCATGCTGCTGCCCGACTCGCTGCCGGTGGTCGACGCGCTGCGCCAGTTCAAGGCCGAACGCCAGCACATCGCGCTCGTGGTCGACGAGCGCGGCGCGGTCGACGGGATCGTCACGCTGGAGGACATCCTCGAGGAGATCGTCGGCGAGATCTACGACGAGACCGACCGCGACCTGCGTTCCGTGCGCACCGAGCCGGAGGGCACGCTGGTGCTGCCCGGCACGTTCCCGGTGCACGACCTGACCGACCTGGGCGTGGAGCTGCCGAACCGGCCGGCGGGCGACTACACCACCGTCGCCGGGCTGGTGCTGATCTGCCTCGGGCACATTCCGACGGTGGCGGGGGAGCAGGTCACCGTCGACGGCTGGGAGCTGGCGGTGGCCGACGTCGACCAGCGGGCCATCACCGAGGTGCGGGTCCGCCGGCGCGGCCGCGGCGACGACTCCCCGGACGACGACGCCGCGGACGACGCCGGCGAGCCGGCCGACGCCCCGGAACTCGACGAGGCGCGCCGCTGACGGACGGCGTCCGGCAACTCGGGCCTCAGCGGCGTCCGGCCGGCGGGCCGAACGGGAAGCCGGGCACCGGCGGAAGCAGCTGCACCGCGTCGGCGGGCAGCTGGTGGGTGCTCCGCCCGACCAGCCGGGCCACCATCCGCAGCAGCCACGGCCCGGACGGGTGCAGCTCCGGGCCGATCAGGCGGCTGATCACCCGGGTCCACCAGTGCCCGGCGACGATCACGTCGGTGATCCGCAGCCGGTCCGGCGGCCACCCGCCGCGCACCACCACGTCCACCACCCGGCCCAGCCGCCGCCCGTGCAGGTCGTAGGCGGTACGGCCGAGCAGCTCACCCGCTCGCACGGCCGGACCCCGGTATCCGCTCGATCAGGTGCCGGCGCAGCCACGCCTCCACCGGCGACGGCGGCAGGTCCGCCGCCCGGCAGCGCAGCCGCACCGCGCTGTCCACGTGGGCGACCTGCGACAGCGGTACGCGCAACGGCGGGACCGGCGGGTCGTCGGTGAACCGGTCCGCCACCGCCATCAGCAGCCGACCGACCCGCCCGCCGATCCGCTCCCCGAGCGCCCTCTGCCCGGTGAGCAGGCTGTCCACGTACGGGAAACCCTCGTCGTCGACGGCGAACGCGATGTCGTCGACCCGCCCGACCAGCCGTCCGTCCACGTCGACGATCTGCCGGTCGAGCAGCCGCTTGGCCAGCTGAACCCTCATGGACCCATCCCCGTCATGATCGCCAGTGGGATCGCGGCCACCGACGCCGCGACGATGAGCAGCAGGAACACCGCGCCGAGCAGGTTCATCCAGCGCCCGTTGACCCGGTCGCCGAGGTACCCCCTGTCGTTCGCGACCACCAGGATCGGCAGGTACGTCAGCGGCAGCACCACAGCGCTCAGCACCAGCATGTACTCGGTCAGCCGCACCGGGTCCACGGTCGTCATCAGCATCACCACGCCGAGCAGCAGACCGACCAGCAGGACGCTGTGGAACCGGGCCGCCTCCCGGGGGCGGACCCGCTTGCCCCACTGCCACCCGAAGTACTGCGCCGCCGCGTACGCCGCCGACAGGCCCGTCTCCAGCGCCGCGCCGAACGTCACCGCGAAGAACGCCAGCACGGCGGTGGCCAGGCCGGCCCCACCGAGCGCCGTGGCCACCGGCCGCGCCACCTCGTCGAGCGTACTGAGCGACACCCCGGACGGGTGGTAGGCCACCGTCGCCACGGCCACCAGCGACAACGCCAGGAAACCACCCACCGGAAAGCCGATCAGCACGTTCGACCGGGCCCGCGCCAGGTCCGCCGCGCTCCAGCGCTCCTCGACGCCGCCGGAGGAGAAGAAGAACACCTCGTACGGGCTCACCGCGGCGGCGAACAGCGCCACCGCCACGAACCAGTACAGCGGCCAGCCGTGCCCGGCCGCGCTGATCTGCCACGCGCCCTGCCCGAGTTCCGGCCAGTCGGTCGGCAGCGCCACCAGCGCGACCGCGAACACCAGCAGCGCCAGCCCGGCGAGGCCGAAGATCCGCTCCATCAGCTCGAAGCGCAGCCGCCACAGCACCAGCCAGACGGCCAGCGCGGCGAGCGGCACCCAGAACAGGTGACTCACCCGGGTGGCCAGTTGCAGCGCCAGCGCCACCCCGCCCAGCTCCGCGGCGAGCGTGACCACCGTGACCAGCCACGACGCGACCAGGTTGAGCAGCGCCACCCGCGGCCCGAGCCGCTCCCGGACCAGGTCGAAGACCGCCCGCCCGCTCACCGCCGCGATCCGGCCGGCCATCTCCGCGTACGCGCAGATGCCGACCACGCCGGCCAGCAGCACCCAGGTGTGGGCCATGCCGAACAGCGCGCCGGCCTGACTGGCCGCCACCAGGTCACCGATGTCGACGAAGCCGCCGACGGCCGACAGCACGCCGAGCGTGGCGGCGAACAGCTTCCTCACGTCGGTTCGGGAGCGGACGATCTCACCGAGGCGACGATATCGGCGTCAGTGCCCGGTTTCGGGCGAATGCGTCAGGAGGCGGTCAGGTTTTGCAGGCGCACCTGGCCGCGGGCCACCAGCCGGCCGTCCGCGTCGGTGATCTCCACGAGCCAGAGCTGCTGGCTGCGGCCCCGGTGCACGGGCGTGCCGACGGCGGTCAGCTCGCCGTCCGGGTCCGCGCGCAGGAAGTCGGTCTGGTTCGACACCCCGACCACGTTGCCCTTGTCGCCCAGCCAGAGCGCGCCGCCGATGCTGGCCGCCGTCTCGACCACCGAGCAGTAGACGCCACCGTGCTGGATCCCGTACGGCTGGTGCAGCTCCGGGCGCACCTTCCAGCGGATCACCACCCGGTCCCCGCTGACCTCGTCGAACGTCAGGCCCAGCAGGGCCACGAAGCCACCGGTCAGGTTCGGCATGTCCACCGCGGTTCCTCCTCGCGTTCGACGGCGCCGCCAGCCTAGTCGGCCGCACCTCGGCAAACCCGGTACGGCCCGGGTCCGGGAATGGGGGAGAATCGGTGACCGTGACCGACAGCAACCTCCCGCAGGGGCGGGACTCCCTGACCGACGACCTGCTGTGGCGGGGCCTGATCCAGGACTCGACCGGCCTCGACGAGCTGCGCGACCTGCTCGGGGGCGGGCAGGCCACGTTCTATGTGGGCTTCGACCCGACCGCCCCGAGCCTGCACGTCGGCCACCTCATGCAGGTCCTCACCGCGCGCCGGCTCCAGCTCGCCGGGCACCGTCCGCTGCTGCTGGTCGGCGGCGCCACCGGCCAGATCGGTGACCCGAAGGAGAGCGCCGAGCGGACGCTCAACTCGCCCGACGTGGTCGCCGGCTGGGTGGAGCGCATCCGCGAGCAACTCTCGCCGTTCGTCACGTACACCGGGGAGAACGCGGCGCAACTGGTCAACAACCTGGACTGGACCGGCGAGATGTCGGTGGTGGAGTTCCTCCGCGACGTCGGCAAGCACTTCCCGGTGAACAAGATGCTCGCCCGCGAGGTGGTCAGGGCGCGCCTGGAGACGGGCATCAGCTTCACCGAGTTCAGCTACCAGCTGCTGCAGGCCAACGACTTCTTCGAGCTGCACCGCCGGCACGGCTGCCAGCTCCAGTACGGCGGCTCCGACCAGTGGGGCAACATCACCGCAGGGGTGGACTACGTTCGCCGGCGCGGCGCCGGGCCGGTGCAGGCGTTCACCACCCCGCTGGTGACGAAGTCCGACGGCACCAAGTTCGGCAAGAGCGAGTCCGGCGCGATCTGGCTCGACCCGCAGATGACCAGCCCGTACGCGTTCTACCAGTTCTGGGTCAACGCCGACGACCGCGACGTCAGCCGCTACCTGCGGTACTTCAGCTTCCGCTCCCGTGAGGAGCTGGAGGAGCTGGAGAAGGCGACCGCGGAACGCCCGCAGGCGCGCCTGGCCCAGCGGGCGCTCGCCGAGGAGCTGACCACGCTGGTGCACGGCGAGCGGGAGACGGCCCAGGCGGTCGCGGCGAGCCAGGCGCTGTTCGGGCGGGGCTCGCTCGACGAGCTGGCCCCGGAGACGCTGCGCGCCGCGCTGACCGAGGCCGGCCTGGTGCGTCTCGACGAGCTGCCGGACGTCGCCGGCCTGCTCAAGGAGTCCGGCTTGGTGCCGAGCATGAAGGAGGCCCGCCGGGTGATCGCCGAGGGTGGCGCGTACGTGAACAACACCCGGATCTCCGAGGTGGACGCCACCGTGTCGGCGGACGACCTGCTGCACGGCCGGTACCTCGTGCTGCGCCGGGGCAAGCGCTCGTTCGCCGGTGTCGAGCTGCGCGGATAGTCCGTTGTCGACAATGTGACGCGGGACGCGCCCAGCGGATTTGACGATCACTCCGCTGGGCGCGTAACTTTCTCTCTGCCAGCGCGGAACGGACGAAACAGGGCGAAAGACCTGGAAGGCCGGAGCGCAGGACCTGAGAACCGGGTGGTGCCCCGGATTCGCCGGGAGGCGGATTTGGCGAGGCGGAACCGACCGGGTAAGGTTATCGGCCGGCAGGGAAACGGACGAGCCAGCGGGAAACCGCGGGCGGCCGGCCTGCCGAATTCCTCGGAACGACCGACGGAAGTCGGTTGAATCGGGGTGCCCGGTAAAAAGGTGATGCACGACAAACCGGTTGACCCCGGTTTGACACGGCAAAAACCACCGGGTAACGTAGTAAAAGTGCCCGGCGCGAGAGCGGCGGGTGGTTGAACGAAATGCCCCGGCTGGGGGCTCCGCGGCGCGGGGTTTCTGGTTGGTGTGTGGTTGTTCTTTGAGAACTCAACAGGGTGCTTGTAAAGCCAGTGCCAATTGTTTTATACCCCGGACTGGTGGCTGTTCTTTGGAATGGTTGCTGGTTGGGATTCCT
>NZ_MAGP01000118.1 GCF_002926165.1 Micromonospora chalcea | reverse complement strand
CCCCGACCCGACCCGCCTGGCTTCCCGCGCCGAAACCGAGAAGACCACCCACACCCTGCCCTGACCCTCGCCCCTCCCCCGTTGATCTTGCAGTTTCGGCCCTCGGGGCGGGTGATTCGCCCCGTTCGCCGGGGCAGAAAGTGCAAGATCAACGGGCGGGTCGGCGGGCACGGCGGGATCAGCGAGGCGAGACGGGGCTGTCGGTGGTGGACCGGCGCTGGGCCAGGGCGGCGAACGCCGTCAGGGACTCGGGGTTGGCCAGGGCGCCCTTGGCCGCCGCGCTGTCCACCGGGGTACCCGTGAGGATCTTCTTGACCGGAACCTCCAGCTTCTTGGCGCTCAACGTTCTCGGCACGGCCCGGACCTGGTGGATCTCGTCCGGCACGTGCCGCGGCGACAGCGCGGTACGCAGCTCCCGGCAGATCTTCTTACGCATGTCGTCGTCCAGCTCCAGGCCCTCGGCGAGCACCACGAACAGCAGCAGCTCACCCGCGCCGCCCTCGTCGTCCTCCAGGTGCACGACCACCGAGTCGACCACCTCGTCCAGGCCCTCGACCACGGAGTAGAACTCGGCGGTGCCGAGCCGCACCCCGCCCCGGTTGAGCGTGGCGTCGGACCGGCCGGTGATCACGCACCCGCCGCGCTCGTTCACGGTGATCCAGTCGCCGTGCCGCCACACCCCGGGATAGACCTCGAAGTACGCCTCCCGGTAGCGCGCGCCGTCCCTGTCGTTCCAGAACCCGACCGGCATGCTCGGCATCGGCTCGGTGATCACCAGCTCGCCGAGCTGCCCGATCACCGCGCTGCCGTCGGCCGAGCGGGCCTCCACCTTCGCGCCCAGCGCCCGGCAGGCGATCTCCCCCGCGTACACAGGCAGCAGCGGCACGCCGCCGACGAACCCGGTGCACACATCAGTGCCGCCGGACAGCGACTGGAGCTGGAGGCGGTCGCTGACGTTCTCGTACACCCAGATGAAGCCCTCGGCCGGCAGCCGCGCGCCGGTCGAGCCGAGGCCGCGCACCGCGGACAGGTCGGCGACCTCGCGCGGCACCAGGCCGGCCTTGCGGCAGGCCAGCAGGAACGGCGCGGACGTGCCGAAGTACGTGGTGCCGGTGTCGGCGGCCAGCCGCCACAGCGCGCCCAGGTCGGGGTGGCCCGGGTTGCCGTCGAACAGCACGATCGCCGCGCCCACCGCCGGGCCGGAAACCAGGAAGTTCCACATCATCCAGCCGGTCGTGGTGAACCACAGGAACCGGTCGGACGGACCCAGGTCGTGGTGCAGCGCCAGCATCTTGAGGTGTTCCAGCAGGATGCCGCCGTGGCCGTCCACGAGCGGCCGGGGCAGGCCGGTGGTGCCGGAGGAGTAGAGCACGTAGAGCGGGTGGTCGAACGCCACCGGCGTGAACGTCAACGGCTCGTCGGTCGGCGCCGCCAGCTCCGCCCACGGCAGCGCGCCGTCGGGGGCCGGGCCGTCCGGATCGAGGTACGCGATGGCGACCGTGTGCCGCAGCGACGGCAGCGCGGCCCGGATCGCGGCCACCTCGGCGCGCCTGTCGACAGGCTTGTCGCCGTACCGGTAGCCGTCCACTGCCACCAGCACCGTCGGTTCGATCTGCTGCCAGCGGTCGGTGACGCTGCGGGTGCCGAACTCGGGCGCGCAGGAGGAGAAGATCGCGCCGAGGCTGGCGGTGGCCAGCAGCAGGACGTACGTCTCCGGGATGTTCGGCGCGTACGCGGCCACCCGGTCGCCCGCACCCACGCCGAGGCGGCGCAGCCCGGCCGCCACCCGGCGGACCCGCTCGCGCAGCTCGGCGGCGGTGAGCGTCTCCGGGGCGCGGGTCTGACCGTGCGCGATCACCGCCGGGTCGTCGTCGCCCAGCCCCGGCATGCGCAGCACGTTCTCGGCGTAGTTGAGCGTCGCGCCGGGGAACCAGCGGGCGCCGGGCATGGCCCGGTCGGTCAGCGTCGCCGTCGGCGGGGTGTGCGCGACCACGTCGAACCAGTCCCAGATCGAGCGCCAGAACGCCTCCAGGTCGGTCACCGACCACTGCCACAGCGCGTCGTAGTCGGCGAACTCCAGCCCGCGGTGCTCGGCCAGCCAGCGCAGGTAGTCACCGATCCGGGACCGCTCCCGCACGTCCGCCGGCGGCGTCCACAGCACGTCAGCCACTGATCCACCCTCCCTGAGGCCCTGCCACGACGGTGTGCCGGGGCCGTGGCGCCATCTTGCCCTACCTCGTGCCGCCATTGTCCGCGCCGGGCACGGCGCACGGGGCGTGGCCCGCCCACACCCCGCACCCCCACCCCATGTGGCCCGCGTGTAAGGAAGGGCCCCCTGTTAACGCCTCCGGTAGAGGAAGGGCCCCTTGTTAACACCTCGCCCTCCGCGGGTGTCCAGGCGCCGGTGGAGGCGGCGTGTGTCGGCGGGGGTGTTAATAGGGGTCCCCTCCTCTACCGGAGGCGTTAACAAGGGGCCCTTCCTTGCACCTCAGCCGGCGCGGTGGGCCTGGATCGCCCGGCGGCGGGCCAGCCGGTGCGCCCGCCGGATCTCGGCCTCCCGGAAGCGGCGCTCGTCCTCCGGCGTCTCCGGCAGCACCGGCCGGACCGGACGGGGCGTGCCACCCACGTCGACGCCCACGAAGACCAGGTACGCGGTGGCGACCCGGACCGGTTCCTCCTCGGCCGAGTCCCAGCGCTCGGCGACCACCTTCACGCCGACCTCCATCGAGGTGCTGCCGGTCCAGTTGATCTGGGCGTGCGCGTGCACGAGGTCGCCCACCCGGACCGGCTCGGAGAAGACGATCTCATCGATGGAGGCGGTCACCGCGGTGCCGCCACTGTGCCGGGCCGCCGCCGCGCCGGCAACGTCGTCCACGAATTTCATCAGTACCCCACCGTGCACGGTCCCGTACAGATTGACATCGACCGCGGTCATGATGCGACTGAGCGTGACGCGGGAGTACGAGGTCGGTTTACCCGGCGGGACCGCGGGATGATCTGTCATGCCGAAAACGGTACGGTGCGCGGATGCGACATCTCTGGAGCTTCCTCGCCGGGTTGGCGGTGGCGCCCGTCACCTGGGTGCTCGTCACGCTCGGTCAGGACGGATCTGAGCGGACCGTCGACCGCTGGGTGGAGATCGGGACGTACAGCACGCCGAACCTGATCGAGCCGGCCGTCTATCTGGGCGTCGCCGGCATCCTGCTCGGCCTGCTCGGCACGTTGCGCTTCTCGCCGCTCGGCCCGCTCGTGGCCGGCCTGCTGCTCGCGGTCCCGTACCTCGGGCTGTTCGTCGCGCCGTTCAGCGTGCGGGACCGGGTGCCCGGTGACCTGAAGCTGCTCGGTGACCCGCTGCCGCTGCGCGACCCGCTCGACAACGGCACGCTGTTCCTCATCGGCGTGCTGCTGCTGATGGCCGTGTTCAGCACGAGCCGCTGGCGGCGTCCCGCCACACCCGCGCCGGCCGAGGCGGAGCTGACCCCGGCCGCCGCGCCGGTGGAGCACAAGCCGACGCTCACCGACTGGCCTCCGGCGCCGGCGAAGGACCCGGACACGCCACCGCTCACGCTGGCGTACCCCGAGAGCCCGACCGAGCCGCTGCCCCGCCGTACCGGCGGCGAGTCGCCGTGGTCCGCCCCGCCGCGCGGCGCGGGCCGGCCGGAGGGCACCGAGAGCCGTTGAACGAGCGCGGGCGGGCCGGTGTGCACCGGCCCGCCCGCCCGAACGCCTCCGGTCAGCCCTTGAGCAGCTGACGGGCCATGACGATGCGCTGCACCTGGTTGGTGCCCTCGTAGATCTGGGTGATCTTGGCGTCCCGCATCATCCGCTCGACCGGGTAGTCGCGGGTGTAGCCGTAGCCGCCGAGCAGCTGGACCGCGTCGGTGGTGATCTCCATGGCGGCGTCCGAGGCGAAGCACTTCGCGGCCGCGCCGAAGTAGGTCAGATCCGCGTCGCCGCGCTCGGACCGGCCGGCGGCGGCGTACGTGAGCTGCCGGGCCGCCTCCAGCTTCATGCCCATGTCGGCGAGCATGAACTGGATGCCCTGGAAGTCGGCGACCGGCTTGCCGAACTGCTTGCGCTCCTGGACGTAGCCCTTGGCGTAGTCCAGCGCGCCCTGGGCGATGCCGACGGCCTGCGCGGCGATGGTGACCCGGGTGTGGTCCAGCGTCTTCATCGCGGTGGCGAAGCCGGTGCCCTCGGCGCCGATCATGCGGTCGGCCGGGATCCGTACGTTGTCGAAGTAGACCTCGCGGGTCGGCGAGCCCTTGATGCCGAGCTTCTTCTCCGGGGCGCCGAAGCTGACGCCCGGGTCGGACTTCTCCACGACGAAGGCGGAGATGCCCTTCGACCGGGCTGTGGGATCGGTCACGGCGAAGACGGTGTAGTACTCGGAGACGCCCGCGTTGGTGATCCACCGCTTCACGCCGTTGAGCACCCAATGGTCGCCGTCGCGTACCGCCTTGGTGGTCATCGCGGCGGCGTCGGAGCCCGCCTCCGGCTCGGAGAGGCAGTAGGAGAACATGCCCTCCCCGGCCGCTACCGGAGTCAGGTACTTGCGCTTCAGCTCCTCGGAGCCGGCCAGCAGCAGCGGCATGGTGCCCAGCTTGTTCACCGCCGGGATCAGCGAGGACGAGGCGCAGGCCCGCGCCACCTCCTCGATCACGATGGCCGTGGCCAGCGCGTCCGCGCCGGCGCCGCCGTACTCGACCGGGATGTGCGGGGCGTGGAAGTCGGCGGACCGCAGCGCCTCGTAGGACGCCTTCGGGAACTCACCTGTCTCATCGGCCTCAGCGGCATGCGGTGCCACCTTGGCCGCACAGACCTCACGGACCGCCTCCCGGATCGCCTCGTGCTCCTCCGGCAACCGGTAGACGTCGAACGACTGCTCTGCGGCCATGTCGGCCCTCCCCTTTCACCGCTATCATGCGCAGTCTGTACCGCCCGGGGGCCGAAGACTGCCGCAAACTGAAGGATAGCCACCGGCCCCTGCCGGACCTTACCGGCGGGTAGGCTCGCGCCCGAGCGTCGCCCGCCCGGCCCCACTACCCTCACAGCAGAAATTCAGTTCCCTCGGTGCCCGGCCCAGGCGCCCCCAGCAGAATGCGACGCATGGAAGCGCCGCCAGTGCGAGCGGAGAAGACAGGCGTGACGATTCCGTACCCGAACACCCAGCCGATGCCCGCCATCGCCGCGGTGACCCCGCCGTCCGGCGCCCCCCGCCCCCGGGTGACGTTCCTCGGCACCGGCTACCTCGGTGCGACCTACGCCATCTGCTACGCCGAACTGGGCTACGAGGTGCTCGGCTTCGACGTCGACGCGGACAAGATCGCCAAGCTGAACGCCGGTGAGGTGCCGATCCACGAGCCCGGCCTCGACGAGCTGCTGCGGCGCAACCTGGCCGCGGGCCGGCTGCGATTCAGCACGGACATCAACGAGACCGCCGACTTCGGCGACGTCCACTTCATCTGCGTCGGCACCCCGCAGCGGGCCGACGGCATGGGCGCCGACCTGTCGTACGTCGAGGCGTCCGTGACCAGCCTGGCCCAGCACCTGACCCGTAAGGCGCTGATCGTCGGCAAGTCCACCGTGCCGGTGGGCACCGCCGAGTGGGTGGAGCAGCTCGTCGGCAAGCACAGCCCGGCCGACCTCGGCGTCGAGGTGGCGTGGAGCCCCGAGTTCCTCCAGGAGGGCTTCGCCGTCGACGACGTGCTGCGTCCGAACCGGATCGTGGTCGGCGTCAAGAGCGAGTGGGCAAACGGCATGCTCTACGCCGCGCACAAGGGCGTCTTCGACCTCGCCGCCACCGAGGACCGCGAGGTACCGCTCGTGGTCACCGACTTCGCCACCGCCGAGCTGGTCAAGGTCGCCGCGAACGCGTTCCTCGCCACCAAGATCTCCTTCATCAACGCGATGGCGGAGGTCTGCGAGGCCGCCGGCGGCGACGTCACCCAGCTGGCCCGCTCGATCGGCTACGACCCGCGCATCGGCAACCGCTTCCTCCAGGCCGGACTCGGCTTCGGCGGCGCCTGCCTGCCCAAGGACATCCGCGCCTTCCAGGCCCGCGCGCAGGAGCTGGGCGCCGGTGAGGCGCTGCGCTTCCTGCACGAGGTCGACCTGATCAACCTGCGCCGGCGCAGCCGCGTCGTGCAGCTCGCCGCCGAGTTGCTCGGCCGCCGCTCCGGCCCGGCCGGGCCGGACCTGTCCGGCACCCGCGTCGCGGTGCTCGGCGCCACGTTCAAGCCCAACACCGACGACGTACGCGACGCGCCGGCGCTCGCGGTCGCCGCGCTGCTCGGCAAGGCCGGCGCCGACGTGCACGTGTTCGACCCGCAGGGGATCGAGAACGCGCGCCGCGCGGTGCCCGAGCTGACGTACGAGGAGACCATGAACGACGCCGTCCGCGGCGCCGACCTGGTCTGCGTACTCACCGAGTGGGCCGAGTTCCGCAACGCCGACCCGGTGGCCCTGGGCGAGCTGGCCAACGGCCGCAAAGTGGTCGACGGGCGCAACTGCCTCGACTCCACACTGTGGACGCAGGCCGGCTGGGAGTACCGCGGTATGGGCCGCCCCTGATCCGCTGACCGCGCGGACCGGCCGCCGGGGAACGTCTCCCAGCGGCCGGTCCGCTTTTTGTTGTCCGGAACGCGGCGGCAACTGTCGAAATCCCGGCCCACTCAAGGCATGCTGCCTCTGGGAGGTCCACAGTGCGAGGGCACGGGCGGACGGGAGACTGTCGTGGAGAGCTTCAGGTGCGCCTCGTGCGGGCAGGACATCAAGCCCGCCGTCGTCTGCCCGCACTGCGGCGCGCACCAGCCGCAGTGGGCCGAGCACCTGGCCGACATCGAGCGCTCGATCGCCGAGATGAAGGCCCGCGACGCCGAGATCGCCCGGGAACAGCGGCAGATCGCCGCCAAGATGCAGGCCGCCCTCTTCCAGCGGGACATCCTGGCGCACGCCGGTGAGGAACGGGTCCGGCAGGCCACCCGGCCGCGCCGGGTCCTGCGCCGCCGGCCCGGCCGCCGCCCGCCCACCGCCGCCACCGGCGCGCCGCCCCGGGTGCCCCGCCAGGGCACCTCGCCGCCCGGGCCGCCGGAGGACCTGCCCCCGTCGCCGCCGCGCGGTCGCCCCCGCTGGCTCGATGCGGACGACCCGGAGCACCCGCCCGAGGCGTCCTCGCGCGAGGTGCAGAACATCCCGCTGGGGCTGGGCGCGCTCCTGCTCGGCGTCGCCGCGGTGGTCTTCGCGGCGGTGGCCACCAGCTCGATGGACGCGCTGGCGCGTCTCGGCGTACTGCTGGTGGCGACGGCGCTGATGCTCGTCGCCCCGCCGGTCCTGGCCCGGCGCGGGCTGACCTCCACCGCCGAGACCGTCGCCGCGGTCGGGTTGCTGCTGGTGCCGCTGGCCGGGTACGCGCTCTGGGCCGTGGACCGGATCGGCGGCGACGGATCAGGTGCCGCGTTCGCCGGGACGATCTTCCTGGTCACCACGCTCGTCGCCCTGGGGTACGCGTACGGGACGGGTCTGCGCGCGCCACGCTTCGCCACAGTGCTGGCCGCCCAGCCGGTGCTGCCGCTGCTGGCGTACGAGCGGATCACCGGGCCGGTCGGCTGGGCGCTGGTGCTCACCGCGGTGGCCGTGCTCGACCTCGCGCTCGTCCGTTCCGCTGTGGTACGTGAGCGGCCGGTCCGGCGTGACCTGCCCGCCACCGCGCCGACCCCGCCCGTCCCGCCCCGGCAACGCGCCGACGAGGACCGGCCCGAGTCGGCGCCGGAGGAGGCCGGCGAGGTGCTCGGCGGGGACGCTCCCCCGGAGCCGGCCGCCACCGCCCGGCCGGTGCCGTGGCTGCCCGAGCTGACCTGGCTACTGCACGGCGTGGCGGTCGCTGTCGCGCTGGCGTACGCGGTCACCGGCCTGCTGCGCGCCGCCACCGTCCCGCCGGCCGCCGCATCGGGCGCGGTGCTGCTGCTCGCCGCCCTGGTCGCGCTGGCCGGCACGCTCGTGCTGCGCCGGCCGCCGCTGCCCGATGTCGGCGCCGGCATCCTCACGCTCGCGGTGATCGGCGCGCTCGGCCGGGTCGCCTCGGTGGCCCTGCCGGGCCGGTCCCTGCTGCTGATCTCCGCCGTCATCGCGCTGACCGGGCTCGCCGTCCGGGCCGTACCGGAGGCGGCCCGGCGGGGTCCGCAGCTCGCGTCGTCGGTGGCGCTCACGGTCAGCGGCCTGGTGGTCGCCGGTGGCGCGCTGCGCGCCGGGCTGGCGCCGCTCCGGGCCGCGCTGCCGGCCTGGTCGGCGGACCTGAGCGGATGGCACGCCGAGCTGGCCCGGGCGGTCGGCCCGACCGGCTGGCAGCTCGCCGCCAGCGCGCTGCTGCTCACCGTCGCCGCCGTGATCGCGCTGCCGCCCGAGATCCGGCGTGAGTTCGCGGTGGTCGGCGCGGCGCTCACCGCACTCGCCGTACCCGCGTCGCTCGGCCTGGGGTGGGCGGCGGCCTGCTGGCCGATGCTGCTGACCGCGGTCGTCGTCGGTGTGCTCGGGCTGAGCGCCGGCACCGAACGCGCGGCGGTGACACACGCGGTCACCGCGGCCGGGCTGGGCCTGATCGGCGCCGGCGCCGCGCTCGCCCGGCCGGCGCTGACCGCCGCGGCGCTGACGCTGCTCTTCCTGGCCGGCGCGCTGGTCTCCCTCGCCCCTCGGGTCCGGCTCGCCGCCGCCGCGACCGACACCGTCTGCGCCTGGGCGGCCGGCGGCGCGGCGTTCGCACTGCCGGGCGCCGTCGCCGCGTTCGTCGCCGCCACCGCGGCGACCCCGCCGATCGCCACTCCGGCGAACCTGCGCGAGATCACCGTTCCGATCCTCGCGGCGAGCTTCCTCGCCGTCTGCGTCACGCTCGGCTACGCCGCCCTGGTGCAGGTGGCGCAGCGGCACCTGAGCATTCCGCACGCGCTGGGCACCGTGCTCGGCACGGTGGCCGTCGCCGCCGCCGCGTTCGGCGCGCCGGGCGCGACCTCGGCGGACGCCTGGGTGGGCAGTCTGCTCCTGGTCGCCGCCGCGCTGCTGGCGCTCGCGCCGCGCATCGACGCGGGGCGCCGCGCCGACATGTCCCTGGACGGGTCCGACCTGGCCCTGGCCGCCACCACCGTGGCGCTCGTCGCCACACTGGCCCGGATCGCCGCGGTGCTCGCCCCCGGCGGTCAGCTCGTGGTGGCCTCCGCGCTGGTGCTGCTGGTCGCGGTGGCGGCCCGGGCGCTGCCGGAGGAGTGGCGGCGCGGACCGATCCTCGGCATCGCCGCCGGTGGCCTGCTCCTCGGCCTGATCGCCGCCTGGAGCGCGCTGCGCGGCGGGCTCGGCGTGCTGGCCACCCCCGGCCCGATCTGGGCCGGGGACCTGAGCGGGTGGCCGGCCGCGCCGACGGGCGGGTCGACCTGGCAGGCACCGGTCGCGCTGGTGCTGCTCGCGGTGACCGCCGCCGTCCTGCTGCCCGCGCCGTGGAAGTACGACGTTTCTGGCCTGGCCGTCGTGCTCGCCACGGTGGGCGCGCCGGCCGCGTTCGAGTTGCCCTGGTGGTCCCCGGTGGTGGTGGGCGCAATGGTGGCCACTGTCTACGGCATGGCGGCCGTGGCCGCTGTCGATCCCCGGGCCTCGCTGTCCCGGGCCACGGTGGCCGGTGTGGTCGCGCTGCACGCGGCCGGGGCGGGACTGGTCCGCCCGGGGACCACGGCGCTGGCGCTCGGCAGCATCGCGCTGATCGGGGCGACGGTGGCCGCCCTGGCCCGTACGCTCGCGCCGTCGCTCGTAAACGACGTACGCGCCGAGGGCATGCCGCCGCACCTGGTGCAGGTGGGCGGCGCAGGCGCGGGCGCCGCGGTGGTCGCCCTGCCCGGCGCGGTGGCCGCCCTGGCCGCCGCGTTCGGCCACCCGCCCCAGGTGGTGCTGACCGCCGCGCTGGCCGCCACCAGCATCGGTCTGGCCGCGATCGCGGCCGCGCGCCGGTACGTGCCGCAGTACCTCCCGTTCGCCAGCGTGGCGGTGGTCGGCGCGGCCACCGTCACCGCTGCCGCCGCGCTCGCGGTCGGCCTGCCGGCGGGCGTGTTCGCTGCCGCCGCCGCGCTGCTCGGCGTGCTCGCCGAACTGGTACGGGCCGCCACGGTCCCGCCCGCCGGCTCGGCCCGGCCGGTACGCCGCTGGACCGTCCTGCTGAACGGGGCGATGCGACGTGACCCGGACGATCCGGTGCTGCGCTGGCGGGTCAGCCCGGCCGCCGGCGCGCTCGCCGCCGCGGCGTTGCCCACCGCGCTGGCGCTGGCCACACTGGCACCCGCGCTTGTGGTGGCGTTGTTCTCGCCGTTCGCGGTGCTGAGCCGGGTGTGGCAGGGGCCGCCACCGGAGCTGCTGACCCCGCCGGCGAACGCGGTGAATCCCACCCACGTGCTCACCGCGCTGCTGCTCACAGTGACCGCGGCGCTCGCCGCCACCGGGTTCAGCGGGGGCCGGCGGTCCCGTGCGGTGCCGGTGATCCTGCCCGGGGCGGCGGTCACGCTGCTGATCACGCCGGTGGCGCTCGGCCGAGGCTGGCCGGTGACCGCGCTGGCCGCGCTGGCGGTGTTCACCATCTCGATGCTCGGCCTGGCGCTGACCCCACCGCCGGCGCTGGCCGAGCCGGGCCGGTCGATCCGGGTGGCCCGGGTGCTGGTCTTCGCCCTCGGGCTGGCCGCCGGTGGCGCCGGGCTGGCCGGCAGCCTCGCCACCAGCGACCTGACCGTGTTCACGCTCGGCGGCGCGGTGGGCGTGGGCGCCGTCGCCGCGCTGTTCGGCACCACCCAGCGCGCCCGCATCCTGGGCTGGCTGTTCGGCTCGCTGATGGCGCAACTCTTCGTGCTCACCGTCGGCCTGAAGTCCGGGCTCGCCGCGGTCTGGTCCGCCTTCGGGGTACTCGCTGTCGGCGCGGCGTTGCAGGTCTTCGCCGCCACACTGCCCCGGCTGCGCCGCCCCGAGGCGTACCGGGAGGCGGCCACCGTCGAGTGGAGCGGCTTCGGGGCGGCGCTCATCGCGCTGGCCCTGGCGTACGACTCGCCCCGGCACATCGCCGCGCTGCTGGCCGCGTGGGGCGCGGTCCTCGGGGTGGCGGCCACCCGTCCGGGGCGGCGGCCGATGGAGCGCAACCTGCTGTTCTGGGCGGTAGTGGCCTGCGAGATCAGCGCCTGGTGGATCCTGATGCGGGTGGCCGACGTGGCGCTGCCGGAGGCGTACACGCTGCCGTTCGCGGCGCTCGCCCTGCTGGTCGGGGTGCTGCAACTGCGCCACCGGCCCGACCTGTCGAGCTGGGTGGCGTACGGCCCGGCGCTCGTCACCGCTTTCCTGCCCACGCTTGCGATCGTGATCGCCACCGACTCCAGCATGCTGCGCCAGGTGCTGCTGCTACTCGGCGCCGTCGCGGTGCTCATCTTCGGCTCGACCAGCCGGCAGCAGGCCCCGGTGATCGTGGGCGCCGCGGTGACCGCGATCGCGGCCGTGCACGCGCTGTTCAGCCTCGGCCCGTGGCTGGTGCTGATCCCGGTCGGCATCGTGCTGCTGGCGCTGGGCGCGAGCAACGAGCGTCGCCGCCGCGCCCAGGAGCGCCTGCAGACCGCGCTGCGCGGCATGCGGTGAGCCGATCGGGCCTGGCGGTGCCGGGCCCGCCCGACTCACGCCCGACGCCGGGCCGCGTGCCCGCCGGTCCGCGGCACCTCACCCGGCCGGTCCGCGGCACTCTGCCGGCCGGTCCGCAGCGCCCTGCCCGGCCGGCTCGCGGCGTCTCCCCGGCCGTTCAGTCCGGTCACATTCCGTGTCGAAGTGCCGGGGCGGGCGGGGCACCTCTCTGCCGACTTTGCTCTGCAGCCACGGAGGCAACGGTCACCCACCGTGACGAGTGCCGGTGCGGAGCCAATTTCGAGGAAACGCAGAACCGCAGGTCAAGGCCGCGCTGCGTCGATGGCTGCAGAGCAAAGTCGGCGGAGGGCACAAACAGCCGCCCGCCCAGCCGGTCACGCTCAGCAACCAGCCGAGTTAAGCACGAAGAGTGACGAACGGTCAGGTGAGGGAGGCGCGCAGCGCGGCTTCCTTCTCGGCGACCAGATCCTCCAGGCTCGCCTGGTAGGCGGCCATCCTGTCGCGCAGCACCGGGTCGGCGGCGCCCAGGATGCGTACCGCCAGCAGGCCGGCGTTGCGGGCGTTCCCGATCGAGACGGTGGCGACCGGCACACCGGCCGGCATCTGCACGATGGACAGCAGCGAGTCCATCCCGTCCAGGTACTTCAGCGGCACCGGGACACCGATCACCGGCAGCGGGGTGACCGAGGCGACCATGCCGGGCAGGTGGGCCGCCCCGCCCGCGCCCGCGATGATCACCTGAACGCCCCGGCCGGCGGCGGCCCGGCCGTACTCGATCATCTTGCCCGGGGTGCGGTGCGCCGAGACCACACCCACCTCGTACGGCACGCCGAACTCGTCCAGCGCCTCGGCGGCGGCCCGCATGACCGGCCAGTCCGAGTCACTGCCCATGATCAGCCCGACGGTGCTCATCAGTGCCCCTCCTGGAGCCAGCGGGCGGCACGCGCGGCCCGGGCCCGTACGTCCTCAAGGTCGTTGCCGAGCACCGTGACGTGCCCGATCTTGCGGCCGGGGCGGACCTGCTTGCCGTACAGGTGGACCTTGGCCCCGGGCTCGGCCGCGAACAGGTGGTGCAGCCGCTCGTCGATGGAGATGCCGCCCGGCTCGCCGCCGAGCACGTTCGCCATCACCACGACCGGCGCGGTCAGCGAGGTGTCCCCCATCGGGTAGTCGAGGACCGCCCGCAGGTGCTGCTCGAACTGCGAGGTCCGGGCCCCCTCGATGGTCCAGTGCCCGGAGTTGTGCGGCCGCATGGCCAGCTCGTTGACGACCAGCCCGGACGGCGTGTCGAACAGCTCCACCGCGAGCAGGCCGACCACACCGAGCGCGGTCGCGAGGTCGATGGCGAGCTGCTGCGCGGCGACGGCCTGCTCCTCCGGCAGGTCGGGCGCGGGCGCCAGCACCTCGACGCAGATGCCGTCGCGCTGCACCGTCTCCACCACGGGGTACGCGGCGACCTGCCCGAACGGCGACCGGGCCACCTGCACGGCCAGTTCCCGGCGCAGCTTCACCCGTTCCTCGACCAGTAGCGGCGTGCCACCGGCGAGCAGCGTGGCGCCCAGCGCGCCGGCCTGGCCCGCGTCGTCGACCATCCAGACGCCCCGCCCGTCGTAGCCACCCCGGGCGGCCTTGAGCACCACCGGCCAGCCGGTCTCCTCGCCGAAGGCGATCAGGTCGGCCGGGGACTCCACCGGACGCCAGGCCGGGTTCGGCGCGCCCAGCTCACCGAGCCGTTCCCGCATCACCCGCTTGTCCTGCGCGTGCACCAGCGCCTCGGCCGGCGGGAACAGCTTCACGCCCTCGTCGGTCAACGCGCGGATGTGCTCGTTGGGCACGTGCTCGTGGTCGAAGGTGACCACGTCGCAGCCCTTGGCGAACGTACGCAGCGCGGCCAGGTCGGTGTGGTCGCCGTACTGGACGTCGGCGGCGACCAGCGCGGCGCCGTCGTCCGGGGCGAGCGCCAGCACGCGCAGCGACTGGCCGAGGGCGATGGCGGCCTGGTGGGTCATCCGGGCGAGCTGGCCGCCACCCACCATGCCCACGACGGGGAGACCGGTACGGGAGTCCATAGCGCCGCCAGCCTATAAGGGCCGGCGCCGGGCCGGACCGCGAGGGCGGCCCGGCCCGCTCCGCTCAGCCGAGCTGCGCGACCAGCTCCTCGACGCCGGTCACCGGCCGCTGGCAGACGAAGCCCCGGCAGACGTACGCGGCAGGCCGCCCGTCGACGAACGGCCGTCCAGCCAGCAGCGGCACGCCGGGCTGGTCCGGGGCGCCGGCCACCACCACCGCGCCGGGCGGGGCGTGGCGCCGGGCAGCGGCCACCAGCGGGTCGCCCTCCGGGTCGCCGGTCGCCACCGCGATCTCGTACGGCCCGGACAGCAGCGCCTCGCCGACAGTGGCGGCATAGCCGGTGAACCGGGCGTGCCGGTCGACGATCGGCGCGACAGTCGACAGCGTCTGCTCGGCCGCCTCCCGGTAGCGGGTCTCCCCGGTCAGCGCCGCGTACGCCACGAGCGCCGCGACGATCGCCGAGCGGCCCGACGGGGTCGCGTTGTCAGTCGGGTCGGCGGGCCGGGCGACCAGGCGCTCGGCGTCGTCGGCGGTGTCGTAGAAGGCGCCGTCCGGGCCGGCGAACCGGGCCAGCGCCACGTCGAGCAGCTCACCGGCCAGGCTCAGCCACCGCCCCTCGCCGGTGAGCTGGTGCATCGCGCAGAACGCCTCGGCGACGCAGCCGTAGTCCTCCAGCACCCCGGCCGGCTCGCCCACGACCTTGTCCCGGGAGACCCGGCGCAGCCGCCCGTCCACCACGTGCACGGTGGCCAGGTGCTCGGCGGCGTCCCGCATCGCGCCGTCGGAGACGATCAGCACGCCGTCCATCAGGTTCGCGTCCTCGTCGTCCGGGGACACGAGCAGCGCGGCGACCTGCTGGAACTCGGCGATGGCGGTGATCGCGAGCCCGTTCCAGGCGGCCACCACCTTGTCGTCGCGGGCCGGCTGCGGGCGGGTGTCGCGGGCGGCGAGCAGCCGGCCCACCACGTCCTGCCAGCGGGCCCGCACCGCCGGGTCGGCGTCGTCGACGTCCCGGGCCAGCCGCAGCACGCTGCTGCCGTGCTCGAACGTGCCCTCGGCGGTGACCTCGAACAGGTCGGCGGCGAACCGGCCGTCGTCGGCCCCCAGCACCTCGACGAGCTGGTCGGGCGTCCAGACGTAGGTGAGCCCCTCGACGCCGTCGGTGTCCGCGTCCAGCGCCGAGGCGAAGCCTTCACCGGCCCGGTGCAGCTCGTCGGCGAGGAACCGGGCGGTGTCCCGGGCCACCCGGCGGGCCAGCCCGTCGCCGGTGAGCCGCCAGAGCTGGGTGTAGACGCGCAGCAGCAGCGCGTTGTCGTAGAGCATCTTCTCGAAGTGCGGCACCGTCCAGTGGCCGTCCACCGAGTAGCGGGCGAACCCACCGGCGAGCTGGTCGTTGAGGCCGCCACGGGCCATCGCCTCGCAGGTGTGCCGGACGATCTCCAGGCTGCGCGCCGAGCCGGTGCGCTGGTGGTGCCGGAGCAGGAAGAGCAGGTTCATGTGCGGCGGGAACTTCGGCGCGCCGCCGAAACCGCCGTTCGTCTCGTCGTACTCCCGGGCGAGCTGGCTCGCGGCGGCGTCGAGCAGGTCGGCGGTGAGCGGCGCGGTCACGCCGCCGACCGCCTGCGCGCCGCCGATCGCCTCGACCACGGCGGCGCCCTGGCGCAGCACCGCCTCGCGCTGGTCGCGCCAGGCGGTGGCGACCGAGCCGAGCAGGCGGATGAAGTTGGCGCGCGGGAAGTACGTGCCGCAGAAGAACGGGGTGCCGTCCGGCGTCGCGAAGACGGTCATCGGCCAGCCGCCCTGCCCGGTCATCGCCTGGGTGGCGGTCATGTAGACCGCGTCAACGTCGGGGCGCTCCTCGCGGTCGACCTTCACGCAGACGAAGTCGTCGTTCATCAGCCGGGCCACTGCCTCGTTCTCGAACGACTCGTGAGCCATGACATGACACCAGTGGCAGGCCGCGTAACCGACCGAGATCAGCACCGGCACGTCGCGCCGCTTCGCCTCGGCGAACGCCTCCTCGCACCACGGCCACCAGTCGACCGGGTTGTCGGCGTGCTGGAGCAGATAGGGCGAGGTGGCCTTGGCGAGTCGGTTCACCACCCGACCCTATCCACCATCGCCTTCCGACGCCGCCGGTGCGGCAGGCGTCAGGAAGCGCCGTCGGCGCGCAGCGGGAAGACGTTGCCCCGGGCGCCGTCGCGCAGCGACCCGAGCACCGCCGCGATCTTGTCGGCGGGCATCGGCTTGAAGAAGTGGTAGCCCTGCGCGGCTGTGCAGCCCAGCTCGGCCAGCGCGGTGCGCTGCTCGGCGGTCTCGACGCCCTCGGCCACGACCCGCAGCCCCAACTCGTGGGCCAGCCCGACGGTGGTCCGGACGATCGCCGCCGCCTCGGGCGAGTCGGCCATCCGGAGCACGAACGACCGGTCCACCTTCAGCTCGTCCACGGCGATCCGGGTGAGGAACGTCAGCGAGGAGAAACCGGTGCCGAAGTCGTCCACCGCGAGCTGCACGCCCATGGCGCGCAGCGTGGCCAGCACCTCGTCGATGATCTCCAGCTCGCTCATCACCACCGTCTCGGTGATCTCCAGGACCAGCCGGTGCGGCGGGACCTGGTGGCGGCGAAGCGCCTCGTCGATCTCGGCGGGCAGTCGCGGGTCGAGCAGGCTGCGCGCGGACAGGTTCACCGAGATGGGGACGTCCAGCCCGTCCCGCGCCCACGCGGACGCCACGGCCAGCGCCTTGTCCAGCACGTACCGGGTGAAGCTGCCGAGCTGCTCGCTGTTCTCCACCGGGCGGATGAAGTCGGCCGGGCCGAGCCATCCCCGGCGCGGGTGCCGCCACCGGATCAGCGCCTCCACGCCGGTCGGCGCGCCGGTGGCCAGGTCCACCGCCGGCTGCAACGCCAGGACCAGCTCGTCGTCGGCGGCCAGCGCCTCCCGCATCTCCGCGAGCAACGCCAGGTGGTCGGTGCTCGCCGCGTCGCGGGAGCTGTCGTACGCGGCGACGCTGCCGCCGCCCTCCTTCGCCTGGTACATGGCGATGTCGGCGCGCCGCAGCAGCTCGGTCAGGTCGGCCGCGCCCGCGTCGGCCACCACCACGCCCACTGCCACCTCGACGGACATCCGTACCCCGGCCACCTCGGTCGGGGCGGCGAGGCGTTCGGCGACCTCCCGGGCCTGGCGCAGCGCGTACGCCAGCGGGGCCGTCCGGTCCTCGACCATCGGCACCGAGGTCAGCAGCAGCGCGAACTCGTCGCCGCCGAGCCGCCCGAGCAGGTCGCCCGGCCGGGTCAGCGCGGCGAGGCGGCTGGCGGTGAGCCGCAGCAGCTGGTCACCCGCCGAGTGCCCGAGCGTGTCGTTCACCTCCTTGAACTGGTTCACGTCGAGCAGCAGCAGGGCCACCGGGTGGTCGTGCGGGCGCTGCCGCAACGCCTGGTCCCCCTTGGTGAGCAGCGCCGCCCGGTTCAGCAGGCCGGTGAGCTGGTCGTGCACCGCGTCGTACGACGAGCGGGCGGTGACCAGCCGCAGCTCCCGATGCGTGGCGGCGTCGTGCAGGGCGCCGGCGAGCGCGTCCCCGAAGGCCGCCACGCCGTCGCGTTCCCGGGCGCTCGGCGGGGCGGACCGGGCGAACCGCACCCGCAGCCGGCCGACCTCGGCGGAGCCCACGACGAGCCGGCGCATCAACTCGTGCTCGGCGACGCCGGCGCACCCGGCGGGTTCCACCTCCCGGTCCCGGACCTGCCCGCCACGGTCGGCCCGGTACCGGCGCCAGCGTCCCTCGCCCCGGGCCACGTCGACCTCGACCAGTTCGGCGCCGAACAGCGTGAGCGCTCCGGTCACCGCGGCGGTCGCCACGCCCCGCTCGTCGAGCTGGTTGAGCGCGGCGGTGGCCTCGGCGAACGCCCGCCAGGTCCGCCGTTCATGGTCGGCCCGCAGCCGGTGCCGGTAGGTCTGCTGGAGCAGCCAGAGCGGCGGCGGCAGGAGCAGCAGCCAGCGCGCGTCGAGTTCGAGCAGCGCGACGACCACCAGGCCGACCGCCACGTTGCCGACGAACATGAGCAGCTTGCCGCGCAGCGCGGCGAACAGCGGCGGCCCCATCGGGATGCCGTGCCGCAGCGCGAGCGTGACGGCGCCCAGGAAGGCGGTGGTGAGCAGGTACGTCACCGCGGCGGCGGTGAGCGTGAGCGCGAGTTCCGGGGTGGGCGCGGCGAGCAGCGGCGGGCCGAGGGCGGTCGCGACGGCCGCCGCGAGCGCGGTGGCGGCGGTGAGCGAGCCGGCGATCCCCGCCAGTTCCAGGGCCGGTCGACGGTCCGACACCACCGACATCACGGTCCAGGCGGTGCCCACGCCCAGCAGGGCGGCGGCCGGAAGCCAGCCGGCCGGCACCAGCCAGAGGCAGACCACCAGCGCGGCCTCGCCCCAGGTGATGCTCACCATCCCCGACGCGGTACGGAAGCGCAGCCGGGCGAGTTGGGCAACCGCGAACGCGACAGTGGCGATGCCGAACCGCGCCGGGCCGGGCAGCGGGTGGTCCACCGGGAGGTGTGGCGGGACGACCAGGCCGAGGACGGCGGCCAGCAGACCGGTGAACGCGACCGCGACGGTCAACACGACGACGCCCGTCGGCGTCCCGCGCAGGCCGACCCGGTCCGGGGGACGGTCGGCCGGCTCGGTGGTCACGGGGCCGCCCCGTCACCGGGCCGGGCGGAGGCATGGCCGGGGGCCGGTGCTGCCTTCGACATCGGCGTCCCCCTTCCGCGCAGGGTCCGGGGCCTGACGGTCCCCCCGGCGGAAGGCTAAGCCAAAGCCGGTGGTCGCAACAGGGGGCGACGACCGGCTTGGGCGTGATTCACGCGGTGTTCAGCTGTTCCGTCGCTGCTGGGAGCCGCTGGGCGTGTTCGTCGGTGAATCCTGCTCGACGAGCCCTTCTGTCGGATCGGCGACTGCGGAATCGGCCCGGCCCGGGGCGCCCTGGTGCGGGAAGCGGTCGGGCAGCCGGCGCAGCCGGGCGTTCATGTTGCGGATCAGCAGGACGGTGACGGTGGCCAGCGCAACGATGAGGAAGAGGCCCATCGGACCGGCCAGACCGCCCGTGCGGGTGTCACCGAAGTTGTTCTGTGCGAGCACCTCGACGGCGGTCAGCATGGTGTTCCTCCGATGTGCGACTGCGCACCAGGGTAGACCCCGGCCCGGTCAGTGGGCACGGCACGCCTCCCGTACGCCCGCGAAGAGGTCGGACTCGGGCAGCGGGCTGTCCACCAGCGACCGGGCGAGTTGAAAGTCCTCCGTCGGCCAGGCGCGCTTCTGCAGCTCCATCGGCACCTGGAACCAGAACCCGTCCGGGTCGATCTGGGTGGCGTGGGCGCGCAGGGCGTCGTCGCGGACCGGGAAGTAGTCGGCGCACTCGACCCGGGTGGTGATCCGCGCACCCTTGTCGGGGCGCTCGTCCCAGCGCTTCATCCACTCGCCGTACGGCGATTCGAGCCCGGCTTCGAGCACCGCCTCGTGCAGGCTCATGATCTTGGCCCGGGAGAAGCCCACGTCGTAGTAGAGCTTGAGCGGCTGCCACGGCTCGCCCAGCTCGGGATGGCGCTCCGGGTCACCGGCCGCGTCGAACGCCGCCACGGTGACCTTGTGGGTCATGATGTGGTCGGGGTGCGGGTAGCCGCCCTCCTCGTCGTACGTGGTGACGACGTGCGGGCGGAACTGCCGCATCAGGCGCACCAGCGGCGCGGCGGCGACGTCCACGTCCTGCAGGGCGAAGCAGCCCTCCGGCAGCGGCGGCAGCGGGTCGCCCTCGGGCAGCCCGGAGTCGACGAAGCCGAGCCACGCCTGCTCGACGCCGAGGATCGCCCGGGCGGCGTCCATCTCGGCCCGCCGGATGTCACCGATGTTGGCCCACACGTCGGGGCGGTCCATCTTCGGGTTGAGCACGCTGCCCCGTTCGCCACCGGTCGCGGTGACGACGAGGACGTCCACCCCCTCGGCGACGTATTTCGCCATGGTGGCGGCACCCTTGCTCGACTCGTCGTCGGGATGGGCGTGCACCGCCATGAGACGCAGCTGTTCTGCCACCTTCGGCGCTCCTCGTCTGTGCCCGCCGACCACCCTCCGGTCGGCTGACCTGCCGGAATCTCCCCCCGCGCCCGCGAAAGCCCCCGTGACGGCCGGTCGGGGGCCGCCACCGGAGTGGCCAGGGCCACGCCCGCCGGTCCAGGCCGACCTGCCATCCTTGACTCAGCGCCGGGCTGGGAAGATGGACCTAGCCATTCTTGCCGATGCCGCCGACAACAACGCCAGGAGATACCCGCCGGTGAGCGAGACGCACGCCACAGTCGCCGCGGAGGCGCCGGTCTACCCGCCCGGCCGGTACGGCCGACGCCGGGAGCCGGGGCGCCGCCGGCCGGTCCTGCTCGCCCTGACGGTGGCGGTCCTGCTCGCCGTCCTCGGGCTGGGCGCGGCGAAGCTCTACTACCAGTACGGCGACCCGGAGTACCAGGGCGAGATGATCAGCTACTCCGACATCACCGACTCCCGGGTGACAGTCGACTTCCGGGTCACCGTGCCGCCGGGTGGCTCCGCCACCTGTCTGCTGCGGGCCCGCTCGCACGACGGCGCCCAGGTGGGCAGCATCGAGACCACTGTGAGCGCCGAGCCGGGCCAGCGCCACATCCGGACCCGCCAGGAGGTGCCCACGAGCGCCCGGCCGTTCATCGGTGAGGTGTTGCGCTGCCGGCCGGCCGGCTGAGCCGGAGCGCCGGCGAGCCGCCGGCAACCGCACCCCGGTCCCGTCGCCGGCACCGGGGTGATTGAGCACACCTCGACGTGTGCGGCACTGGTAGCCTTGCAAGTTCACCTGTCAGCCAGTCCGCACCAACCGAGGAGACCGCCTGTGTCCACAAATGGAAACGAGGCGCCCGCCACCTGGCTGTCCCAGGACGCCTACGACCGTCTGCAGGCAGAGCTCGACGAGCTGATCGCCAACCGGCCGGTCATCGCTGCCGAGATCAACGCCCGGCGCGAGGAGGGCGACCTGCGGGAGAACGGTGGCTACCACGCCGCCCGCGAGGAGCAGGGCAAGGCCGAGGGCCGCATTCTCTACCTCAAGGAGCTGCTGCGCACCGCCAAGGTCGGTGAGGCTCCGGACACCGACGCGGTGTCGCCGGGCATGGTCGTGACGATCTACTTCGACGACGACGCGGACGACAGCGAGACGTTCCTGCTCGGCTCCCGGGAGATCGCCTCCACCACCGACCTGACGGTGTACAGCCCCGAGTCCGCGCTCGGCCAGGCCATCCTCGGCGGCAAGGCGGGGCAGACCTGCACCTACACCGCGCCGAGCGGCGCCGATATCAAGGTGACCATCGTCTCCTTCGAGCCGTACAGCGGCTGACCTTCCGGACCCGCGCCGGATGGCTCGGGTCCCGAACCCGACCGAGGCTGACAGGCTCCTCGGACCCGAGCCGCACACCCGAACGCCCCGACCGGATCATCCGGCCGGGGCGTTCGCGTTCCGCTGTGACGTCGGTGTTCCACCGAGAGGCTCAGCCCTCGCCGGTGAAGACCACCTGGTAGCCGCTGGCCCGCAACGCGCTGATCAGGGTGTCCGAGTGCTCCACCCCGCGCGTCTCCACGGACAGGGCCACCTCCACCTCGCCCAGGCGCAGGTGCGGGTTGGCCCGCTGGTGCACCACGTCCACCACGTTGGCGCGGTGCTCGGCGATCTCGCCGAGCAGCGAGGCGAGCTGGCCGGGCCGGTCGACGCAGCGCACCGTGATCCGCAGGAAACGGCCGGCCGCCGCCAGACCGTGCTCGATCACCCGGAGCATGAGCAGCGGATCGATGTTGCCGCCGGAGAGCACCGCCACCACCGGCGCGGTCACCTCAACCGCGCCGGACAGCAGCGCCGCCACCCCTACCGCGCCGGCCGGCTCGACCACCTGCTTGCCGCGTTCCAGCAGCATCAGCAGCGCCCGGGAGATGTCCTCCTCGGAGACCGTGACGACGTCGTCGACGAGCTTGCGGACGTGGGTGAAGGTCAGCTCCCCCGGCCGGCCGACGGCGATCCCGTCGGCGATCGTCGCGAAGGAGGGCAGGCGTACCGGCTCGCCGGCCCGCAGCGAGGGCGGGAAGGCGGCGGCGCTCGCCGCCTGGACCCCGATCACCCGTACGTCGGGACGCAGCGCCTTGGCCGCCACCGCCATCCCGGAGACCAGTCCGCCACCGCCCACCCCGGTCACGATGGTGCGCACGTCCGGGCACTGTTCGAGGATCTCCAGCGCGACGGTGCCCTGACCGGCGATCACGTCCGCGTGGTCGAACGGGTGGATGAACACCGCACCGGTCCGCTCGGCGAAGGTCTGCGCCGCGACGAGCGACTCGTCCACCGTGTTGCCGACCAGCTCGACCTGCGCGCCGTACCCCTTGGTCGCGGCGACCTTCGGCAGCGGCGCGTTCACCGGCATGAAGACGGTGGCGTGCGCGCCGACCAGCCCGGCGGCGAGCGCCACCCCCTGGGCGTGGTTGCCGGCGCTCGCCGCGACCACGCCCCGGGCCCGCTCCTCGTCCGAGAGGCGGGAGATCCGCACGTACGCGCCACGCACCTTGTACGACCCGGCGCGTTGCAGGTTCTCGCACTTGAGCCAGACCGGCCCGCCGAGCGCGGCGCTGAGCGGCCGGGACGGCTCCAGCGGGGTGGTACGGGTGACACCGCCGAGCAGTTCCCGCGCAGCTTGAACGTCGGCGAGACCGACCAGTTCCGTCATGCCCCGATCGTGCCACCCGGCCCCGGTGGGATCTGCGCCGACGTGGCCGACGGCGCGGGCGGCACCGGCGCGACGGAAGCGGGCCGGTCGGCGTGCCCCGGCCCGCCCGGCTGACCCGGCCACGCCTGCTGACCCGGCCACCCCTGCTGACCCGGCCACGCGGGCACGGCCCGGGCGAGCCGGTCCTGCTGGGCGGCGGAGATCCGGCGGATCAGCACGACGAACGCGATCCCGGCGACCAGGCAGGCCAACGCCGGCACCAGCCGGGGCGCGAGCGCCTCCTCGTAGTAGCGCACGTACGTGCCGAACTCCGCGTCGTTGCGGGGCAGCTCGGTCAGCCGGTCGTACCGCTGCTGCTGCGCCTGCGCGACGAACCGGTCACCGATCAGGAACACCAGCCAGCTCACCCACCACACCCCGACCAGCCACGACTGGCGGCGCTGCCAGACGCTGTTCCGGAGCAGGTCGGCGAGCACCCGGGCCGGCACCACGAGGTTGGCGAACGGCACCAGCCAGCCGGCGATCGCCCACGCCGGGCTCAGGCTCGGCACGGCGCCCGGGAAGGCGTCCAGGTTCTTGCGCGCCCGCCAGGTCCAGATCACCACGAGCGTCCCCGCGGTCAGCAGGGCGAGCAGGTAGGGCAGGGTGAACAGCACCTCGACCAGCACCGCGCCGAACAGCACGTCCCGGTCGAGCTGCTCGGCGGCCGAGCGGGCCATCCGCACACCAACCAGCGGGAACAGAGCCGTGAGCAGGTAGCACAGGGTGGCGGCGCCGACCGCGGACGCCCCGGCCACCGCCAGTCCGCGCACGCCGTACGTGGGCACGCCGGGACTCACGGCGGGTTGGCCGACGCGCGTACCGCAGCGCTGGCACTCCTCAAAGGCCGGGGACGTGGCGTCCCCGCAGGTCTGGCAGTTCATCGGGGACCGTCCGAGTTGGTGTGCGCGACAGGGTGCGCACACGCTAGACGATCACGCGGTGGCCGGCGACCCCGTTCCGACGCGGGGGTAGCCGGGGGCGTGCCGCGCCCACGGCGCCTGCATCTCGAACTGACCGGCCACGCCGAGCAGCAGCAGCTCGGAACCGGGCGGGCCGACGAACTGCACGCCCACCGGCAGCCCGTCCGGGCGGCGGCCGACCGGCACCACGATCGACGGCAGCCCGGCGATGTTCCACGGCGCCGCGTACGGGGCGTACCTGATGTTCGCCGACATGTTCGCCAGCCAGGAGCGGCCGGACCAGCCGGCGGCCTCCGGCGGCGGCCCGGCCAGCGCCGGGGTGAGCAGCAGGTCGATCGAGTTGTCCGCGAAGAAGTTCACCGACCGTTCGCGCCAGGCCGCCCGGTCGGCCTCCCGCACGTACCCCCGGCGCTGCGCCCACTCGCCGAGCGTGACGTGCCGGCGGCTGCGGCGCTGGAGCTGGCGCGGGGCGACCCCGGCGGCGCGCACGTCGGCGGCGGCCGCCGCGAACCAGGTGGCGATGCCCTGCAGGCCGAGCCGGGTCGGGTAGACCGGGTCGGTGGGCACGGTGTCGTGACCGGCGGCGGCGAGCAGGCGGCCGGCGGCGGCCACCGCGTCCCGGTTCGGGGCGTCCGGCGAGACGCCGCGCACCGGCGAGCGCAGCGAGACGCCGACCCGTAGCCGCGCCGGCGGGACCAGCTTGTCCGGCCGGCGACCGGCCAGCACCGAGAAACCGACCACCGCGTCGGCCACGGTGCTGGTGAGCATGCCGTGCTCGGTCAGGCCGAACCAGTCGTCCGCGCCGAGCTGGCAGGGCACCACGCCCCGGCCGGGCTTGAGCCCGACCAGGCCGCAGCAGGCCGCCGGGATGCGGATCGACCCGAGGCCGTCGTTGCCGTGCGCCATCGGCACCAGCCCGGCGGCCACCGCGGCGGCCGCGCCGCCGGAGGAGCCGCCGGGGGTACGCGCCGGATCCCACGGGTTGCGGGTGGCAGCGGTGTCGTCGTCGGTGAGCGCCCACAGGCCCAGTTCCGGCATCCGGGTCACGCCCAGGATCACCGCGCCCGCTCCGCGCAGCCGCCGGACCACCTCGTGGTCGGCCTCCGCCACCGGTGTACGCATGGCGGCCGACCCGTTCCACGTGGGCAGGCCGGCCACCGGCGTGTTCTCCTTGACCGCCACCGGCACGCCGGCGAGCGGGAGGTTCGCCAGTTCCTCCTGCTCGTCGACCTTCTCCGCCTCGGTGATCGCCTCACCGCCGCGTACCGTGCGGAACGCGGCCAGGTCGGCGTCGACCCGGGTGACGTGATCCAGGTGGTCGGCGACGACCTGGGTGGCGGAGACGTCGCCACGGCGTACCGCCCGGGCGATCTGTTTCGCGGTCGCACCGACCCACGTCGTCGGCAAGATCTCCGGCACTGCCACCCTCCCCAGCCAGCGGTCAGCCCAGGGCCTGCTCCAGATCGGCGAGCAGGTCGTCGACCGTCTCGATGCCGACAGACAGTCGCACGAGATCGCCGGGAACTTCAAGCGGCGAGCCCGCAGCGCTTGCGTGTGTCATCCGGCCCGGGTGCTCGATCAGGGACTCGACGCCGCCGAGCGACTCGGCGAGCACGAACAGCCGGGATCGGTTGCAGATGTCCACGGCATGCTCCTCGCCGCCCGCCGCGCGGAACGAGATCATGCCGCCGAACCGCCGCATCTGCTTGGCGGCCACCTCGTGGCCGGGGTGCGAGGGCAGGCCCGGGTAGATGACCTGCGCGACCTTCGCGTGGCCGTCCAGGTAGGCCGCGATCCGCTCGGCGTTGTCGCAGTGCCGGTCCATCCGTACCCCGAGGGTCTTGATGCCGCGCAGGGTGAGCCAGGCGTCGAACGGGCCGTTGATCGCGCCCATCGCGTTCTGGTGGTAACGCAGCTCCTCGCCGAGCGCCCGGTCCGCCGCGACGAGCGCGCCGCCGACCACGTCGGAGTGTCCGCCGACGTACTTGGTGGTGGAGTGCACCACCACGTCCGCGCCGAACGCGATCGGCTGCTGCAGGTACGGCGAGGCGAACGTGTTGTCGACCACCAGCAGCGCGCCGGCGTCGTGCGCCACGGCGGCCAGCGCCGCGATGTCGGCGATGCCGAGCAGCGGGTTGGTCGGCGTCTCCACCCACACGATCCGGGTGGCGCCCGGGCGGATCGCCGCGCGCACGGCGTCCGGGTCGGAGACCTTCGCCGGGGTGTAGTCAAGCCCCCAGCGCTCGGCCACCTTGGCGAACAGCCGGTAGGTGCCGCCGTACGCGTCGTCCGGGATCACCACGTGGTCGCCCGGCTTGCAGACGGTCCGCAGCAGCGTGTCCTCGGCGGCCAGGCCACTGGCGAAGGCGAGTGCCACCTGGCCGCCCTCCAGCGCGGCCAGGCACTCCTGGAGCGCGTCCCGGGTGGGGTTGCCGGAGCGGCTGTACTCGTAGCCCTCGCGCGGCGCGCCGACGGCGTCCTGGGCGTACGTGCTGGTCTGGTAGATCGGCGGAATCACCGCGCCGGTGCGGGCCTCCGGGGCCTGACCGGCGTGGATGGCGAGTGTGTCGAAGCCGTGCCTCATGCCGCAGACGTTAGTCCGCCCGCTTCCCCTTTGCTCCCGGTAGGCCGGGCGCGCCTGTCACAACCAGGACTCTGTCGGGGTGGTCGGCCATACTGGTCCGGTGAGTACGACCGAGGCGCTCCCCTCCCGCCTGCACGGCGTCGCCGACCGGATCCCGGCCTCGCTGGGTCTCCTGATCGGCCCGCGGTCGGGGCGGGTCAGCCTGCCCGTGCGCCTTGCCTGGTCGGGCCCCGGCGACTACGACGTGGGCGACCCGGGTGAGCGACTGACCCTCTACTGCCTCCTGCTTGACTGCGGCCAGCGGGACGACATCATCAGATACGTCGACGCCGCGCTGCTCCGCCAGGACTGGCCACGTATTCGACGGTTGACGGCCCGGCGGGTGACCCGGCTCTGGGAGAGGCAACTGCCCGACCTCGTCGCCGGGTGATGGACGCGCTGCACCGTCGCCTGCTGGAGATCGGTTTCGCCGCTGGTGACGACCTGGGACTGATGCTCGCCGGTGGCTACGCCATGTGTGCCCACGATCTGGTCGACCGGCCTTCCCAGGACATCGACTTCGCCACGGCCGCCGCGATGCCACTCAGTGCCGTGGCGGACCGGCTCGCCGCCGCCTACGTCGCGGCCGGGTTCTCCGCCCGGATCATCGAGGCGACGCCGCGCATGGCTCGCCTGCTGATCTCGGACGACGCCTCTTCCTGTGAGGTCGATCTGCTCAAGGAGGCACTCGCGCCGCCAGCCCGCATGGCGCTGGGCCCGGTGCTGGCCTTCGAGGACGCGGTCGGATTGAAGGTCCGGGCGCTGCACGACCGTGCCGCCCACCGCGACTACATCGACGTCCGCGCAGCCTCCGAACGGCTCACCCGGTCGGAGCTGGAGCATCTCGGCGCCCGGCACACGGCCGGCTTCTCGTTGGACGAACTGGCCGACCGGCTGGGTGGTGTGACGGAGCGGGACAGCCGGACGTTCCGTTCGTACGGGCTCACCGAGCAGCAGGTCGACGAGCTGCGCGGATGGGCGCTGCGGTGGGAGGCGGACATCCGGGCGCGCCTCGCCAACGGCGAGACCGGCCCGACCGGCATCCCCGACGACGACTGGGACGCCTACCTCGATCGCGCCTGACCTACGGCCGGTCTTCTCGTCGATCATGAGGTTGACGGTGGTCGCCGTCCGAATTGTCGCCGCCAACCTCATGATCAACGCTCGCCCGGAGGTGGGGTGGGCGGGCCGGGCCTAGGGTGGGCGGATGAGCGGGTGCGTGTTCTGCGGGATCGTGGCGGGCGAGGTGCCCGCGTTCCGGGTCACCGACGAGCCGGACGGGGTCGCGTTCCTGGACACCCGCCCGGTGTTCAAGGGGCACGTGCTCGTGGTGCCCCGCACCCACCTGGTCACCCTGTCCGACCTGCCGCCCGACGCGCTGCCCGGCTACTTCCGGCTGGTCCAGCGCATCGCCGTGGCGGTGGAGACCGGTCTGGACGCCGGTGGGACGTTCGTGGCGATGAACAACCGGGTGTCCCAGTCCGTACCGCACCTGCACACCCACGTGGTTCCCAGGACGAAGGGCGACGGTCTGCGCGGCTTCTTCTGGCCGCGTACCCGGTACGCAGGTGATGCCGAGGCCGAGGCGTTCGCCGGGCGGATCTCGGCGGCGCTGGCCTGACGTCGCGGTGGGCGGGTAAGGAACCGGAGGGCCACGCTGTTGCACACGCTGGGAAAGCCAAGAGAGGAGTCCCACCGTGTTCCTCCGCCGCATGAAGGCCGAGATGATCTCTCCTGACCAGGCCCTGCCGGGCCGCCCGATCGCGATGCCGATCGCCGACCGGCACGAGGTGCTGCCGTCGACGCTGAAGGGCCCGTTCCCCGAGGGCGCGCAGGTCGCTGTCTTCGGCATGGGCTGCTTCTGGGGCGCCGAGCGGCTGTTCTGGACCCTCCCCGGCGTGATCACCACGTCCGCCGGCTACGCGGGTGGCTACACCACCAACCCGACGTACGAGGAGGTGTGCTCGGGCATGACCGGGCACGCCGAGGTGGTCCAGGTGGTCTACGACCCGTCGAAGATCGCCTACGAGGACCTGCTCAAGGTCTTCTGGGAGAACCACGACCCGACCCAGGGCATGCGCCAGGGCAACGACGTGGGCACCCAGTACCGCTCGGCGATCTACACCACCACCGACGAGCAGGCCGCCGCTGCGAAGGCGTCGCGGGACGCGTTCGCGCCGATCGTGGCCCGGGCCGGCAAGGGTGAGATCACCACCGAGATCGCGCCGCTCGGCGACTACTACTTCGCCGAGGACTACCACCAGCAGTACCTGGCGCCGACGAAGAACCCGAACGGCTACTGCAACCACGGACCGAACGGGCTGAGCTGCCCGGTCGGCGTGGCCCGCACCGCGTAGCCAGACCGAGCACTGCCCATTCCATTCGGGCCCTCGCCCCTCAGGGACGGGGGCCCGAACGCACTGCGGTCAATCGGTGGCTCTGGGATGGCCGGTTCCGGCGTGCTTGATCCAGCAGGTTCGGGTCTGGTCGTCGACCAGGTACCAGATGCGGCCGCCGGCGGTGACCTCGTACTGCCACTGCGGCAGTGACCGCCCGTTGTGCACGGCTGTGGCGAGGGAGCCCTTGAGGGGGTGCGGCCTGCCGGCACAGTTCCTCCCAGCCCTTCGCCGCGTCGTTTGTGGCGAACCGCAGGGCGTACCCGCCGGGCCGGGGTGGCGGGGCGGCGCGGTCGCCGCGCTTCGCGCTCACTCGTCGGTCGGGCGCGTCACCGGCCCGAAGTCGTCGGCGCTGGGCGCGGCCAGGATCCGATGCAGGTCGGGATCGGCGTGCACCTCAGCGGTGTGCCGCCATTCGGTGAGCAGCTGGGACACCGCCGCGGTGCTGCCGACAGCCGCTGCGGCCTCGGCCGTGGCGATGAACTCGTCGGTCATCTGCTCGGCGTCCCCCTGCGGCAGGAACCGCATCCAGGGCAGCACAGTCGGAAGCGTCTCCCGGACCAGGGCCGGCTCTCGCCGCGCCAGGCCGGCCAGCAGCCGCGCGGTCAGGTCGACCACCTCCCCCTCGGCTTCAGCCCGCTCGGCGGACATCAGCACCAGGTCGGCGGCGTCGCGGCGACGGAGGCGCAGCGCCCGGGTTCGGGCCAGCCGTTCGGCGGTTTCCGTCGGCTGGCGCAGCAGCTCGGAGAACGGCACCGACTCCAAGGGCATCGACATGACATCAATACTACTTCAGAAGTAGCCTGCTGCGGCATTCCTCACACCCCTGCGGGTGCCGAATCCCGACATCGGGTGGAGCGAGGCAGGAACCGAAGGCGTGACAGGCAACCACGCTGCGTGACGGCGCATCGTAGCAAGCTGTCACACGTTCGTCATCGTCTCAACAGGCGAACCGAAACAACCTCTGGCAGCATTGGCTCGTATGTGCGGACTTGCGGGAGAGTTCCGCCGTGACGGTTCACGCGCCGATGTCTCGGCCGTGGAGCGGATGGCGGCCACGATGAGTGACCGAGGGCCCGACGACAGCGGCGTCTGGTCGCAAGGGCCGACCGCGCTGGGACACCGGCGCCTGAAGATCATCGACCTGTCCGCGGCGAGCGGCCAACCCATCGTGGACGCCGCCGCCGGGCTCACCGGTGTCTTCAACGGCTGCATCTACAACTACCGGGAACTACGCGCCGAACTGCAGGCCAAGGGCCACCGGTTCTTCTCGTCCGGCGACAGCGAGGTAGTGGTCAAGGCGTACGCCGAGTGGGGGCTCGACTTCGTCGACCACCTGATCGGCATGTTCGCGGTGGCGATCAGCGAGCGCGACACCGGCCGCCTGGTGCTGGCCCGGGACCGCCTCGGCATCAAGCCGCTCTACCTGGCCGAGACCCCCGGCGTGGTCCGGTTCGCCTCGACCCTGCCGGCGCTGCTCGCCGGTGGCGGCATCGACACCACCATCGACCGGGTGGCGCTCGCCCACTACCTGAGCTTCCACAGCATCGTGCCGCCGCCGCGCACCATCCTGGCCGGCGTCACCAAGCTGCCGCCGGCCACGGTCCGGGTGTACGAGGCGGACGGCTCCACGCACGAGCGGGTCTACTGGGACCCGTCGTTCGGCCGCGCCGCCGAGCGGGCCGGCTGGTCCGAGCGGGACTGGCAGGACGCGCTGCTCGACTCGCTGACCACCGCCGTACGCCGCCGCATGGTGGCCGACGTTCCGGTGGGCGTGCTGCTCTCCGGCGGCCTCGACTCCAGCCTGGTGGTCGCGCTGCTCGCCGGCGAGGGGCAGGCCCGGTCCGGCCTGGCCACGTTCTCCATCGGCTTCGACGCGGTCGGCGGGCGGGAGGGCGACGAGTTCGTCTACTCCGACCTGGTCGCGAAGACGTTCGGCACCGACCACCACCAGATCCGGGTGCCCACCGGCGACCTGCTGCCGCCGCTGGAGGCCGCCGTCGGGGCCATGAGCGAACCGATGGTCAGCCACGACTGCGTCGCGTTCTGGCTGCTCAGCCAGGAGGTCGCGAAGCACGTCAAGGTGGTCCAGTCGGGTCAGGGCGCGGACGAGATCCTGGGCGGCTACCACTGGTACCCGCCGCTCGCCGGGGTGGACCGGGAGCAGGCGCTCGAGACGTACGCGAAGGCGTTCTTCGACCGCGACGCGGCCGGACTGGCCCGGGTGCTCAACCCGGCGTGGCTGGCCGACGGCGACCCGGCGCGGGAGTTCGTGGCCGCGCACCTGGGCCGCCCGGGCGCGCAGACCGCCGTCGACGCCGGCCTGCGGATCGACACCCAGGTCATGCTGACCGACGACCCGGTGAAGCGGGTCGACAACATGACCATGGCGCACGGGCTGGAGGCCCGGGTGCCGTTCCTCGACCACGAGTTCGTCGAGCTGGCCGCGAGCTGCCCGCCGGAGCTGAAGCTGGCCCAGGGCGGCAAGGGCGTGCTCAAGGAGATCGGCCGGCGGGTCCTGCCGCACGAGGTCATCGACCGGCCCAAGGGCTACTTCCCGGTGCCCGGACTCACCCACCTGGAGGGCAAGCTCCTCGACCGGGTACGCGACGCGCTCACCGCGCCCGAGGCGCGCCGTCGCGACCTGTTCCGCGCCGACTACGTCGACGCGCTGCTCGCCGACCCGAACGCCGAACTGACCCCGTTGAACGGAAACAAGCTGTGGCAACTGGGACTCCTGGAAATGTGGCTCCAGAGCCACGGAATCGACTGACCGTGACCGACACCCTCGCCACCGGAACGGCACGTACCGACCGGGAACGGGTGCTGGGGCGCCGCCGGGAACGCATCGGCCCCGGCGGTGACCCGGTCGCACCGGGTACGCCGGAGCAGCGGCATCCGGAGCCCACGTCCACCGACGCCTCGGGCGTGGTGCTGGACTGCGGCTGGGGCCGGCTGGTGTTCGGGCAGACGTTCGACGACCAGGTCCACGTAGCCGACGTGCTGCGCTCCGAGGCGGTCGGCGCCCGGGACATCTGCATCTACCTGCGCGACCCGCACGTGCTGGTGTCGCGGCTGCCGGACGAGCTGTTCATCGACCCGTCGCTGACGTACCGGCTGCCGCTGGGCGAGAAGCGGCCCGCCGCGACCGAGGGCGGCGAGGTGCCCGGGCTGACCGTCCGGCCGCTGCGTGACGCCGCCGACGCGGAGGCGGTGAACCGGATCTACGCGCGCAACGGCATGGTCACCGCCCCGGTCGAGGTGCTGGTGGACAACGCCGGCACGGACCGGTTCCTGCACCTGGTGGCCGAGGACGCCACGGGTGAGGTGGTCGGCACCATCACCGGCGTGGACCACGTGGCGGTCTTCGGCGATCCGGAGAACGGCGCGAGCCTGTGGTGCCTCACAGTCGACTTCAACACCGCCCCGCCCGGCACCGGGCAGGCGCTGCTCACCGCGCTCGCCGACCGGCTCGACGGGCGCGGCCGGGCGTTCGTGGACCTGTCCGTGCTGGCCGAGAACTCGGGCGCGATCCGGCTGTACGAGCGCCTCGGCTTCCACCGCACCGGCACGCTCTGCGTGAAGCGGAAGAACCCGATCAACGAGCGCCTGTTCCTGCCCGCCATGCCCGAGGGGTACGACGAGCTGAACCCGTACGCGAAGATCGTCGCGGACGAGGCGATGCGCCGCGGCATCCGGGTGGAGGTGACCGACCCGCACTGGGGTGAGCTGAAGCTGACCACCGGTGGCCGGACCATCCACACCCGCGAGTCGCTGTCGGAGCTGACCTCGGCGGTGGCGATGAGCCGCTGCGACGACAAGCGGGTGACCCGGCGCATCCTCACCGAGGCGGGCCTGTCGGTGCCGCGCGGGCGTACCGCCACCGGTGAGCCCGACGACGTGGCGTTCCTGAACGACGTGGGTCCGGTGGTGGTCAAGCCGGCGCGGGGCGAGCAGGGCAACGGCATCACCGTCGGCGTGCGTACGCCCGAGGCGCTGACCGCGGCCGTCGAGCTGGCCCGCCGGTTCTGCCCGGACGTACTGATCGAGGAGCTGCGCGCGGGCGAGGACCTGCGGGTCGTGGTGATCGACCACGAGGTGGTCGCCGCTGCGGTACGCCGCCCGGCGCAGATCACCGGCGACGGGGTGCACGACATCACCGAGCTGATCGAGCGGCAGAGCCGCCGCCGGGCCGCCGCCACCGGGGGCGAGTCCCGCATCCCGATCGACGACATGACCCGCGAGGTGGTGGCCGAGGCCGGGTACCGGATGCACGACGTGCTCCCGGAGGGCGAGGTGCTCGCGGTACGCCGGACGGCCAACCTGCACACCGGCGGCACGATCCACGACGTGACCGCCGAGCTGCACCCGGCGATCGCCGAGGCGTGCGTCACCGCGAGCCGGGCGCTGGACATCCCGGTCACCGGGCTGGACCTGCTGGTCCCCGCCCCGGACCGGCCGGAACACGTGTTCATCGAGGCGAACGAGCGGCCCGGACTGGCCAACCACGAACCGCAGCCCACCGCCGAGCGCTTCGTCGACCTGCTCTTCCCGGGTACCCGGGCACCGCAGCGACTCTGGTCGCCGGCCGGTGCGGCAAGCTCTGGGGCATGACCGCACGCAAGCCCCAACCGCTCAAGCTCGACCTCGACTACCTCCGCCAGGTGCTGGTGGAGCTGCTGGAGATCCCCAGCCCGTCGGGGCGCACCGACCACATCCAGCAGTACGTGGGCGAGAGGCTCTCCGCGATCGGGATCAGCTCCACGCTGACCCGTCGCGGGGCGCTGAGCGCCTGTCTACCCGGTCCCCGGGAGACCGGCGCCGACCGGGCGATCGTGGTGCACACCGACACCATCGGCGGCATGGTGAAGCGGCTCAAGGAGAACGGCCGGCTGGAGGTCAACCCGATCGGCACGCACAGCGCCCGTTTCGCCGAGGGCGCCCACGTGCGGATCTTCACCGACGACCTGGAGCGGGTCGTCACCGGCCAGGTGCTGCCGCTGAAGGCGAGCGGGCACCGCTACAACGAGGCGGTCGACCTGCAGGGCGTCGGCTGGGAACTGGTCGAGGTGCGGGTGGACGAGCCGGTGCACGACGAGGCCGGGCTGCGGGCGCTCGGCATCGACGCCGGGGACTTCGTCGCGTTCCTGCCCAACCCCACCATCACCCCGAACGGGTACGTCAAGTCCCGCCACCTGGACGACAAGGCGGGCGTGGCGGCGGTGCTGACCGCGTTCAAGGCGATGGTCGACGCCGGTGTCACCCCGGCGGTCACCGCACACCTGCTGGTCACCGTCACCGAGGAGATCGGCCACGGCGCGAGCCACGGGCTGGACCCGGACGTCGCGGAGATCGTGTCGGTGGACGCGGCGGTGGTCGCGCCGGGCCAGCAGTCCCGGGAGACCGCGGCGACACTCGCCATGGGCGACGGGGTCGGCCCGTTCGACTACCACCTGACCCGCAACCTCGCCTCGATCGCCAAGGAACACGGCGTCGACCTGGTCCGGGACGTGTTCGACTACTACCGCTCGGACGTGGCCGCCGCGGTCGAGGCCGGGGCGCACGCCCGGGTGGCGCTGCTCGGGTTCGGCGTGGACGCCACCCACGGCCACGAGCGCACCCACCTCGACGGCCTGCACCAGCTCACCCAGCTGCTCTGCCTCTACCTGCAGAGCCCGCTGGTGTTCCCCGAGTGGGACGCCGAGCCGGAGGGCGACCTGGCCGACTTCCCGTCGCTCGCCGTGCAGCCGGCGAACGAGGACGGTCCGCGCGAGGGCCCGATCGGCCTGGACTGACCGGGCCTGTGATCGAAATCCGTTGCCGCGGCCGCCGCGAAGTGGATAGCGTGGCGGTACACGGGAAAGGAGGTGGTCCAGACTTGTATAGCAATCGGACTCGTGAGGTGGCTGTCCGCTAGCCGCTGTCCTCGACAGTGAAAACTCGCCCGCCGCGAGGCGGGCACCTGCAGGATCGTCGAGACCGTGTGGCAGCGGTGCGGCGAAACCACGACAGCCACCCGACCCCCGGGGTGCCGGCCCAGTCCAGCCGGCCCGTGCGCGAGCGCGGAAGCCCCGGGGGTCGCTTTTTGCGCTCGGGAGGGTGCGGTGTCCATGCGTGAGCTGGTGGTGCTCGGTACGGCCAGCCAGGCCCCGACCCGGCAGCGCAACCACAACGGCTACCTGCTGCGCTGGGACGACGAGGTGATCCTCTTCGACCCGGGCGAGGGCAGCCAGCGGCAGATGCTGCACACCGGGATCACCGCCACCGACCTGACCCGGATCTGCGTCACCCACTTCCACGGCGACCACTGCCTCGGGCTGCCCGGCATGATCCAGCGGCTCTCGCTGGACCGCGTACCGCGCCCGGTGGCTGTGCACTTCCCGGCCGGCGGCGCCGAGTACTTCGCCCGCCTGCGCCACGCCTCCAGCTTCTACGAGACCGCCGAACTGGCAGTCGAGCCGATCGACGCCGACGGGCAGCGGATCACCCTGGGCATCGGCACGCTGGAGGCCCGCCGGCTGCGGCACCCGATCGAGACGTACGGATACCGGCTGGTCGAGCCGGACGGCTGCCGGATGCTTCCGGAGCGGCTGGCCGCGTACGGCATCGCCGGTCCGGACACCGGAAGGCTGCTGCGCGACGGCCACCTGGACCGCGACGGGCGCCGCGTCACCCGGGACGAGGTGAGCGTCGTCCGGCCGGGGCAGCGGTTCGCGTTCGTGATGGACACCGGGCTCTGCGACGGCGTGTACGCGCTCGCCGAGCACGCCGACCTGCTGGTGATCGAGTCGACGTTCCTGGAGTCGGAGGCGGCGCTCGCCGCCGAGGTCGGGCACCTCACCGCCGGCCAGGCCGCGCGCGTCGCGGCCGAGTCGGGGGTACGCACGCTCGTGCTCACCCACTTCTCCCAGCGGTACGCCGACCCGCGCCGCTTCCACGACGAGGCCCGGGAACACTTCACCGGTGATCTGGTGATCGCCGACGATCTCCAGACGGTGCAGGTGCCGCCCCGGCGGGTACCGTCGCCCGGGTGACGATCTCCCTACGTTCCGCGACCGAGGCCGACCTGATGGCGGTCGGCGCCCTGCACCAGCGTTCCCGGGTGGCGGCATACTCGTCGTTCCTGCCGCCCGAGGCGCTGGCCGACCCGACGCCGGAGGCGATGGGCCGCTACTGGGTGGAGCGGCTGACCTGGGAGGGCGCGGACCACCGGATGACGGTGGCCGAGCGGGACGGGAAGCTGGTGGGCTTCAGCTACCTCGGGCCGGACGACGAGGGCGACCCGGCGACCGGGCTGCTCAACGCGATCCACCTGGAGCCGTCCGAGCGGGGCCGGGGCACCGGACGGGCGCTGATGGTGGACGCGCTCGACGCGATGCGGGCCCGGGGCTGGACGCGCGCGGTGCTGTGGGTGCTGCGGGACAACGCCCACGCGCGCCGTTTCTACGAGCGCGGCGGCTGGACCGCCACCGGTGATGAGCGGGACGAACACATCGGCCGGGTGCTGGTCCCCCAGCTCCGCTACGCCCGCCGCTTGTAAGGAAGGGCCCCTTATTAACGCCTCCGGTAGAGGAAGGGCCCCCTTTTAACACCGCGGTGTTAAAAGGGGGCCCTTCCTTACAAGCAGGGTCAGCGGGCGCCGAGGTGGGCCAGCAGGTCCTGGCGGGTCAGCACGCCCTTGGGCTTGCCGTCGACCAGCACCAGCGCCGCGTCCGCCTTCTCCAGCAGCCCGACCGCCTCACTCACCGGCTGGCCGCCGCCAATCATCGGCAGCGGCTCGCCCATGTGCCGCTCGATCGTGTCGTGCAGGTGGGCCTGGCCGGTGAACAGCGCGTCGAGCAGGTCCTTCTCGGCGATCGAACCGGCCACCTCACCGGTCACCACCGGCGGCTCGGCCTTGAGTACCGGGAGCTGCGAGACGCCGTACTCGCGCATGTAGTCGATCGCGTCGCGGACCGTCTCGGTCGGGTGCACGTGCACCAGCTCGGGCAGGCCACCGGGCTTGCCGGCGAGCGCGTCGGCGACCGTCGGCTCGGTGCCCGAGTCGTCCAGGAAGCCGTACCGGGCCATCCACTTGTCGTTGAAGATCTTCGACAGGTAGCCCCGGCCGCCGTCCGGCAGCAGCACCACGATCACGTCGTCCGGGCCGGCCTTGCGGGCCACCTCCAGCGCACCCACCACGGCCATGCCGCAGGAGCCGCCGACCAGCAGACCCTCCTCGCGGGCGAGCCGGCGGGTCATCTCGAAGGACTCCTTGTCCGACACCTCGACGATCTCGTCGGCGATCTTCCGGTCGTACGTCTCCGGCCAGAAGTCCTCACCGACGCCCTCGACCAGGTACGGCCGGCCGGTGCCGCCCGAGTAGACCGAGCCCTCCGGGTCCGCGCCGATCACCTTGACCCGGCCCTCGGACGCCTCCTTGAGGTAGCGGCCGATGCCGGAGATGGTGCCGCCGGTGCCGACGCCCGCCACGAAGTGGGTGATCCTGCCCTCGGTCTGCTTCCACAGCTCCGGGCCGGTGGTCTCGTAGTGCGAGCGCGGGTTGGCCGGGTTGCTGTACTGGTTGGGCTTCCACGCGCCGGGGATCTCCCGGGCCAGCCGGTCGGACACGTTGTAATAGGAGCGCGGGTCCTCCGGCGCGACGGCGGTCGGGCAGACCACCACCTCGGCGCCGTACGCGCGCAGCACGTCCTGCTTGTCCTGGCTGACCTTGTCCGGGCAGACGAAGACGCAGCGGTAGCCCTTGAGCTGGGCCACCAGAGCCAGCCCGACGCCGGTGTTGCCGCTGGTCGGCTCGACGATCGTGCCGCCCGGCCGCAGGATGCCCGCCTTCTCGGCGTCCTCCACCATGCGCATCGCGATCCGGTCCTTGACCGAGCCGCCCGGGTTGACGTACTCCACCTTCGCCAGCACGGTGGCCTGGATGCCCTCGGTGACGTTGCGCAGGCGGACCAGCGGGGTGTTGCCGATCAGCTCGACGACGTTGTCGTAGTACTGCACCTCGTTGTGCCCTTCGTCGCGCCGCCGTCGTGGGGCGGTCGGTCAGCCGTCAGTTCGCCGACCAGCGTACGTGCCGTCAGGGCACCACATGCCCCGGGATGACCGAGCTGCGACGTGCCTCCCACTCCAGGAACCGTTCCGTCTCGGCGAGCACGCTGCCGGCCAGCCAGGTGACCATCACCGCGTCGTCGGCCAGCCCGAAGATCGCCAGCGGGATCTCCGGCAGCAGGTCGATCGGGCTGACGATGTACGCGGTCGCGCCGGCCATCAGCGCCAGGCGCAGGCCGCCGTCGTACTCGCCCCTGGTGGTGGCGCGGATCATCCTCGGCAGCGCCGCCAGCCGGGCCCCGAGCGACGGCCCGCCCCGCGTACCGGCCGCCAGCGCCCGGGCCAGCGCGGCGAACGCGGCGCTGCGCTTCAACGTCTTCCCCATGTCTTCGCCCCTCTCCGCCCGACCATGGTGCGGCCCGGGGGCAAGCCCGCGTCCGCCACCCCCATCGGTACCCAGTCCGGGCGCCGCCCAGCCATCCGATCAAGGACAGCAGTGGTCGTACCGGCGCGATACTGTCGGTTCATGGGGGACGCTGGTTCCGTCGCGCCGGTCCACTGGCAGCGCGTCCGGCAGATCGCCCGCCTCGCGGCGATCGGCACGGGCGCCACGGTGGCGGCCACCGCCGCCACCGGCGGGGTGCTGCTCGGCCAGGCCCGGCAGGCCCGGCGCACCATCCCGATGGCGCAGGCCCCGCCGCCGCGCTGCGACGGCGTGTACGGCGCGAAGCTGCCCGGCCCGCCGGTCACCATGGTCATCCTGGGCGACTCCTCGGCAGCCGGCTACGGCGTGCACAGGCGCCGGGAGACACCGGGCTCGCTGCTGGCCACCGGGCTGTCCCGCCGCCTGCACCGGCCGGTACGCCTGCACCGGTTCGCCGTGGTGGGCGCGCTCTCGTCCGGGCTGAAACCGCAGGTCGAGTCCGCCCTGGAGGTCGAGCCGGACGTGGCGGTGATCCTGGTGGGCGGCAACGACGTCACCAACCGCACGCCGCCGGGGCTGGCCGTGCGCTACCTGGTCGACGCGGTCCGCACGCTGCGGGCGGCCGACTGCGAGGTGGTCGTCGGCACCTGTCCCGACCTGGGCACCATCCGGCCGATCCAGCCGCCGCTGCGCTGGCTGGCCCGGCGCTGGAGCCGCCAGCTCGCGGCCGCGCAGACGGTGGGCGTGGTCGAGGCCGGCGGCCGGGCCGTCTCACTCGGCGACATGCTCGGGCCGCGGTTCGCCGCCGAGCCCGCCCGGATGTTCGCCTGGGACCGGTTCCACCCCTCCGCAGAGGGGTACGCGATAGCCGCGGCGGCGTTGCTGCCCACCGTGCTGTCCGCGCTGGGCGCGGTCCCGGAACGCAGGCCTGTCCTGCCCGGCGTGGAAGGCGTACGGTCGCTCCCGGAGGCGGCTCACGAGGCGGCCCGGCACGCCGGCACGGAGGTCAGCGGCGCCCAGCTCCGGGGCCGCGACCGCGGGCCCGGCGGACGCTGGGCGCAGCTTCGCCGACGGGCCTTCTTCGGCGTCGGCGCGCTGCCCCCGACCGGCAGCGCTGCCGACTCGGCCACCCTGGAGGAAACGGCATGAGCGAGCGAAGCGGAGTGCTGTCATGAGCGAGCGCAGCGAGCGAATCGGCCAGCTCAGCGCAAACGTGCCTCATGACGGCACGGAGCGAAGCGGAGTGCTGTCATGAGCGAGCGGAACGAGGTGGCCCGGTGGGGCCGGGCGGCGGCCCTGTCGCTGCTGGCCGGCACGGTGGGCGGCGCGGCGGTCCTCGCCGGGCAGGCCATCGCCGCCCGCAGCCGGGAGTACGCCCAGCCCGAGCTGGGTCTGGTGTTGCGCGCGACGGTCGGCCGGGCGGACGCGCCGCCGCTGCGCCTGGTGCTGCTCGGCGACTCGTCGGCGCTCGGTGTCGGCGTCGACCGCTTCGAGGAGACGATCGGCGGTCAGCTCGCGAACCTGCTCGCCGAGGGGCCGCACGGCCGCCGGGTGCATCTGTCCAGCGTCGGGGTCTCCGGCTCCCGCGCCACCGACCTGGCCACCCAGGTGGCCCGGGCGCTGCTCGGCGAGCGGCCCGACGTGGCGGTGGTGCTGATCGGGGCGAACGACGCGACGGCGCTGAGCCGCCCGGGTGACGCGGCCGCCTATCTCGGCTCGGCGGTGCGCCGGCTGCGGGAAGCGCACGTCGAGGTGGTGGTGGGCACCTGCCCCGACCTCGGCGCGGTACGCGCGGTCGCCGCCCCGCTGCGTCAGGTGCTCGGCTGGTCCGGCCGGCGGATGGCACGGGCCCAGACGGCGGCCGTGCTGGACGCCGGTGGCACGGTTGTCGACCTGGGCACCGAGACGGGCCCGGTGTTCCGCGCGGATGCCGGCACGCTCTGCCGCGACGGCTTCCACCCGTCCGCCGACGGCTACCGGGTCTGGGCGCACGCCCTGCTGCCGGCGGTCGAGGCGGCGGCGACTGTCGCGTTCCGGCACCACCGCCGACCGCCCACGGGGTGACATTTCCCGCCCACCGCACACCTTCCCGCGCATGTTACCGGCGCGTTAACGTTGGCTCATGCCGATTGAGTCGCCCCGCGACGCCGTCATCGTCGCCACCGCCCGGTCCCCCATCGGCCGCGCGTTCAAGGGTTCCCTCCGCGAGGTCCGCCCGGACGACCTCGCCGCCACCATCGTCCAGGCCGCCCTCGACAAGGTTCCGGCGCTCGATCCCACCACCATCGACGACCTCTACCTCGGGTGCGGCCTGCCCGGCGGCGAGCAGGGCTTCAACATGGCCCGGGTGGTCGCCACGCTGATGGGCCTGGACGGCCTGCCGGGCGCCACGCTGACCCGCTACTGCGCGTCCTCGCTCCAGACCACGCGGATGGCGATGCACGCGATCCGGGCCGGTGAGGGCGACGTGTTCATCTCCGCCGGTGTGGAGATGGTCTCCCGGTACGCCCGGGGCAACTCGGACACGCTGCCGCCGGAGGCGCAGGCGCTGGTCGGCGGCGGCTGGGAGAACCCCCGCTTCGCCGAGGCCCGGGAGCGTTCCGCGGCCCGCGCCCAGGGCGGCGCCGAGGTGTGGGCCGACCCGCGCGAGGCCGGGCAGCTCCCCGACATCTACCTCGCCATGGGCCAGACCGCGGAGAACCTGGCCCAGGTGTACGACGTGACCCGCGAGGACATGGACGCGTTCGGCGTCCGCAGCCAGAACCTCGCGGAGAAGGCGATCGCGGACGGCTTCTGGGCCCGCGAGATCACCCCGGTCACCACGCCGGACGGCACGGTGGTCAGCACCGACGACGGCCCGCGTGCCGGGGTGACCCTGGAGGCCGTGGCCGGTCTGAAGCCGGTGTTCCGCCCGGACGGCCGGATCACCGCCGGCAACTGCTGCCCGCTCAACGACGGCGCCGCCGCAGTAGTGATCATGAGCGCCGAGCGGGCGTCCGAGCTGGGTCTCACCCCGCTGGCCCGGATCGTCTCCACCGGCGTCAGCGCGCTCTCTCCCGAGATCATGGGCCTGGGCCCGGTCGAGGCGTCGAAGCAGGCGCTGAAGCGGGCCGGCATGACCATCGACGACGTCGACCTGGTCGAGATCAACGAGGCGTTCGCCGCGCAGGTGATCCCCTCGTACCGGCAGCTCGGCATCCCGGAGGAGAAGCTGAACGTCGCCGGTGGCGCGATCGCCGTCGGCCACCCGTTCGGCATGACCGGCGCCCGGATCACCGGCACGCTGCTCAACGCGCTGGAGTGGCACGACAAGACCATCGGCCTGGAGACCATGTGCGTCGGCGGCGGCCAGGGCATGGCGATGGTGCTGGAGCGGCTGAGCTGAGACCGGTTCGCCGGCGCGCGGGCCGGGTACGGGAGGCCGTATGGCGACCGTCGTGGAACGTGAGCGCAAGTACTCCGGCGACGAGGGTTTCCAGCTGCCCGACCTGACCGGGTGCGGTGGCGTCGTGACCATGTCCGACGCCACCGTCTCGGATCTGGACGCCGTCTACTGGGACACCGACGACCTGCTCCTGCTGCGCAGCGGGCACGCGCTGCGCCGGCGTACCGGGGGGCACGACGCGGGCTGGCATCTCAAGGTGGGCGCGGTCGGCGGCGCGCGGGTCGAGCACCAGTTCCCGGCCGGGGCGTCCAACGACGGCCCGCCGGCCGAGGTGGTCGCGCTGATCCGGGGCGCGTCGCGGGGCCGTACCGTCGCTGCGGCCGCCCGGGTGGTCAACCGCCGCCGGGAACGGCGGCTGCTGGACGCGGACGGCCGGGTGCTGGCCGAGGTGGCCGAGGACGACGTCCGGTCCGAGGATCTGGTGGACGGCGCCGCGCGGACCTGGCACGAGATCGAGATCGAGCTGGTCGACGGCGACGAGGCGCTGCTCGACGCGCTGGGCGAGCGGCTGCGCGCGGCAGGTGCCCGGGAGGTGGCGGTCAGCAAGTCGCACCGGGCCGTCGCGGGCCGGATCGAGCGCTTCGACGACCGCGAACCGGACGGCCCGGCGGGGCCGGTCCTCACGTACGCCAGGGCGCAGCGGGACGCGATCGTCGGCAACCACGCGGCCGCGTACCAGGGTGACGAGGGCGCGGTCCACGACATGCGCGTCGCGGCCCGCCGGTTGCGGGCGACGCTGCGTACCTTCCGGGGGTTGTGGGACCGCAGGGAGAGCGAGGCGGTCCGGGCCGAGCTGCGCTGGCTCGGCGGCGAGCTGGGCCGGGTCCGCGACACCCAGGTGATGGCGGCCCGGCTCACCGAGGCGGTGCACGAGCTGCCGGGCGAGCTGGTGCTCGGCCCGGTGGCCGCGCGGATCGGCGAGCGGTTCGCGGCCGACCTGGCCGGGACGACAGCGGCGCTGCGGTCCGCGTTGGACTCCGACCGCTATGCCGAGCTGCTGGCCCGCCTGGATCGGCTGGTCGACGGCGCACCTGCCGACGTGGGCCGGCGCTGGGTGGACCGGCGGATCCGCAAGGCGGTACGCCGTGCTGACGAACGGCTGGACCGGGCGCTCACGCTCGAAGGGACGGCCGGGGACGCGGCGCTGCACGAGGCGCGTAAGAAGCACAAGGCGGCCCGGTACGCGGTGGAGGTGCGGGAGCCGAGCGCCGGCAAACCGGCCGCCCGCCTGGTGAAGCGGTTCAAGGCGCTCCAGGATCTGCTCGGCGCCCACCAGGATTCGGTGGTGACCCGGGAGACGCTGCGGCGGCAGGCGCTCCAGGCGTACGCCGACGGCGAGAACACGTTCACCTACGGCCTGCTGCACGGGAGGCAGGCGGAGGCCGCCGGCCACGACCGTCCCGCCGTCCTGCGGGCACGCGACCGGGCCAGACGCCGCAAGGCACGCCGCTGGCTCAACCCCTGACCGCCCCCGCCACCCGGTCGATCATGAAGTTAGCGGGGATCCGCGTCCGTTTTGTCGCCGCCAACTTCATGATCAACGCGACGAAAGGGCAGGGGCGGGTCAGAGGGCGGCGCGGGTTCGGGTTATCGCCGCGGCGGCCTCGGCCAGGACGGGGGCGGGAGGATCGGCCAGCGTCAGGTCGGCGGTTACCACGCGGAGCTGGTCTGGGAGCGCCTGGTCGCTGGGGAGCCGGGGCACCTCGCGGCGCGGCTCGCCCGCCGCGTCGGCGGCCAGGTTGGCGATCTCCTGGACCAGCTTGTGCACCAGGTCGGCCCGGGACACGTTGCCACCCTCGGCCTTGGCCGACCAGCGCGGCTGCTGCCAGTGCCCCACCTGTCGGACCAGCAGGGTCACCGCCCGGTCCAGTTCCGCTGCGCTCATCGCCGCCGAGTCTACGGCGACGCCGGGCCGGAGCGTGCTCAGCGGCGTACGTAGCTGAGCAGGCGCAGGATCTGCCAGTACAGGAAGATCAACCCGACGAGCAGCCCGAACGCGCAGTACCAGGCGTAGCGACGGGGCAGCCGATTCGCGGCCGACCGCTCGACCAGGTCGAAGTCGAGGATGAAGCTGAGCGCCCCGGCGATGATCGCCACCACCGAGAACACGTACGGCAGCCAGCCCACCCGGTCGCTGAGGCTGTAGACGGCCACGCCCTGCCGCCCGGTGAACAGGTACGCGAACAGGTTGACCAGGCCGATCGCCACGATCCCGACGAGCGTGCCGATGACCAGGCGGGCCAGGCGCGGCGTGGCGCGTACCAGCCGGGCCCGGTAGAGCACTGCCATGCCGAGGAAGACGCCGAACGTGCCGACCACCGCCTGCGCCACGATGCCCGGGTAGACCAGTTCGAAGGCGCGGCTGGCCACCCCGAGCAGCAACCCCTGCAACACGGCGTACCCGACGATGACCGGCGGACTGGTGATCTGCTTCAGCGAGATGACGAGCACCAGGGCGAGGCTGGCCAGCGCGCTTCCGGCCAGCGCGGCGGAGATCCACGCGGCCTGCGGCACCAGCACCCAGGACAGCGCCGCCGTGACGCCGGTGACCAGCAGCAGGCCCACGGTGCGGCTCACCACGTCGGCCACTGTCATCGCGTCGGCGGTTCCGACCCCGAGCACCTGCCGTTCGGCGCGGCCGACGTCGTCCAGCCGGTCCAGCACCGGATTGGCACTGCGCACCGTGACCACCTCCCGCCCACGTACCCGAGTCCCACTCTGCCCCGGGCGGCCCGGAAGAGGCGGGAAAACGGCGACGCCCGCCGCCGCGGATGCGGCAGGCGGGCGTCGGCGGAAAGCGAGACGTCAGTCGTCGCCCTGGAAGTAGCTGAGCAGCCGCAGGATCTCGATGTAGAGCCAGACCAGGCCGACGACGATGCCGAAGGCGGCCGTCCACGAGTAGCGCTGCGGGAGTCCCATCCGGACCCCCTCCTCGATGTCGGCGAAGTTGAGCACGAAGCTCAGCGACGCCACCACGATGCAGACCAGGCTGAAGCCGATGGCCAACTTGCTGCCATCCCGCAAGCCGGTGTTCACGCCGGCCAGGGACAACACGAAGTTGATCAGCATGACCGCGAAGAGGCCTGCCATGATCGAGACCAGGATGCGGGCGAACTTCGGGGTGGCCCGGATGATCCGCGCCTTGTAGATCATCGCCATGAGGAAGAAGACGCCGAAGGTCGCCACCACGGCTTGGAGCACGATCCCGTCGTACCGCGCCTCGAACGCCTTGCTGACCATGCCGACGAAGACGCCCTCGATGATCGAGTACGCCACCACGAGCGCCGGGTTGGCCATCCGGGAGAACGAGATGATCAGACCCAGCACCAGGCCGACCACCGCGGCGCCGATCCACGCCACGCCGACGAGCGAGTCCGGCACGAGCACCCAGGCCGCAGCGGCCGAGGCGCCGAGGATGGCGAGCATGAGGACCGTCTTGACGACCACGTCGTCGAGCGTCATCGGGGTCACGGTGGGCGGTGCCACCGGCTGGCCGTAGCCGCCCGGGTAGGGCTGGGCGTAGGGCTGCTGCGGGTACTGCTGCTGGGGGTATCCGGGCTGACCGTAAGGCCCGGGCTGGGCGTACCCGGCCGCCCGCTCACGCTCTGCCGCCTGGCCGAGCCGGGCGAGCACCGGGTTCGAGGTCTTCACTTCTCAGGCCTCCCTCAGGGGGTCGATCGCACGTAGACGTGCTACTCCAGGGTAGACGTGGCCGCAATCGCGCGTGCGACGGCTAGCTGTGGGAAACCTGAGAGTTCGTGTGCCCGGGGCGGGGGTCGAACCCGCACGCCTTGCGGCAGCCGCTTTTAAGGCGGCCGTGTCTGCCGTTCCACCACCCGGGCGGGTGACACCGGCGCGCCGACACGCGCGGTGCAGATCTCACCGTAGCGGCTCGGCCGCGACCCGGCGTACCCCGACGGCTGCGGCCGTTATGGTCGAGGCCGTGACCAGCGCCGCCCGCACGGCCTCCGGGCCCGACCAGGTCCGGGCGGCCCGCCCGGCGACGGTCACGCGGCGGATGACGGCCGCCGTCCGGCGGCGCCGCGCCGACCTGCTCGTGGGGCTGGCGTTCGCCGCGTTCGCCGCCTGGCTCACCCACGGACTCTGGCCGGCGCCGGGCACGCGGGTACTCGCGCTCAACCCGGCCGACCAGACGCTGTACGAGTGGTTCCTGGCGCTCGACGCGCGTGCCCTGCGCGGCGAGCTGAGCCTGGTCAGCGACCGCCTGAACGCGCCGGACGGGGTCAACCTGATGGCGAACACCTCGGTCGTCGCGCTCGGCGTGCTGCTCGCCCCGGTCACGCTGGCGTTCGGCGCGCCGGTCACGTTCGCGCTGCTGGTCGCGCTCAACCTGGCCGGTACCGCGCTGGCCTGGTACCTGCTGTTCACCCGCGTCCTACGGGCCCGCCCGCTCGCGGCCGGGCTGGGCGCGTCACTGTGCGGCTTCGGGCCGGGCATGGTCTCGCAGAGCAACGGCCACCTGCACATGACCGCGCAGTGGCTGGTCCCGGCGCTGGTCTGGCTGGTGGTCCGGCTGCTGCGCGCCGCCGACCCGGCCGGGCGCCCGGGCGGCCCGGACCGCCGCCGGATGGTCTCGTCGGCGGCCGGGCTCGCCGCTGTCGTCACCGTGCAGGTGTTCGTCGGCGAGGAGGTGCTCTTCCTCACCGCGCTCACGCTGGCGGTGATGACGCTCGCGTACGGGCTGGCCGACCGGGAACTGCTGCGCCGGGCCGGTCCCGGCTTCGCCCGCGGGCTGCTGGGCGCGGCCGGGCTGGCGCTGCTCGTGCTGGCGTACCCGCTCTGGGTGCAGTTCGCCGGTCCGCAGGGCGTCGCCGACGGGATGTTCCCGCCCGCCTACTTCTCCGCCGACCTGGCCGGCTGGACCCGCCTCTCCGCGCTGACCGTGTTCGGCAGCCCGGAGGCGGTCCGCTTGACCACCGGTCCGGCCGAGTTCACCACGTTCCTCGGCTGGCCGCTGCTGCTGGTCGCGGTCGGCTGCGCGGCCTGGCTGGGCCGGCGGCCGCTGGTGGTGGCGCTGGTGGCAGGCGCGCTGGTGACGGCCGCGCTCGCGCTCGGCCCCGAGGTCGTGGTCGGCGGCGAACGGACCGGGCTTCCCGGCCCGTACCGGCTGCTGGCCGGGCTGCCGGTGGTGGACGGCGCGCTGCCGATGCGCTTCGCGCTGGCAGTGCTGCCGCTGGTCGGTACCGTGCTCACGCTCGCCGTGCACCGGGCGCTCGGCGAGTCCGGCCGGGCCCGCCGGGGTGTCCCGATCGCGGTCGGCGCGGCGGTGCTCAGCGTCCTGCCGACGCCGCTGCCCACGATGGACCGGCCGCCGCTGCCCGAGTTCGTCACCGGCGGCCACTGGCGGCAGTGCGTACGCCCCGGTGGGGTGCTGGTGCCGGTGCCCACCGCCACTCCGCAGACCCCCTGGCCGATGCGCTGGGCCACCGCCACCGGCGTCGGCTTCGCCATGCCGGAGGGCTTCTTCATCGGCCCGTACGGGCGGGGCGGCTCGGCCACCATGGGCACCTGGCAACGTCCCACCTCGGCCCTGCTCGCCGACGTGGCCCGCCGGGGCGTGGCGCCGGCGGTCGGTGACCGGCAGCGCCGCCAGGCCGCCCGGGACGTCGAGTTCTGGCGCGCGTCCTGCGTCGCGGTGACCGACGACGCGCCGCACGCGGACATGCTGCGCCGCACCCTGGAGCAGTTGTTCGGGCGGCCGGGTACGCGGCTCGCCGACGCCTGGACCTGGCGCTTCTGATCCCGGACACGGCGAAGGCCCCTCCCGCGTACGGGAAGGGCCTTTCGTCCGGCAGGCGTCAGACGCGCGCGGCGACCGGCGGGGCGGACGCCTCGGCGAACTCCTCACGCGGGTCGTGCAGCTGACCCAGCGCCACCACCTCACGCTTGAGGAAGAACGCCAGCGTCCAGTCGACCACCACGCGCACCTTGCGGTTGAACGAGGGGATCCGCGACATGTGGTACGTCCGGTGCATGAACCAGGCCGGCCAGCCGGTCATCTTGATGCCGTAGACCTGCGCCACACCCTTGTGCAGGCCGAGGCTGGCCACGCTGCCGGCGTGCTTGTGCTTGTAGTCGACCGGCTCGCGCCCGCGGATCACGTTGGCGATGTTGTCGGCCATCCGCGCCGCCTGCCGCACCGCGTGCTGGGCGCTCGGCGAGCAGAAGTTGCCCGGCTCCTTGGTCAGGTCCGGCACGGCGGCGCAGTCGCCGGCGCTCCACGCGACCTCGACCACCCGGTCGCCGTCCACGATCTGCAGCGTGGGCCGGCAGGTGACCCGGCGGCGCTCGTCGCGCGGGAAGTCCGTGGCGTCGAGCATCGGCGACGGCTTCACACCGGCGGTCCAGACGATGGTGTCGGACGGGAAGCTGTCGCCGTCGGAGAGCTTCACCACACCGTCGACGCAGGACTCCAGCCGGGTGTCCAGGCGGATGTCCATGTCCCGTTTCATCAGCTGCTGCACCGTGTAGGCGCCCATGTCCCGGTCGACCTCGGGCAGCACCCGCTGGGTCGCCTCGACCAGCACCCAGCGCATCTCCTCCGGCTTCAGCTCCGGGTAGTAGCGCAGCGCGTCGCGGGCCATGTCCTCCATCTCGGCGAGCGCCTCGATGCCGGCGTAGCCGCCACCGACGAAGGTGAACGTCAGCGCGCGGCTGCGTACCGCCGGGTCGGTGGTGGAAGCCGCCACGTCGAGCCGGTCCAGCACGTGGTTGCGCAGGTAGATGGCCTCACCGATGGTCTTGAACCCGATGCCGTGCTCGTGCAGGCCGGGAATCGGCAGGGTGCGGGAGACCGAGCCGGGCGCGACCACCACGTGGTCGTACTGGATCTCCCGGGCCGGGCCGCTGATCGGCTGCACCACTGCGGTCATGCGGTCGTGGTCGATCCGGGTGACGGTGCCCGCCACCACGGTGCACTTGCGCAACTCCCGCCGCAGCGGCACGACGGCGTGCCGCGGGGAGATGTTGCCCGCCGATGCCTCCGGGAGGAACGGCTGGTACGTCATGTGCGGCTGCGGGTCGACGACGATGACCTCGGCCTCACGCCTGCTCAGCTTCTTGGACAGGCGCAGAGCGGCGTACAGGCCCACGTGACCGGCACCCACGACAAGGATCCGCTTCGGGTTCACGTCATCTATCTTTCCCCGGGGGCCCCCGGTAATCCCGCGCGAGACCCCCTTCTGTGACGGAGCACAACCCATGTGACCTGCGCAACGTCATCGGAACGCTGCGTCACTTGCGGCGCAGCAACCAGCCCAGCAGCGCGCTCAGCCCCACCGCCACCAGCAGCCCCACCACCGTCGCCGCCTGCGAGCCGTCCGTCCCGCCGACGCCACCCAGCCACGCCAGCACCACGCCGAGCACAGCGCTGGCAAGCACCACCCCGCCCGCCCGGCTCAACCACCGGAACACCACGTCCGGGTCGATCAGTCCGTCGTAGGGCAGCAACGCGGCGAGCGCGCAGAGCGAGTGCGCCAGATAGAGCAGCGTCGCCACGGCGAGCAGCCGCCACAGCGCCGGCGGCCGGTCGAAGCCGAGCGTGGCCAGCAGCCAACCGCCGACCGTCACCAGCGCGGTGAACGTCGGCCAGATCCGGCGCGGACCGAACGCCGGCAGCACCGCGGCCACCGCCAGGGCCAGCAGCGAGCGCGCGGTGAGGGCCTGCACCGGGTACGCGAGCAGGAAACCGGCCAGCACGGTGAGGAAGATGCCGCCGCGTACCAGCAGCGGCAGCGGGCTGACCCGGGCGGCCGCGTACCGCAGTGCCCGTACCCGCTCGACCAGGGCATCCGTCATCTGAGTCCTGCCTTCGGGGCGGTTGCCAGCCGGGCCACGTCGCGGAGCACCTCGTCCAGGCTGCCCGCGCCGGCCCAGCGCACCACCGGCACGCCGTGCTCGCGGAGCTGGCCGATCATCGTGTCCCGGTCCAGCCGCCACAGCCGGTACGCCACCTCGGCCCAGCCCCGCTCCTTCGGCACCGGCAGTTCGGCCGGCAGCGTGTCCACCGCCACCACGAACCGGCCGCCGCGGGCCAGCCGGGCCAGCATCTGCGCGGACCGCTCGTCGAGCAGCGGGGTGAGCACCACCACGAGCGCGTCCGAGGAGAGCAGTTGCGGGCCGAAGACCTGGTCGTACGGCTCGTGCGGGGACGACTCGGCGTGCACGTCGAGCAGCCACTCCAGCACGGTCAGGTACTGCCGCCGCCCGGTGGCCGGACGCAGCCGGCGCGCGGCCGGGCCGTACTCCAGCATCGACACCCGGTCACCGCGGTGCAGGTAGTGCTCGGCGATCGCGGCGGCGGCCCGCACCGTGGTGTCCAGCACCGACGCCGGGCCGTTCACGCCACCGGAGCGGCCCGCCTCGGCGAGCACGTCCAGCAGCACCACCACCTCGGCGTCCCGGTCCGAGAGCGTCGCCGCCACGTGCAGTTGGCGGGCCCGCAGCGACACCCGCCAGTCGATGCGGCGCAGCCGGTCGCCGGGCGCGAACACGCGTACCCCGGCCAGCTCGCCGCCCTCCCCCGGCCGCCGCGACCGGTGCGCGCCGACCAGCCCGGCGGCCCGGGGCATCGCCTCGACCGCGTCGAACGGCTCGGTACGCGGGTAGACCCGGGCCCGGATCGGGTCGGTGATCACCGCGCGGGAGACCAGCAGCCCGTCGGCGACGGCGACCCGCACCCCGGCCGGTCCGATCGGGTGCCGCCCCCACCGCAGCGCCGTGCCGGTCAGCTCCAGGTCGACGGCGCTGCCCCGGGGTACGGAGGTGACGAACGGGCGGTCCGCCCCGCCGGAGCGGCTCACGTCCAGCCCGGTGCCGCCGAAGCCGACCTGCTCCACGCGCAGCCAGCGCGACATCCGCGTCCGCACCACCGCGAGGTCGTACCCGACCAGGTCCGGGTTGGCCACCGCGACGGTCGCGGCCAGCGGGGAGCCCTCGACCAGGTGGGTGTCCCCGACGCCCAGCTCCAGTTCCGGCAGGCCCGCGGGGCGGCGGCGCAGCGCGTACGCGGTGCCCAGCGCGAACGGCGTGGCGAGCACCACCAGGTCGATGCGGCCGAGCAGGACCGCCGCGACGAGCAGCACGCCGGTGAGCAGCACGGCCCGGCCGAGCGCCCAGGTGGGCGCCCAGCCGCTCGCCGCCTCGGCCCGATCCATCAGCGCCCGGCGGCGTAGCTGGGCAGCGCGCCGCTGGCCGGGGCGGGCGTGGACTCCAGCACCTCGCCGACCACGAACGCCGGGTCCACCCGGCGCAGCCACATCTCCGGCCGCAGCGTGATCCGGTGCGCCAGCGCGGGCGCCGCCACCGCCTTGACGTCCTCCGGCACCACGTAGTCCCGGTTGGCGAGCACCGCCCGGACCCGGGACAGCAGCAGCAGCGCCAGCGAGCCGCGCGGGGACGCGCCGACGAGCACCGACGGGTGCTCCCGGGTGGCGGCGGTGAGCGCCACGATGTACCGGCCGACCGAGTCCTCGACCACCACGTCCTCCAGCGCCGCCTGCATGGCGCGCAGCGTCGTGGCGTCCACCACCGGCTTGATCTCCGCCTCCTCGCGGCGGCGGGCGATCCGGCGGCGCAGCACGTCCCACTCCTCGTCGTGGCTGGGGTAGCCGAACGACACCCGCAGCAGGAACCGGTCGAGCTGCGCCTCCGGCAGCGGGTACGTGCCCTCGTACTCGATGGGGTTGGCGGTGGCCAGCACGTGGAACGGCTCGTCCAGGCGGTAGGTCACGCCCTCCACCGACACCTGCTTCTCCTGCATCGCCTCCAGCAGCGCCGACTGCGTCTTTGGCGGCGTCCGGTTGATCTCGTCGGCGAGCAGCAGGTTGGTGAACACCGGCCCGGCCCGGAACGCGAAGTCGCCGCTGCTCTGGTCGTAGAGGAACGAGCCGGTCACGTCGGCGGGCAGCAGGTCCGGCGTGAACTGGAGCCGCCGGAAGTCCAGCCCGAGCGCCTGCGCGAAACAGCGCGCGGTGAGCGTCTTGCCCAGGCCGGGCAGGTCCTCCAGCAGCACGTGACCACCGGCGAGGATGCCGGCCAGTACCAGCTCCAGCGCGTCCCGCTTGCCGACCACGACGGTGCCGACCGCCTCCAGGACGGCCCGGGCGAGCCGGCCCACCTCGGCGGGGGCCATGCTCCGGTCCACGTCGTTCATCAGATCTTCTCCAGTTCGGCGACGATCGCCGCGAGGTCGCGCGGCGACGGAGGGCGGCGGGCGGGGGTGGTGAGGAACGTCCACAGTGGCTCGCCGAGCAGGGCGCGGGCGCGGGCCGGATCGGACTCGCGGGTGACGCCGTGGCGCTGGCGCAGCCGCTCGTCGGCCAGCTCGCCGAGGCGCGGCAGGATGCGTTCGGTGAACCGCTCCCGGTTGTCGGCGGACCAGTCCAGCGGGCGCTCCCAGCCGTTGATCGCGGTGCGCAGCGCGTCCCGGGCGGACCAGTTCCAGGTGCCGGGCTCCTCACCGGCGGGCGCCCGGGCGCCGGCGCGGGGCGGCGGCGGGGGCGACAGCGCGGCGGTGACCCGGCGTACGGCGAGCACGGCGAGCACCCCGGCCACGATGATCCAGATCGGCACCTTCAGGCCGACCGCGCGCAGCCCGACCACTACCACCACCACGACGGCGGCGGTGACCGCGGCGGTCCGCAGCAGCAGGCGTGCCCGGCCACCGCCCGAGGGGCGTACGTCCTCCCCGGCGGGCTCCTCGCCGAACGACAGCAGGTCGTCGATGCTGGTGCTCACGACGCCTCCCCCGCCAGGCTGGTCAGCTCGCCGCGCAGCCGGCGTAGCGCGGCGCGGGCCTGGTCCCGCGTGTGCTCGTCGACCGGGTGCGTGGCGTACCGGGCCTCCCGGTAGACGTGCGCGAACCCGTCGAGCACGTCGGCGCTGGCGATCGCCGGGATGCCGGCCTCCGGGTCGCCTCGCAGCAACCGGGCCACCAGGTCGGTCGGGGTGTCGCCGGTGTGCCGGGACACGCCCGCGTCCTCGGCGGCCTCCTCCAGGCGCACCCAGCAGGCGATCACAGCGGTACGCGGGTCGGTGGAGCGGTCGTCCAGTTCGACGAGCCCGGCGTCGAGCGCGGCCACCACCTCACGCGCGGTCCCCTCGGCGGTACGCCGGGAGCGCCGCACCGGCACCGCCCGGGTCGTCCGCCGCAGCGCGCCCCGGAGCACGTTCCACAGGACGTACCCGATGGCGCCCAGCACCACCGCGAACAGCAACGCCACGGCGGCGGTGGCCAGCCAGTCGGGCACACCGCCCGACGTGGACTCACCCACGTCGCGGGGTTCCACCGGGTACGACGGCACCGCCTCGGGCGACGGGTACTCCGGCACGTACGGGATGGTGTCGGCGGCCGGCGGGATCCGGCTGGCCCCGATGGCGGAGTGACCGGCGGCGAACGCGGCGAGCGCGAGCAGCACCGTCACCGCGGCGACCGGCCACCACCTGCGCAGTACGCCGAAATCCATCCCACCGCCTCAGGTGTTCCTCAGTCCACCCCGGCCAGGTCCTTCGCCCGGGTGAACACGTCGTCCAGCATCGCCGGTGTGAGCCGGCCGGTGAACGTGTTCTGCTGGCTGACGTGGTAGCAGCCCAGCAGGTCCGGCACGGACTCGCCGGACCAGTGTGCCCCATGGCCGAACGCCGGTCGCGGCGTGGGCGGTCGCTGCCCGTACACCTGGCGTAGCACCGGCCACCACGCGGCCCACGCGAACGCGCCCAGCGCGACCACGACGCGCAGCGTGGGCCGGATCAACTCGACCTCGCGGTGCAGCCACGGCGCGCAGGTGTCCCGCTCGGCCGGGGTGGGTTTGTTGTCCGGCGGCGCGCACCGCACGGCCGCGAAGATGCGGGTCTCGCGCAGCGTCAGGCCGTCGTCGGCGGAGACGCTCGTCGGCTGGTTGGCCAGCCCGGCCCGGTGCAACGCGGCGAACAGCACGTCACCGGACCGGTCCCCGGTGAAGATCCGGCCGGTGCGGTTGCCGCCGTGCGCGGCCGGCGCCAGACCGAGAATGGCGATGCGCGCGTCCGGCGGGCCGAGGCCGGGCACCGGCCGTCCCCAGTAGTCCTGGTCGCGGAACGCGGCGCGCTTGACCCGCGCCACCTCCTCCCGCCACGCCACCAGGCGCGGGCAGGCGAAGCAGTCGCTGACCGCGCCGCCGAGGTCGGCCAGGTCGGCCGCCCGCGCGGCGCGGGCGACCACGTCCTGCGGGGTACGCGACTCAGCCAAGCTTCGCCCGGAACAGTTCCAGCGTGCGGGCCCAGGCGGTGGCGGCGGCCCGCTGGTCGAAGTGCTCCGGCCGGTCCTCGTTGAAGAACGCGTGCGCGGTGCCCGGGTAGTCGAACGTCTGGCAGGTGCCACCGGCCGACTCGATGGACCGGCGGACGCTCTGCACCCCGTCGGCGGCGGACAGGCCGTCCGCCTCGGAGCAGTGGATGAGCGCGGCCTTCCCGGCGTAGCCGGCCCAGCCGCCTTCGTCCGCCGCTCCCACGGCCATGCCCTCCCAGGGCAGGCGCGGGTAGAACCCGGCGGTGGCCACGATGCGCTCGGAGAACGTGCCGGACCACAGGGCCAGGCTGGCGCCCGCGCAGAACCCGGCGCAGCCCACCTTGCCGGCGACCTCGGGCCGGCTCGCCAGGTATTCGGCGGCAGCGGCGATGTCGCTCGCCGCCTCGTCCATCTGGGAGCTGTTGAGCATCAGCCGCGGCTCGGTCGGCTTCACGGCCGGTCCGCCGTGCCGGAAGTCGGGCGCGAGCGCGACGAAGCCGGCTTCCGCGAAGCGGTCGACCACGGCCCGTACGTGGGGTACGAGACCCCACCAGTCCTGGATGACGATGACCGCCGGGCTGGCCACACCGCCGGAGGGTATCGCGAGATACCCCTCGCTCGTCCCCCCGTTGCCGGTGAAGCTCACCATCTCGCCCATGGGCCCGTCCTCCTTGCGGTCAGTCAACGTTGGCTGGTCGCACAGTTGGCTGTTACGTGCCGGTAGCGTGCCACGCGGTCAGCGGCCCGGGGAAGACAGAACAACAGTGGCATTCACCTCCTGTTGAACCACCCCACAGGTATAGCGATCGCTAAACCGGTCGCATGGTGCCGGACGCGAGAGGAGGGGAAGGCATGAGCGACTACCCCCGATGGCAGGACATCCGCGCCGACCACGTCGCCCGGGCCGGAGGCGAAGAGGCGGTCGAGGCGGGCAAGCAGCAACTCCTCGCCGAGGTCATTGGTCACCGGCTCGCGGAAGTACGCCGAGCGCGAGGGCTGACCCAACAGCAGGTGGCTGACCGGATGGGCGTCACCAAGGGACGGATCTCCCAGATCGAACAGGGAAAGATCTCCGGTCAGGACGTGGTGGCCCGGTTCGCCGCTGCCCTGGGTGGCCGACTCCATCAGGCGATCTACTTCGACGACGGCGACATCGCCGCCATCGCCTGACAGCGCTCCGCGCGAGATCTTGGAAGATTAGGGCCCTCATGGGGGCCGTTTCCTTCCAAGATCTCGCGGTATCGAGCGCGCTCAGGGAGTTGACGTGGGTTCCGGGGAAGCGCTGGTGGTGGGCGTGGCATTGCCGGTGGGGGTGGCACTGCCGGTGGGCGCGAGTGCGGGCGGAGCGATCGACGGCGAGGCCGGCGGACCGAACGGGGCCAGCTCCGGGCAGTACGGGTAGGTGTTACGCATCTCCGGCACCGCGCCGGCGTCAGCCATGCAGCTCGGCCAGCCGAGCCGGATCGGCACGCCGTTCTGGTCGAAGAGCCGCGCGTCGCGGATCAGCCGCCCCTGCTGGTCGTAGACGAAGACGTCCTCGATCCGGTCGTACCTGTGGTCCACCGACGTCTGCTCGTAACTGCCGTAGCTGTCGGTGTCGGCGCGCTCGTCCACCTGGGCCAGCACGGCGAAGGAGAACAGCAGCAGCGCGGCGGTGGCGATCTGGTGCAGTTGGCGCCGCCACCCGGTGATCCCGGCGGATCGGCGACCCCACCACATGGACGCGACGATCGCGCCGATGAGCAGCAACAGCCCCGTCGAGCTGTTGCCGTCCAGCCGGGGCACCAGGCCGGACCGGCCGTCCACCATCCACGCCACGATCAGCGCGGCCAGCCATCCGCGCACCAGCCACCAGGCCGGGCGCAGCGGGCGCAGGAAGTCGCTCACCGTCTCGTGCCCGAGCACCGGGCCGAGCTGGCGGTCGAGCAGACGCAGCTGGGTAGCCGCCTCCCGCCGGGCCTCGGCGAGGCGGTGGAAACGCGCCGGCCGCCGGCTCGGCTGGGCACCGGCGACGGCGCGCAGCTCGGCGGCGTACGCCTCGGGGGCGCCCAGGCGGTCGACCAGCGTGCCCTCGCCCTCGGCGGCGACCTCGGCGAGGTGTTCCGGCAGTTCCTCGGTCAACTCGTCGCGGACCTCCGGTGGCAGGTCGGCGAGCGCGGCCCGCACCCGGTCGACGTAGTCCGTGATCTCCTGCCCCGTGACGGTCATGCCGCCATCCCCCGATCGTCGAGCAGCGCGTCCATGGTGGTGGCGAACGAGCGCCAGGTCTTGCCGGAGCGGGTGAGCTGGTCACGCCCGGCGGCGTTGAGCGAGTAGTACTTGCGGTGCGGCCCGGACTCGCTCGGCACCACGTACGTGGTGAGCAGACCGGCCGCGAACAGCCGGCGCAGCGTGCCGTAGACCGAGGCGTCGCCGACCTCGGCGAGACCGGCCTCGCGTAGCCGCCGCAGGATGTCGTAGCCGTACCCGTCCTCGTCCTTGAGCACGGCGAGCACCGCGAGGTCGAGCACGCCCTTGAGGAGCTGCGTGGTATCCACGCTCCGCACACTAGTGCGCAATACGCACTACCGTCAACGACACAGCACCTACAGGCGGGCGGTCCATCCGATGAAACGGTCGAACAGGTCGCCCCTTCTTGTTGACCAAGGAGTTGGCGGCCCCGGAGGCGTCCGGATCGGACACAAACTCCTTGATCACCGCCGGAAGGGGCCAGAGGGCTAGGCGAGGCTCCAGGCGATGCCGTCGAGGATGTCGTGCTCGGAGGCGACCACCGACGGCATCCCGGCCCGCTCCATGATCACTCGCAGCACCAGCGCGCCCGCGCCGATCACGTCGGCCCGCCCCGGGTGCATCACCGGGTACGCCAGCCGCTGCTCACTGCTCTTGCCCAGCAGGTCGGCGGTCACCTCGGCCACCTGCTCGTACGAGACGCGGGCGTGGTGGATGCGGCTCGGGTCGTACTCCTGGAGCCCTTGCGCCAGCGCGACCACGGTGGTGACCGAACCGGCCAGCCCGACCAGCGTGGCGGCCTCGCGACCGGGCACGGCGGCGAGCGCGCGGTCGACGGCGGCGGCGATGTCGGCCTCGGCGGCGGCGATCTGCGCCGCGGTCGGCGGGTCGCCGTGCAGGTGGCGCTCGGTCATCCGGACGCAGCCGATGTCCACCGAGATCGCGCCCCGGACGCCGTCGGCGCGGGTGCCGACGACGAACTCGGTCGAGCCGCCGCCGATGTCGACCACCAGGTACGGCGGTTCGGCGTCGGCGGGCAGGCCGCGCACCGCGCCGGTGAACGACAGGCGTGCCTCCTCGTCGCCGGTCACGACCTCGGGCGGTACGCCGAGCGTGCGCTCGACCATCGTCCGGAAGTCGGCGGCGTTGGAGGCGTCCCGGGAGGCCGAGGTGGCGCACATGCGGACCCGGTCGGCGCCGGACTTCTCGATCTCGGCCGCGTAGTCGGCGAGCGCCACCCGGGTCCGCTCGATGGCCTCCGGGGCGAGCATGCCGGTCTGGTCGACGCCCTGCCCCAGCCGCACGATCTCCATCCGCCGGCTGACGTCCACGAGCGGCGCCGTTTCCCCGGCCGAGGGGTCGGGCAGGTCGGCGATCAGCAGTCGGATCGAGTTGGTCCCGCAGTCGATGGCGGCCACACGCGCACTCACGGCGCCCACCCTACGGCAGCCCGCCCGGGGCAGCTCAGAGGCGCAACAGCATGCGGGAGTTGCCCAGGGTGTTGGGCTTGACCCGTTCCAGGTCCAGGAACTCCGCGACACCCTCGTCGTACGAGCGCAGGAGCTGCTCGTAGACCGGCTGCGGCACGGGCGCGCCGTCGATCTCGCGGAAGCCGAACGAGCCGAAGAAGCCGGTCTCGAACGTGAGCACGAAGATCCGGGCGATGCCCAGGTCGCGCGCCGAGTCGATCAGCTCACCGACGATCCGGTGCCCGATCTTGTGGCCCCGGCAGGACGGGTCGACCGCCACCGTCCGGATCTCGGCCAGGTCCTCCCACATCACGTGCAGCGCGCCGCACCCGACGACCGTGCCGTCCGGCGTCACCGCGACCCGGAACTCCTGCACGTCCTCGTACAGCGTCACAGTCGCCTTGCTGAGCAGCCGCCGGTCGTCGGTGTAGGTGTCCACCAGCCGCCGGATGCCGCGCACGTCGGCGGTGCGGGCCCGGCGCACAGTGATCTGGTCGGCGCTCATCTCACTCCGCCGGCACGTCCACGCAGGGGCCGGCGGCCCACCACTTCTCCACCAGCGCCAGCGTCTCGTCGCCGAACGGGTTGACCCCCGGCCCGGCCGCGAGCGCGTGCCCCAGGTGCACGTGCAGGCACTTCACCCGCCCCGGCATGCCACCGGCCGAGATGCCGGCGATCTCCGGCACCTCGCCGATCGCCTCCCGGCGGGTCAGGTAGTCCTCGTGCGCCGCCCGGTACCGCGCGGCCAGCTCCGGGTCCTCGGCGAGCCGCTCGGCCATCTCCTTCATCAGCCCGGCCGACTCCAGCCGGCTGCACGCCGCCGTGGCACGCGGGCAGGTCAGGTAGAACAGCGTCGGGAACGGCGTGCCGTCGGCCAGCCGGGGCGTCGTCTCCACCACGTCGGGCAGGCCGCACGGGCACCTGTGGGCCACCGCACGGGTGCCGCGCGGCGGGCGTCCGAGCTGCGCGGCCACCGCGGCCAGGTCGGCCTCGGTGGCCGGCTGGCGTTCCGGCGGGGGTACGGAGTCCGCCGCCGGCTCCTGCGGTGGTACGACGCTCAAGGTTGTGCCTCTCGAATCAAAGCTCACTTGTCCTGGCGCTCGGCGTTCGCCGCCCGCACGCTCGACCACAGGGTGTCGTACCAGGGCTCCGGCGCGGTCGGCGCCCCCGGCTTCGCGTCCTTGCCGGCGTCCTTGGCCGCGCCCTCCGGGTCGGAGAGCACCACCAGCAGCGTCTCGCCCGGCTTGCCCATGAAGAACCGCTCCCGGGCCTGCGTCTTGACGTACTCCGGGTCTTTCCACTTGGCCGCCTCGGCGGTGAGCCGCTCGATCTCGGCCCGCTGGGCGGCCTGCGCGGCCTCCATCCGCTCGATGTCCGCCTGCTGGTCCAGGTAGACCCGGACCGGATAGGTGTACGCCAGCGCGAGCGCGATCAGCACCGCGAACAGCACTGTGGCGCGCCCGGTGAAGCGCCGGGGTTGGGGTGCGGTGAGCCGCTTGACCGGACCACCGGCAGCGGTACGCCGGGCCGGAGCGGGGCGGCTCGCGGAGCGTACGCCGTCGCTGGCCCGGGACGCGCCGGGTGACCGGCCGGCGGCGCGCGTCTCCGCGCGGACGCCGTTGTCGCGGGCCGTGGACCGGACCCGGGCGCCGCCCGTCCGGCCGGGCTGACCCGGCCGACGGGCGGGCCGCTGGCCACCCGGTGTGCGGCGCTGCTGCATCGTCACACCCCTCCCCCGGAGCGCTCGCTCAGGCCGAACGGTAACGCGGGAACGCGCCGGCGCCGGCGTACCGCGCCGCGTCGGCCAGCTCCTCCTCGATCCGCAGGAGCTGGTTGTACTTGGCCACCCGGTCGGAGCGGGCCGGAGCGCCGGTCTTGATCTGCCCGCAGCCGGTGGCGACGGCCAGGTCCGCGATGGTGGTGTCCTCGGTCTCGCCGGAACGGTGGCTCATCATGCACTTGAAGCCGGCCCGGTGAGCCAGGTCGACGGCGTCCAGCGTCTCGGTGAGCGAGCCGATCTGGTTGACCTTCACCAGCACCGCGTTGGCGGCCCGCTCGGCGATGCCCCGGGCGATGCGCTGCGGGTTCGTCACGAACAGGTCGTCGCCGACGATCTGGATGCGGTCGCCGAGCGCGGCGGTCAGGGTGGCCCAGCCGCTCCAGTCGTCCTCGGCCAGCGGGTCCTCGATCGACACGATCGGGTAGTCGCCGGCGAGCTTGGTGTAGTAGTTGCTCATTTCCTCGGCGCTCTTCGCGGTGCCCTCGAACGTGTACGTGCCGTTGTCGAAGAACTCGGTGGCGGCCACGTCGAGCGCGAAGACGATGTCGGTGCCGAGCCGGTAGCCGGCCTTCTCCACCGCCTCGGCGATGAGGTCCAGCGCGGCGGCGTTGGTGGGCAGGTTCGGGGCGAAGCCGCCCTCGTCACCCAGGCCGGTGGACAGGTCCTTCTTCTTCAGCACCGACTTCAGCGCGTGGTAGACCTCGGCGCCCGAGCGCAGCGCGTCCCGGAACGTCGGCGCGCCGATCGGCGCGATCATGAACTCCTGGATGTCGACGTTCGAGTCGGCGTGCGCGCCACCGTTGAGGATGTTCATCATCGGCACCGGGAGCAGGTGCGCGTTCGGGCCGCCCAGGTAGCGGAACAGGCTCAGCTCGGCGCTGCCCGCGGCGGCCTTGGCCACGGCCAGGGAGACGCCGAGGATGGCGTTCGCGCCCAGCTCGCCCTTGTTGTCCGAGCCGTCGATGTCGATCATCTTCTGGTCGATCAGCCGCTGCTCGCTGGCCTCGTAGCCGATGAGCTGGTCGACGATCCGGTCCTCGATGTTGGCGACGGCCTTCTCGACACCCTTGCCCAGGTAGCGGTCCTTGTCACCGTCGCGCAGCTCGACCGCCTCGAAGGCGCCGGTGGAGGCGCCGGACGGCACCGCGGCGCGGGCGATCGTGCCGTCGTCGAGCCCGACCTCGACCTCGACCGTCGGGTTGCCCCGCGAGTCCAGGATCTCCCGGGCGACGATTCCCTCGATGGTTGCCACTGAGTCGCTCCTCGTTTGTGTGGTTCCGGTCCGATATGGGCCGCGACGGTGCGGCTGAGGCAGGTGTTGAACGCAGCGTATCGGTCCCCGCCCCGCCGTACGCCGCTCGGGGCGGCCCCCGAGGCGCTTGCTGAGACGGACATTCCCGGATTACCGGTCGTCAACCGGCAACCGGTTTGCGAGAGGTTGCGTCGATCGACAAGGCTGGGCATCATGCCTGCCGCCTCGACGACTCTCCGCGTGCTCGCCGCCTCGGTCATCGCGTCGCTCTCGGTCACCGGCTGCCAGGCCCTGGACGACGCGGGCGTCGCGCTCGGTCGGGCCGACCTGGTCAACGACCTCGCCGCGCGGATGGACCGGGCGCTGGAGCAGACCTGGGCCGCCGACTACCAGCTCGACGGCGGTCGCACCGCCTCGATCGCACAGACCAGGAAGCCGCTGCGCTCCACGTACACCTGGCCCGGCGGCAAGATCACGGTGACCCAGGAGTCGGTGACCCGGTGCGCGAGCACCGCCGCCCGCACCTCCTGCACCGTGTCTCCGCCCGTGCTCACCGCCGGAAAGCCCTCGGTGATCGTCTACGACGAGGCACGCAAGCAGGGCCTGGTCACGCCCCCGGCGGTGATCCGGCTGCTCACCGAGGCCGCGCTCGCGCCGGACGCGGTCATCGAGCAGAGCGACACCACGCTGGCCGGGCACCACGCCACCTGCGTGAACGTCACCCACGACGGTGAGCGCTTCAGCACCTGCGTGACGAACGAAGGCGTGCTGGGCAGCTTCTCCGGCACGATCGACGGCAAGCCGGCCGAGGTGACGCTGAGCCGCTACACCGAGAGCGTCGAGGCCGCCGCGTTCGCCGTGCCGGCCGGCGCGGGCGTGGTGGACCGCCGACCCGCCACGTCGTGACCCCGCCCGACGGCGCCGGGTTCCGGCCCGCCGCCGATCACGGGCGGCCGCCGCAGCCGGGCGACCTGGCGCTGCCGGTCGCCGGCCGGAAACTGCTGACCGGCCCGGACGCCGCGCAGCCGCTGCGCATCGGCGCGCTGCCCGGCGACCTCGCCTGGACACCCGTCGGCACGCTCGACGGCACCCCGGCATGGGCGGCCGAGGTCACCGACCCCGAGTCGCTGCCCGGCCGGTGGCGCGGCTGGCGCGGCCTCGCCGCCGAACTGCCCGCACCCCACGCCGACCTGGCCGGACGGGCGCTCGCCGTGGTCACCTGGCGGCGTACGCACAGGTGGTGCGGGGCGTGCCGGGCCGAACTGGCCGACGTGCCGGGCGAGACCGCGCGGCGCTGCCCGGACTGCGGGCTGACCGTGTTCGTGCCGCTGTCCGTAGCGGTGCTGACCGCGATCACCCGCCCGGGCCCGGCCGGCGCAGCGGGCGAACTCCTGCTGGTCCGGCACGCGCAAGGGCCGACGCAACTGTGGGCGCTCGTCGCCGGGTTCGTCGAGGCCGGCGAGTCGCTGGAGGCGGCGGTGCACCGCGAGGTCGCCGAGGAGGTCGGCCTGACCCTGCGCCGCCCCACGTACGTGGACAGCCAGCCGTGGGCGCTGACCGGACCGGGCACACTGCTCGCCGGGTTCACCGCCGAGGTGACCGACCCGGCCGCAGAACCGGTGGCCGACGGCACGGAGCTGACCGAGGCGCGCTGGTTCCCGGTCGACGCGCTGCCCGCCGAGCTGCCGCCCGCGTACTCCCTGTCGCGCTGGCTGATCGACGCGGTCGCCGCCCGCCGGTGAGCCCTCACACCCCCATCAGGGTGCGCAGGTGGCGCGGCGGCGGGCAGTCGTACGCCAGCATGGCGTCGTGCCAGTCGCGCACCGGCACGCCGTCCGGCCGGGCGGCGGCGATGTCGGCCATCTCGCTGTAGCCGACGAAGTACGTCGACAGCTGCGTGGAGGTGAGCAGCGCCCGCCGCCACTTGCCGGCCGCCTCCCCCTCCTCCTGAAAGCCGCGCCCGGTCATCAGCGCCATCGCCTCGGACTCGGGCAGGTCGTCGCAGTGCACGAGCTGGTCCAGCAGCGCGTTGATGGTCATCCGCAACTGCATCTTGAGCTGCTGCAACCGCACCGGCAGCCCGCCGAAGCCGAGCCCGGCCATCAGCTCCTCGGTGTAGACCGCCCAGCCCTCGATGAACACGCCCGACTCGGTGAGCGCGCGTACCCGCGTCGGCCCGTCGTAGCGACGGGCGTGGGCGAGTTGGAGGAAGTGGCCGGGCATCGCCTCGTGCACGGTCAGGTTGCGGATCATGTGGTCGTTGTATTCCCGGTAGAACGACTCGACCCGCTGCGCCGGCCAGTCCGCCGGGGTGGGCGCGATGCAGTAGAACGTCGGCACGTCGGCCGTCTCCAGCGGCCCCGGCGAATCGCAGTAGGCGACCGCCACACCCCGCGCGAACTCCGGCATCTCCTGGATGACACACGGGTCACCGACCATGCTGACCAGGTCGTGGTGGCGCACGAAGTCACTCGCCTCGTCCAGCGTCACCGAGGCGAGGTCGACGATGGTGGCGTCGTCCGGGTGCTCGGCGGCCAGCAGGTCCAGCGCCCGGCGTACCGTCTCGTCGTCGGCCGGGCCACCGACCAGCTCGACGGCCGCCGCGCGGATCTCCTCGGTGACCCGGTCGAGGTTCGCCCACGCGCGGCGCTGCACCTCGGCGGCGCTCAGCTCGGTGTCGAGCGTGTGCCACAGCCGCGCCTCCCAGCGCCGCCGGCCCAGCCGCGGGTCACGCCCCGGGCCCGCGTCGGCCCCCAGACCCTGCCGCAGCCACGCCACGAACTCTTCCAGCGCGGCGATCGCCTCCGTGGCCGCCGGGCCGACCCGGTCACGCAGCGCCGGCGCCTGGGCGAGCAACGCCGGCACCTCGTCGCGGATCAGCGCCGACGTGCCGGTGAACTGCCCGACCGCCGTCTCCGCGTGGATGCGCGGCATGTCCCGCAGCGTCGCGCGCGCCGTCGCAAGCGCATCGGGTACGGCCGACAGGCGCCCGGCGAGGCTGGTCAGGCGCTCCTCGGCCGGGGCGAAGGGACGGGCCAGCAGGGCGTGCAGCAGCGGCCCCGGATTGTGGCGCAGCGGATCCCACTCGTGGGCGCGAATCTCGGTGGCCTCGAACAGCCCTCTGTCGATCATGCTGGTGAGCAGCGCGTGGTCGACGCTCTCCGCCACGTCGAGCGCGTCCGGGTCGATCTCGGCGAGCGCGTCCGCCGCGTCCTTCAGCATCGCCTGATCGGCGGCGAGCGCGTCCGCGGACAGATCGGGCAGCCGGTCGTCGTAGCGGTGGTCCCCGGCGGAGGTGGCCAGCCCGGGCCGGCTCTCCAGCAACGCCTCCACGATCCGCTCCGCCAGCGGTACGAACGACTCCATACCCGGCACCCTACCGATCACCCCCGACCCAGCTCCCGCCCAGCGGGCCACCCTCCGCGCCGCCCTCCGCGCTGCTCTCCGCGTTGATCAAGGAGTTTGTGTCCCCATCAGCGCCCGCCCTCGACACAAACTCCTTGATCACCCGAGTGGGCGGCTGGGCGGCTGGGCGGATCTTGGTACGAAACGGCCCCTATGGGGGCCCTTTCGTACCAAGGTCTACTGCCGATCCCGAGATTCGGTCTGCGCATCTCAGAGGCCGAGAGAGTTCGACTCCACTGAGGGCGAGCCGGCGAGGTGTGGCGGCGGCAGCGCGGGGTGAGCGAGGGGCAGCCGGAGCGACGCGCGAAACCCGACCGGGCCGACGTGAGCGGCCGAGCGCGACCCCGATCGACCTGTCCCGCTACCCCGACCCCGGGCGCGGGCGCGGGCAGCCTCGGCGATCTTGCACTTCCTGCCCGGACGGAAGGGATATTTGCGACATCCAGGGGGCCGTAAGTGCATGATCGACGGGGAGGGCGGG
>NZ_MAGP01000117.1 GCF_002926165.1 Micromonospora chalcea | reverse complement strand
GGTGGGAAATGGGGGAGCTGGGGGGTGAGCGGGAGCGGGCGTGTGACGCTGCGGGGGTGAGGAGGTTCGGGCCCGCGTCTGTTCGCGCCCTTCCCGGCTGGGCGGTGTGGGTGACGCCGGGGCTGCTCACGCTCGTGGTGACGCTGGCCGGGATCGGGCACGCCCAGCCGTGGCGGGACGAGCTGGCCACCTGGAGCGCGGCCACCCGCCCGCTATCCGACCTGGCCCGGATGACCCGCACCATCGACGCCGCCACCGGGCCGTACTACCTGCTCATGCACGGCTGGACGGCGGTTGCCGGCACGTCGCCGACGGCGCTGCGACTGCCCTCCGTGCTCGCCATGGCCGTGGCCGCCGCGCTCACCGCCCGCCTCGGCGCGGTGCTGGTCGGCCGTCGCGCCGGGCTGCTGGCCGGACTGCTGTTCGCGGTCCTGCCGGTCACCTCGCGGTACGGGCAGGAGGCCCGCCCGTACGCCCTAGCCACGCTGCTCGCCGTGCTGGCCACGCTGCTGCTGGTCGAGGCGCTGCGCCGGCCGACCTGGCTGCGCTGGGCCGGGTACGCCGCTGCGGTCGCCGCGCTCGGCCTGCTCCACCTGGTCGCGCTCACCCTGCTCGCCGCGCACGCCGTGGTGGTGCTGCTGACCGCCGCACATGGCCCTGCGGGGGTCGTCGATCCGCCCGGCCAGTCCCGAGCCCAGATGCCCGACGCGAGCCGGCCACGCCGCAGACACCTGTGGCGTTCCACCCAGCCACGAGATCGAGCGCGAGTGGAACACCACGGGTGTCACGACGCCCCGCAGACACCCACGGCGTTCCACCCAGCCACGAGATCGAACGCCGGTGGAACGCCACGGGTGTCACCGCATCCCGGGAGCAGGGAGCATGGCACGGACGCGCCGGAAGCGGAACCGCAGAACGTGACCGGCGAGGCTCGGGAGACGCTGGCCTGGTGGCTGCTGGCGCGGGTGCCGGCCGTCGTGCTCGTCACCCCACTGGCACTCGTCGCCCGGGGGCAGCGCGGTCGACAGCTCGACTGGGTCGACCCGGCGCGCCTGCCCGACCTGGCGGCGCTACCGGGTGCGCTGGCGCAGAGCGGCGTCGTCGGCGGTTTCGTGCTCGCGCTCGCGGCGCTCGGCGTGGCCCGGCTGGGTCGCCGGGCGCTGCTGCCGGCCGCCGCCGTGCTGCTGCCGGTGCTGCTGATGTTCGCCGCCGGAACGATGGTGCCGGTCTGGGTGACCCGCTACCTGGTCTTCACCGTGCCGTTCGCCTGCGTACTGGCCGGCGCCGCGCTGGCTGCCGCGCGGGTCACTCCCGCACCGGCCCGAACGCCGGCAACAGCAGCGCCCGCTGAAGCAACGCCCGCTGAACCAGCGCGCACGGCGACACCCGCCGCAGCCGGCCGCACTGCCGCGCCCGTGGAAGCAGAGCAAGGGCCGACGTCGCCGCGCGGACGGGTCGCGGCGGGAATCGCGGTGGTGGTCCTGGCCGGGCTGCTCGGGTTGCCCGATCAGGCGGCGCTGCGCCGCACCCACGAGTGGCCGCGCAGCGCACCCGTCGACTACGCGGGCGCGGCCGGGACCATCCGCGCCGGGCAGGGGCCGGGCGACGCGATCGTCTACTCGCCCCGGGACGGCTGGCTGTTCCCGGATCTCGGCATGGCGTACCACCTGGGGTCGAGGCTGCCACGCGACGTGCTGGTGGTCCGCGACCAGCGTCAGGACGCGAGCCTCTGGGCCGTGGAGTGCGACGACCCGGCGCGGTGCCTGGCCGGGGTGAACCGGGTGTGGCTGGTGGTCACCGGCCGGCGCGCGGACCCGTTGGCGGCGGTGCCGGGTGCGAAGGGCGACGCGCTGCGCGCGGGCTACACGGTGCGGCAGGTGTGGCCGCGTCCGGGGATCACAGTGGCCCTGCTCGTCCGGTGAGGCGGTCGGTGGTGCCGCGGGCCAGCGGTACGACGATGGCCGCCTCGGTGCCGCCGTCGGCGCCGTTACGCAGCTCGATGGTGCCGCGCAGCTCGCCGGTGACCAGCGCCCGGACGATCTGCAGGCCCAGGTTGCCGCCGCGCTCGGCGTCGAACTGCTCGGGCAGCCCCCGGCCGTTGTCGGTCACCGTGACGTGCAGTTGCTTGCGCGCCCGGTGCGCGGAGACCACAACCTCGGGCCGGGGCGCGGAAACCCCCGCCTCCGGCCGGGGCACGTCCACAGGAGGAGCGGCCGCCTCCTCCTCGGCCGACGGGAAACCGTGCTCGACGGCGTTGAGCAGCAGCTCGTTGAGCACCATCACCAGCGAGGTGGCGATCTCGGCGGGCAGGACGCCGAACGTGCCGCGGCGGCGCATGCCGACACTCACCTCGGTGGCGGCGACCTCGGTGGCGGCGCTGGCCACCCGGTCCACGATGCCGTCGAACTCGACCGCCTCGTCGCTGGACATGGAGAGCGTCTCGTGCACCAGCGCGATCGAGGCGACCCGGCGTACCGATTCCTCCAGCGCGACCCGGGCCTCGGGCATGGAGACCCGCCGGGCCTGCAGGCGCAGCAGCGCGGCGACGGTCTGGAGGTTGTTCTTCACCCGGTGGTGGATCTCCCGGATGGTGGCGTCCTTGGTGATCAGGGCGCGGTCGCGGCGGCGTACCTCGGTGATGTCGCGGACCAGCACCAGCGCGCCGATCGGCACTCCGGCGGGCATCAGCGGCAGCGCCCGGGTGAGCATGGTCGCGCCGCGGGCGTCGATCTCCCGCCGGGGCGGCGCCTCGCCGCGCAGCGCGGCGAGCACGGCATTGCCCGCGTCGGTGCCTTCGAGGGGGTCGCCGGCGAGCCGGCGGTGCAGCTTGGCCAGGTCCTCGCCGACGAGGTGGGAGGCGTAGCCGAGGCGGCGGTACGCGGACTGGGCGTTCGGGCTGGCGTAGGTGACCTTGCCGTTGGCGTCGAGCCGCACCAGGCCGTCGCCGACCCGGGGCGCCGAGGTGGTCTCGCCGGGGTGCCGGGGCGGCGGGAACGTGCCATCGGCGATCATCTGGGCCAGGTCGTCGGCGGTGGTCAGGTAGTTCAGTTCCAGCTGGCTGGGGGTGCGCGCGGTGGACAGGTTGGTGTCCCGGCCCACCACGGCGATCACCTCGCCGGCTTCACCGTCGCCGGTACGCAGCCGGACCGGGATCGCCTCGTGGCGGGCCGGGACGTCGCCGTACCAGACCGGGTCGCCCTCGCGCCAGATCCGTCCCTGCCGGTAGGCCACCTCCAGGTGGGCCACCTCGGCCCCGCCGACGATCCGCCCGACCTGGTCGTCCAGGTAGGCGGTCGGGGCGGTGGTGGGACGGACCTGGGCCACGCAGAGGAACGTGCCGTCGCCGTCCACCGGCACCCAGAGCAGCAGGTCGGCGAAGGACAGGTCGGACAGCAGCTGCCAGTCGCCGGCGATCCGGTGCAGGTGGTCGATGTCGGCCGGGCGGAGCGCGGTGTGCTCCTCGGCGAGGTCACGGAGGGTGGACACGCCACACAGCGTGCCACGCCGGGCCTCACATCGTCGCCGTGACCTTCTTCAAGCCGCGCGGCGCGTCCGGGTCCTCGCCCCGGGCCAGCGCCAGGGCCAGCGCGAGCCGTTGCAGCGGCAGGATGTCGAGCAGCGGCGCGTACCGCTCGTCGACCTCGGGCACCGCCATCCGGGTCTCGCCGACCTCGGCGGAGCCGACCACCACCACGTCGGCGCGGCGCTCGCCGAGGCGGGGCAGCACTTCGCGCATCGACGTGCCGCCGGGGCCGGAGCCGACGACGGCGAGCACCGGTACGTCCGGATCGGTCATGGCGAGCGGGCCGTGCAGCAGGTCGGCGCCGGAGAAGGCGAGCGCCGGCAGGTACGAGGTCTCCATCAGCTTCAGCGCCGCCTCGCGCGCGGTCGGGTACGCGTACCCCCGGCCGGTGGTGACGAGCTGGGCGGCGAACCGGTAGCGCGGCGCGAGCCGGGCCGGGGTGTCGTCGGCGAGCGTCTGCGCGGCCAGCTCGGGCAGCCGGCTCAGCGCGGCGCGCTCCTCGGCGGGCAGCACGCCGTCGCCGGCGCGTACCCCCTCGATCAGCATGAGCAGCGCGAGCAGTTCGGCGGTGTAGGTCTTGGTGGCGGCGACCGCCCGCTCGTGGCCGGCGGCGATGTCCACGCTCAGCTCGGCGGTCTCGACCAGCGGCGAGCCGGGGTTGTTGGTGACGGCCAGGCTGAGCGCGCCGGAGGCGCGGGCGACCCGCAGCACCTCGGCGAGGTCGGGCGAGCCGCCGCTCTGGCTGACGCCGACGACGAGCGCGTCGGAGAGGTCGGGCCGGGCGCCGAAGACGGTGATCGCGCTGGGCGAGGCCAGCCCGGCGGGCAGTCCGAGGCGGATCTCGGTCAGGTAGGCCGCGTAGAGCGCGGCGTGGTCGGAGGTGCCCCGCGCGGTGAACACCACGTGCCGGGGGCGCCGCTGCGCGACGACGGCCGCGACCTCGGCGATCGCCGCGGCGTGCTCGGCGGAGAGCAGACGCTCGTAACCGGCCGGCTGCTCGTCGATGTCGGCGGCCATACCGGCCCCTGCTCGCGTCACTCCAGACCTCCTTCTGCGCGTTTCTCGCGCGTTCGATGCTCAGTCTTGCACGTTTCAGCAGCCTCAATCAACGCAACGAGCAGGAGTGCGCAGTGGATCACTAATTGACGGAAGATCCCCTAGGCTTGCCCGGCTGACCGACCCCGACCGGCGGAAGGACGACGTGCCCGAGGACGACGCCGCGCTCTCGGCGGAGGAGGAACTCGCGCTGGCCCGGCTGGCGCTGGGCGAGGGCGACCTGCGGCACGCCGCCGACCACATCGCCGCCGCGCTGGTCCGCTCCCCCACGCTGCCCGAGGCGCACGAAGCGCTCGCCCGGCTGGACGCGGCCAGCGGCGGCGACCTGGACCTCTTCCCGCTCGGTCAGCAGGCGTTCGTCGGCGCCGTGGTGGCCCGCGCGCACCTGCTCGCCGCCGCCGGCCGGCCCGCCGAAGGGCTCGACCTGCTGGCCGCCGCCACCGGCTACGCGCCCGCCGCGCCGTGGGCCGCCGTACCCTGGGTGACCGCCACCGACCTGCCGGAACGCCTCGACCCCGAACGCACCGCCCGGATCCTCATGCAGGTCTGCGCGGCGGCGCCCGACCCCGCGCCGCGCCGGCTGCGCGAGCCGCTGGCGCCGTACCTCACGCTGGCCCGCAATGCGATCACCGTGCATCCGGCCCACCCGCTGCTGCTGGGCGCGGCGTCCGCGCTGGCCCGGCGCCTCGGCGAGGTCACCCTCGCCGTCACCTGGGCCACCCGGGGGGTACGCGCACAGCCCACCAAACTCGGCGAGGTGTGGCTCGGGTACGCGTACCGCAGCGCCGGCCGCACCGGCGAGGCGCTGGCGGCGCTGGAACGGGCTGTCGCGCTCGACCCCGACGACCTCGCCGTCTACGCGGACATCGCCGGCACGCTCGCCGACAACGGCCGGCTCGACGCGGCGCTGGGCTGGATCGACCGGGCGCTGGCGAAGGACCCCACCTTCGACTGTGCCGTGCACACCGCGCACCGGCTGCGCTACCTGCGCGACGGCGACGTGGACCACCTGGTGGCGCTCGCCGACTTCGTCCGGGAACATCCGGACGACACGCACGAGCACGGCGACCTCGCCGAATGCTGCCGGGGGCGGCCCTGGCTGGGTCAGGTCACACCGGCAGACGACGATTTCCCGTCCCCCGACGGGCCCGCTCCCTCGGCAGCCGCGGTACGCCGCCTCCAGCACCTGGCGCACCCGGCGTGGGCGCACCCCCCGGCCGCGTACGACGCCGCTGTCGGGCTGGCCACACTGGACCTCGCCGACCTGCTCGCGCTGCTGGCGCACCCGCCGGAGGCACCCGCCACCGCGCTGGGCCGCGTGCTCGGCGGGCAGGACCCGGCACTGTGGAGACGCTGCGCGCAGGTCTGGGCCTGCCTCGGCCTGCTGCACCACCGCACCGACGAGCCGTGGGAGTCGTCGACCCGGCGGCGGGTGCTGCACGAACTGGCCACCGATCCCGGCCCGGCCGCCGAGGCGGCGCTGTTCGCCCTGGTCACCGCCGCCTGGGTGGACCCGGCCACCCGCGCCGACGTGGCCGCCGTGGTGGCCGGGCGGCTCACCGAGGTGGCATCCGGCACCGCCCGGCGTACCCCGGTGGCGGTGTCGCTCGCCTATCTGGCGCGGGCGACCCCGGCCCTCGACCCGGCCGCCCGCGCCACCGCCGACTCGCTCATCGCCGGCGCCGGCGGAGGCCCGCTGCGCCGCCTCTGGCGACGCCTCACCGCCCTGTTCCGCAGAGGCTGAGCGCCGGGGCCGTTCCGGGGCCCCATTTCCGGCCGGCTCCCCGGCCCCCACCACCCAGCCGAGCGCCGCCACTTCGCCGAGGTGGCGCGATCAACTCCCCTCCGACCCCACCACTCCCCCGATGTGGCGGGCAGCGGGCGGAAGGCACCGGGTGCCTCGCTGGAGTGGAGACGCGGCGGCCCCGCGTACCCCCGAGGTGGGGGCGCGGGGCCGCGGCGGGTGAGTCAGGCGACGGGGGCCTTGCCGAGCGCGGCCTCGGCCTCGTCCTCCGGCGTGGGGCCGGCCGGCCGCACGTCGTTCGTCGCGCGCAGCGGCACCTCCTTGATGAACCAGGCGAGCACCGGCACGGCGACGGTGAAGAGGACCGCCCAGAAGAAGACGTGCGAGATGGCGTCGGCGAGACCGCCGAGCACCGCCTCGCGCATCGGGCCGGTGAGCTTCTTGAGGGCTTCCAGGTTCATCGCGCCGCCCTCACCGCCACCCGAGCCCGCGAACGCGGGGCCGGCCGCCGAGTCGGCGAGACGGTTGGCGAAGATCGCGCCGAAGAGGGAGACGCCGAACGAGCCGCCGATGGACCGGAAGAACGTGGCGGCGCCGCTGGCGGCTCCGAGGTCCTTCTGCTCGACGCTGTTCTGCGCGATCAGCATCGAGGTCTGCATCAGGAAGCCCATGCCGACGCCGAGCACGACCATGTAGAGCGAGGACTGCGCCTTGCTGGTGTCCACGTCGAGCAGGCTGAGCAGGCCCATCCCGGCGGCCATCACGACGCCGCCGACGATCGGGAAGGCCCGGTAGCGGCCGGTCTTGGTGATCGTCCGGCCGACCACGAGCGAGACCACGAGCATGCCGAACATGAGCGGGAGCAGCAGCAGGCCGCTGTTGGTGGCCGAGGCGCCCTGGACGGTCTGCTGGTAGAGCGGCAGGAAGTTCATCGCGCCGAACATGGCGAAGCCGAGCAGGAACCCGATCACCGAGATCAGCGCGAAGTTGCGGTTGGCGAACAGGCTCAGCGGCAGGATCGGCTCGGGCGCGCGCCGCTCGACGAGAGCGAACACGCCGAGCGCGGCCACCGCCAGCACGGCGAGGCCGAGGATCTGCGGCGAAGCCCAGTCGTACTGGTTGCCGCCCCATGTGGTGACCAGCACGATCGCGGTGATGCCCACGGACAGCAGCGCCGCGCCCAGCCAGTCGATCTTGTGCTCGGTGCGGTACTTCGGCAGGTGCATGGTGGTGGCCAGGACCAGCAGCGCCACTCCGCCCAGCGGCAGGTTGACGTAGAACGCCCAGCGCCAGGAGAGGTTGTCGGTGATGAAGCCGCCGACCAGCGGCCCCGCGACCATGGCGATGGCCATGATGCCGGCGATCATGCCCTGGTAGCGGCCCCGCTCGCGGGGCGGCACCAGGTCACCGATGATCGCCATGACGCCGACCATCAGGCCACCGGCGCCGAGGCCCTGCACGGCGCGGAACGCGATCAGCTCGATCATGCCGCTGTCGGCGCCGCCGAAGACGCCGGAGCCGGACATGCCGCACAGCGCCGAGCCGACCAGGAACACGACGACGGCGGTGAGGAAGACGGCCTTGCGTCCGTAGAGGTCGCCGAGTTTGCCCCAGATCGGCGTGGAGACAGTCGTGCCCAGCACGTACGCGGTGACCACCCAGGTGAAGTGGTCGGCGCCCCCGAACTCGAAGACGATCCGCGGCAGCGCGGTGCTGACGATCATGTTGTCGAGCATCGCGAGCATCATCGCGATCATCAGGCCGAACAGGACGACGCGGATGTTCGGTCTCGCGACGACCGGGGCTTGTTGACTCATCGGTAGGCTCCCCCGCAGATCATGTGATCAACTTACTTGCCGCCCGGCTAGTTGACTTACTAGCCGGACGGTAAGCTGATGAAGGTCGGACGTCAAGCGGATTGGAAGGAAGTCGGCTGGTGAGGGAGACCACAGGAGGCACACGGCAGCGCATCCAGGCCGTCGCCTTGGAACTCTTCACCGAGCAGGGCTACGAGAAGACGTCACTGCGGGAGATCGCCGAGCGGCTCGGCGTCACGAAGGCGGCGCTCTACTACCACTTCAAGAGCAAGGACGAGATCGTCACCAGCTTCGTCGACGACCGGCTGCGCCGGATGGACGAGCTGATCGCCTGGGCCGCCGACCAGCCACCCACCCTGGCGACCCGGCGCGCCCTGCTCGGGCGGTACGCCGACAGCATGTTCGCCGGCGACCTGCCCCAGGTGATGCGCTTCTTCGAGCAGAACCAGACGGTGCTCAAGAGCCTGGTCGCCGGCCAGCAGATGCGGGACCGGATGATGCGGCTGGCCCACGAGCTGTGCCGGGGTGACGACTCGCCGGCCGCCCAGCTGCGCGCCACGCTGACGCTGTTCGCGGTGCACACCAGCTGGTTCGCGGTCCGCGCGCCCGGCATCACCGACGACGAGCGGAAGCGGATCGCGCTCGAGGTGGCCGACGAGCTGCTCGCCAAGATCGGCGAGACCGGCCAGGGCTGAGCCGGTTCAGCCCGCCGCGGTCAGGTCCAGTCGCAGACCGAGCAGGTCGATGCCGGGCAGCGGCGACCAGTCCTTCTCCGGCAGCCGGACGAACCCGAGCCGCTCGTAGAGGCGGTGCGCGTTCGCCGCCATCCCGGCGCGTACGCAGATCACCACCGCCGTGCAGCCCAGCTCCGTCGCGCGCGTCACGCACGCGGCCGCGAGCGCGGCGCCGGCGCCCCGGCCCTGCGCGGCCGGATCCACCGCGAGCATCCGGAACTCCGCCTCGCCCGGGCCGGCGAGTTCGGCGTACGGGGTGCCGGGCAGCACGAACGTCACCGCGCCGAGCACCTGGCCGGTGGTGTCGTCGACGGCCACCAGCACCTCGCCGGTCTGGGCGCGGGTGGCCACGTCGGCGAGCACCGGCGCGTAGCCGCTCTCGTCCTTGAGCTGGCCGTCCGCCTCGTACGCGGCCACAGTCAGACGCGCCACGGCCGGGAAGTCCGCCGGCTCGGCGCGGCGCACCAGCAGGGCGGTCAACCGATCTCCGCGATCAGGTCGCCGTCCTGCACCACGTCTCCCTCGTTGACGGCGAGGCGCTGCACCACGCCGTCGGACTCGGCGACCACCGGGATCTCCATCTTCATCGACTCCAGGATGACGAGCGTGTCGCCCTCGGACACGGTGTCGCCGGCCGACACCACGACCTTCCAGACGTTCGCCACCATCTCGGCGCGGATCTCCTCGGCCATCTTCCGGCCCTCCCTCTCCCCGACGACTCCCCGACAGTCCTGCGAACGGTATCCAATCATGACGCCGGTCACGCCGGGCCGCGCACCACCGGGCACGCGATGCGCCCCAGCGCGCTCCGGCGGGCTGCGTCGGCACTAGCATCGTGCGGGTCGGCCACCGGCGAGCCGGGGAGCCACACCGCGACCTCCGCCGCGGCCAGCCGCGGACGGAACCGTGACCAGCACAAGGAGGCAGAGCATGGCGAAGAAGGCCCGCAAGAAGAAGGCCCGGAAGAAGAGCAGCGCCAACCACGGCAAGCGCCCCAACTCCTGATCATCGGGAGCAGCGCGGCACCTGCCGGAAACGCGTGACGGCCCGGGTCCGATCATTCGGACCCGGGCCGTTCCGTCGCTTGTTCAGTCGGCCAGTTCGCGGGACTCGGTGGTCTCGAAGACCACCAGCTCGGTCAGCCGCAGACGCAGCCGCTCACGCAGCTTCTCCGGCGCCGAGTCGTTGCCGCAGCACCGGGCCACGAGCGCCTTGACCTCCTGCTCGATGCCGTACTCGCGCAGGCACGGCCCGCACTCGTCCAGGTGGTGCCGGATCAGCAGCCGGCGCTCCTCGCCGCACTCCAGGTCGAGGTAGAGGTAGACCTCGGCGAGCACCTCGCGGCAGTCCGTCTCGTGCGGTTGTCCACAGCTCACGGTCACACCTCCCGGCTGGCGGCGGCGGTCGAACCCTTCTTCGACGAGGCGGCGCTGAAACCGCGCTCCGCCGCGTACTGCTCGAGCAGCTTCCGCAGATTACGTCGGCCACGGTGCAGACGGGACATCACGGTGCCGATCGGCGTGCCCATGATGTCGGCGACCTCCTTGTAGGAGAAGCCCTCGACGTCGGTCAGGTAGACGGCCAGGCGGAACTCCTCCGGCAACTGCTGGAGGGCCTCCTTGACGTCGCTGTCCGGGAGCCGGTCGAGCGCCTCCGTCTCGGCCGAGCGCAGGCCGCTGGAGGTGTGCGACTCGGCCTCGGCGAGCTGCCAGTCGGTGATCTCCTCGGTCGGCGCCTGAATGGGCTGCCGCTGCCGCTTACGGTAGGTGTTGATGTAGGTGTTGGTCAGGATCCGGTAGAGCCAGGCCTTCAGGTTCGTGCCCTGCTCGAACTGGTGGAAGGCGGCGTACGCCTTCAGGTACGTCTCCTGAACCAGGTCCTCCGCGTCGGCCGGGTTGCGGGTCATCCGCAGACCGGCGGCGTAGAGCTGGTCGACGAAGGGCATAGCGTCCCGCTCGAAGCGGGCCCTGCGCTCGTCCGTCTTCTCGGTGGTCAACCGCACATCCCCTCGCGTCGGATGCTTTCCCGCTGAGGATACGCGTACCCACTTTCCGGCAGATTCACTTCCGGAGTCTGTGCCGGTGCTCACGACCGACGCCGCGGGCCACTCCGGCGCGTCGAGCAGCCGCCTGAGCTGCCGCTCGTCCCGTTCGTCCCGTTCCCGGCTCCGTGTCTGTATCGGCACCGGTCACCCCCCTCGCGCTGGCACTGTCGTCGTCCACAGGGAGGTAACGCGAGGTACGGGGTGCGGCATTCCACAGGTCCCACCCGATCCTGGCCCCGGCGGCGGCCGCGACCGCCGCTGGGACCAGGAAGGGCCTGGGAGGGTGGCCCCGGCGCACCCGAACCGGGCGGCCGGCACCAACCGGTGCAACGACCCGCCGCGGGCGACGGTCACGGCGCGCGCCGCCGCTCAGGACAACCATCCGTGTACGCGCAGCCAGTCCCGGACCACGGCGGCCGTGCCGGCCGGGTCGCCCCGCAGGTCGTGCCGCTGTCCCAGCCGGACCACCACCTCGATCCCCGGGCCGGATTCGGGCACGCCGAACGGGTCCCGGTCGCCGTTGACCACGAGCGTGGGCAGCCCGGTGAGCAGTTCCGCGGCCCGGGAGCGTTCCGGCCGGCCCGGCGGGTGCAGCGGGAACGCCAGCGCGACGACTCCAGCCGCCCCGACGGCGGCGGCGGTGCGGCAGGCCACCCGGGCGCCGCTGGACCGGCCGCCGACCACCCAGTCGCGCACCTGCGGGGCGCGCCGGCGAAGCTCGGCCAGCACCGCCGTCCACGCCTCGTCGAGGTGCCCGGCGGGAGCGGGCGCGCGCCGCCCGGCGACCCGGTACGGCTGGGTCACCAGGGCCACCCCGGCCCCGGCGTCGCGCACCGCGTCCCGGACCGCCGTGAGGTCCGGCGCGTCCACGTCGCCGCCTGCCCCGTGGCCCAGCACCAGCACTGTCGCGCCGTCTGCGGGCGGGTGGAAGCGGAACCGGGCCCGTCCCCGGGGTGTGTCGATCTCGTCGTCGTGCCGCACCGGCCCATTCTGCGCGTGCCGGTCGGCCGGCGGCGCCGGGACGGGCCGAACCGGTCGTCGCCCGTGACCTGCGAACAGGCCACGGGCGACGAGGGATCAGCTCAGCGGCACCAGGGTGAGCAGGCGGTCACGCACCGGCGGGCCGGCGTCGTCGATCGCGTCCGGATCGGGCTGGACCTCGCTGCGCCAGGCCACGAGCATGGCTCGGCGTTCGCGCGGCGTGGTGCCGCCCCAGACGCCGTGGCAGTCGCCCACCTCCAGCGCCCAGGCCAGGCAGGAGCCCTGGACGTCGCACGTGCGGCAGAGCGCCACCGCCGCGTCGGCCGGCTCGTTCGGCGCCGGGAAGAACGTCTCCGGATCGACGTTCTGACAGGTGCCTCTGGTGCGCCACGCCTCGTCCTGGCGTCGTTCGTGCAGAGCCCGCAGCAGTCGTGGGTCGCGCCGTGCCGCGGCGACCTCGTGCGGGCGGGGCATGCGTGCCCGTGTCAATACACCCACCTCCCCCGTGGGACCGGCAGAGATCTTTCAGCAAGATCGATGGGTGTCGTCGCCCCGTGCGAACCAACGCCCATCACCGGCGCTGTGTTCTATCGCATTCGCATACGTAAGGACAAGAGTCTTCAATGAAACTGACTGAACGTCCGGGCGACTTTTCCGGCGCAACCCCGGCAAACGGGGCGCGTCGATGTGGCGGAGCGTGATCAGAACAGGGTCGGCCCGGAGACCGCCTCCACGCCCTCCGGAGACACCCGCGCGATCAGCTCGGGACCGTCGTTGCGGACGTCGCCGACCGCCCGGGAGACCGGGCGGATCTCCAGCCCGGCGAGCAGGCCGGCGTCGGGCGGCGCGAGCAACCCGGCCGGGTCGTCGGCGGGGCCGAGCCAATCCGCCCAGCGATCCGGCGCCAGCAGCAGCGGCATCCGGTCGTGCACCTCGGCCAGCTCGCCGACCGCAGCGGTGGTGAGCACGCTGAACGTGAGCCGGGCCACCCCGGCCGACTCCCACACCGACCAGATGCCGGCGAAGGCGAGCACCGAGCCGTCCCGGGGCGTCATGAAGTAGGGCTGCCGCCCGCCACCGGCGAGCCGGACCCACTCGTACCACCCGTCGGCCGGCACCAGGCACCGGCGCCGGGCGAACGACGGCGCGTACGCCCGGCTGGTCGCGACCGTCTCGGCCCGCGCGTTGATCATGCGGGCGGCGCCGGCGGCGCTGCGGGACCACCCCGGCAACAGCCCCCAGCGGCCCAGGGAGAGCAGCCGGTGCCCCTCCGGAGCGAGCCGGACCAGCGGCACCGGATCGGTCGGGGCGACGTTGAAGTCCGGCGCCACCCCGCCGGTCTCGTCAGCCGAGGAGAACAGCGCGCTCAGGTCACCGGCGCTCCGGGTCGTGGCGTACCTCCCGCACATGGCGCCCACGCTAGCCCCATCCGGACGTTTCGGCTGTCCCGCCCAACGGGAGCAGCGGCCACGGACGGTTCCACCGGGCCGGGAACTTGGCAGAATGTGACCGTGGGGAATCCGATCGCTACCCGTCAGCCGCAACCGTGGACCGCGCCGACCGCCAGCGACCCGGTCGCCGCGACACTGCGCCTGCCCGGCTCCAAGTCGATGACCGCCCGGGCCCTGGTGCTCGGCGCGCTGGCCAGCGGGCCGTCGACACTGGCCCGGCCGCTGCGCGCCCGGGACACCGAGCTGATGGCCGGCGGCCTGCGCGAGCTGGGCGCGCACATGTCCATCTCCGACGACGACCGCTGGCTGGTCCGCCCGCATCCGCTCGCCGGGCCGGCGCACGTCGACGTCGGCCTGGCCGGCACGGTGATGCGCTTCCTGCCGCCGGCGGTGGGGCTGGCCGCCGGCCGGGTCACGTTCGACGGCGACCCGCACGCCCGCACGCGCCCGCTCGGCCCGCTGATCGGCGCGCTGCGGGCGCTCGGCGTCCGCATCGACGCCCCGCCGACGGGCAGCCTGCCGCTCGTCGTGCTCGGCGCCGGGCAGGTGACCGGCGGCGACGTGGTCATCGACGCCTCCGCGTCCAGCCAGCTCGTCTCCGGGCTGCTGCTGGCCGCGCCCCGGTTCGACCGGGGCGTGGTGGTCCGGCACCAGGGTCCCCCGGTCCCGTCCGCGCCGCACCTGCGGATGACGGTGCAGATGCTGCGCGCCGCCGGCGCCGCGGTGGACGACACCACGCCGGACGTCTGGGCCGTCGAGCCGGGCCCGCTGTCCGGGCGGGGCTGGGAGATCGAACCCGACCTCTCCGGCGCCGCGCCGTTCTTCGCCGCCGCGCTGGTCACCGGCGGCGAGGTGACGTTGCAGGACTGGCCGCGCAGCAGCCTCCAGCCGGTCGAGCGGCTGCGGGAGCTGCTGCACCGGATGGGCGGCGAGGTGACGCTCGGCACCGACGGCCTGACCGTGCGGGGCACCGGCACGGTACGCGGGCTGGACGCCGACCTCTCCGACGTCGGCGAGCTGACCCCGGTGCTGACCGCGCTCACGCTGCTGGCCGACGGCCCGTCCCGGCTCACCGGCATCGGCCACATCCGGGGCCACGAGACCGACCGGGTCACCGCACTCGCCAAGGAGTTCACCGCGCTCGGCGCGGACATCACCGAGACCCCCGACGGGCTGGACATCCGGCCCCGCCCGCTGCGCGGCGGGACGTTCCGCACGTACGCCGACCACCGGATGGCGCACGCGGCGGCGGTGGCCGGGCTGGCCGTCCCCGGCATCGAGGTCGACGACGTGGCGTGCACCTCCAAGACCATGCCGGAGTTCCCGGCACTATGGTCGGGGATGGTGACCGGCAAGAACTGACAGCGGGGGGACGTCCTGGCGACGAAGCGGCGCGAGTACGACGAGGACGACGTCCGGGTCCGACCGGGCCGGTCGTCGCGGCCGCGTACGCGCACCCGCCCCCGGCACGCCGACGCCGTCGACGGGTTCGTCATCGCCGTCGACCGGGGCCGCTACACCTGCGTGCTGCCCGGGGCCGGGCCGGATGCCCCGCTCGTCACCGCCATGCGCGCCCGCGAGCTGGGACGCAAGTCGGTGGTGGTGGGTGACCGGGTGGGTCTGGTCGGGGACACCTCCGGCGCGCCGGGCGCGCTGGCCCGGATCGTGCGCATCGCCGAACGGACCTCGGTGCTGCGGCGTACCGCGGACGACGACGAGACCACCGCCGAGGGGCGGCTGGAACGGGTGGTGGTGGCGAACGCCGACCAGTTGGTGATCGTCAGCGCGCTCGCCGACCCGCCGCCGCGTACCGGGTTCATCGACCGCTGCCTGGTGGCCGCGTACGACGCCGACATCGAGCCGCTGCTCTGCCTCACCAAGGCCGACCTGGGCGGCCCGGAGGCGGTGCTCGGCTACTACACCGAGCTGGAGCTGCCGTACGTGCTGATCCGCCCGGACTCCGACCTGGCCGCGCTGCGCGCGCTGCTCGCCGGCCGGGTGTCGGTGATGGTGGGTCACTCCGGCGTGGGCAAGTCGACGCTCGTCAACCGCCTGGTCCCGGACGCCGAACGCGCGGTGGGCACGGTCAGCGCGATCGGCCGGGGCCGGCACACCTCGACCAGCGCGGTGGCGTTGCGGCTGCCCGCCGAGCCCGGCGCCGACGGCGACACCGGCTGGATCGTCGACACCCCGGGGGTACGCAGCTTCGGGCTGGCCCACGTGTCCGCCGAGAGCCTGCTGCACGGCTTCCCGGACCTCGTCGAGGCGACGGTGGACTGCCCGGCCAACTGCCCGCACACCGCCGACGAGGCGGACTGCGCGCTGGACGCCTGGGTGGCCGCCGGGAAGGCGGACGCGCGCCGGCTCGCCTCGTACCGCCGGTTGCTGGCCTCCCGCAGCGGCGAGGGCGACCCGCGCGAGCCGGAGCGCAACCCCGGCGATCCGCTCGCCGGGTCCTGACCGGCGTCGCCGGCCGGGCCCACGGCGCCGGGCCTCACCGGTACGCTGACCCACCATGATCGATCCCCGGCCGACCCCACGGCCTCTGCCCGCCGAGCGGGTGCTGGAGCTGGCCGCGCCGATGCTCGCCGAGGTGGGTGGCGAGTGGCGGATGACCGACGGGCCGATGCTGCGGTCGGGATCGCTGGGCGTCCGGGTCCTTCCACCGGACAGCGACGACTACCGCCACCTGGACCTGGAGCTCCTGCTGAACGCGGACCGGCCGGACGTGCCGACGATCGTCGACTGCACGCTCGGCCTGGCCGCCGACCCGGTCGAGGTGGCCCGTCAGGCGATCGGGGCGTGGATCGAGACCTGCCTGGTGACGGTCCTGGAGATGATCGAGCAGCGAGGGCGGCTGGCGAGCCACTTCAGGTCGGGCGACAAGGGCGGGTTCGCCGGCTGGCATGCGATCGTCGGCGGCGTGACCGGATGGTCCGCCGACGGCTCGCAGCACAAGCAGGAGTGGTTCGCCGAGGCGATGCCGTGGTCGACCCTGGCGCCGGTGATCGCGGCCGGGCTGGACCGTCCACATCTCAACGGCATTCGCATGCTGGTCGGCCAGGGTGGTGACGTCACCGAGTGCGAGGTGCGGATCAACGGCCGGCGGCACGAGCCGTCCGCCGCCGCGCTCGCCGCTCTGGACTGGCCGCGCACCGACCGTTTCGGCCTGGCACGCACCTTCGTCCTCCTGGTCGGCCCCGACTGAGGCGGTGACAGCGCTCGGGTGACGCCCCGACGACCGACGGTCGTGGTCACGCCACTAGCGTGTCCGTCATGACCGGGTACGCCGACGATCTCGCCCTCGCCCACCTGCTCGCCGACGCCGCGGACGCGGTCTCCTCGGCCCGGTTCCGCGCGCTGGACCTGCGCGTCGAGTCGAAGCCGGACCTGACCCCGGTCTCCGACGCGGACACCGCCGTGGAGCGGGAGATCCGCGCGCTGCTGGCCACCCACCGTCCCGGCGACGGCCTGCTCGGCGAGGAGTACGGCGAGCAGCCGCCGGCCGGTCCGGACGGGCGGCGCTGGGTGATCGACCCGATCGACGGCACGAAGAACTTCGTCCGGGGCGTACCGGTCTGGGCCACCCTGATCGCGCTGCTGGAGCACGACCGGCCGGTGCTCGGCCTCGTCTCCGCCCCGGCGCTGGGCCGCCGCTGGTGGGGCGCGCTCGGCGCGGGCGCGTTCGCCGGCGCCGGACCGGCGGACGGCACGCCGATTCGGGTCTCCGGCGTCACCGCGCTCGGCGACGCGAGCATCTGCTACTCGTCGCTGACCGGGTGGGAGCAGGCCGGCCGGCTGGAGGCGATCCTCCAGCTCATGCGGGACACCTGGCGCAGCCGCGCGTACGGCGACTTCTACGGTTACATGCTGCTGGCCGAGGGGGCGCTGGACGTGATGGTGGAGCCGGAGCTGTCGCTGTGGGACATCGCCGCGCTGGTGCCGATCGTCACCGAGGCGGGTGGCGTGATCACGGATCTGGCCGGCCGGCCGGCCCCGGCGGGCGCGGACTCCGCCGACATCAGCGCCGTGGCCAGCAACGGCGCGCTGCACGACGACATCCTGGCCCGGCTCGGCCGTCCAGCCGAGCGCTGAACCGGGAAGAGCCTCTATCCTCGCCAGGTGGTTTCCTCCGGTTGGTGCTTCCTGGCAGCGATGATCGTCGCGTACGGCTTCGCCAACCTTCTCCAGTCGGTCGCCGCGGCGCGGACAACCGTGCACCACACGTTCGACCCGGGGCTGCTGCTGCGCCTGGCCGGGCACCGGACGTACCTGATCGGCCTGACCTGCCAGGTGGTCGGCTTCGTGCTGGCGTTCCTGGCCCGCCGCGACCTGCCGCTGTTCCTGGTGCAGGCGAGCGTGGCGGCCGGGCTCGGGGTGACCGCCGTGCTCGGCGTGCTGGTGCTCAAGTGGCGGTTGCCGGCCGCCGAGGTGGTGCTGCTGGTGCTGCTGTTCGCCGGCATCACCGCGCTGGTGCTGTCGGCCCAGCCGGCGCCGTCGCGGCAGCTCGGCACCGCCGGACTGGTCGGCCTGGCGGTGGCGGTGTTCGCGATCGCCGGGTCCGGGTTCTTCGCCGCCCGGCTGCACGGCGCGCTCGGGTCGGTGGTGCTCGGCTCGCTGGCCGGGATGGCGTTCTCCGCCGCCGCGGTGGCGGCCCGCCCGCTCGCCTCGGCCGGATCGGTGGAGGCGTTCGTCCGCGACCCGCTGCTCTACCTGCTGATCGTGCACTCGGTCATCGGCCAGCTGCTGCTCGGCCTGGCCATGCAGCGCGGGTCGACCACGGCGGCGGTGGCCGCGATGGACGCCGCCGGGGCGGTGCCCGCGGCGATCGTCGGCCTGCTGCTGCTCAACGACAAGATCTGGCCCGGCCGGGAGTGGCTGGCCGGTCTGGGCTTCCTGGTCACGCTCGCGGCGGTGGTCGGCCTGACCCGGTACGCCGAACCGCAGCACCACCACGCCAGCGCCCGCCAGAAGGCGATTGTGGGCGCCGGGATGGTGCCGGTTCAGGCCGCCTCGACCGGTCCCCGTTCCGAGACGGCCACCTCGACCGGCGGCGTCACCTCGACCGGCGTCGGCTCGATCGGCGTGGCCGGGCGGCGACGCCCGATCACCCGCTCGTAGAGACGTTCCAGCGCGGCGGCGGTACGTTCCCAGGTGTAGCTGCACCGGACCCGGTCCACCGCGGCGTGCCCGTACGCGAACCGCCCGGCGTTGTCCGACAGCAGCCGGCGCAGCGTGACCCCGAGCGTGCGTACGTCACCGGGCGGCACCAGCTTGCCGGTCACCTCGTCCACCACCGCGTCGGCGATGCCGCCCATGGCGTAGCCGACCACCGGCACGCCGCAGGCCATCGCCTCCAGCGACACCCGCCCGGCCGACGCGTAGTGCGGCGTGCAGGCCACCACGTCGGCGGAGCGGTACCAGGTCGCCATCTGGTCGTGCGGCACCGCGCCGACCAGCTTCACCTGCTCCGCCACCCCGGCCCGCTCGGCCAGCTCCCGCAGCCGGCGCGCCTCGGCGTGCCCGTCCAGCCGCTCGGCCGGCGGGCCGCCGGCGATCACCAGCTCCGCGTCGCCGACCAGCCGCATCGCCCGGATCAGGTCGTCCTGCCCGTGTCCGGGGGCGAGCCCGCCGACGGAGAGGATCCGGGCCCGCTGGTCGCGGGGCGCCGCCTCGCCGTCCGGGTGGAACTGGCCGGTGTCCACCCCGGTCGGCACCATCGCCACCGACGTGCGCTGCAGGCCCATCCGGGTCAGCTCGTCCACCTCGTCGTTGCACTGGGCCACCGCCACGTCCACCGCCCGGGTCAGCGCCCGTTCCAGCGGGATGCGCTCGCCCGGGCCGCCGTACCGGGGCCCGAGGTGCCGCAGCTGCTCGACGCCGAGCGAGTGGAACGTCTGCACCACCGGGATGTCGGTGGCGCGTACCGCGTGGGCGGCGGCCAGCCCGCCGACCCAGTAGTGGCCGTGCACCACGTCGGGGGTCCAGTCACCGGCCCACTGCCCGGCCAGCCAGCGGCCGTACTCGGCGACGAAGGGCACCAGCTCGGCGGTGGAGAGCACGTCGGGCGGGCCGACCGGCACACGTTCCACCCGGTAGCCGTCGAGTTCGGTCAGGGCGGGCTGGGCGGCGGCGGCACGGCGCTCGTACACGCGGACGTCATGGCCCCGGGCGGCGAGCTCCGCCGCCACGCGCGCAATGTGCTCCTGCGTCCCGACGGTGGGACCGTCGGTGGACGAGCCGGCGTGCGCGCATACAAGGCCGACGCGCATGGTGCACCTCCATGCGTTTCTCGCGTAGCGGGGTCTCCGGTCAGAGCGTCCCATTAACCCAGGTCCGGCGCGCCCAAACCTGGCAGATCGGGGTCACCGGGCCACCGCTGTCCCGCGAGCGGGACGGCCGACCGAACCCGATCACCGTCGAAATCGGTCGGCATGACCGGGCGGTCCGGGGGTACCGCCGGAGAATGCCGCTCACCCGCAGCCTCTCCGACGCCACGGTCGTCATCACCGGCGCCTCCAGCGGGATCGGCGCGGCGACCGCGTACGCGCTGGCCCAGCGGGGCGCCGACGTGGTGCTCGCCGCCCGGACCGGGTCGGCGCTGCGCCGGGTGGCGGCGAGCTGCCGGGAACTGGGCGGACGGGCCCTGGTGGTGCCCACCGACGTGACCGACCCGGAGGCGGTGGAGCAGCTCGCGGCGCGGGCGGTGGCCGAGTTCGGCCGGATCGACGCCTGGGTCAACAACGCGGCGGTCGGCACCGTGGGACTGTTCGACGAGATCCCGGTGGCCGAGTTCCGCCGGGTGGTGGACGTGAACCTGCTGGGGGCCGTGTACGGAACACGCGCGGCGCTGCCCTGGCTGACCGCCGCCGGTGGCGGGGTGCTGGTCAACAACGCCTCGGTGCTGGCCGAGGTGGCGATGCCGTACCAGTCGGCGTACAACGCCACGAAGCACGCGATCCGCGGCCTGGCCGACACGGTCCGGCAGGAGCTGCGGGTGACCGGGCGGGGCAACATCTCGATCTGCACGGTGCTGCCGGCCACCATCGACACGCCGTTCTTCCGGCACGCGGCCAACCACACCGGCCGGGAACTGACCCCGCCACCGCCGGTGTACCCGCCGGAGATGGTCGCCGAGACGATAGTGAAACTGCTGCGCCGGCCCCGGCGGGAGGCGTACGCGGGCGGCGCGGCCCGGCTGATCGGGCTCCAGTGGCGGCTCGCCCCGGCGCTGGCCGAGCGGGTGATGGGCTGGTACACCGCGCGCACCCAGTTCGGGCCCGGCGTACGCGCCGACTCCACCGGCGCCGTCTTCACCCCCGGCGCGGCGGCGGAGCGGACCGACGGCTGGTCCGGGCGGCGGGGTCAGTTGCTGCGGCTCACCGCGGCCGTCGGTCTGGCGGCCGGCACCGCTGTCGGCACGGCGGCGGCGATCAGCCGCCGGTCCCGGACGGGCCGGCCGTGAGTCCCGCCGACCGGACCGGTGCGCGGGCGGCGGCCGAGGTGCACAATGGGGCGATCATGCCGACGGATGCGCGTTGCCTGGTGGAGACCGACGATTCCTCCGCGAGAGTCCGGCTGACCGGCGTGCTCGACCGGGCCGAGGTGGAGGCCGTGCGGGACGCGCTGCTGGCCCGGCTGTGGCAGCGCCCCGGCCTGCTGCTCGTGGACCTGTCCGGGGTGCGTATCGCCGACCCGCTGGCCCGCGACGCGCTGGACGAGGTCTGCCGGGCGGTGTCCGACTGGCCGGCCAGCGAGATGCTGCTCGACCCGGACGCCACGCCGCCGGACCCGCCGCCGGACCCGCTCGGCGTCGAACTGCCCCCGGTGGTCGAGGCCGCGCGCGAGGCACGGTCGCTGGTCTCCGCCGGGTGCCTCCGGTGGGGCCTGCCGGAGCTGGTCGAACCGGCCTGCATCGCGGTCACCGAGATGGTCAACAACGTGGTGGCGCACGCGCTGACCCCGATGACGCTCCGGCTGGCGCCGCGCGGCAACGCGCTGCACGTGGCCGTCCGCGACCACTCGGCCGGGCAGCCCGCGTACGCGGGTCCGGCGGCGGCGGACGCGCTGGGCGGGCGCGGGCTGCTGCTCATCGACACGGTGGCCCGGCGCTGGGGCAGCACTCCGCTGCCCGACGGCAAGGTGGTGTGGTGCGTGCTGTACGTCGAGGACGAGGCGGCGGTCCGCAACTGAGGTGCCCTTTCGCCCTGTTGCTCCCGATCCACCCGGCCGGTTGCGGTTAGGGCGGGGAGCGCAGTGGGTAGTTCCCGAGCATGCGCGACGACGAGTACCCCACCCCCGTGTCCGATCCCGAGGCGGCGGGCCTGCCCGACACCGCCGACGACGACTCCACCGCCAACGACGACGTGCTGACCGGGCGCGAGGCGGACGGCCCCGAGCCGGCCCAGCTCCCCGGCGACCGCACGCCGGTCGCGGTGGACGAGTTCGGCACCACGGCGGAGGAGCAGCTCGACGGCGAGTCGCTGGACTACAAGCTCCAGCGCGAGCAGTACGAGCGTCCCGCCGACGACCCGCTGGCCGGCCCGGTCGACCCGGACATCGCCGCCGAGGCGGACAGCGAGGAGGCCGCCGCGCAGGCCCGGCTCGACGCCGACGTGATCGACCCGGGCCCGGTATCCGACCCGGACTCCCCCGTCTCCGTGTACGACCACGGTCAGCTCGGCACCGTCGCCGACCACCAGGTGGGCCGGCTGGTCGAGCCGGACGAGGGCGCGCACACCGACCAGGAGACCGACAACGTCGCCTACGACGCGGGCGCGGCCGGTGGCGGGGCCAGCGCGGAGGAGCTGGCGGTGCACGAGACCCGCCCGCCGGACGCCCGCTAGCTAGCCGTCCAGGCCCCGCTCGATGGCGTACCGGGTCAGCTCGACCCGGTTGTGCAACTGGAGCTTGCCCAGGGTGTTCTGCACGTGGTTCTGCACGGTCCGGTGGGACAGGCCCAGCCGGTCGGCGATCTGCTTGTAGGACAGCCCCTTGGCGACCAGGCGCAGCACCTCGGTCTCCCGCTCGGTGAGCCGGGGTGCGTCGTCGTCCGGGGCGGGCGGCGCCGCGGCCAGCCGCCGGTACTCCCCCAGCACCAGGCCGGCCAGGCCCGGCGTGAACACCGGCTCGCCGGCCGCCGTACGGCGCACCGCGTCCAGGAACTCCGCCGGGGCGGCCGACTTGACCAGGTAGCCGGTGGCGCCGGCCTTGACCGCGTCCAGCACGCCCTGCGGCTCGCCGCTGGCCGAGAGCATGAGCACCCGCACCTCGGGCAACGCCGCGCGCAGCCCCCGGATCACCTCGACGCCGGAGATGTCCGGCAGCTGGAGGTCGAGCACGACCAGGTCGGGGCGGGCCGCCGCGGCCACCCGTACCGCCTGCCGCCCCTCGCCGCTGGTCGCCACCACCTGGTGACCCGCCTCGGTGAGGTCGCGGGCCACGCCCTCGCGCCACATCGGGTGGTCGTCGACCACCATCACCCGGATGCTCACCCGCGGCTCCTCGGCACGATCAGCTCGATCTCGGTGCCGGCGCCCGGCGCGGACGCGATCCGCACCTCGCCGCCCAGGTCGGCCACCCGGCCCCGGATGGACTGCGCCACCCCGAGCCGCCCCTGCGCGGCGGCCTCCGCCAGCCGCCCGTCCGGGATGCCCGGCCCCTCGTCGCGTACCGAGACGGTCACCGTCTCCTCCTCGTCCTCGATCAGCACCCAGGCCCGCCCACCGGCGTGCCGGGCCACGTTGTCCAGCGCCGCGCCGACCGCCGCGCCCAGCTCACCGGCGGTCCGCGCGGGCAACGGCACCGGGGTGGCGGGCGCGGACACCACGACGGTGGCCGAGGCGTACCTGTCGATCAGGTCGCGCAGGTCCTGCTCGGCCCCGGCCGGGTCCGGCGGCGCGCCCGCCCGGCCGATGAGCGCCCGCAGCGCGGCCTCCTGCTCGCCGGCCAGCCGGGCCAGCTCGGCCGCCTCGCCGTCCAGGTCCGCGCCGCGCCGCCGGACCAGCGCGAGCACCTGGAGCACGGAGTCGTGGATGTCGCGGGCCAGCCGCTCCCGTTCCCGGGTCGCCGCCTCCAGTTCCACCGCCCGCTGCAACCGCTCCTCCGCCTGCACCGCCAGCCGCGCCACGTGCCCGACCACCACACCGGCGAGCAACATCAGGATCGCCCCGGTCAGCGCGGACGGGCTGATCCGGTCCCGGGTGGCGAGGTCGGCGCCGCCGAGCACCAGCGCGGCCACCGCGCCGCGCCGCCGCCCGCCGGAGACCGCCCAGGCGAGCACCGGCCCGGCCAGCCAGGCGGCGGTCAGCATCGGCACGCCGGCGGCGAGCGCCGCGCGCCCGACCACCCAGGGCGTGACCAGGATGATCGCCAGCACCACGCCGAGGTCGGCCAGCAGCAGCGGCCAGCGCCGCCCGGCCGGGCGGCCGTAGCCGGCCGCCGTCACGCCGCTCCAGGCCAGCATCGCCAGCAGGACGCCGCCCGCGGCGACCGGGTGCGCGTAGCGGTCCGCGTCGCGCAGCACGACCAGCCCGACGTACGCGAGCGCGGCGAACCGGAACACCGCGATGGAGCGCCAGAACGGGCCCTCGAGGCCGGAGGACGACGGCATGTGCGTCACCCTGTCACAGCCGGTCGAGGGGACCCCGGCCGGTGCGGCCTGAGAAACCCTGACGTACGGTTGAAATGCCGCGAAAGTCGTCGAGAGCCATCGTCGGGACGGGGTCATGACAGACGCAGAACTCCCCGCACCGCGTACGGTTGTGCCCATCGAACCTTCCCTCCTTCTCGCCACGGCCTTCGGTCAGGCGCAGGTGACCGAGCTGCGGCACTCGGTGACCTCCTGCGCGCAGGACTCCGGCCTGTCCGGTCAACGGCTGGACGACTTCGTGCTGGCGGTCAACGAGCTGATCACCAACGCGGTGCGGCACGGCGGCGGGCAGGGCTGGTTGCGACTCTGGCAGCGCGAGGGCGAGCTGGTCTGCCAGGTCGCCGACCACGGGCCCGGGATCAGCGAGCGGCGGCTGCGCGACCGTGACCGGCCGGCGCCGGACACCGCCGGCGGCTGGGGCCTCTGGCTGGCCCGGGAGCTGAGCGACACGATGGAGGTGGAGACCGGCGACGCCGGCACCGTCGTCCGGATCACCGCCGCGCTCGCCACCGTCAGGCGAACAGGGCGCTGACCGACTCCCCGTTGTGGATCCGCCGCATCGCCTCGGCCAGAGCCGGCGCCACCGACAGCACCTCCAGCTTCGGCACCCGCTTCTCCGCCGGGATCGGCACGGTGTTGGTGCAGACGATCTCCAGTACGCCCTCCTGCCCGCTGAGCCGCTCCAGCGCCCCGCTGGAGAACAGGCCGTGCGTACAGGCCAGCCGGATCGAACGGACCCGCCGCTCGCGCAGGTGCGAGATCAGCTCGATCACGGTGCTGCCCTTGGCGATCTCGTCGTCCAGCACGATCACGTCCCGGTCCGTCACGTCGCCGATGATCGTGCTGATCTGCACCCGGTCGTCGCTGAAGCGCTGCTTCGCGCCGGCCGCCACCGGCGTACCCAGCATCCGGGCGAACGCGGCGGCCTCCTTGGCGTTGCCCAGGTCCGGCGAGACCACCACCGCGTTGCCCAGGTCGTGCCCCTTGAAGTGGGCGGCCAGCTCCCGCAGCGCGTGCAGGTGGTCCACCGGGACGCTGAAGAAGCCGTGCACCTGCGGCGAGTGCAGCGTCATGGCCAGCACCCGGTGCGCGCCGGCGGAGGTGAGCAGGTCGGCGACGAGCCGGCCGCCGATGGAGATGCGCGGCGCGTCCTTCTTGTCCGACCGGGCGTACGCGTAGTGCGGCAGCACCACTGTGATCCGGGCGGCCGACGCGCCCCGGGCCGCGTCGATCATGAGCAGCAGCTCGACCAGGTGCTCCTGCACCGGCGGCACCAGCGGCTGGATGAGGAAGACGTCGCGCTCCCGGCAGTTCGCCTGCAACTGCACCTCCAGGCAGTCGTTGGCGAACCGGGACACCCGCACCGGATGCAACGGGACGTGGAGGTGGGCGCAGATCTCGGCGGCGAGGACCGGATGGGCCGACCCGCTGAACACGGCAATGTCACGCACGTCTGATGATCGTACGGGCCGCCGGGAGGAGACGGTGGACACTCGCGGCGGGTACGGTGCTGCCGTGACCGCAGAGTTCGTCGCCGCCATCGACCAGGGCACCACGTCGTCGCGCTGCATCGTCTTCGACCGGGCCGGCGAGATCGTCGCCGTGGCCCAGCGCGAGCACCGGCAGATCTTCCCCCGGCCCGGCTGGGTGGAACACGACGCCGAGGAGATCTGGACGAACGTCGAGCACGTGGTCCGCGAGGCGCTGGCCAGCGCCGACATCGGCACCGAGATGCTGGCCGCGGTGGGCATCACCAACCAGCGGGAGACCACTGTGGTGTGGGACCGGGAGACCGGCCGCCCGGTGGCGAACGCGATCGTCTGGCAGGACACCCGCACCGGCCCGCTGCTGCGGGAGCTGACCGAGACGTACGACCAGGAGCGGCTGCGGGCCCGCACCGGCCTGACCCCGGCCACCTACTTCGCCGGGCCGAAGCTGCGCTGGCTGCTCGACCACGTCGACGGGCTGCGCGAGCGGGCCGAGCGCGGCGAGGTGCTGTTCGGCACCATGGACAGCTGGCTGATCTGGAAGCTGACCGGCCGGCACGTCACCGACGTGACGAACGCCAGCCGCACCATGCTGATGGACCTGGAGACGCTCGACTGGGACCCGGAGCTGCTCGACGCGCTGCGCGTCCCGGCCGCCGTGCTGCCCGAGATCCGCAGCTCGGCCGAGGTGTACGGCACCGCTCAGGGGGTGCTGGCCGAGGTGCCGGTGGCGAGCGCGCTCGGCGACCAGCAGGCCGCGTTGTTCGGGCAGACCTGCTTCCAGCCCGGCGAGGCCAAGTGCACCTACGGCACCGGCAGCTTCCTGCTGCTCAACACCGGGGCCAGCCCGGTGCCGTCGCGGCACGGCCTGCTCACCACCGTGGCGTACCGGATCGAGGGCCAGCCCGCCGTGTACGCGCTGGAGGGCGCCATCGCGGTCACCGGCTCGCTGGTGCAGTGGCTGCGCGACAACCTCGGCCTGATCTCCTCCGCCCCGCAGGTCGAGGAGCTGGCCCGCACCGTCGACGACAACGGCGGCTGCTACGTGGTGCCGGCCTTCTCCGGCCTGTTCGCCCCGCACTGGCGCAGCGACGCCCGGGGCGTGATCGCCGGGCTGACCGGCTACATCACCAAGGGGCATCTGGCCCGCGCGGTGCTGGAGGCGTCAGCGTTCCAGACCCGCGAGGTGGTCGACGCGATGAACGCCGACTCCGACGTGGCGCTGCGCCGGCTGCGGGTCGACGGCGGGATGACCGGCAACGAGCTGCTCATGCAGTTCCTCGCCGATGTGCTGGCCGTGCCGGTCGTACGGTCCCGGATCACCGAGACGACGTGCCTCGGCGCCGCGTACGCCGCCGGCCTGGCCGTCGGGTTCTGGCCGGACCTGGCCACGCTGCGCGAGAAGTGGCGTTCGGACGCGCAGTGGGAGTCGACGATGGACCCGGCGCACCGGGAGCGTGAGCTGCGTCAGTGGCACAAGGCGGTCCAGCGCACGCTCGACTGGGCCGAGTGAGCGTCAGTCCCAGCGGTTGCCGGTGAGCTTCTCGTACACCTCGACGTAGCGGGCCCGGGTCGCCTCGATCACCTCGGCCGGCACCTCCGGCGCGGGCGGCTGCTTGTCCCAGCCGCTGGACGTGGCCCAGTCCCGCACGTACTGCTTGTCGTAGGAGAACTGGGCGCGGCCCGGCTGGTACGACTCGGCCGGCCAGAACCGGGACGAGTCGGAGGTGAGCACCTCGTCGCCGAGAACCAGCGTGCCGTCCGCCGCCCAGCCCAGCTCCAGCTTCGTGTCCGCGATCAGGATGCCCCGCTCGGCGGCGATCTCCGCGCCGCGCCGGTAGACGTCGATGGTGATCTGCCGCAGCCGCTCCGCGACCTCCGGGCCGACCTTGTCCACCACCTGCTCGTACGTGATCGGCTCGTCGTGCTCGCCCTTCGGCGCCTTCGTCGACGGCGTGAAGATCGGCTCGGGCAGGATCGACGCCTCGACCAGGCCGCGCGGCAGCGGCACCCCGGAGACCGAGCCGGTGCGCTGGTATTCGGCGAAGCCGCCGCCGGTCAGGTAGCCCCGGGCCACGCACTCGACCGGCACCATGTCCAGCCGGCGGCAGCGGATCGCCCGGCCGGCGAACTCCGCCGGCACGTCCGTCGCCGAGATCACGTGGTTCGGCACCAGGTCGGACAGCTGCTCGAACCACCACAGCGACAGCGCGGTGAGCAGGCGGCCCTTGTCCGGGATCGGGGTCGGCAGCACCACGTCGTAGATGGAGACGCGGTCGGTGGCGACCAGGATCAGGTCCTCGCCGTCGGCGTAGACGTCCCGGACCTTGCCCGAATGCAGAAGTTCCACGGCGCTAGTACACCATGACCGGCGAGGGCCGCCCGGCGCGCCCACCGGAGGTCCCGCCCGGCGTTGACACCCCGCCGTAGGGGCCGGTGAAATGATCCGTCCACCGACGTTCGGAGAGAGATCCGTGCCCGCTGCGCAGTCCGTACCCCGTCCCGGCCTGGACCGGCGACGGCTTCTCGGCGCGCTCGCCGGGCTGCCGCTGCTCAGCGGCGGGCTGCCGGCACTGGCCGGGTGCAGCCCGGAGGAGGCGGCCGTCGACGACGGCCCGGTCGAGCTGTCGGTGTTCTGGTGGGGCGGCGACCGGCGGGCGGCGGCCACCGAGCAGGCGCTGCGCCTGTACTCGCAGCAGAACCCCCGGGTCAGCTTCCGGGTCACCTGGCAGGGGTTGAGCGGCTACTACGACCGGCTGGCCACCCAGGCCACCGGCGGCAACCCGCCGGACCTGTTCCAGATCGACGACACGCTGCTCGCCGAGTACGCCGGCCGGGACATCCTGCTCGACCTCAGCCCGTACGCCACCGACGGGCGGATCGACCTGCGCGAGGTGCCGGCGCAGCTGGCCCGCTACGGCCAGGTGGACGAGCGGACCGTGGGCGTGGCGGCCGCGCAGACCAGCGCGGCGCTGGTGTTCAACCGCGCGCTGCTGCGCCGGCTGGGCCAGCCCGAGCCGCGCACCGGGATGTCCTGGAAGGAATACGTCGCCTGGGCCGCCCGCGTGACCCGCGCCTCCGGCAACCGGGTGGCCGGCACCATGGACGCCTCCGGCGACTACCGGGCGCTCTGGCTGTGGCTGCGCGGCCAGGGCAGCGAGATGTACCGGGGGCGGCAGCTCGGTTTCAGCTCGGCCGAGCTGCTCGACTGGTTCGAGTTCTGGGAGGTGGCCCGCTTCGGCCGGGCCACCCCGAGCGCCGCGCTGGTCGAGCAGGCGGACAGCGGCGAGCTGGCCCGCCAGCTCGTGGTCACCGGGCACACAGCGGCCTCGTTCGCCTGGTCGCACCAGTTGCCGGAGCTGCAACGCCTGACCGACGACGAGCTGGCGGCGGTGGCCTTTCCGGGCACGCCCGCCGCCCAGTGGCCCCGGGCGTCGATGTACTGGGCCGGCTTCCAGGGCACCCGCCACCCGGAGGTGGTGGCGAACGTGATCGACTTCCTGACCACGAACGTGGCGGCCGGCCGGCTCCTCGGCGTGGAGCGCGGCCTCAACGCCAGCAAGCAGGTGCGCTCGTTCGTCGCCGGCGAGCTGACCGACCGGTCCGAGAAGCGGATGGCCGCGCTCGGCGCCGAACTGGACGGGCTGGCCGGTCCGTCACCCGCGCCGCCGCCCAAGGGACACGCCAAGGTCCGCACCCTGCTGATCGACGCGGCCGAGAGCATCCGCGGCAAGCGCTCCGGCGCCCGCACCGCCACCTCGCGCTTCATGGCCCAGGCCAACGCCGCCCTGGCGAGCTGACCCGCCCGCCGCGTCCGATTTGTCGCCGCCAACCTCATGATCGCCGGGCAGGGCGGGCCCGGGGGTCAGCGCGGAGGTCGGTTGCGGCGTCCGCGTGTGAGCAGCAGCACCAGCAGGACGATGCCGCCGACCACCACGAGGCAGCAGAGCAGGCCGAGGAAGCCGAACCCGCCGCGGCCGCGCCGGCGCGCCGCCTCCACCACGATCTCGCCGGTGCCCGACGACGCCCAGGCCGCGACCGGCACGAACACCGAGAGCACGACCGTACCGAGGACCGCGCCCAGGCGGCCCCACCACTTGTTCCATGCAGACATGCCCCCCATCCTCGCCGAGACCCGCAACCGGGGCACGGCGGATGAGGGCGGATGTCGCCGGACACGGCGAAGGGCCCCGGAAAGAATTCCGGGGCCCTTCGTCACGAGTAGCGGGGACAGGATTTGAACCTGCGACCTCTGGGTTATGAGCCCAGCGAGCTACCGAGCTGCTCCACCCCGCGTCGGCTCGTAAAGCTTATCGCACTCCGATCCCGGAGATCAGCCGGGTCCCCGATCCTGCCGCCGGCCCGCGCGGACCGGCGGCAGGCGGAAACGGCGAAGGGCCCCGGAGAGAACTCCGGGGCCCTTCGTCACGAGTAGCGGGGACAGGATTTGAACCTGCGACCTCTGGGTTATGAGCCCAGCGAGCTACCGAGCTGCTCCACCCCGCGTCGGCTCGACAACCGTAGCGCACCGACCCGGGGAGGCGCAAAACGGGTACTCAGTCCAGCCACCGCCGGACCGCCTCGACCGCCCGGCGGCTGTCCGCGTCGAACTGGGCGCGCTCGGTCGAGGTGCTCTCCCAGCCCTGCTCCCACAGCAGCGACACCACGTCACCGACGCGGACCGCCCGGATCAGGTGCACCTCGTCGCCGCCGCTCGGATCGCCGTTCGCGTCCCGGTACGGCGTCCGCGTCTCGAACAGCACCGACTCGTCGCCGTACCCGCTGTCGGGCAGCAGACGCTGCCGCACCGTCACCGGCGGCGTACCCCGGGCGGGCTGCTCGGGGCAGGCCCGCACCGCCGCGCGCAGCTCGGCCAGCGCGGCGCCGGCGCCGCCGGACCGGTAGATCGTGATGCTGTGCCGGTAGTTGCCCGACGGCACCTCGTCGGCCGTGGCCCCGGCCCGCCGGTACGGCAGCGACCGGGCCCGCCGCGCCACCACCCGCTCGTCGCCGGGGCTCGCGCCGCAGAGCACCGGCAGCACCGGCCCCGGGCCGAAGTAGTTGCCGGTACCGGCGTCGTTCGCGGCCGGCAGCACGAAGAACGCCCGGTCCGGGATGCTGGTCGGGGTACTCGCGGCCGGAGGCGTGGTGGTCACGACCGGGCTGCGCGAGCCGGGGGTACGGCCGACGGACGGCGACGGCGGAGGCAGCGACGACGGCGCGGCCGAAGGCGCGACGGACGACGGCCGCGGGGTGGGCGTACCCGCGGGCGGTGGAGCCGGGTCGGGGCCCGGCTCGGCGGCGAGCACCAGCTGGCTGCCGGCCACCGTGCCCGCGACCAGCCCGGCGGCGGCCAGGACGGTCAGCGCGGCCCGGCGGCGGGCCCAGCGGTCGGCGCTGCGGCGCAGCCGGTCCGGCGCCGGCAGCACCCGCTCGTCCGTGTCGGCGGCGAGGGACCGGTAGTAGCGGTGCAGTTCAGGCGACATCGTTGACCTCCAGCTCCTCGGCGGCGACGCCGGGCAACAGCTCGGCCAGCCGGGCCCGTCCCCGGGACAGCCAGGACTTCACAGTGCCGGCGGGAACCCCGGCCTCCCGGGCGATCTCCTCCACCGGCAGGTCGAACAGGTAGTGCAGGGCGAGCGCCTGCCGGTGCCGGGGCGGAAGCTGCCGCAGCGCCCCGACCAGCAGCACGGTGTCCTCGCCCGGCGGCCCGACGTCGGGCGGCGGCCCGGTGCGGCTGGCCGCGAGGCGCCACCCGCGCAGCCGCCGGAACCGGTCGGCCGCCAGCCGGCTGATCACCAGCCGCAGCCACGCCTCCGGAGCGGGATGGGCGGCGAGCTTCGCCCACTGCCGCCAGGCCCGCGCGTACGCCTCCTGCACGAGGTCCTGGGCCTCGGCCGGGTCGCCGGCCACCGCGTAGCCGTACCGGATGGCCCGCCCCGACGTGCTGCGGTAGAAGTCGTCGAAGCTGTTCGCGTCCCGCATGTGCCCTCCCGCCCCCACACGTCCACCTGCACTGTTGACGGCGCAGTGCGGTCCGGGGTTGCGGGCGGGGAGTCCGGAAGACGACACGAGCCCGGGTCCGGGTGACCGTTGCGGTCCCGGACCACGGGCTCGTGGTGTCGGCTCGGCGTCAGCCGCTCGGCGTGGGCGCGGGCGACGTGGGCGCCGGCGGTGAGGCGCTGCCCGACGGCGCCGGGTTGCCCGAGCCGCCGGCCGCGGACTGTGCCTGCTGGAACGCGCTCATCGCCTCGTCCAGCGCCTTCAGCGCGCGCCCGTACCGCTCGAAGTCACCGGACGCCTGCGCGGCCTTGACCTCGCTGATCGCGGTCTGCACCCGGGCCGCCGCCTGGGCCAGTTCGCCGGTCGCCGGCGGGGTGTTGTTGTCACCCCCGGTCGGCGTCGGCGTCGGCGTCGGCGTCTCGTTGTCGTCGGTGCTCGGCGGCGGGTTGTTGTTCGGCGCCCGCTTGCCCTGTTCGACGAGCTGCTTGATGCCGTCGTTGAGGTTGTTGGCGAGCACCACGTACGAGCCGCCGTCACCGTAGGAGAGCAGCACCTTCTGCAGCAGCGGGTACGCGTCCTGGTTGCTGCTCTTCACGTAGACCGGCTCGACGTAGAGCATGCCGTCGGCGAAGGGCAGCGAGAGCAGGTTGCCGTACTGCACCTGGGCCTGGTTGGAGGAGAGCAGGTTGAGCTGCTGCCGGATGTCGCCGTTGTTCGTCATCTGCTGGTGCACCTGCGTCGGCCCGGAGATCCGGGTCTGGTCCGGCAGCTCCAGCACCTCCAGCTGTGGCTTGCCGTCGACGTACGAGCCGGAGACCAGCGCGGCGAGGTTCTGCCGCCCGTTCGGAGTGACCGCGGAGGTCAGCTGGAAGCGTGGCCCCTCCTGCCCGGGGAACTGGGTGAAGAGGTAGTACGGCGGCTGCTTCTGCCCGCTGTCCGGCGCGTCCGGCACGTTCGGCACCTGCCAGAAGTCCTGGCCGGAGTAGAAATCGCCGGGGTCGGTGACGTGGAACTTGGTGAGCAGGTTGCGCTGCACCTTGAACATGTCCGCCGGGTAGCGGAAGTGCTCGGCCAGCTCGGCCGGGATGTCGCCCTTGGGCAGCACCAGGTCACCGCCGAACGCCTTGTTCCACGCCTTGAGCACCGGGTCGGTGTCGTCGTACGAGTAGAGCTTGACCGTGCCGTCGTAGGCGTCGACAGTCGCCTTCACCGAGTTGCGGATGTAGTTGACGTTCTCCCGGGCGAGCTGGAACGTGCCCCGGCCGGTCAGCTCGTCGGCGGTCTCCGCCTGGAGGTTGACCCGCTCGGCGTACGGGTAGGTCGCCGCCGTGGTGTAGCCGTCGATGATCCACAGGACCCGGCCGTTCACGACCGCCGGGTACGGGTCGCCGTCGAGCGTGAGGAACGGGGCGACCTTCTCCACCCGGTCACGCGGGTTGCGCACGTAGAGCAGCTTCGAGTTCTCGTTGACCGCCTCGGAGAGCAGGAAGTTCGGCTCCTGCTCCTTGATCGAGTAGAGCAGGCGGCGCGGGAACGAACCGATCTTGACGCCACCCTCGCCGCTGTAGGTGTAGTACTGCTCGCCACCGGTGGAGGTGGGCCGGTCGAACTCGACGTTGCGGTCGCCGTTCTGGCCGACGATCGCGTAGTCCCCGGGCTCCATCCGCTCGCCGTAGTAGATCCGCGGCTGCTGGGCCGGGATCTCCTCGGCCGGCGAGGAACACGCCTCCTGCGCCTTCTCACCCAGGAAGCCGGAGACGAAGTACGGCTGACCGCCGCAGACCACCTGGTTCGCCGGGGCGGCCACCAGGCCGTACCCGTGGGTGTAGACGGTGTGGCGGTTGATCCAGTTGCTCTGCTGGTCGGTCAGCTCGCCGTAGTTGATCTCACGGACGCCGACCACGTAGTCGGAGGTCTTGTCCTTGACCGAGTACCTGTCGATGTCCAGCTTCGAGCCGAAGTCGTAGAAGCCACGTACCTGCTGGAGCTGGGTGTACGTCTCGGAGACCAGCTGCGGGTCGAGCAGCCGGATGTTCTGCACCACCGAGGTGTCGGTGGCCAGGCTGGCGGGTGGAACGAGGTTGCTCGCCGCGTACGGTGTGGTCTTCGTGCCTTCGAGGCCGAACGCGGTGCGGGTGGCCTTGATGCTGCGTTCGATGTACGGCGCTTCCTTGTCCCGGGCGCTCGGCTTGACCTCGAACGTCTGCACGGCCCACGGGTAGATGCCGCCGATCGCGACCGCGGAGACGCCGAGCAGGGCCAGCGAGATGCCCGGCCAGACCAGGTTCCGCATGACCGCGTTGGAGAACACGATGATCGCCAGCGCCACCAGGACGGAGATCCAGGCGAGGATCTCCTTCGCCGGCAGCAGCGCGTTGACGTCGGCGTAGCCGGCGCCGTAGAGCTTGGCGCTGTCGTTGTACTCCAGCAGCATGGCCCGCCGGTCCAGCACGTACGCGACGGCCTTGAGCAGCACGAAGAACGCGACCAGCGAGCTGAGGTGGGCGCGGGCGGCGTTCGTCATCCGGTCGCCGACGCCCTGCAGCCGCACCCCGCCGAAGATGTAGTGCACGGCGAGCGCGCCGAGCAGGGACAGCACGACGGCGGTGAAGCCGACGCCGAGCAGGTAGCGCCAGAACGGGAGCTGGAAGACGTAGAAGCCGACGTCGATGCCGAACTCGGGGTCCTTCACGCCGAAGTCGCCGCCGTTGCGGAACAGCAGCCACTGGCTCCACCGGCTCTGCGCGGACAGGCCGGCGAACAGTCCGACGACGGCGGCGGCGAGCGCGATCCAGGTGCCGAGGCGAGGGCTCAGGAGCATCCGGTAGCGCTCCAGCGTGGCCTGCTCGGCCGAGTGCGGGCGCATCCGGGGTCGCAGCCGGTAGGCGAGCCAGAGGTTGCCGGCCACGATCAGCGCCATGCCGACGCCGACCACCAGGAACAGCAGCAGCCGGGTGGCGAGCACGCCGGTGAAGACCTGGGTGTAGCGGACCTCGTTGAACCAGAGCCAGTCCGTCCATGCGTTGACGCCCCAGCCGAGCAGGGTGAACAAGACGAACACCCCGATCAGGACACCGATGGTGACGCGTCCGCGTCGGCTCATCCTCGGCAAGGGACTGCTACGCATGACCACTGTTGGCTCCGCACGCTCGATGTGATCGGCTCCGACCAGGCACCAAGAGTACGGGGTCATCCTGAGCACGTCGGGTCAAGGTCACGTCACGATCGGCACAGCAGTCGTGGTCCCGGCCGGTTCAGCAGCGCGTCGGCTGCCCCCCGGTACGCAGCGCCTCGAGTGCCTTCAATGCCTCGTCCAGCGTGGCGACCTTCAGCATCGGCAGGCCCGGCTGCGGGTTGCGGACGGCCTCGGCGCAGTTGTCGGCGGGCACCAGGAACGCGTTCGCGCCGGCCTCCTTGGCGCCGACGAGCTTCTGCGCGATACCGCCGATCGGGCCGACGCGGCCCTCGTCGTCGATGGTGCCGGTACCGGCGATGATCTTGCCGCCGGTCAGGTCGGCCGGCTCCAGCTTGTCGATGATGCCGAGCGAGAACATCAGCCCGGCGCTCGGCCCGCCGATGTCCCCCAGGTCGATCTTGAGGGTGAACGGGTGCGGCTGCTGCTGGTCGATCTCCACGCCGATCCGCGGCCGGCCGTCCTGCTCCTGGCTGGTCACCGTGGCCGTGCCCGGGGTGTCGCCGCGGGTGTAGCCGATCCGCAGCGCGGTGCCGGCCGGCTTCGACCGGATCAGCTCGGTCAGCTTGGCCGCGCTCGTCACCGGTACCCCGTCGACCGAGGTGAGCACGTCGTCGGGGCGCAGCACGTCGGCCGACGGCCCGCCCGCCGTGACCGCCTTGACCAGCACCTTGATCGGGTAGCCCAGCTCACGCAGGGCCGCCGTCTCGGCGCTGGTCTGCGAGTTCTGGAAGTCCTCCGCGTTGCGCTTCTCGACCTCCTCCTGCGACTGCCCCGGCGGGTAGACCAGCTCGCGCGGCACCACCGCCTCGTCCGAGGAGAACCATCCGGCCAGCGCCGACCGGAGCCGCACCGTCGGCTGCACGCCGACCGTGGTGAGCCGGAGCTGACCGGCGGACGTCGACGTCGAGCGGCCGGTCACCTGGATGACCTCCTTGCCGTCCTCGCTGCCCAGCGTGTTCACCGTCGGACCCGGGCCGAGCACCACGTACGGCAGCGGCACGCTCAGCACACCGACGCTGAGCAGTGCGGTGAGCAGGGCACCGAGCAGGACGGTCACGCCGCGACGTCTCATGCGCCAGAGCGTACCGATCCGCGCCCCGCCGCCCGGCGCGGTGACCCGAGGACTTCGCCCTCAGCGCAACGCCGAGTGGCACGACCTGCGGCGGGGCCCGCGTACCGTAGACGTCGTGCCTGATATTCCGTTCGGTTTCGCGCTCCCGGGTGGTCAACCACCGGACCCCAACGATCCCGCGGCGATGCAGCAGTTCATGTCGCAGTTGCAGCACCTGCTCTCGGCGCCGGGCAGCGGGCCGGTCAACTGGGACCTCGCCCGGCAGGTAGCCGCCAGCCAGCTCGCCGCCGCCGGCGACCCGGCGGTGTCGCCGTTCGAACGCAACGCGGTCGAGGAGGCGCTGCGCATCGCCGACCTCTGGCTGGAGCCGGCGACCTCGTGGCCCTCCGGCATACGCACCTCGGTCGCCTGGAACCGCAACGAGTGGATCTTCAAGACGCTCGACGTGTGGCGCAAGCTCTGCGACCCGGTCGCCAGCCGGATGGTCGGCGCGATGGGCGACCTGGTGCCGCCGGAGGCCCGCGCCCAGCTCGGCCCGATGCAGTCGATGGTCGCCACGCTGGGCGGCGCGCTCTTCGGCGGCCAGCTCGGCCAGGCGCTCGGCTCGCTCGGCGCCGAGGTGCTCTCCGCCGGTGACATCGGCCTGCCGCTCGGCCCCGCCGGCACGGCCGCGCTCGTCCCCGCCAACATCAAGGCGTACGGCGAGGGCCTGGAGCTGCCCGAGGACGAGGTACGCCTCTACGTGGCCCTGCGCGAGGCCGCCCACCAGCGGCTGTTCCAGCACGTGCCGTGGCTGCGCGGGCACGTGCTGACCGCGGTGGAGAACTACGCCGCGGGCATCCGGGTCAACCGGGAGGCGATCGAGGAGGCGATGGGCCGGGTCGACCCGACCGACCCGGAGTCGATGCAGGCGATCGCGCTGGAGGGCATCTTCACGCCCGAGGACACGCCCGCGCAGAAGGCGTCGCTGGCCCGGCTGGAGACCGTACTCGCCCTGGTCGAGGGCTGGGTCTGCCACGTCGTCGACAGCGCCGCCGGTGACCGCCTCCCCAACGTCGTACGCCTCGGCGAGGCGTTCCGCCGCCGCCGCGCCGCGGGTGGCCCGGCCGAGCAGACGTTCGCCGCGCTCGTCGGTCTCGAACTGCGGCCCCGTCGGCTGCGCGAGGCCACTGTGCTGTGGGCGGCGCTGACCGAGCACCGCGGCATCGCCGGCCGGGACGCGATCTGGGGCCACCCGGACCTGCTGCCCTCCGACGACGACTTCGCCGCGCCGGAGGCGTTCGCCACGACCAGCACCGATCGCGACGACGAGCTGGCGAACTTCGACTTCTCCGCGCCGGGCGCCCCGGAGGAGAAGTCCCCCGGCGAGGACGACGACAAGCGCTGACGCAGTACACCCCCGGGCCCGCCCCGGCCCGGCCCGGCCCGGCCCGGCCCGTCGATCTTGAAGTTGTGGCGCCCAGGATGCCCGAGTAGCGACGTCTGTCAGGCACCACAACTCCAAGATCGGCGGAGTGGCCGGATGCGCGGCGAGGCAGTAGGGACAGGGGTCAGACGGGGCGGCCGGACAGCAGGGCCCGGGTGGCCTCCCAGCCCTCGACGGCCGGGTCGAGCGCGGCCAGGTCGGCGGGACCGCGCATCCGGCGCCAGCCGGCGGTGACCGCCACGTCCCCCGGGCTCGGCGCGGCCCGGCGCACCTCGGCCGGCGCGGTCGTGTCCAGGTCCAGCGCCGGCAACCACGCCGGTACGGGCAGTCGAGCAGCCACTCCCAGCAGCCCGGTTCCGCCTCCCTCGACCGGGGCCACCGCCACCGGCCGGGTGGTCAGCGGCCGCAGCAGCTTGCCGAGCGTCAGCCCCGGCACGTCCGGCGCGTCCGCCGCCACCACTGCCACCTGGTCGTAGACCACCTCCGGGCCGGCAGCGGCGAGCGTCGCGAACACCGCGTTCGGCGTCGGCTCCGGCACCTCGTACACCGGGGTGCCGGGCCAGACCACGGCGTCGGCCAGCCAGCGGTCCCGCGCGGCGACCGCGACGGCGGTCTCCACCTCGTTCAGCGTGGCCAGCAGGTCCACCACGTCCTCGGCGAGGGCGGTACGCCATCGCGCCGGCTCGATTCCGGGCGGCGTCCAGGTCACCGGGCCGAGCAACGCCACCACCACACGTCGGGACACCCGCCGACCTTAACCCCACCCCACACGCGATCATGAAGTTGACGGTGACGAAACGGACGGATCAACAGGTCAACCTCATGATCAACCGCGCGGGGGCGGGGGCGCGGTCAGGGAATGGCGGCGGTGGCGGCCACGCCCTCCAGGTAGCCGCGCGCCCGCTCCGAGCGCGGGTACCGGGCGACCAGCGCCCAGAACTCGGCGTTGTGACTGGGCACGATGAGGTGCGTCAGCTCGTGCAGGAGGACGTAGTCGATCACCCAGTCGGGCATGTCCTGGATCCGGTGCGAGATCCGGATGGTGCGGTCGGCGGGGGTGCAGGAGCCCCAGCGGCCGTTCTGGTTGGTCACCCAGCGCACGCTCGCGGGCACGGCGGCCGAGCCGTACTCGGGAAGGTAGCTGTCGATCAGGCGGCGGGCGCGGGCGAGCAGTTCGGCGTCCGAGCGGGCGAGCCGGCCCTCGCGGGCGGCGAGCCGGGCCAGCATCCGGTCGACCCACTCGCTCTCCTCGGCCCGGGAGAACTGGTCGGGGATCAGCACGACGACGCGCTCCCCGTCCCGGTACGCGGACACCGTGCGCCGCCGGCGCTGACTGCGCCGTACCTCGACGACGGGCTTCCGCGTCACGGCCATTACCGGCCCGCGCAGCCTCGGTTGACTGTCACGATGGAAAGCTAATGCGTACTGACCAGGACTCCGCAAGAGTCAACACGACGACACGCGCCCGGAAAATGGCGGTTGATTGTCAGGAGTCCAGAAAAAATTCTTTGCGCTGGTAGATGACCATCACCAACCGACCCTCTGCAACGTTAAGTGATCTACGGTGAGTGACCGGCGTCAGGGGCACACGAAGGGGATCTGGGCGCTTTTACCCGGCGTGTCCGCGCGAAACTGACTTATCCGACGTAACTCGGCATGCACACTCTCGACGTCGACTAGCTCACAGAGTCGGCGTACAGCTGACATGGAACCGCCCAGACCTGGGTAGGGTCCGCCAACCACGGTCAGGTGACTGATCGCGGAGAACCCCCCGGCGCCGACGTCACGTTCGGCCGCAGGGAGACCGCCGGGACAACCTCCGGCGGACGAGACGAGGAGGCTACCGTGGCCGACCAGGCCCAGACCTACAACGGTTACTGCGTCAAGTGCAAGGAGAAGCGGGACTTCGAGGGGCACGTGGAGGTCTCGAAGACCGGCATGAACATGGCCAAGGGCAAGTGCCCGGTGTGCGGCACAACAGTGAACCGCATCCTGGGCAAGGCCAAGGTCTGACCGCTCCACGGGGAGGGCGGCCCTCGGCCGCCCTCCCCGTCGGGTAACCGACACAGTTACCCGCCAGTTGTGGAAAACCGGCGAGGTCCTGTGGACAAGGCTGGCCACGGCTCGCCGCACCTGTGGACAACGAACGACGGAGCGCTTGGAGACGGTCACTATCGGTGCCGTGACCGATCCGACACCGCTCGTCCGTCCGATCCTGCTGCCCGGCCTGACCCGGCTCTGGCGCGACCGCCACACGCTCCAACTCGGTGAGCTGCCCGGCCGGGCGGTGCTGCTGGAGATGTCCTCGCCGGGCACGGCCCGCCTGCTCGACCTGCTCGACGGCACCCGCAGCGAACGCGCCGTGCTGGCCGAGGCCGGCGCCGCCCGGGTGCCGCCCGACGAGGCACGCGCGCTGCTCGACACGCTCCGCGACGCCGGCCTGGTGGTGCCCGCGCAGGCCCTGTTCCCCCGTGACCTCGCCGGCGCGGCCCGGACCCGGTTGGCAGCCGAGGCCGCCGCGCTGGCGCTGACCTGCCCCGACCTGCCCGGCACACCGGCCCGGCTACTGCGCCGCCGCCGGTCCGCCCGGGTGCTGGTCACCGGCACGGGACGACTCGGCGCGGCGGTCGCCGTCGCGCTGGCCCAGGCCGGCGTCGGGCACGTCGTACCCGATCTGGCCGGCCCGGTCGGCGCCGGCGACCTGGTCGGGACCGGCCTGACCGCCGCGGAGCTGGGCCGGCCGCTGGGCCCGGCGGTACGCGCGGCGCTGGAGCGGTGCGCGCCGGGCACTGCCACGACCCCGATCCGGGCGGCCCGGCCGGACCTGGTGGTGCAGCTCGGCGTGGACCGGCCGGCCGAGCTGCTGGCCACCGGGTACGCCCGCCGACGTCAGCCCCACCTGCTGCTCGACCTGCGCGGCGGCGTACCCGTGATCGGCCCGCTGGTCCGCCCACCCGTCGGTCCGTGCCTGCGCTGCCTCGACCTGCACCGCGGCGACCGGGACCCGGACTGGCCGGCGCTCGCCGCCCAGCTCGCCGCCGACCGGGGCGAGCGGGCCTGCGCCGCCACCACCCGGCTCGCCGCCGCCGCGTTCGCCACGGCCGAGGCGCTGGCCCAGCTCGACGGCGGCCACCCGGAGACGCTCGGCGGCGCGGTGGAGGTCGCAGCCCCGGGCCGGGTGCGTCACCGACGGTGGCCGCCGCACCCCTCCTGTGGCTGCTGCCGGCGTCGCCCGATCCGGTCGGCCCCGGCCGCTCCCGGCCGCACGGCAGCAGCGAGGGCCCCGAGTCGGTAACAATGGCCGGGTGACCGACATCCCGCGCCGGGCCGTGTCCCGCACCGCCAAACTCGCCGCCCTGCCGCTCGGATTCGCCGGTCGAACCGTCCTCGGCATGGGCAAGCGGGTGACCGGGCTCGCGTCCGACGTCATCTCCGCCGAGATCCAACAGCGCACCGCCGAGCAGCTGTTCAGCGTGCTCGGGCAGCTCAAGGGCGGGGCGATGAAGTTCGGCCAGGCCCTGTCGGTGTTCGAGGCGGCGCTGCCCGAGGAGGTGGCCGCACCCTACCGGCAGGCGCTCACCAAGCTCCAGGAGGCCGCCCCGCCGCTGCCGGCGGCGACAGTGCACAAGGTGCTCGCCGAGCAGCTCGGCCCGGACTGGCGCGACCGGTTCGTCGAGTTCAACGACACCCCGGCCGCGGCGGCCAGCATCGGCCAGGTGCACCGCGCCCTCTGGCGCGACCCCGGGTACGGCCCGAACGGCGGCCCGCAGCACCGGGACGTGGCCGTGAAGATCCAGTACCCGGGCGCAGGTGACGCCCTGCTCGCCGACCTCAAGCAGCTCTCCCGGCTCGGCGGCATGTTCCGGGCGATCCAGCCGGGGCTGGACGTGAAGCCGCTCCTGGCCGAACTGCGCGAGCGCATCACCGAGGAACTGGACTACGAGCTGGAGGCGGAGTCGCAGCGCGCGTTCGCCGCCGCGTACGCCGACGACCCGGACATCTTCATCCCGGAGGTGCTCGACGCCGCGCCCCGGGTGCTGATCACCGAGTGGGTCGAGGGCATCCCGCTGTCCCAGATCATCCGGGAGGGCACCGAGGAGCAGCGCGACGAGGCCGGCCGGCTGATGGCCGAGCTGCACCTCTCCGCGCCGGAGCGGGCCGGGTTGCTGCACGCCGACCCGCACCCGGGCAACTTCCGGCTGCTGCCGGACGGGCGGCTCGGCGTGATCGACTTCGGCGCGGTGGCCCGGATGCCGCAGGGCACGCCGGAGCCGATCGGCCGGATCGCGGCGCTCGCGCTGAACGGCGACGCCGACGCCGTGGTGGAGGGGCTGCGTGCCGAGGGCTTCGTCAGCCGCACCGAGTCGATCGACGCCCCGGCGGTGCTCGACTTCCTGCGTCCGATGCTGGAGCCGATCGCGGCCGACGAGTTCCGCTTCACCCGGGCCTGGCTGCGCGCCGAGGCGACCCGGCTGGCCAGTCCCCGCTCCCCCGCGTACCAGCTCAGCCGCCAGCTCAACCTGCCCCCGTCGTATCTGATGATCCACCGGGTCACGCTGGGTTCGATCGGCGTGCTCTGCCAGCTGGAGGCGAAGGCCCCCTACCGGTCGATCCTGGAACGCTGGCTGCCCGGCTTCGCGCCCGTGCCCTGAGCACCGGCTGGGCACGGAGCAGGCGAAGGGGCGGTGACCAGCAGGTCACCGCCCCTTCCTCACGCGATCGTTCTACAGGACGCCCAGGTCGCGTGCCGACTGGCTGCGACTCCGCATGGCGACGGTACGGGCGGAACGGGTTGCCTCAGTGCTCGTGGTGGTGCGACCGGCCTGAGGCCGGCGCATTCGGGCCCTGGACAACGCTTCGTGGAGTAGTTGCATCTCGAATCCGTTCGGCAGGTTCAGCATCAGAATTTCTCTCTCAGGTCGGCCGGTGGAGGGACACCGGCATCGGTCGGTCTTGGAACGTAGGTGTGTCAGGCTGCCAGCCGGACGGCGCTACGCGACTCGGACAGCCCGCTGGCCGCCAGTCGCGCCTCCGCCTCGACCCGGAGCTGCGCGTCGCGGGCGAGGTCCTCCTTGCGCGGACGGCCACGGGGCCGCTTGCGCGGGACGACCGCGCCACGCTCGAAGATCTCGCCGCCCCAGACGCCCCAGGGCTCGGCTCGCTCGACCGCCCCGGCCAGGCACTCGACGCGCAGCGGGCAGTCCCCGCAGAGCGACTTGGCCAGCTCGAGCTCGGCGGGCGAGTCGGAGAACCACAGGTCGGGGTCGAACTTCCGGCAGGGCAGGTTCGCCTCCACGTCGACGCTCACGTCGAGGGGGGCCAACGCCAGACTCATCCTCCGGTCACCTCTCTCTCACTTCGATCTCGTGGATCGCATTCCGACGTACTTCGGCGGGACAAAAAACTGAGGCCGCGGATCCCGGTATGCGGGTTCCGCGGCCTCGAGGTGAGCCGGCGTCTGATGGATCAGACCGGTCTACCTCGAGGTGGAACGCCGCGGACATCCGTGCGCTTCTTGGCGCCATCGATGCCCTTGCCCGCGAAGCCACTGGTCCCCTCGACTCCGGCGATCGGCGCAACGGTCAGGTTCAGCTCGGCCTGAACCTGGACCTGGTGCACCTGCGGAGCCGACGGTCGAGCGGCGAGGGCCACCCGGACAGCCGACAGCGGAGCGACGGCAGACGGCATCGCCGCGAGACGCTCATAGTTGAAGATCTTCACTGGTGCCACCTCCCTACTCTCCTCGTGCCGACCGTGGACTCATCCCCGTTGAGCAGCCAGAACAGCGCCGCTCGCGAGGTGTGTCATGAGGCTATTCCTCGCCCTCGGGCGAGGGCAAACGATTTACGGCTAGTTTTCAGAAGTTTTCTGTGAGCAGACCTCGTCCACCGTGGCGCCCGCCACCAGGGCGAGGACCGTATCACCGTAAAGCCCGACTTTTCGGGGCCCGATCCCGGCGATCGCCACCAGTTCCTCGGTCCGACCGGGCTTCCGTTCGGCCAGCGCGGTGAGCGTGGCGTCGGTGAAGACCACGTACGCCGGCACCTTCTGCGCTCCCGCGACCCGCTGCCGCCAATCGCGCAGCCGCTCGTACAGCTCCTCGTCGATGTCCGACGGGCAGGTCGGGCAGCGGCCCAGTTTGCGGTCCGCGCCGGCGAGCAGCGTCGCGCCGCAGATCCGGCACGAGACCACCTGCGGCCGGCGCCGCTCGGCCCGCCGCGCCGGTCCGCCGCCGCCGGCCCGCTCGCCGCCGCCGGAGCGGTCGAGCTGCGGCAGGAACCGCGACGGCCGCCGGGCCCGCCCACCCGGCGAGCGCGACGTGGCGTACGACAGCCAGAGCCACTCCCGGGCCCGGGTGATCCCGACGTAGAGCAGCCGCCGTTCCTCCTCGACCTGCTCCATGGTCTTCGCGTACGTGGTGGGCAGCGTGCCCTCGGCCAGCCCGACCAGGAACACCGCGTCCCACTCCAGCCCCTTCGCCGAGTGCAGCGACGCGAGCGTGACCCCCTCGACGGTGGGCACGTGCTGCTGGGCGGCCCGCCGGGCCAGTTCCTCGGTGAACCCGGTCAGCCCCGGCTCCGCCTCGGCGTCGGCGGCGTACTCCTCGGCGAGCTGGACCAGCGCGGCGAGCGCCTCCCACCGCTCGCGAGCGGCGCCGCCGGGCGGGGGCGCGTCGGGCGCCCAGCCGACCGCCGAGAGCCCTTCGACCACGGCGGCCGGCAGCGGCGTGTCGACGGACGCCGACCGGGTGGCGGCGCGCAGCGCGATCATCGCCTGGCGCACCTCGGGCCGTTCGAAGAACCGCTCCGCGCCCTGGAGCACGTACGGCACGCCGGCCTCGGAGAGCGCCTTCTCGTACGCCTCGGACTGCGCGTTGGTGCGGAACAGCACAGCGATCTCCCGCGCCGGGGTGCCGCCCGCGACCAGCGCCCGGCAGCGGGCGGCGACCGCGTTCGCCTCGGCCGGCTCGTCGGTGAAGATCCGCAGTTCCGGCTCCGGACCGGGCCGGCGCTGGCCGTGCAGCTCCAGCCGCAACCGCGCCTCGGTGCCCCGCGCCTGGGAGATCACCGCGTTGGCCAGCCCGACCACCTGCGGGGTGGAGCGGTAGTCGCGGACCAGCCGGACCACTGTCGCGCCCCGGTGCAGCCGGGGGAAGTCGACCAGGTACGACGAGGTCGCGCCGGTGAACGAGTAGATCGTCTGGCTGGCGTCGCCGACCACTGTCAGGTCGTCCCGGCCACCCAGCCACGCCTCCAGCAGCCGCTGCTGGAGCGGGTTGACGTCCTGGTACTCGTCGACCACGAAGTGCCGGTACTGGTTGCGCACCTGCTCGGCGACGTCCGGGTGCTCCTCGATGCCCCAGACCGCGGCGCGCAGCATGTCCTCGAAGTCGATCACCCCGTTGCCGCGCTTGAGCCGCTCGTACGCGTCGAACACGTCGGCCACCCGGGCCGGCTCGTACGGCGTCTCGCGCAGCGCCTTGGCCGCGGCGACCACGTACTCCCCCGGCTCGACAAGCGACGACTTGGCCCATTCGATCTCGGCGGCGAGGTCGCGCGCGGCGGCCCGGTCGGCGCGCAGCCCGACCTTGGCGGCGGCGAGCGTGACCACCCGCACCTTGCTGTCCAGCAGCTCCGGCATGGCCCGCCCGGCCAGCAGCCGGGGCGCGAAGTAGCGGACCTGCCGCAGCGCCGCCGCATGGAACGTGCGCGCCTGCACCCCCTGGACGCCGAGCACGGTGAGGCGGCTGCGCATCTCGGCCGCGGCGCGGGCGGTGAACGTGACCGCCAGCACGTGCCGGCCGGCGATGTCGCCGGTCAGCGCCCGGTACGCGATCCGCGACGTCACCGCCCGCGTCTTGCCGGTGCCGGCGCCGGCCAGGATGCAGACCGGCCCGGCCGGGGCGGTCACCGCGGACCGCTGCTCCGGATCCAGCCCGGCCAGCACCCGTTCCGCACCTGAGTGAACGCCCACAGCAGGGAATCATCCCAGCATCGTGTGACGTTGCAGCGGTTAGCCTGGCCTGATCGGACCGGGCGCGAGCCACCCCTTGGAGGACCAGACCATGCTGACGATGTATTCCACCCCGTGGTGCGGCTACTGCCACCGGCTGAAGTCGCAGCTCGACCGGGAGGGCATCGCGTACGAGGTGGTCGACATCGAGCAGGACCCCGCGGCCGCGGACTTCGTGATGAGCGTCAACGGCGGCAACCAGACCGTCCCGACGCTGCGCTTCGCCGACGGCAGCGCCCTGACCAACCCCTCGATCAACCAGGTCAAGCAGCACCTGGCCGCGCTGCCCGGCTGATCTCCCGCGACACCGCGAGCGGCCGTACCCGATCCGGGTACGGCCGCTCGCCGTCGTTCAGGAGCCGCCGCGACTGAGCACGCCGTCGTCGGCCGGCTTCCGGGGCCCCGGGATCCGCACCGGTCCGGCGACCGGCGCGCTCAGCCCACGGCCCCGCCACAGATAGAGACCGGCCGCCGTGGTGACCGCCCCGACCAGAGCGAACAGCAGCCGGTAGTCGAACACGCCGACGAGCAGCGCGCCGGTGCCGATGGAGAGCGCCTGCGGCCCGCTGACCAGGGCCTCCGACGCCGCGGTGACCCGGCCCAGCAGCCGCGGCGGGGTCCGCCGCTGGATCAGCGTGTTCAACCCCACCATGGTCAGCGGCAGCGAGAGGCCGGCCAGCAGCAGCGCCACCACCCCGAGCCACAACCGGGGGTACGCGAGCGCCAGCGCGGCCGGTCCGAAGAACGTCACCCCGGCGGCCAGCGCCCCGACTTCGCCGTACCGGCGGACCACTGCGGCCGAGAACAGGCCGCCGACCAGGCCACCGACGCCCTGCACCATGACCAGCACGCCGACGAACGCGGCCTCGCGGCGCAGACCCAGGTCGACGTACGCGAAGATCAGCGACTCGGTGAAGCCCATCACCAGCGAGCCGAGCCCGTACCCGAGCAGCGCCCGGCGCAGCGCCGGCTCGCCGGTCAGGTGGCGCAGCCCGGCGCTCAGCTCGGACGGCCCGCGGCGGCCGGACCGGGACGGTTCCCGCTCCTGCGCCCGCAGCCGGCCGACCACCGCCGCGGCCACCAGGAATCCGGTCATGGCCAGGACGGCGAGCAGCCAGCCGCCGACGGCGGCGTAGACGCCCGCGCCGGCGAACGGCCCGATCAGCCGCAGGCCCTGCCGGACCGTCTGCAGCAGTCCGTTCGCGTCGGCCAGCGACTCGGCCGGAACCAGATGCCGGATCAGTCCGTTGAGCACGGCGGCGAGGGTGATGTACGACAGTCCGTAGAACGCCGCGACCACGTAGATCACCCAGACGTCGGAGCGGTCCCGGACCGTGAGCAGCGGACTGAGCAGCGCCGCGGCGACCAGGTTGGCGGCGATGAAGAAGGGTTTCCGGCGGTAGCGGTCGACCACCCAGCCGACGAGCGGGGCGAGGGCCATCGGTGCGATGACCGCGAAGATGGTCGCCCCCGCCATGCTGTCCGACCCGGTCAGATCCTTGACCCAGACGGCCAGGGCGAGCAGCAGCACCGACTCCGCCGCCATGCTCGCCACCACTGCGGCGAAGAGGAGACGGAAGTCGGGGCGGCGCAGGACGGTGCGCATCGGGTTGCCTCCGGCAGGGGTGCGCCACCAGGGGCGCGTCGGGGGTGGGCGCTGGTGAAGACACCCTCCACAGTCCTCTTTTTGTCTCGTGACACGCCCGTGCCGGAACCTCCGACGCCGGTCGCGACGTCCATACTGACCGTGGGGGGCGAATTTCATACAGTTACCGTCGCGTCCTGCGACGGTCGACGGGAAAGAGGACGCCGTGCCTCCTGCCGTACCAGGCCCGATTCTGCGCCGCCGTCGACTCGGCATCGAGCTGCGCCGGCTCCGCGAACAGGCCGGTCTGACCGGTGACCAGGTCATCGAGCGGATCGGCTGGGCCTCCGCATCCAAGTTGTCCCGCCTGGAGAACGGCCGCAGCCGGCCCGACCCGGACGACGTGGACGTGCTGTTGACGCTCTACGGCGCCGACGAGGAGCAGCGCGCGGAGCTGACCGGCATCACCCACGAGGCCGGCGACATGCGCGGCTGGCTGCGCAACTTCCCGGTGATGACCCAGCAGCAGCGCGCCTTCGCCGAGCTGCTGGCCGGCTGCGCGGAGATCTCCGAGTACAACCCGGTGCTGGTCCCGGGGCTGCTGCAGACGCCCGGGTACGCCCGGCACCGGATCATGTCGGCCGCGCAGGTCGCCGCCCAGGCCGGCGACCAGGAGCACGAGGACCCGGAGACCGAGGTACGCGCGCGGCAGGCCCGCCAGTCGCTGCTGACCCGCTCCCCCGACGTGCCCCGGTACACGGCCGTGCTGGAGGAGGCCGCCCTCGGCCGGCGGGCCGGCCCGCCGGAGGTGCTGCACGACCAGCTCGTCCACCTGTGCGAGATGGCCCTGCTCCCGAACGTGACGTTGCTGCTGCTGTTGCGGGACACCCGGGTCGGCGACTGGTACCTTCCGCCGACCGCGTTCTCGGTCTACCGGTTCGCCGATCCGCTCGATCCGGAGACATTGGCCATCGAAGGTGGGTTCACCGACGTCATGTCGACCGAGGTGAACACCCTAAATCGCTATAAAGTGGTGTTCGAGTGGCTATGCTCGTCGGCACTCTCCGCATCGGACACCCTCTCCTGGTTGATCGAGGCGACAGGACGGCTGACCGGCACGGCAGTCGAGTCCACGGCGGTGTACGGGCCGGCAACGGCGCCGACCCAGCGCCGCCGGGACTCGGGGCGCCTCACCACGGAGCGGTGATCCGGTAGGGACACCGTCCGCGCTCCGGCGTCGCTCGGTCCCATCGGAGCACCTCACCAGGAGCAAGCACCATGAACGAGATCCGTACCAGCACGACCGCCCTCTCGGGACAGCTCGTGGGCGCCGCCTGGCGCAAGAGCACCCGCAGCCAGACCTCCAACTGCGTGGAGGTCGCGCCGCTCGGCACCGGGCCGGCGACCATGGCGCTGCGGGACAGCAAGGACCCGAGCGGGCCGGTCCTGCTGTTCGACCGGGCCGGCTGGCTCGGCTTCCTCGCCGGAGCGAAGAACGGTCAGTTCGATCTGGACTGATCCGGCGAACGTTCGGGGCCGTCGGCGTCACGCCGGCGGCCCCCTCGCGTGTCCGGCCCCGACAACGGTCCTGACCTGGCATCCCCCGATCGGTCGAGGTGGCGCGTTCCACTTGTCGGGAGGACACATCGGCGTAACATGACGCGGGAGTGACGTGGAAGTTCCAGCGGGTAACCGTCCACTCTCCGGGGGACACCATGCGGTTCCTGATCGTCCGCACCGAGATCCGTACCGCCGCCGACGCCGACATCGCCGCCGCCTGGGCCGGTGGGGGCCGCCTGCGGGACGAGACGAGCACGCCGGAACCCCGCCGCCAGGTCGTCCACGCCGAGGACCGGGACGCCGCGCTCCTGCTCGCCCGAGCGCTGTCCGCCGTCGGGGCGGTACGCGCCGGCCGGCACCGGGTCAAGGTGCTGCCCATCGAGGAGCCCGCACCGGGGCAGCCGTACCGCTGGCACGGTGGATGACCGGACGCTGACGTCCGTCGTGGCCGGACCGGCTTCCCCCGCCGATCATCGTCTCACCCGGCCACGACGGCCCGTGTTCCCGGCCCGCGACCGTCGCGGCAACGACGGTCCGGGCCGGGACCGTGCCCGCCCGGCCCTGCGCCCGCCAGCCGAAACGCCCCAACCCGACGGGCGGGCGGGCGGGTCAGCAGTGGCCGTCGAGCCAGCGGTGCACCAGGAACAGCGCGATCGACGACGGCGGCGGCAGGATCAGCCGGTCTCCCCCGCCCACCGGCACCGGCTCGCCGGCCAGCGCGGCCCCGATCTCCCGGCGGGTGAACCAGCGCGCGTGCGCGATCTCAGCCAGGTCGACCCGGATCGGCGCGTCGGCGTCGGCGCGGGCCAGGAATCCGAGCATCAGCGAGCCGGGGAACGGCCAGGACTGGCTGCCCACGTACGCGATCTCCTCGACCGGGACGCCTACCTCCTCGCGGACCTCGCGGAGCACGGCGGCCTCGGCCGACTCGCCGGGCTCGACGTATCCGGCCAGGCAGGAGTAGCGGCGCTGTCCCGGGGTGCGCGGCCAGGCCGCGTTGTTGCCGAGCAGGCAGCGGCCGTCCGCGCCGTCCATGCCGTCGTGCACCAGCACGATCATGGCCGGGTCGGTACGCGGCCAGACCCGGTCGCCGCCCGGGTCGATCCGTGACCAGCCGGCCTCGTCGGCCTGCGTCGCCTTCCCGGTCGTGGACGAGTAGCCGTGCCGCAGGTGCCAGTTGAGCAGCGCCAGCGCGGTGGTGAACAGGCCCGCGTCCCGGTCGGTCATCAGGTGGCCGACCTCGCGCAGGTGCGCCGGGCGGGTTTCCGGCAGCGCCGGCAGCGGCCCGTCGACCGCGAAGACCGGCACGCCGTCCGGCTCGACGCCGAGGAACATCGGCACCGACCGGGGCACCTCGGGCAGGTCGCCGGGGCCGACCAGGACCAGTTCGGGTGGGCTCGCCACGCCCCGGACCAGGGCACGCCCCTCGGCGGCGGAGTCGAGCACCAGCACCCGCGCCCGCTCCCACGCCTCGGCCAGCCAGGCCGGGTCGGTACGCCGGTGGGCGGCCCGGTCGAGCGTGGACCGGGCCAGCGGCGGCGCGGGCTCGCCGCTCACGCGGATTCCGTACGCACCGGTGTCAGCGCGGCGAGCGAGTCGGCCACCCGTTCGGCGTCGCCGAGCACGACGGTTACCGCGCGGGCCGGCGCCAGGTAGCGGGCGGCCACCTCGGCCACGTCGTCCACAGTCGCGGCGGCGAGCCGGGCTGCGTGCTCGGCGAGGAAGTCCAGCCGCAGCCCGTTGCCGGCGTACGCGCTGGTCAGCGACGCGAGCCCGGCCTGGGTGGACATGCCGAGCTGAAGCGTGCCGAGCGCGTACTGGCGGGCCTGCTCCAGTTCGTCGGCCTTCGGCGGCACCGTGGCGAGTCGGCCCAGCTCGTAGTTCGTCTCCACCAGCGCCGCGGCGGTCACCTCGGTGGCCACCTCGGCGCCGGCGATGAGCACCGAACCGGCCACCGAGTGCTCGACGAGCGAGTGCGGCCCGTACGTGTAGCCCTTGTCCTCGCGGATGTTCTCCACCCAGCGGGAGGAGAAGTAGCCGCCGAAGATGAGGTTCGCCAGTTGCAGCGCGGCGTGGTCCGGGTGGGTGCGCGGCACCGCGGGCAGGGCGAGGCGCAGCGACGACTGCACCGAGCCGGGCCGGTCGACCAGCAGCAGCGGCCCGGGCTCCAGTGGCGGTGCGGGCGGCAGTTCGGCGACGTGGCCGTCGCCGCGCCAGCCGGCGAGCGCCTGCTCGGCCGCGTCCAGCGCCCGCTCCGGCGCCACGTCGCCGACGAGCACGAGCACCTCCCCGGCCGGGTGCACCCGCTCGGCGTGCAGCCGGCGCAACGCGGCCGGGCGGACCGCCCGGACCTGGTCCGGGTCGGGCGTCTGCACGGCGTACGGGTGGCGGCCGTACACCCGCTTGAGCAGGGCGGTCCGGGCCAGGTGCGACGGCTGGCTCTGGGCGACCTGGATGCGGTCGACAAGCCGGTCCCGTTCGGTCTCCACCCAGTCGGCCGGGTAGTTGGCGCCGGTGAGCACCTCGGCGAGCAGTTCCAGCATCCGGTCCAGGCCGGTGACCAGGCCCGCGCCGGAGAGCATCAACCGGTCCGGGTCGAGCCCGGCGGTCAGTCCGCCGCCGACCTTCTGCAGCTCGGCGGCGATCTCGGTGGCGCTGTGCGCCTGCGTGCCGGCGAGCATGGTCTGCGCCAGCATCGCGCCGCGGGCCAGGTGCGTGCGCCCGAACGGCATCCACAGTCGCAGCTCGACCAGCGGTACGGCGGAGCGGCGTACCGCGATCACGGTGAGGCCGTTGCGCAGCGTGCGCTCGGCCTGCTTGGGCACCTTGAGGCGGCGGTTCGGGCGCAGCGCCGGAAGCGGCCGGACGGCGGTGGCGGTGGTCGTACTCGTGCTCATCGGGCTCCTCCGGCGACGACCTCGACGGACGCGCGGCGCTCGGGCCGCAGGGTGGCGGCGGCGGCGCGGACCTGGTCCTCGGTCACCGCGCCGACCAGCCGGGGCAGCTCGTTGAGCAGGCCCGGCTCGCCGCGCTGCTGTTCCAGCACGGCCATCCGCAGCGCCCGGCCGAGCACCGCGTCGGTGTCGCGCAGCAGGTGGGTGGCCATCCGGGCCTGGGTGCGCGCCAGCTCTCCGTCGGTCAGCCCGTCGGTCGCCAGCCGGTCCAGTTCCTCGTCGATGGTGCGCAGCACCTTGTCCACGTCGCCGCCGGGCGGCAGGTGCGCCTGGAGCAGCAGCGCGGTGGGGTCGCGCACGTCGAACGGGTCGCCCATGAAACCGACGTACCCGCCGAGGCTGGTGACCGACCGGTCGCGCTGCACCAGCCGCTCGACCAGCCGGGACGCGTCGCCGTCGGTGAGCACCTCGGCCAGCACCACGTAGGGCAGGTAGCCGGCGAAGTCGTCGACCGGGTCGGGCACCCGCCACGCGCCGGCCACCGCCGGCAGCGGGGCCAGCGCGTCGGTGTACGTGCTGCGCCGCTCGGTGGTCAGGTCGGGCTCGGCGAAGTCGGGCCGCTGCGGGGCGGGACGGGCCGGGACGTCGCCGAAGTGCCGTTCGATGAGCGTGGTCGCCTCGGCCACGTCGATGTCGCCGCTGACCGCCAGTACGGCGTTGCCGCTGGCGTAGTAGCGGCGGAAGAAGTCGGCGGCGTCGGCCACCGTCGCCGACTCCAGGTCGTCGAAGGAGCCGTAGCCGTCGTGCGCGTTGGGGAAGGTGTCGAACATCACCGGGGGCAGCGTCAGCCAGGGGAACCCGCCGTACGGCCGGTTCAGCACGTTGACCCGGATCTCCTCCTTGACCACGTCGACCTGGTTGCGCAGGTTCTCCTCGGTCAGCCGGGGGCCGCGCATCCGGTCGGCCTCCAGGAACAGCGCGCGTTCCAGGGCGTTGGCGGGCAGCGTCTCGAAGTAGTCGGTGTAGTCCAGGTGGGTGGAGCCGTTGAACGTCCCGCCGGCGCCCTGGACGTGCCGGAAGTGGGCCAGCTTCTCCAGGTTCTCCGACCCCTGGAACATCAGGTGCTCGAAGAGGTGGGCGAAGCCGGTGCGTCCCTCCGGCTCGGAGCGGATGCCGACGTCGTAGACCACAGCCACCCCGATGACCGGGGCGCTGCGGTCCGGCGTGAGCACCACACGCAGGCCGTTGTCGAGGGTGAACCGTTCGGCCGGGTACTTCGTCGCTGGGATCTTCGCTCTCCGCGTGGACACGAGATCGACATTAGCGCTTCCGTACCGGCTCTATCGCCGGTGTGCCCTGGCCGAACGGTGGACTGTTGCGGGACGGGTCTTGACGCCGACGGCCACTTGCCCCACCCTTCCTACCAACTAAATAGGAATACTGCGGATTGGACATTCGATGAGAGGGCTTCCCCTGCGCCGCCTGGTCACCCTGGCGACCCTGGCCGCGGTCGGCGCGGCCACGCTCGGCACCACCGCCGCCTGCGGCGAGGACAGCGACGCCGCCGGCGGGTCCGGCCCGGTCACGCTGCGTCTGGGCTACTTCCCCAACATCACGCACGCCCCGGCCGTGGTCGGCGTGGAGAAGGGGATCTTCAAGGAGAAACTCGGCAGCGACGTCGAGCTGGACACCAAGACCTTCAACGCCGGCCCGGCCGCCATCGAGGCCGTCTTCTCCGGCGCGCTCGACGCCACGTACATCGGCCCGAACCCGACGGTGAACGCCTTCTCCAAGTCCAAGGGCGAGGCGGTCCGGGTCATCTCCGGCGCGGCGTCCGGCGGCGTCGCGCTCGTGGTCAAGCCCGGCATCACCTCGGTGGAGCAGCTGCGCGGCAAGAAGATCGCCACTCCGCAGCTCGGCAACACCCAGGACGTGGCGCTGCGCTTCTGGCTCAAGGAGAAGGGCCTGGAGACCACCAAGGAGGGCGGCGGCGACGTCAAGATCGTGCCGCAGGAGAACGCGCAGACGATCGAGACGTTCGGCAGCGGCGCCATCGACGGCGCATGGGTGCCCGAGCCGTTCGTCTCCCGGCTGGTAAACGCCGGCGGCAAGGTGCTCGTCGACGAGCGTGACCTCTGGCCGGACAAGAAGTTCGTCATCACCAACCTGCTGGTCAGCACCAAGTTCCTCAAGGCACACCCGGACGTGGTGAAGAAGCTGGTCGAGGGCCAGGTCGCGGCGAACGAGTTCGTCAACACCAAGCCGGACGAGGCGCAGCAGGCCATCTCCGACCACATCGGCAAGATCACCGGCAAGCCGCTGGACCTCAAGCTGATCAAGCAGGCCTGGCCGACGCTGGAGTTCACAAACGACCCGATCCCGGCCTCGCTGAAGACCGGCTTGGACCACGCCGTCGCGGTCGGGCTGACCCAGCCGGTCGACCTGAACGGCCTGTACGACCTCAAGTACCTCAACGAGGTCCTCAAGGCGCAGGGCAAGGCCGAGGTCAGCCAGCCGTGACGTCGACGACCACGACCCCGCGCAGCGCGACCGGCTCGGTCGCGCTGCGCGGCGTCACAAAGGTGTACGGCCAGGGCGACCAGGCCGTCCTGGCGCTGGACGGACTGTCGCTGGACATCGCGCCCGGCGAGTTCGTCTGCATGGTCGGCGCGTCCGGCTGCGGCAAGAGCACGCTGCTCAACCTGGTCGCCGGCCTGGACCGGGCCAGCGGCGGCACCATCGAGCTGGGCGAGGGCGTCAACCCGGGGCTCATGTTCCAGGAGCCGGCGCTCTTCCCCTGGCTCACCGTCGAGGGCAACGTCGAGGTGCCGCTGAAGCTGCGCGGTCTCCCCCGCGACCAGCGCAAGGAGCGGGTGGCCGAGCTGCTGCGCACGGTCCACCTGTCGGAGTTCGGCCGCAAGCGCCCGCACCAGCTCTCCGGCGGCATGCGGCAGCGCGTCGCGCTGGCCCGCACGCTCGCGCTGGAGACGCCGGTGCTGCTGATGGACGAGCCGTTCGGCGCGCTGGACGCGATGACCCGCGACATCCTGCACGACGAGCTGGAGCGGATCTGGACCGAGCGCAAGCTCACCGTCCTGTTCGTCACGCACAACGTCCGCGAGGCGGCCCGGCTCGCCGACCGCATCGTGCTGCTCTCCAGCCGGCCCGGCCGGATCATCTACTCCACCGAGGTCGCCGTGCCGCGCCCCCGGCGGATCGACTCGCCGGAGGTCTCGGCCATCGCCGCCGAGGTCACCGACCGGCTGCGCAAGGAGGTGGGCCGGCATGGCCAGTGACACCCTGTCCGCGTCGGCGCGGGCCGACGCGGAGATCTCCGGGCTCGACGCGCTGGAGATCGCCGGCCGGGAGAAGGGCCCGTCCCGGGTACGCCGCCTGTGGTCGGCCACCTGGCCCAAGCTCGCCGCGCTCGCGCTCGCGGTGGCGATCTGGCAGGCGGTGGTCTGGTCCGGGTGGAAGGAGCCGTGGGCGCTGCCCGGCCCGGCCGTGGTCTTCGGCGACCTCGGGGAGTACCTGCTCAGCTCGGCGCTCTGGGAGGGCCTCGCCACCACGGCCCGGCGGGCGGCGGTCGGGTTCGCCGCCGCGGTCGCGGTCGGCCTGCTGCTCGGCCTCGTCGTGGCCCGGGTCAAGGTGCTCCGGGCCGCGCTCGGCTCGATGATCACCGCGTTGCAGACCATGCCGTCGATCGCCTGGTTCCCGCTGGCCATCCTGCTGTTCCAGCTCAGCGAGCAGGCGATCTTCTTCGTCGTGGTGCTCGGCGCCGCGCCGTCGGTCGCCAACGGCGTCATCCACGGCGTGGACTACGTGCCGCCGCTGCTGGTCCGCGCCGGCCGCAACCTCGGCGCCCGGGGGCTCAACCTCTACCGGTACGTGATCGCGCCGGCCGCGCTACCGGCCATCGTGGCCGGGCTCAAGCAGGGCTGGGCGTTCGCCTGGCGCAGCCTGATGGCCGGTGAGCTGCTGGTGGTCATCGCCACCCGCACCTCGATCGGCGCACAGCTGACGTACGCGCGTGAACTGAGCGAGGCGCCCCGGCTGATGGCCATCATGATCGTCATCCTGGTGGTGGGCCTGCTCGTGGACACCGCGTTCGGTGCCGCCGACAAGGCGATCCGCCGCCGCTGGGGCGTGCTGGACCAGGCCGGCAACTGACGTCGTGTACATCTCCGCGCGCGCCGACTACGCGCTCCGGGCCATGCTCGCCGTCGCCGACGCCGCCGGTACCCCCGGCGACGCGGTGACCGGCGGCGGCGAGCTGGTCAAGGCGGCGAGCCTGGCCGAGAGCCAGGACATCCCGCTCAGCTTCCTCCAGGGGATCCTGCTCGACCTGCGGCGGGCCGGGCTGCTGCACAGCCATCGCGGCACCGAGGGCGGGTACGCGCTGACCCGCCCGCCGGACGAGATCAGCGTGGGCGACGTGCTCCGCGCGGTGGGTGGCGCGATCACCAGCGTCCGGGGCATCCCCGCCGACCGGGCCGGATACCACGGCGTGGCCACCGGCCTGCGGGACGTGTGGCTGGCGGTGGACGGCGCGATCGCCCTGGTCGTGGACCGGACCACGCTCGCCGACCTGCTGAGCGACCGGGCGACGGCACCCTGACGCGCGTCCGGTCACAGGGCGACGGCGCGCGGGGTCGCGGACCCGGCCGGTTGTCGGCCACAGAGGGCATGACTCCTGGCCGATATGACTCTCGGGCATATTTATACCTGAGAGTCATATCGCTTTCCGGGCATCATCCGCCCGGCGCGGCTACTGAGCGTGCGGGGCGCTCATCCCGGGCGTGAAGCTGCGGGCGGCGCCGCGATCCGGCGAGCCGCCGTCGGAGGGCCGCCAGGGCCCGAACGCGGCCACCGCGGCGAGCGCCAGGCCGGCCCCCGCCACCGCGAGCACCAGCAGCACTTCCCGTGCACCGCCCGATCCGGCTTCCCCCGCCATGAACCGCTCCCTCCGCGTCCGGCCGACCCCCCGACCGGTCCCCCGCCCGACAGCATCGCCGCCACGGCGAGGCCGGACAGTCGGACAGCCGACCGAACGTCGACTGATTCCCGACTCAGGGACGGTCGGCCGGCCCGCTCGAAGCCGAGCCGGTCAGGCGCGGTCAGCGGCGGCGCGGACGCCGGCGAGGACGGGTCGCCGGGGCGGGGTGCGCGGCAGCGGGCGCGGCGATGGTCACCGGCACACCGGACGGCTCCCGGGCGCCGGTGAGCCGGCTCAGCTCGCTGTCGCCGGGGCGTACCCGGGTGGTCTTGGGGTTGATGCCCGCGGTGCTCATCAGCCGGGCGACGTCGCGGCGCTGCTCCGGCAGCACCAGCGTGACCACGGTGCCCGACTCGCCGGCCCGCGCGGTCCGGCCACCCCGGTGCAGGTAGTCCTTGGCCTCCGCGGGCGGGTCGGCGTTGACCACCAGGTCCAGCCCGTCGACGTGGATGCCCCGGGCCGCCACGTCGGTGGCCACCAGCGCGGTGACCTGGCCGGTGCGGAACTGCTCCAGGATGCGGGTGCGCTGCGGCTGCGACTTGCCGCCGTGCAGCGCCGCGGCGCGTACGCCCTTGGCGAGCAACTGCCGGGCCACCCGGTCGGCGCGGTGCTTGGTGGCGATGAAGACGATGGTGCGGCCCTCGCGGGCGGCGATGTGGGCCAGCGCGGCCTGCTTGTCGTCCGCCTCGAGGTGCAGCACGTGGTGGGTCATCGCGGTGACGGTGGCGGTGCCCGGGTCGACGGAATGCGTCACCGGGTCGGCCAGGAATCGGCGGACCAGCCGGTCCACGCCCCGGTCCAGGGTGGCCGAGAAGAGCATCCGCTGCCCGCCCGGCGCGACCTGCTCCAGCAGCTTCGTCACCTGCGGCAGGAAGCCCATGTCGGCCATCTGGTCGGCCTCGTCCAGCACCGTGATGGTCACCTGGTCCAGCCGGGCGTCCCCGCGGTCGATCAGGTCGTGCAGCCGGCCCGGCGTGGCCACCAGCACCTCGGCGCCGGCGCGCAGCGCGGCCGCCTGCCGGGTCAGGGAGAGCCCGCCGACCACTGTGGCGCAGCGCAGCCCGAGCGTGGCAGCGTACGGGGTGAGCGCGGCGGTCACCTGCGCGGCCAGTTCCCGGGTGGGTACGAGCACCAGCGCGAGCGGACGGCCCGGGCGGGCCCGGCGGCCGGCCGTACGGTGCAGCAGCGGCAGCCCGAACGCGAGCGTCTTGCCGGAGCCGGTGCGGCCCCGGCCGAGCACGTCGCGGCCGGCCAGCGAGTCCGGCAGCGTGGCCGCCTGGATCGGGAACGGCGCGGAGATGCCCTGCGCGGTCAGCTCGGAGACGAGCGCCGGCGCCAGGCCGGTAGCGGCGAACGTGGGCAGGGTCGTGGTCATGCGGAAAGCCTTCCTCGAGGCGGCACGTGTCGAGGAAGGGCGCCGGGCTGCGGCGCGTCACCGGCGTCACCGGTGGTCACAAGCACGAACCGAAAGGGACGGGCCGGCCCGGCAGAGGCGGGCCGGCCCGTGCACCGCGCCCGAGAGGGCGCGGTGGTGGTGCCGGTTGATCCGAAGATCAGAGCGGGCGGATGTTCTCCGCCTGCGGGCCCTTCTGGCCCTGGGTCACCTCGAACTCGACCCGCTGGTTCTCGTCCAGGCTCCGGTAGCCGGAGGTCTGGATCGCCGAGAAGTGGGCGAAGACGTCGGCGCCGCCGTCGTCCGGGGTGATGAAGCCGAAGCCCTTGTCAGCGTTGAACCACTTGACGGTGCCAATTGCCATGTGTTTCGTCTCCTTGACGGAACGGTCGGCCCGCACGTGTTGCGGGCCGGAGAGGAGCACCCCGCGCGTGGAATACGCGGCGTGCCTGTCGCTGCTGGTCGCCCCGCCCGGAGAACTCCGGACACAACAAAGAGCGCCTGGGGCCACAATCCGCCAGGCGCACACAGAGTCTCTGGAAACCAAAACTGCAACCCGGACAACGTATCACGGACTCGTGCGCTGCGGTAGATCCCCCGGGATTTCCGGCACGGCGGCCACCAGATCGGCCAGCCCGTCCGCGTCGAGCAGGTCGGCCGGGCGGACGGTCACCGAGTCCCGGACGTAGTGGAACGCCGCGCCGACCCGCTGCACCGGCACCCCGGCCAGTTCCGCCCAGGCCAGCCGGTAGACCGCCAACTGCACCGCCGCCGCGTCGGCCTCCCGGCCGGTGGGCTGCCGCCCGGTCTTCCAGTCGACCACGTCGTAGCGCCCGCCCGGGCGGGCGAACACGGCGTCCATCCGGCCCCGGATCACCACCCCGGCGACGACAGTGGCGAACGGCACCTCCACCTCCACCGGCACCCGGTCGGCCCACTCGCTGGCCAGGAAGCGCTCCTGCAACTCGACCAGGGCCTCGTCCGGGGCCGCGTCCTCGTCCGCCGCGCCGGGCAGCTCGTCCACGTCGAGCAGCCGGTCCGCGCCGAAGCGCTGCTCCAGCCAGGCGTGGAACGCGGTGCCGCGCCGGGCGTACGGCGTCGGTTCGGTGGGCATCGGGCGGCGCAGCGTACGGGCCAGCGCCTCCGGGTCGCGGCGCAACGCCACCAGCTGGGTCACCGAGAGATGGCCGGGCAGTTCGACCTCGACCGCCTCGGCCTGCCGGGCCAGCTCCGCCCGCTCGGCGAGCAGCAGCTCGGCCTCACGCCGCCAGCGGGCCACCTCGGCGTCCTCCGCCGCGCCGGTGGTGGCGAGCAGCGCCGCCTCGCGCCGGGCCACCTCCGGGTCGGCGAGGTACCGGCGGACCAGCGCCGCCGCCTCGGTCAGCGCGGGCCGGCGGGCGCCCAGCGGGTCGGCCGGCCACTCGGCCCGCAGCACCGTCTCGGTGGTCGGGTTCACCGCGTCCCCGGCCGGCTCGGGCGTCCACGCGTCGACCACACGGCCGTCCGGGTCGGCCAGGCAGGCGTCGTGCACCTCCCGCAGGAACACCGACGGGCCGCGGAACCGCTTGGTCCCCTCCCCCCACCAGTAGCCGGAGCAGAGCAGCAGGCGGCGGGGGCGGGTCACCGCCACGTACGCCAGCCGGCGCTCCTCCCGCTCGTCGTGCGCCCGCCAGTCGTCGGTGAACTCGGTCAGCGCCCGGGCCACCCCGCGCTGGTCCTCCGCCTCCGGCAGGGCCAGCTCGGGCAGCCCGTCCGCGTCGCCGCGCAGCGGGAACGGCAGCACGCCCAGCCCGCCCAGCCAGTGGTCGGAGTTGCGCACCGGCCCCGGCCAGACGCCCCGGGTCATCCCGGCCACCGCCACCACGTCCCACTCCAGGCCCTTCGCGGCGTGCGAGGTGAGCACCTGCACCGCGCCGGCCACCACCTCGACCTCGCCCGGCGCCAGCCCGCGCTCCTCGTCCTCGGCGGCGGCCAGGTAGGCGAGGAAACCGGCGAGCGTCGCGCCGGGCGTCTCGCCGCTGAACCGGGCCGCCACGTCGCCGAGCGCGTCCAGGTGCGCGCGGGCCAGCCCGGCGTCGCCCGCGCCGTCCCGGCCGGCCCGGACCGCCACCTCGACGTCGAGGCCGATGGTCCGCTCGATGTCCGCGATCAGTTCCGGCAGCGACTGGTCCAGGCGGTAGCGCAGCAGCGCCAGTTCCATCCCGTACGAGCGCAGCCGCGCGTAGCCCTCGGCCGAGTACGCCTGCGCCGGCCCCAGGTCCGCCAGCGCCTCCACGAGCGTCGCCTCGTCCAGCACGTCCACGGTGATCTCCGGGCCCTCGTCGCCGGTCAGCTCCCGCCGGCTGCGGGCGATCGCGCGAGCGCGGCGGTGCAGGGCGACCAGGTCACGCGGGCCGATCCGCCAGCGCGCGCCGGTGAGCAGCCGCAGCAACGCCGCCCCGTCGGTCGGATCGGCGAGCACGCGCAGCGTGCACACCACGTCCCGTACCTCCGGGGTGTCCAGCAGCCCGCCCAGGCCGACCACGTCGACAGGAAGCCCACGGGCGCGCAACGCCGCCTCGATCGCCGGGATCTGGCTGCGCAGCCGCACCAGCACCGCGGTGGTCGGGCGGCGGTCGGCCGGGATGTGCTCGGGCAGCGCGCCGGGCATCCCGGCCGCGCCCCGCCAGGCCGCCAGCACGCTGTCCGCGATCCAGTCGGCCTCGTCGGCGTACGTCTCCAGCAGCGCGCAGTGCACGGTGCCGGCGGCCTGCCCGCCCGGGGTACGGTGCGGGATCGGGTCGCGGACGCTGAGCGCGGCGTGCAGTTCCGGCACCCGCGCGCCGGCCGCCCGCAGCGGCACCGACAGCGTGTTGGCGACACCGAGGATCTCCGGCCGGTTGCGCCAGCTCGTGGTCAGGCTGAGCACGTCGGCGGGGCTGCCGTCGGTGCGGGCGAACTCGGCCGGGAACCGGTCCAGCGTGCCGGCGCTGGCCCCGCGCCAGCCGTAGATGGACTGGCACGGGTCGCCCACGGCGGTGACCGGGTGGCCGCCGCCGAACAGCGCGTTGAGCAGCACCACCTGGGCGTGGCTGGTGTCCTGGTACTCGTCGAGCAGCACCACCCGGAACCGGTCCCGCTCGATCACGCCGACGCCGGGGTGGTCGCGGGCCACCCGGGCCGCGCGGGCGAGCTGGTCGGCGAAGTCCATCGCCTCGAAGTCGTCCTTGCGCCGGGCGTACGCGCGCACCAGCGGCAGCAGCTTCAGCCGGGTCCGCTGGAGCTGGAGCGCCTTGCGCACGTCGGCGTAGACCCGGCCGGGACGCGACTGCACCTCGGCGAAGAACCGGCCGGTCCAGCCGGCCAGCTCGTCCGGGTCGACCAGGTGCTCGTCCAGCTCACCGGCGAGCGCCAGGACCGCGTCGGTGATGGTGGACGGCATCCGGTCCACCTCGGACATGTCCCCGTCGTAGTTGCGCACCAGCATGTCGACGAGCTGCCAGCGGGACGCCTCGGTGAGCAGCCGGGTGGTCGGCTCGTACCCGGCGCGCAGCCCGTGCTCGGTGACGATCCGCCCGGCGTACGAGTGGTACGTGGACACGGTCGGCTCGCCCGCCAGCGGGTCGTCGTGCGGGTCCCGCCCCTGCCGGCCGAGCCGCCGGATGAGCTGGTCGAGCCGGGTCCGGACCCGGTGGGCCAGCTCGCCGGCCGCCTTGCGGGTGAAGGTGAGGCCGAGGATGTGCTCGGGGCGTACGTAGGAGTTGGCGACCAGCCACACCACCCGCGCGGCCATCGTCTCGGTCTTGCCGGAGCCGGCGCCCGCGACCACCAGCAGCGGTTCCACCGGCGCGGCGATGATCGCGGCCTGTTCCCGGGTGGGCGCGGGCAGCCGCAGCAGCCGGGCCAGCTCGACGGGCGTGTAGCGGGGCCCGGCGTCGGCCGCGCGCGGCGCGGGCGTGGCGGAGGCGCCGAACAGCGCCGGCTGAACGCTCATGAGTTCTCCGGGGGCGGCTCGACCACCTGGCGGCCCTGGCCGGAGACCGGGCAGCTGGTGCGTACCGGGCAGACCCGGCACTTGGAGTTGGCCACCGCGGCGAACGTCGAGGCGGCCATCGTGTCGGCGGTACGGCGCACCAGCGCGGTGGCCCACCCGGCCTCCGGCCCCTCCCCGGCCGCGGCCTGGGTCTGCTCCTTGGCGTCCCGCGCGCCGGTGCCGAGCTGCACCAGCGCGGCCCCGCCCGGTTCCTCGCCGAACTCGGCGAACCCGCCCGCCTCCACCGCCGCCTGGTAAGCGCCGAGCTGCGGATGCTCGGCCACCTCCCGCTCGGTGACCGCCGTCGACTTGCCGGTCTTCAGGTCGATCACCACGAGCCGCCCCTCGGCGTCGACCTCCAGCCGGTCGACCCGGCCGGTCAGCTCGATCGGGCGGGACGGGTCGTCGAGGCGGACCGCGAACTCGTGCTCGATCGCCAGCAGCCGGCGCGGGTTTCCGGCCAGCCAGCGCAGCAGCTTGTCCACCATCGCCTCGGCGCGCTGCCGCTCCGGGCCGGCCATCCACCGGGCGGCCAGCTCGATCGCGTCGAACCGCGCGGCCACGTACTCCAGCAACGCCTCCCGGTCGACGCTGGCGTCCTCGGCCAGCATCGCGGCGGCGTGCACCAGGTTGCCGACGCCCTGCGCGGCGCTGGCCGGCCCGCTGCCGCCGTGCCGTTCCAGCAGCCAGCGCAGGCTGCACCGCAACGCGCTCTCCATCGCCGACGGGGTGACCCGCACCGGCTCGCCCTCGTCGACCAGCGGCCGGTCGTCGGAGAGGCCGCGCAGCCCCCACCAGTCGTCCGGGTGCGCGCCGGGCACCCCGGCGGCGGCCAGCCGCGCCAGCTCACCCGCCGCCGCGTGCCGCCGGGTGATCGGCGCCGCCGGGTCGGTGACAGCGGTACGCAGCTCCGCCACCAGCGCGGACAGGGTGAGACCGCGTGGCGGCAGCGTGACCGGGAGTACGGCGGGCGGCCCGTCCTGCGGATGCTCGTCCCCGTGCGGCACCGGCCCGTCAGCGGTTTGCCCGCGCGTGACCTGGCCGGTCGGTCCGTTCCCGGCCGGGCCGGGGCCGGTCGGGTCCGGGCCGGTCGGGGCGGTGCCGCCTGCGCCGGTGGCGGGTGGGTCGGCGGCTGCGATTTCGTGCAGGAAGCGGCTCGGCTGCTCCTCGTGGTCGTCCCCGCCGACGGCGGCGGACGCCACAGCGGTGACCAGCAGCCGCCGCCGGGCCCGGCTGATCGCCACGTGGAACAGTCGCCGCTCCTCGTCCAGCAACGCCGACGTCTGCCCGACCAGGCTGGCCCGCAGGCCGGCCCCGTCGGCGCGACCGGCCAGCACGTCGACCAGGCGCTCCGAGCCGAGCAGGCTGCCGCGCAGGCGCAGGTCCGGCCAGACGCCCTCCTGCACCCCGGCCACCGCGACCAGGTCCCATTCCAGGCCCTTCCCGGCGTGCGCGGTGAGCAGGCGTACCGCGTCGCCCCGGTCGGCGGCGGCGGCGAGCGTGTCGGCGGGCAGTTCCTGCCCGAGAACGTGGTCGAGGAACACCTCGGTACGCGCGCCGGGCAGCCGGTCGGTGAACCGGGCCGCCGCGTCGAACAGCACGAGTACGGCGTCCAGGTCCCGGTCGGCGGCCTCGGCCCGCCACCGCTGGGCGGTCTCGTGCTCGCCGGTGGCCGCCCGCCCCCTGGTGATCGCCCCGGCCCAGCGTTCGGCCAGCCCGCTCTCCCGCCACACCGCCCAGAGCACGTCCTCGACCGTCGCGCCCGGGGTGGCGGCGGCCTGCCGGGCGGTCTCCAGCAGGTGCGCCACGGCCTGCGCGGGGGCCGCCCAGCGGCGCTCGATGGTGGACAGCTCGGCCGGGTCGCGCAGCGCCTCCACCAGCAGGTCGCCGGAGGGACGGCGGTCGCCGCCGGCCAGCGCCAGCGCCCGCAGCCCTTGACGCAGCCGCCGCTCGGCCAGCGGGTCGGCCCCGCCGAGCGGCGAGTGCAGCAGCGCGACAGCGGCCTCCTCGTCCAGCCGGTCCGGTTCGAGCGCACAGCGCAGCAGGAGCAGCAGCGGGGCGACCGCCGGCTGGAGGTGCAGCGGAAGGTCCTCGCCGTGCACGACGGTCGGCACCCCGGCCGTGTGCAGCGCGCGCCGCAGCGACGGCAGTTGCCGGCCGGTGGAGCGGACCAGCACCGCCATCCGGGACCACGGCACGCCGTCGAGCAGGTGCGCCTCGCGCAACGCGTGCGCCAGCCAGGCCGACTCGCTGGTGGCGGAGCGGAACGTCCGTACCTCCACCGTTCCGGCCGGCGCATCGGGCAGCGGGCGCAGCCGCCGGTGCGCCGCCGGGCCGCGCAGCCGCCGGGCCAGCCGGGCGGTGGCCGCGAGCAGTTCCGGCCCGGCCCGGTACGAGGTGGTGAGCGTGACCTGGGCCGCCGGCGCGCCGGAGGCGGTGCGGAAGCGGTGCGGGAACGTGGCGACGCCGGCCGGGTCGGCGCCCCGGAAGGCGTACGTGGACGAGTCCGGGTCGGCGAACGCCACCAGGGACCGCCCGCCTCCGGCCACCACGGCGAGCAGGTCGAGCTGCGCCGGGTCGGTGTCGGCCAACTCGTCCACGTACACGTGGGCCAGGCGGCGGCGCTCGGCGGCGAGCAGCTCGGGATCGTCGAGCAGCATGCCGGTGGCGGCCCGCACCAGCTCCGCCGGGTCGTACGCGACCGAGCCCCTGTTGCTCACGTCGCGCAGGGCGAGCACGGCGACGTACTCCCGCAGGAAACGCGCGGCGGCCGGCCAGTCGGCGCGGCCCAGCTTCTCGCCCAGCCGGGCCAGCTCCACCGGCCCGACGCCGCGCTCCGCGGCCCGCATCAGCAGGTCGCGCAGCTGCTGGGCGAACGCCCGGGTACGCAGCGCGGGGCGCAGATCCTCCGGCCAGCCGACCGGGTCGTCGCCGGGCTCCTCCCCCACCACGTCGAGCAGCTCGCGGATGATCAGATCCTGCTCCGGGCCGGTGAGCAGCCGGGGCGAGGGCTCGCCGCGTTCGGCAGCGGCACGACGCAGCAGCCCGAAGGCGTACGCCGGGAACGTGCGCACCAGCGGCTCGCGGACCACGCGGTGTCCGTCCCCGGCGATACGCGCCTCGATCCGGTGGCGCAGCTCGGTGGCGCCCCGCCGGCCGAAGGTGAGCACCAGGATCCGCTCCGGGTCGACGCCCTCGGCCACCCGGGCGGCGACCGCCTCGACGAGCGTGGACGTCTTGCCGGTGCCGGGACCACCCACGACGAGCATCGGCCCGTCGGTGTGCGCGACCACCTCGGCCTGCACCGGATCGACCCGGCGCGAGACGTTCGTGCCCGCCCCGGCCCCGGTCCCCGCCGAAGCGGCCGACGGTGACGACGCCCCGGTCCCGGTCTGCGGCGAAGCGCTGTCGTGCGGCGTGGCGGTCTGTGGGTGCGCGGCATCGCCCGCCGACCCCCCGGATCGCGGCTCCGCCTCGGCCGGCCCACCAGACCGAC
>NZ_MAGP01000116.1 GCF_002926165.1 Micromonospora chalcea | reverse complement strand
GCCCCCGTCAGCACCCGCTCCACCGCCTGCCCGCTGGACTGCCCCGACACCTGCGTCTGGCAGCTCACCGTCTCCGACGGCGTCGCGGTCGGGCTGCGCGGCGACCGTGACCACCCGTTCACCAGGGGCGCGCTCTGCGGCAAGGTGAACCGCTACCTGGACGCGGTGAACGGGCCGGACCGGCTCACCACGCCCTGGGTCCGCACCGGCCCGAAGGGCGCGGGACGGGTCGCGTACCGGCCGGCGAGCTGGGACGAGGCAGTCGACCGGGTGGCCGCCGGACTGCGCGCGAGCATCGAACTCCACGGCCCGGAGTCGGTGCTGCCCTACTACTTCGCCGGCACGATGGGCCTGGTTCAGGGCTGGACCATGGGACCCCGGCTCTTCGCCCACCTGGGCGCGTCCCGGCTGGACACCACCATCTGCACGGCGGCGGCGCGGGCGGCGCTGCGCTCTCTGTACGGCGCCTCGGTCGGCTTCGAACCGGAGTCGATCGTCGAGGCGGAGCTGATCGTCCTCTGGGGCGCCAACCCGCTGGTGACCAACCTGCACCTGTGGCCGTTCGTGCAGCAGGCCCGCGAGCGCGGCGCGTACGTGGTGACGATCGACCCGCTGCGCACCGACACGGCGGCCCGCAGCGACGAGCACGTCGCGCCGCTACCCGGCACCGACGCGGCGCTCGCGCTCGGGCTGATGCGCCACGTCCGCGACGCCGGGGCGGCCGACGAGGCGTGGCTGGCCGCGCACACCACCGGCTGGCCGGAACTGGCCGCCCGGCTCGACGACTGGCCGGTGGAGCGGGCCGCCGCCGAGTGCGGCCTGCCGCCCGAGGTGGTACGCCGCCTCGGCGAGCGGATCGCCACCACCCGGCCCACCGCGATCCGCGTCGGGCTGGGCCTGCAACGGCACCACGGCGCCGGGCAGGCGATCCGGGCCATCTGCGCGTTGCCGCTGGTCACCGGCGACTTCCGGTACCCCGGCGGCGGGGCGCTGGTGACCACCAGCGGCCACCACCGGGTCGACAACGGTCCGGTGATCCGGCCGGCCGGCATGCCGGCCCCACCGGCCCGGACGTTGAACATGAGCCGGCTGGCCACCGTGCTCACCGGGGAGGCCGACCCGCCTGTCACCTCGCTCGTGGTGTTCAACGCCAACCCGGCGGCGACCGCGCCGGACCAGGCCCGGCTGCTCACCGGGCTGGGCCGCGCCGACCTGTTCACAGTGGTGCTGGAGCAGCGCTGGACCGACACCTGCGACTACGCCGACGTGGTGCTCCCGGCGACCATGCAGCCCGAGCACCTGGACCTGCAGACGTCCTACGGGCACCACTACACGACGTTGAACCTGCCGGTCACCCGCGCGCCGGGCGAGGCGCTGCCGAACACCGAGATCTTCCGGCGGATCGCCGCCGCGCTCGGGATCGACCACCCGGCGTTCTCGGACAGCGACGAGGACCTGGCCCGGCAGTTGCTGGCCGACGCGCCGATCACGTACGAGGAGCTGCGCGAACGCACGTACGCCCGGCTCACCGGCGTGCCGGTCGGGTCCCGGCGGTACGCCGCTGGTGGTTTCCCCACCCCGGACGGGCGGGCCCGGCTGCACGACCCGGCGCTCGCCGCGCTCGGGGTGGACCCGCTGCCCGGGTACACGCCACCGGCCGAGGCGGCCGACCCGGAACTGGCCCGCCGGTTCCCGCTGACGCTGCTCACCCCGGCCAACCGCTACCTGATGAACTCCACGTTCGCGTCGCTGCCCTGGCACACCCGCCGGGCCGGGCCGCCGCGGCTGCACCTCCACCCGGCCGACGCGGCGGCGCACGGGCTCGCCGACGGCGACGCGGTACGCGTGCACAACGACCGGGGCGCGTTCCTCGCCTCGGTGGCGGTGGACGAGGCGACCCGGCCGGGGTGCGCGTTCACGTACAAGGCGTACTGGGCGCGGCGCAGCCCGGGGCGTTCCACCGTCAACGCGGTCACCGGCGTCCGCGACACCGACCTGGGCGAGGCGCCGACGTTCCACGACTGCCGGGTGGCGGTCGAGACCGCGCCGGCCGCCCTGCTGACCGCCGAGCCGCCCCTGGACGAGGTCGCCGAGCCGGCAGCGGCTGGGTGATTCGGGACCTCCGGCCCCCTGACCTGGTCATTGCGCCCCTGCTCCTCCCCCGTCGCCGCGGCCTAGCGTCGGGGGCGGACACAGGGAGGTTCGCCATGCGTACGTGGCAGGTGCAGGACGTGATGACCAGGGACGTGGCGTCGGTACGGGAGGGCACGGCGTACCGGGAGATCGTTGACGTGCTGACCGACCGGCACGTCACGGCGGCGCCGGTGGTGGACGAGACCCGGCGGGTGCTCGGCGTGGTGTCCGAGGCGGACCTGATGTACAAGGTGGAGCTGCTGGGGCAGCCCCGGGAGCGGCGGATCCTGCCCGACCGGCACCGCCGCGAGGCGCACGCGAAGGCCGGTGCGACGCTCGCCGCGGACCTGATGACCGCTCCGCCGGTCACCGTCCCGCCGGACGCGACGATCGTGGAGGCGGCCCGGCTGATGGACGCGCGCGGCGTGAAGCGGCTGCCGGTGGTCGACGACCTCGGCCGCCTGGTCGGCATCGTCACCCGCGGTGACCTGCTCAAGGTGCACCTGCGCCCGGACGCCGGCATCCGGCGCGACGTGGTCGAGGAGGTGCTGTGGCGCAGCCTCGGCGTCCGCGACGGCGTGGTCGACGTGACGGTGCAGCGGGGCGTGGTGACGCTGACCGGGCAGGTGGAGCGACGTTCCACGGCGCAGCTCGCGGTGCGGCTGGCCCGGCAGGTCAGCGGCGTGGTCGAGGTGGTCGACGCGCTCGGCTACGCGATCGACGACGCCCCGATGGCGGCCCTGCGCATCGGCGTCGCCTGAGCCTGGCCGGCCCGCGTCGGTCCACCCGGCGTCCACCGGTGTCACTCCTGGGCGAGCGCGTCCAGCACCAGCGCGGCGGTCCAGCTGAACGCCGGTGAGCCCAGTCCGGCGCCGGTGTCCGGGTGGAAGTACTCGTGGCAGCCGGCCCGGTCGACCAGGTCGAGCAGCGACTCGCGCAGCCCGGCGGCCAGGTCGGCCCGGCGGTGGGTACGCAGACCCTGCCAGAGCAGCCAGCCCGTGTTGATCCAGCTCGGCCCGCGCCAGTAGCGCAGCGGCTCGAAGTCCGGGGCGGTGCGGTCGTACGTGGGCAGCGGCCGGTCCATCCGGGCGGCCAGCCCGAAACGCGGCGAGCACGCCTCGGCCAGCACCGCCGACACCTGCGCGGCGGGCAGCTCGGGCAGCGCCAGCGGCATCAGCCCGAGCACGGTACGGGCCGGCACGAGGCGGTCGGCGCGCACGTCGCGGGGACGGAACGTGCCGGTGACCGGGTCCCAGAGCCGGGTGACGATCGCCTCGGTGATCCGGGCCCCCCGGTCCCGGTGCGGCCCCGGGTCGGCGCCGATCACCGAGGCGATGCGCGCGAGGGCGTACTCGGAGACGCCGAGCGCGGCGTTCACCAGCGGGCACTCCACCAGGAACGGGTGCCGCCCGAGCAGCCCCTCGTCCCGGTAGCGGCCGGCCCGGTACGACTCCACCAGCGCGACGTAGCGCGCGTAGTCCAGGTCGGTGCGGCGCTGCGCCGCGTCGGCGTGCGCGGTGTCGTGCCGGCGGTACGCGCGCATCACCGCCTCGTCGGCGGGCACCCCGGCCAGCGGCGCGTCCCAGGCCGGGCTGTTGTCCAGTCCGGACTCCCACGGGTGCACGATCGCGGCCAGCCCGCCGCCGCCCGCGTCGCGCCGCCCGGTCAGGTAGCGCTGCTGCGCGACGAGCCTCGGGTAGAGCCGGCGCAGCGCGGCCACCGACGCCTCGGAGGAGGCGCGGCGGTGCACCAGCCAGGCGGCCGGGGCGTGCACCGGCGGCTGGACGATGCCGGAGGTGGCGCGGGCCGGGGCGCCGTCGGCGCGGGCCGAGTCCCAGAACTGGGGCCCGGGGAAGTACGGCCCGGCACGGGAGGCGGGGTTGAACACGATGTGCGGCACCCGCCCGTCGATCCACTGCGCGGCGAACAGCGTCCGCAGCTCCCGCCAGGCCCGGTCGGGACGGACGTGGGCCAGGCCGATCGCGATGAACGCCGAGTCCCAGCTCCACTGGTGCGGGTAGAGCGTGCGGGAGGGCACCGTGTGGTCGTGTTCCCAGTTGGCGTCCAGGGTGGCCAGCGCGAAGCGGCGCAGCCGGGCGTGACGGTCGGCGTCGGCGCGTACCCCGGTGGTCAGCGTCATGCGGCGGCCCGCCGGGGACGGGCCTGGGCCAGCGCGGTGGCGGCCTGGCGCAGCGCGGCGACCGGCTCGCCGCGCAGCCGGCACTCCAGCGCGAGCCAGCCGGTGTAGCCGATCGCGTCCAGCGTGGCCAGCAGCGCCGCCCAGTCGAGGTGCCCCGCGCCGGGCTGGTGCCGGTTGGAGTCGCTGACCTGCACGTGCCCGAGGTACGGCGCGGCGGCGCGCAGCGCGGCGTGCGGGTCGTCCTCCTCGATGTTCATGTGGTACGTGTCGGCGGCCACCCGCAGCGCCGGTGAGCCGACCGCGCGGCACAGCTCGACGGCCTGGTCGAGCCGGTTGACCATGTGGTCCTCGTACCGGTTGAGCGGTTCCAGGAACACGGTGACCCCCTCGGCGCGGGCGAGGCGGGCCAGCTCGCCCAGGGCGTCGACGAGCACCCGCCGGTCGTCGTCGGCCGAGCGTGGTGGTTCGAACGGGGGCAGCCGGCGGGAGAACATGCCCCACGCGGCCGGGGTCATCGCGCCGACGCCGCCCAGCTCGGCGATCACCGAGAGCTGCGAGCGAAGGTTGTCCACCGCGTCGCGGGAGCGGCCCGGGTCGAAGTCGCCGACGAAGTGGTCCATCTCGACGCAGACGGTCGGCATGACCACGCCGGCGGCGCGGGCGCGGCGCAGCTCCGGCAGCCGCCCGGCCAGCGCGAGGTCACCCCGGCCGCGCAGCTCGATGCCCTGGTAGCCGAGGGAGACGGCGAGGGCGTACTTCCCGATCAGGTCGGCGCCGGGGAGCAGCTGCTCCTGGCAGGCGAGCGGAATGTCCATCAGAACCTCAGCACCACTTGGAGGACGTCACCGTCACCGTGGTCGAGCAACGCCAGGGCGTCGGCCACCGCGCCCGCGTCGACGACGTGGCTCACCAGCGGCAGCGGGTCGACGCTGCCCTCGGCCACCAGGTCCATGAACGTGTCCGCGATCCGGGTCCCGGACCACCGGCCGGCCGTGCCGGGCGCCGGGTCCGGCCCGGAGACCTGGGCGGCCACCAGCTGGATCCGGTTGTGGTGGAACTCCTCGCCGAGTTCCAGCCCGTGGGCGTACCCCTGGTAGAAGCCGGCCGCGACGACGCGGCCGGCGTGGGCGGTGGCCCGGATCGCCTCGTGCAGCGCCGGGTACGACCCGGACAGCTCCAGGCACACGTCGGCGCCCCGGCCGCCGCTCTCGGCGCGCAGCGCGGCGGCGGGCGACTCGGCGGCGGCGTCGACCGTCCGGCGGGCGCCGAGCCCGGTGGCGTGCGCGAGCCGCCCGGGCATCCGGTCGACGGCTACCACGCGGGCGCCGGAGAGCACCGCGAGGCGCGTGCCGAGCAGCCCGATCACGCCCTGCCCGAAGACGCCCACCCAGTCGCCCAGGTGCAGGTCACCGGCGAGCACCGCGGTCAGCGCGATGGCGCCGGGGCGGGCGAAGACGGCGGCGAGCGGGTCGATGCCGGGCGGCAGCGGATGCGCCGCCGCGGCGGACAGCACCGCTTCGGCGCGGTGCCCCCAGATGCCCCAGACGAGCTGGCCGGGCCGCCGCCCGGCGACGTCGGGAGCGACCTCGACGATCTCGCCGACCTCCTCGTAACCGAAACCCACCACCGGGTACGCGGACCCGGCCTGGCGGGGCACGAACATGCGGGCGCCGGCGTCCCAGTCCTTGCGCAGTCGCGGGTTGCTGCCCCGGTAGAGCGTCAGCTCGGTGCCGGCGGAGATGCCCGAGTAGTGGGTGCGGACGCGGACCTGGCCCGGACCGAGCCGGTCCGCGGGGCAGGGCTCCAGGCGTACGTGCCGGGGCCCGGCCAGAGAGACAACCCAGTTGCTCATGGCGTCGCTCCGAAGAAAGTGCCGGCCTCGATTCTAACCCAAAAAATGGGCATATGTGATTACATTGACGAATCGATGGGTATTAGCGGCAGGCCGTACTCTTTCGAGAGGAGTGCCACCGATGTCATCACCCTCCACACGGCGGCTCGCAATCAGCCTGATCCTGGCACTGGCCGGGACCGGCGTGGCCGCATGCAGCGACGACGGGCAGAAATCCGACAGTTCCCGGATCACCGTCTGGAGCCTGGAAGACGTGGCGGACCGGGTCGCCGCCACCAAGGCGATCATCGCCGACTACACCGCCAGGACCGGCGTCCAGGTCAACCTCGTCACCGTCAACGAGGACCAGTTCCCGTCCCTGATCGCCTCCAGCGCCGCCGCCGGCGACCTGCCCGACGTGGTCGGCTCGGTCTCGCTCGCCGGGGTGCGCACGCTGTCCGCCAACGAGCTGGTGGACGCCGACGCCAACGGCGCCGTCGTCGAACGGCTCGGCCGGGACACGTTCACCCCGCGCGCGCTGGAACTCACCAGCGACGGCGGCACGCAGCTCGCCGTACCGAGCGACGGGTGGGGCCAGCTGCTCGTCTACCGCAAGGACCTGTTCGACGCCGCCGGCCTGCCGGCGCCCGACACGTACGAGAGGATCGCCGCCGCCGCGGCGAAGCTGAACACCGGCGGCGTCGCCGGCATCACCGCGGCGACCGCCCCCGGTGACGTGTTCACCCAGCAGACGTTCGAGCACCTGGCGCTGGCGAACAACTGCCGGCTCACCGACGACTCCGGCAAGGTCGTTCTCGACTCCCCCGAGTGCGTCGAGGCGTTCCGCTTCTACGGCGACCTGATGCGGAACAACTCGGTCAAGGGCGCCCAGGACGTCGACACCACCCGAGCCACCTACTTCGCCGGCAAGGCGGCCATGCTGATCTGGTCGCCGTTCATCCTCGACGAGCTGGCCGGGCTGCGCGCCGACGCCCGTCCCACCTGCCAGCAGTGCCAGTCCGACCCGGCGTGGCTGGCCAAGAACAGCGGGTTCGTCACCGCGATCAAGGGCCCGAACGGCACCGAGCCCGCCCAGTACGGCGAGGTCAGCTCCTGGTCGGTGCTCGACGGCGCGGCCGACCCGGCGAAGTCGTTCGTGGAGTACATGCTCTCCGACGGCTACCCGCGCTGGTTCGGCATGTCCCCCGAGGGGCGCTTCCCGGTGCGCACCGGCACGCCGGAGGACAAGCAGAAGTTCCGCACCGCCTGGAACACCAGCCCGGCCGGCGTGGACACCAAGAAGCCACTGTCCGAGGTCTACGGCGAGGACGTGCTCGCCACCCTGCGGCGCAGCCCCGACACCTTCCAGCGCTGGGGCCTGACCGAGAACCAGGGCAAGCTCGTCGGCGCCATCCTGGGTGAACTACCAGTGCCCAAGGCGCTCGCCGACGTCGTCGGCGGCAAGTCCGACGCCCGCGCCGCCGCCGAACGCGCCCGCAAGGACGTCGAGGCGATAGCCAAGGGCGTCAATTGACCACCACCGCGCCGGAGGCCGGCCGCTCCCCCACCCCGGAGCGGTCCCGCCGACCCGGCCGACGCCCGCTGACGCTGCGCCGCCGCGAGTCCCGCGCCGGGCTCGCGCTGGTCGCCCCGACCCTGCTCGTCGTGCTCGCGGTGATCGGCATACCCATCGTCTGGACGGTGGTGCTGGCCTTCCAGCGGGTACGCCTGGCGACGCTGCGCAAGACCGGCCTGTTCGGCGAGCTGACACTGGACAACATCGACCGGGTGCTGCACACCCCCGGGTTCGCCGACACGCTCTGGACCACAGTGCTCTACAGCGTCGGCGGCACCGCCGGCTCGATAGTGGTGGGCCTGGTGGCGGCGCTGGCCGTACGCGGGCCGTTCCGGGGCCGCACGCTGGTCCGCGCGTCGATGCTGCTGCCGTACGTGGCGCCGGTGGTCGCCATGACGTTCGTCTGGCAGGTGATGCTGGACCCGCAGCTCGGCATCGTCAACGACTGGGGCAAGCGCTTCCTCGGCTGGGATCAGCCGGTGCCGTTCCTGTCGCAGGAGTCCACCGCGCTGTGGACGGTGATCGCGTTCGAGGCGTGGCGCTACTTCCCGTTCGCGTTCCTGTTCCTGCTGGCCCGGCTCCAGGCCGTCCCGGCGGAACTGGAGGAGGCTGCCCGGGTCGACGGCGCCACGCCCACGCAGCGGTTCCGGCACATCCTGCTGCCGCAGCTCATGCCGGTGATCGCGCTGATCGGCGTGCTGCGGTTCATCATGACGTTCAACAAGTTCGACGACGTCTACCTGCTCACCGGCGGCTCGGCCGGCACCGAGGTGGTGAGCGTTCGCGTCTACCAGTTCCTCACCGCCCGTACCGACATCGGCGCGGCCGCCGCCCAGGCCGTCGTGCTCGCCGTGGTGCTGCTCGTGTTCGTGGCGATCTACCTGCGCTTCTTCGGCGCGCGACGGGAGGCGTGATGGACCGGGACCGGATCGAGACGGTCAGCCTGCGCTGGCTGCGCCGGCTGGTGATCGCCGGGTTCCTGGTGGTCACGCTGCTGCCGTTCTGGTACATGCTGGTGCTGTCGGTACGCCCGATCGAACGCCTGCTGCTCGACCCCGGCTCGCTCTGGGTGCCGTTCGGCGAGCTGACCGTCGCCACGTACGCGGAGGTGCTGAAATCCGTCTCCGACGGCGGCCAGGGCTTCCTCACGTTCATCCGCAACAGCGGGCTGGTGGCGCTCGCCGCCACCGCGCTCACCCTGGTGATCGCCATTCCCGGCGCGTACGCGGTGTCCCGCCTGCGGTTCTTCGGCCGACGCCAGGTCAGCGCGCTGTTCCTGGCGGTCTACCTGTTCCCGTCGATAGTCATCGCGATCCCGCTGTTCGTGGTCTTCACCCGGGCCGGGCTGCGCGGGTCGCTGACCGGCCTGGTGCTCGTCTACATCTCGCAGACCCTGCCGGTGTCGGTCTACATGCTGAAGAACTACTTCGAGACCATCCCGGTCAGCCTCGAGGAGTCGGCGGCGATCGACGGCGCCGGCCGGCTCGGCATCATCCGCCGGGTCAGCCTGCCGCTCGCCGCGCCGTCGGTGATGGCCGTCGCGCTGTACGACTTCATGATCGCCTGGAACGAGTACCTGTTCGCGCTGCTGTTCCTGGTCGACCGGCCCGACCGGTGGACCGTGTCGCTGGGGCTGTCGCTGCTCGCCGACGGCGTGGAGGTGCCCAAGACCGTGCTGATGGCCGGCTCGGTCATCCTCACGCTGCCGATCGTGGTGCTGTTCTTCGCCGGGGAGCGAATGCTCACCGAGGGACTCACCAGCGGGGCCGAGAAGGGCTGAGCGTCCGTGCCAGGATGATCGGGTGCGAGCATCACGGGAGGACCGACCGGCCGGCACCCGACTGGCCCGGCTGCTCACCGAGGCGCTCGCCCCGACCGTCCTGGTCACCGCGCTGCCGCTGATCGCCGCCGCCCGGGTCAGCCGCTCGGCGGGCCAGTTCCTGCTCTGGGGCGGCATCGCGCTCACGTTCTGCGCCGTCATCCCGATCGGCGTGCTCGTCCACGGCGTACGCCGGGGGCGGCTCACCGACCGGCACGTCGGCGACCGCACCCAGCGGGCCCGGCCGCTGTCGATCGGGCTGGCCTCGGTCGCGGCCGGGTTGCTGCTGCTGGCGGCGGTCCGCGCGCCCGCCGAACTGTTCGCCGTGATCGTGGTGGTCTTCGTGGTCGGCGCGGCGTGCGCGCTGGTGAACCACTGGTGGAAGCTGAGCATCCACGCGGCGGTCGCCGCCGCCACCGTCGCCGTGCTGGTGCCGCTGGCCGGGCCGGCGGCGAACCTCGGCTGGGCGCTCGTCGCGGCGGTCGGCTGGTCCCGGGTACGGCTGGTCGACCACACCTGGCCGCAGGTGCTGGCCGGCGTCGCGCTCGGCGGACCGCTGGCCGCCGGCACGTTCCTGGCGCTCGCCTGACCCGCCGCCACAAGATCAGCTACGGTGGCCTCATGGGCAAGCCGACCCGCTGGGTGACCGACACGAAGCCCGGCCACTCGCAGTGGTACGTGGACCGCTTCCGCCAGCTCGCCGCCGAGGGCGCCGACCTGTCCGGTGAGGCGCGGCTGCTGGACGCGCTCGTACCGCCGGGCGCGCGCGTGCTGGACGCCGGCTGCGGCACCGGCCGGGTCGCCGCCGCGCTCGCCGCACGCGGGCACGACGCCGTCGGCGTGGACGCCGACCCGACACTCGTCGAGGCGGCCCGCGCCGACCACCCCGGCCCCCGCTTCCTGGTCGCCGACCTGGCCGAGCTGGACCTGGCCGCGCAGGGTGAGGCCGAGCCGTTCGACGCCGCCGTGCTCGCCGGCAACGTGATGGTCTTCGTCGCCCCCGGCACCGAACGCGACGTGCTGGCCCGCGTCGCCGCCCACGTGCGCCCGGACGGCCTGGTGGTGGTCGGTTTCGCCACCGACCGCGGCTACCCGGTCGGCGACCTGGACGCCGACGCGGTGGCCGCCGGGCTGCGCCCCGAGCACCGTTTCGCCACCTGGGACCTGCGCCCCTGGCGCGACGACGCCGACTTCGCGGTGAGCGTGCTGCGCCGCCCCGCCGACTGACCCTTCTCCTGCCGACCAGGGCTCAGGCGGGTGCGGCGACGGTGCGGGCGGCCTCCGGGTCGAGCGGGCTGCCCGCCGGCAGGAGGTCCACCAGGCCCGCCGGCAGCCGCGCCGGACGCACCCCGGCGTAGCCGAGCATGCCCGGCACGTCCGCGCCGGTCAGCGCGTACCGCCGCCCCAGGTCGGTGACCACGCAGACCGTGCCGCCGGTCGCGCCCGGCGCGGACACCGCCTCCACCAGCGCGCCACGTCCCGGCTCCACCACCACCTCGTCGGCGAGCCCGGCCCGGCCGCTGGGCGTCCGCGTGGCGGCGGCGAGGTCCGGCGCGGTGACGCCGACGCGGATCTCGCGTACGCCGGCGTCGTCCCCGGCCCGCGCGCAGATCGCACCGCTCTCGGCGGCGGCCAGCCGGGGCGGTACGGCGGGCGGCGCGGTCGGCCCGCCGGGCACCAGACCGGGCAGCTTCGGCAGCGCGGCGAACCGGCCGAGCGTGATCGGTTCGGGCTCCCCCTGGCCGGTGCGGGCCAGCAGCAGCGCCGCCTGCAACTCGGTGATGCCGGCCAGCCCGCCGCGCTGCGCCACCGCGTACTGCCGCCCGCCACCGGAGTTGCGCACCAGGTACACGTCACCCACGCTCGCGCCGGTGACCCGCTCGGACGGCTCACCGAGGTCACCGACCGGTGGCGGGACCAGGTCGGCACCGGCCGGCAGCGTGTTGAGCAGCGCCGCCGCGACCGGCACCGCCCGTTCCCGCGTGGCGGCCAGCGCGGCGAGCACCCGGTCGGTGTCGCGCAGCAGGTAGCGCCGGTCGTGCCAGAGCAGGTGCAGGCCGCCGTCCGGGTGCCGTGCCAGCAGCCCCTGGTCGCCGAGCGCCCGGCCGCCGGTGGCCTGCCGCCCGATCAGCAGCACCGACCGGGCCGCGCCGCGCCCGGTCTCGCCCTCATCCGTGGAGCAGAGCGTCCACGCGTCGCGGACGAGCCGGTTCGGCGCGGGCAGCGAGTCCGGCGCGTCGGCGATGCCCAGCGGCAGACCGCGCGGCACCCCCTCGATGGCGCGGCGGCCGACCAGCACCGTCTTCGGCTGCTCCGCCCCGATGATCAGCAGCGCGGAGGCGTAGTTCAACACCGGGTGCAGCTTCTCGTCGCGGTAGACGAACCGTGCGCCCGACTCCTTCTCCACGATCACCGCGCCGGTCTCGCGCCACGAGTCACCGCCGCCGGTGAACAGGCCGTAGAGGGCGACGCCGCCGAGCGCGATCGCGGCGACCAGGACGCTGGCCAGACCGGCGCCGGCCAGCCGGCGGAACGGGGACTGCGGCGGGTCCGTCTCCCGCATGACGAGCGCGGCGACCGCCCGCTGGACGGTGAACTGGTACGAGTGCAGCTGGTCCTGCCGCGACGCCATCGTGTCCCTTCCCGCCGGGATGGTCGGCGCACAGGATAAGCGCTCCGTCGATGCCCCGGCGACCCTGCGTGTCCCTCACCGGCCCGGACCCCACCACCTCCCCGAGCTGGAGTCGATCAAGGCGGCCAGGACCACCCCACCCGGAATGGATACCCCCGGGGGTGTGTTACACATGCAGAACCCGAATCAACGGAGGTACTGATGGCCAGCGTGGCGTTGACCACCACCGACTTCGCGGAGACCGTCAACCGGGACGGCATCGTCCTGGTCGACTTCTGGGCCGCCTGGTGCGGTCCCTGCCGGGCGTTCGCGCCGGTCTACGAGAAGGCCAGCGAGCAGCACCCGGACATCGCCTTCGGCAAGGTCGACACCGAGGCGGAGCCCACCCTCGCGGCGGCCGCCCAGATCCGGTCGATCCCGACGCTCATGGCGTTCCGGGACGGCATGCTGGTGTTCGCCCAGCCGGGCGCTCTGCCGACGGCGGGGCTGGAGGAGCTGATCCGGGCCGTGCGTGACCTCGACATGAACGAGGTCCGGGCCCAGGCCGGCGTCTGATCGGGGTGGCGACAGTGGTACCCCCTGGGGTATGTTCGAACGCAGGAGGTGGGACGTGAATCTTCGACCCGAGATGACCGGCGAGGCGCTGACCCGGCTGAAGCGTGCCCGGGGGCAGCTCAACGCCGTCATCGAGATGATGGAGAACGGCGAGGACTGCCGCGCCGCGCTGACCCAGCTCGCCGCGGTCTCCAAGGCCATCGACCGGGCCGGCTTCAAGATCATCGCTTCCGGCATGCGCTACTGCGACGCCGCCGGCCAGGCCGGCGAGGAGCCGGAGATGACCGAGGAGGAGCTGGAGAAGCTCTTCCTGTCCCTGGCCTGACGGCGCCCGACCGACCGACTGAGTCCCGCCCGCCCGACCGGCTGAGCCCCGCCCGCGCCGTGTGACCACGGCGCGGGTGGGTAAACCACTGCCCGGAGAACCCGGGCCGCAGACTGTCCCACACATACCCCCCGGGGTATATAGGCAATGAGAGGAAACGACATGACTCTCGACGTGTCCGTCATCGCGACCTCCTCGCTCGGCGACCGCAGCTACCTGGCCTCCGACGGCCGGGTGGCGATCGTGGTCGACCCGCAGCGCGACATCGACCGCATCCTCTACCTGGCCGGCGCCAAGGGCGTACGGATCACCCACGTGGTGGAGACGCACATCCACAACGACTACGTCTCCGGCGGCCTGGAGCTGGCCCGGATCACCGGCGCGCAGTACCTCGTGGCCGCCGCCGACACCGTCGAGTTCGACCGCACGCCGGTCTCCGACGGCGACACCGTGCCGGTCTCGGACACCATGCGGCTGCGGGTGCTCGGCACCCCGGGCCACACGTTCCACCACCTGTCGTACGTGCTCGACGAGCGCGACGGCGACTGGACGCCGGCCGGCGTGTTCACCGGCGGCTCGCTGCTGTTCGGCACCACCGGCCGCACCGACCTGCTGGGCCAGCAGTACGCGCACGAGCTGGCGCACCACCAGCACGCCTCCGCGCGCAAGCTGGCCGACCTGCTGCCCGACGGCGCGCAGGTCTGGCCCACGCACGGCTTCGGCAGCTTCTGCTCGGCCAGCCAGGCCGACGCCCCCGAGTCGACGATCGGCCGGGAGAAGCAGGCCAACCCGGTGCTGCGGCTGGCCGCCGACCAGTTCGTCACCGAGACGCTGGCCGGGCTGGACGCCTACCCGGCGTACTACGCCCACATGGGCGTCGCGAACGCCGCCGGTCCCGCCCCGGTGGACCTCACGCCGGTGGCCCGCGCCGACGCCGACGAGCTGCGCCGCCGCATCGCCGCCGGCGAGTGGGTGGTCGACCTGCGCCACCGAAAGGCGTACGCGGCCTCGCACCTGGCCGGCACGGTCAGCCTCGGCCTGGACGGGCCGATGTCGACATGGCTCGGCTGGCTGATCGACTGGGGCGTGCCGATCACGTTCCTGGCGCAGACCCCGGAGCAGGTCGCCGACGCCCAGCGGGAGCTGGTCCGCATCGGCATCGACCGCCCGGCCGCCCAGGCCACCGGCGAGCCCGAGCAGTGGACCGGCGACCCGTCGCAGCTGCGCGAGATGGCCGTGGCCGACTTCGACGCGCTGGCCGCCGCGCAGGCCGGGAAGACGCCGGCCGGGCTGCCCGAGCCGCAGGTCGTCCTCGACGTGCGGATGACAGGCGAGTGGAAGGCCGGGCACATCGACGGCGCGGTGCACGTGCCGCTGCCGGACGTGCCGAAGCGGCTCGCCGACATCCCCGCCGGGACGGTCTGGGTGCACTGCGGCTCCGGCTACCGGGCCACCGCCGCCGCGTCCCTGCTCGCCAACGCCGGCCGCGACGTGGTGCTGATCGACGACTCGTACGGCCGGGCCGAGGCGGCCGGCGTACGCATGGCGCCCAGCGCCTGACCTCTCCCCGAGCGCCCGGCCGGCGTGCCCCTGCGCCGGCCGGTGCTCGACCCTGCCCGAAAACACCCACTGAAGGAGACAGAGCATGACCACGACCACCCCCACCACCATCGACGCGGCGACGCTGCGCGAACTGATCGCCGCCGGCCGTACGCCCCGGATGCTCGACGTGCGCACGCCCGGTGAGTTCGAGGCGGCGCACATCCCCGGCGCGTACAACGTGCCGCTGGACCTGCTCCGGGAGCACCGCGCGGAGCTGCGCAGCCACCTGGACGAGGACGTGGTGCTGATCTGCCGCTCCGGCGTCCGGGCCGGCCAGGCCGGTCAGGCGCTCGGCACCGTCGGCCTGCCCAACGTCAAGGTGCTCGACGGCGGCATGCTGGCCTGGCAGGCCACGAACGCGCCGGTCAACCAGGGCCGGGCCCGCTGGGACCTGGAGCGCCAGGTACGTCTCGTCGCCGGCTCGATCGTGCTCGCCGCGATCCTCGGGTCGGTGTTCGTGCCGGGCCTGAAGTGGGTCGCCGCGTTCATCGGCGCGGGCCTCACGTTCGCCGCGCTCACAAACACCTGCGCCATGGGCATGCTGCTGAGCAAGCTGCCGTACAACCGGGGCGCGAGCTGCGACCTGGACACGATCGTGGGGCAGCTGCGCGACGGGAGCCGCAGGTGACCACCCTCGCGCTGACGCTGGCCGGCGCGGTGCTGATCGGCGTGACGCTGGGTCTGCTCGGCGGCGGCGGTTCGATCCTCGCCGTGCCGCTGCTGGTCTACGTCGCCGACCTGCCCGCGAAGGAGGCCATCGCCACCTCGCTGCTCGTCGTCGGCGTGACCAGCGCGGTGGGCGTGCTGCCGCACGCCCGCGCGAACCGGGTCCGCTGGCGCACCGGGCTCATCTTCGGCGTGGCCGGCATGACCGGCGCGTACGCGGGCGGCCGGCTGGCCGAGTTCGTCCCGGCGAGCGTCCTGCTCACCGGGTTCGCGCTGATGATGCTGGCCACCGCGGTCGCGATGCTCCGGGGCCGCCGGGCCGCCGAGGGCCGGTCGAAGCCGCACGAGCTGCCGATGCTGCGGGTGGTCGGGGACGGCGTGGTCGTCGGCCTGGTCACCGGTCTGGTCGGCGCGGGCGGCGGCTTCCTGGTCGTACCGGCTCTGGCCCTGCTGGGTGGGTTGCCGATGCCGGTGGCGGTCGGCACCTCGCTCGTCGTCATCGCGATGAAGTCGTTCGCCGGCCTGGCCGGCTACCTGTCCGGCGTGCAGATCCACTGGGGGCTGGCCGGCGCGGTCACGGTCGCCGCGGGCTGGGTCAGCCTGCTCGGTGGCCGGCTCGCCGGGCGGATCCCGGCCGATCTGCTGCGCCGCGGGTTCGGCTGGTTCGTCGTGGTGATGGGCGTGTTCGTGCTCGCCCAGCAGCTGCCGCCGGTCTGGGGACTCGCCGTGGGAGCGGTTGCCGTGGCCGGTACGGTCACCATGGCGGTGTGGGGCCGCCGAGGAAGGGGACACAGTGGACAGCAGCGCCTGGGACAGCCGGTACGCCGACACGCCCGGGCTGGTGTGGAGCGCTGAGCCCAACCGTTTCGTGGTCGAGTCGGTCGCCGGGCTGACTCCCGGGTCGGCGCTGGACATCGCGGCCGGCGAGGGACGCAACGCGGTCTGGCTGGCCGGTCAGGGCTGGCGGGTCAACGCGGTGGACTTCTCCACCGTGGCCGTCGAGCGGGGGCGGCAGATGGCCGCCGCGCGGGGCGTGACCGTCGACTGGCGGGTAGCGGACGTGACCGCGTACCGGCCGGTGCCGAACAGTTACGACCTGGTGCTGATCAGCTACCTGCACCTGCCCGCCGCCGAGTTCGCCGGCGTGCTCGCCGCGGCGAAGTCCGCGCTGCGCCCCGGCGGCACGCTCGTGGTGGTCGGGCACGACCTGGCCAACCTCACCGGTGGCACCGGCGGCCCGCAGGACCCCGCCGTGCTGCTCACGCCCGAGGCGGTGGTCGACGGGCTGGCCGGGCTGCGGGTCCAGCGCGCCGAGACCACCCGCCGGCCGGTCCCGACGAGCGACGGCGGCGCCGTGGACGCGCTGGACACGGTCGTGGTGGCCACCCGCCCCGCCGACTGAGCGCCACGCGCCGTGGTTTCGCCGGGCCGGGCCGGCACCGGCCGGTAGCATCCGGGGACGGATCGGCGGAGAGGACACCGGGTGGGCGCGCGCTTCGAGGAACTGGCCTGGCGGGAGACGCCGATCGGCGAGATCAGCCTGCGGCGGCGGCGCGACCCGGCGCTGGGCGCCGAGGTGTACGAGGTGAAGCTCGATGACGAGTACCTCATGTCCAGCGCCTTCCCGGTGGCGGAGATCGAGCTGGCCCGGCTCGGACTGGCCGCGCTGACCGGCACGGAGCTGGACGTGGTGGTCGGCGGGCTCGGCCTCGGCTACACGGCACGGACCGCGCTGGAGGATCCCCGGGTGCGTTCGCTGCTCGTGGTCGAGGCGATCGAGGACGTGATCGACTGGCACCGCCGGGACCTGCTGCCGTTCACCGCCGGGCTGGCCACCGATCCGCGTACCCGGTTCGTCCGGGCGGATTTCTTCGCCGCGGTCGCCGACGGCGGTTTCGACCCGGACGAGCCGGGCCGCCGCTTCCACGCGGTGCTGCTGGACGTGGACCACTCCCCCCGTCAGGTGCTGCACCCGAGCCACGCCGCGTTCTACACGGTCGACGGGCTGCGCCGGCTGGCCGCGCTGCTGCACCCGGACGGGGTCTTCGCGCTCTGGTCGAACGACCCGCCGGACCCGGAGTTCCAGCGCACTCTCACCGCTGTGTTCCCGACCTCGGTGGCGCACGTCGTCCGGTTCCCGAACCCGTTGCAGGGCCGGGAGGCGGCGAACACCGTGTACGTGGCCCGGCACTGATCCACCGGGCCACGCATGGCCGTAGGGCCAGTGGGAAAGCGGGCGGCCGACCGTACGACGGGAGGCTGGGACATGCGTGCGTTGCTCTGGGTGGTCGGCGTGGTCGCCGGTGTGATCATCCTGCTCGGGCTGCTGCTGGAGGCGGTCCGCTGGCTCGTCATCATCGGCGTGATCGCGCTCGCCGCGGTGATCATCGTCGGCATCGTGAAGGGCCGGCGGGTGGTGCACCAGCATTCGACACGCCGGCACTGACCTGCGCAGGTGTGACCTACCCGGCAACCTACGTTAGCGTAGGTTACCGCCCGGTCACGTTAGGCTGGGGTCGTCATCCGCGCGACGAGGAGTAACGGCGATGGACGCGACCGCCCAGCGACCCTGGACCCGTAGCTACGCGCCGGGGGTACCGGCCGAGATCGCCGAGCCGGACGGCTCGCTCGTCGACCTGCTCACCGAGGCGGCCGGGCGGTTCGGGCCCCGGGTCGCGCTCGACTTCTACGGCGCCACCACCACGTTCACCGAGCTGGCCGACCAGGTGTCCCGCGCCGCCGAGGCGCTGCGCCGCCTCGGCGTCGGCCCGGGCGACCGGGTGGCGCTGGTGCTGCCGAACTGCCCGCAGCACGTGGTCGCCTTCTACGCCGTGCTGCGGCTCGGCGCGGTCGTGGTCGAGCACAATCCGCTCTACACCGCCGACGAGCTGGACCGGCAGCTCACCGACCACGGCGCAGGCGTCGCGATCGTGTGGGACAAGGTCGCGCCGCTGGTGGCGGGACGCGGCGCCGTGCGTACCGTGGTGGCGGTCGACCTGACCGCGGCGCTGCCGCGGCTCAAGCGGTGGGCGCTGCGGGCGCCGCTGCCGAAGGTCCGCGCCGCCCGCGCCGCGATGACCGCCCCCGCGCCCGGCGCCCTGGCCTGGTCGGACCTGGTCGCCGCGGCCGGGCCGCTGCCCGCCGGGCATCCCGCGCCGGAGGCCGGCGACGTGGCGTTGCTCCAGTACACCGGCGGCACCACCGGCGAGCCCAAGGGCGCGGTGCTGACCCACCGCAACCTGCGCGCCAACGCCGCGCAGGGCCGGGCCTGGGTGCCCGGCCTGCGCGACGGCGAGGAGACCGTGTACGCGGTGCTGCCGCTGTTCCACGCCTACGGGCTGACGCTCTGCCTCACCTTCGCCGTCAGCATCGGCGCCACGCTGGTGCTGTTCCCCCGCTTCGACGCCGACCAGGTGCTCGACGCGGTCCGCCGCCGCCCGCCGACGTTCCTGCCCGCGGTGCCGCCGGTCTACGCGAAGCTCGCCACCGCCGCCCGCGAACGCGCCGTCGACCTCACCTCCATCCGGTACGCGATCTCCGGCGCGATGTCGCTGCCACCGGCCACCGTGGAGCTGTGGGAGCAGGTGACCGGCGGCCTGCTGGTCGAGGGGTACGGGATGACCGAGACGTCCCCGATCACGGTCGGCAACCCGGTCGCGCCGACCCGCCGGCCCGGCACCGTCGGCGTGCCGTTTCCCTCCACCGACGTGCGTATCGTCGACCCGGAGGACCCGAGCCGCGACCGCACCCCGGGCGAGGCCGGTGAGCTGCTGGTCCGCGGCCCGCAGGTGTTCTCCGGCTACTGGCACCGGCCGGAGGAGACGGCGAAGGTGCTGCTGCCCGGCGGCTGGATGCGCACCGGCGACATCGTCACCATGGACGCCGACGGCTTCATCACGGTGGTCGACCGGATCAAGGAGCTGATCATCACCGGCGGCTTCAACGTCTACCCGTCCGAGGTGGAGGAGGCGCTGCGCCGCGTCCCCGGCGTACGCGAGGCCGCCGCCGTGGGCCTGCCCACCGCCGACGGCGAGGAGGTCGTCGCCGCGGTGGTGGTCGACCCGGCGGTGGCCGCCACGCCGGAGGCGATCCGGACCTCGTGCCGCACCCACCTGGCCGGCTACAAGGTGCCGCGCCGGGTCGTGATCGTCGACGAGCTGCCGTACTCCCAGATCGGCAAGATCCTGCGCCGCGAGGTCCGCGAACGGCTGCTCGCCGCCCGCTGACGCAGTCCCCCAGGGCCCGCGGACGGCGAGTGGAACGCCATGGGTGTCAAACGGGGCCGGAGACACCCACCGCGTTCCACCGACGGCCGGACGTGTCGGTGCCGGCGCCTACGCTGTGGCGATGGTCGACAGACGTCAGGTGCTGGCCTTCCGCGTGCGCGCCCAGCAGCTCGACCGGGCGCAGGGCTCGCTCGCCGACACCGCCGTGCTCGACATCGGCGTGCAGGACACCGGCCCCGACGGCGGCCGCTGGGCGCTGGCGACGCGCGGGGTCGACGTGACCTCGCTGACCGGTGACGACGTGGTCATGCTCTGGACCGTACGCGGCGCCCCACACCTCTACCGCCGCGCCGACGTGGGCGCGGTGGCCGTCGCGGTCGAGCCGTTCTCCGACGCCGACGCGGGCAAGCGCATCTACGACGCGGCGAAACCGTTGAAGGCCGCCGGCATCGGCATCGTCGCCGCGCTCGACGAGGTGGCCGCCCGGATGCGGGAGATCGTCCGCACGCCGACGGTCAAGGGCGAGGTCTCCGGGCGGCTCGCCGAGGTGATGCCCGAGCCCTACCTGCGGCACTGCCGGCCGTGCGACGCGATCCACCTCTACGAGATGCCGTTCCGGCTCGCCGCCGTACGCGCCGGGCTGGAGCTGCGCCTCGACACGTCACCGCCGGTCCTGGAACGCATCCGCGGGTTCCATCCGGCCGCCGCGCCCGGCGACCGGTTCGAGCTCATCCGCGCCTACCTGCGGCTGCTCGGCCCGGCCACCCCGAAGCACGTCGCCGACTACCTCGACGCCCCGGTCAAGGAGGTCAAGGCCCGCTGGCCGGGCGACGCGGTCGAGGTGAGCGTCGACGGTGAGACGCGCTGGCTGCTCGCCGCCGACGAGGCGGCGCTGGCGTCGGCGGACGCCACGACGACCCGCCTGCTCGGCCCGTTCGACCTGTTCCTCCAGGCGAAGGACCGGGCGACGCTCGTGCCGGACGCGGCCCGCGCCAAGGAGTTGTGGCCGGTGCTGGGCCGCCCTGGCGCCGTGCTGGCCGACGGGGAGCTGGCCGGCACGTGGCGGCCCCGCAAGTCCGGCCGGTCGTTCACCGTCGCCGTCCAGCCGTGGCGAAGGCTCACCGGCAGCACCCGCGACGCGGTGGTCGCGGAGGCCGAGCGCCTCGCCGCGTACCGGGGTGTGCCGCTCGCGGGTGTCGACTTCGCCGCGTGATGGCATCATGATCGCGTGATCGTCTGGCTCAACGGCGCGTTCGGTGCCGGCAAGACGACCACCGCGCGGCTGCTCACGGAGTCGCTTCCGGACGCGCGGCTGTTCGACCCGGAGTTCCTCGGCTCGATGCTCACCGCGTTCGTCACCCCGCCGACCGGCGACTTCCAGGACCTGCCCCTGTGGCGTCACCTCGTCGTGCAGACGGTCACCGGCCTGGACCGGCACCACCCGGGCATCTGGATCGTGCCGATGAGCCTGCTCGTCCCGGCGTACCGCGCGGAGATCCTCGGCGGCATCCGCGCCGCGGGCGTCGACGTCCGCGAGGTCGTGCTCACGCTCCCCGAGGACCGGTTGCGGGCCCGGATCGACGCCGACCAGGTCGAGTCCGGCGCGCGCGGCTGGCGGCACGACCACGTCGCCCGGGCGCTGGACACGTTCGCGTCGGTGACCGACGCCCACCTGATCGACGCCACCGTCCCGCCCGAGCAGGTGGCCGACGCCGTCGCCGCGCACGTCACGGGCGCAGCCTGATCGTGGGAGGATGCTCGGCATGCCGGATCGCGCGTTGAGCTTCGGAGCGGCGGCGCAGGCGTACGAGCGGTTCCGGCCCGGCTACCCCGAGGAGCTTGCCGACCTGGTGCTGGCGTACGCGGACCGGCCGGTCCGGACCGCCCTGGAGATCGGCGCCGGGACCGGCAAGGCCACCCGGCTGTTCGCGCGGCGCGGCATCGCGGTCACCGCCACCGACCCGGATTCCGCGATGCTCGCCGAACTGCGCCGGCACGTCCCGGCCGGGGTGCGGGTCCGGCAGGCCGCGTTCGAGCAGTTGCGCGCCGGCGAGCACCACGACCTGGTGTACGCGGCGGCGGCGCTGCACTGGACCGACCCGGCGGGCCGGTGGGAGCGGGTCGCTGGGCTGCTCGTGCCCGGTGGTGTGTTCGCCTCGTTCGGCGGGCCGCTGCGGCTGGCCGACCCGGCGCTGCGCGACGGGGTGGCCGCGGCCCGAGCCGAGTTCATCGCCGACGACGAGATCCCGTCGCCGGACGGGACGCCACCGGAAGCCGGCATGCAGTGGCCCGGCACGGAGCTGCGCGCCTCCGAGTGGTTCACCGACGTACGCCAGTCGGAGATCGCGCGGCGGATCACGATGAGTGCCGACGACTTCGTCGGTCTGCTGTCGACCGTCTCGGCCTACCTCGAACTGCCGCCACATGTCCGTGAGCAGGTGTTCCGCCGCGTCCGGGATGTACTGCCCGGCACGGTCGAGGTCACCGCGGACGTCACGGTCCACCTGGCGCGGCGGACGTCGCAGCCCTGATCAACCGGCACCGGGTGATCCCTTGACGGCACCCTGGCGCGAGTCGGCCCGCCACGGCGCCCCTTCGCCGCCGTCGGCACGCGGAGGCGTCCTGGCACCGCGCCGGACGACAACCCGAAGATCTACGCGGACGAGGGAACTTCCTGACACACCTGACCGACTACTCGATCGGGACACGGCAGCCGGGCAGCCCACGGCTCGACGGGCACGAGCCACCCCGAACCAAAAGCCGATATTTTCGATCGGAGTAGTCGATGTCCGTCACCGAACTGTCCGGCGACCCCGCGCCGGACACCTCCACCGCCGCGCCGGCCGCTCGGCCGGGCCGCCAGCCCACGCCGTTCGCCGCGCTGCTGACCCGGCTTCATTTCTACGCCGGCATCCTGGTTGCCCCGTTCCTGCTGGTCGCCGCCCTGACCGGCCTGGCGTACACCATCACCCCGCAGCTGGACCAGGCCCTCTACGGCGACCGGCTGACCGTGGCCACCGTCGGTGACCAGCCGAAGACCCTCGCCCAACAGGTCACCGCCGCGCGGGCGGCGCACCCCGACGGCACCATCGCCGCCGTGGTGCCCGGCACCGGCGACCGGACCACCCAGGTGGTGTTCTCGCTCGAGGAACTCGGCGACAAGCAGCACACCGTCTATGTCGACCCGTACACCGGCGAGGTGACCGGGCGGCTCACCACCTGGTTCGGCTCCACCCCCGCCACCACCTGGCTCGACGACCTGCACCGCAACCTGCATCTCGGCGAGGTCGGGCGGCACTACTCCGAGATCGCCGCCAGCTGGTTGTGGGTTCTCGTTCTCGGCGGGGTAGTCCTGTGGTGGCGCCGCCGCAGCGCCACCCGCGCCCGGACGACACACCTGCTCGTACCGGACCTGACCGCCCGCAAGGGAGTTCGCCGTACCCGGGGCTGGCACGCCACCACCGGTGTCTGGCTCGCGGTCGGCCTGCTGTTCCTCTCCGCCACCGGCTTGACCTGGTCCCGGTACGCCGGCGCGAACTTCAGCACCGGCCTGGACACCCTGCGCGCCGGCACTCCGGAACTCTCCACCACCGTCGACGGCGTGGCCCCGCCCGCGGGCGGCGGTGAGCATCAGCACGGTGGCGCGGCGACCGGCACGGCGGACAATCCGGCGTCCTACGACAATGTGCTGGCCTCCGCGCGCAGCGCCGGACTCTCGGGACCGGTGGAGATCAGCCCCGCCGCGGAGCCCGGCCTGGCCTGGACCGTCGCCCAGGTCGACAACGCCTGGCCGGTCGCGAAGGATCGAATCGCCGTCGAGCCCACCACCGGCGCGGTCACCGCCCGCAGCGACTTCGCCGACTGGCCGCTGCTCGCGCAGCTCAGCAGCCTCGGCATCCAAGCCCACATGGGAATCCTGTTCGGGCCGATCAACCAGATCCTGCTCGCGGCGCTCGCTCTCGGTCTGCTCTGCGTCATCGTCTGGGGCTACCGCATGTGGTGGCAGCGCCGCCCCACCCGCGCCGGCCGTCGCGCCCCGCTCGGCTCACCGCCCGCCCGAGGTGGCCTCCGCGGGCTCCCGTGGTGGGCGCTGCTGCTCGGCGTACCGGTCACCCTGGCACTCGGCTGGGCACTGCCCTGGTTCGGCGTCACCCTGCTCGGCTTCCTCGTCGTCGATCTCGTCCTCGGCCTGCTCGCGCGTCGGCGCCGCCGGCCCCTACCCGTCTCACCCGCGCCGGCCGGCAGCTGACCCCGGCGGCTATCCGGCCGTCACCGCCTCGGAGAGACCGGACAGCCGCCGTGAACCCTCAGTCGCGGATCCGCACGGCGCCTCGCCCCTCCTGATCAGCATGTCGTCGGGAGGGGCCGGACGGATCACGGCGAGGCGGGATCAGGACACCAGGTAGGCAGTCAGCCGGTCGGCGAGCGGGCCCGGGCGGCTGAGCGCTACCGCGTGGCCGCCGTCGATCTCGTCCGGCACCACGCCGAGCCGGTCGGCGGCCACCCGGCGCTGGAAGTCGGCGGGAAAGAACCGGTCGTCGCGGCCGATGAGCACCCTCGTCGGCACGGCCGGCCAGGCGGCGAGCGGCCACGGCTCGTCCCACTCCGCGCTGACCTGCTCCCGGCCGTGCGCGGGCGCCTCGGCGACGATCCCGGCCGGCACGCCGTTGTAGAACTGCTGTTCCTCGCTGAGCCCGTCCGGCTCGCGGTAGCCGGTGTTGCCCCACCAGTCCCCCGGCTTCTCGCCGGGCCGCGGAATCATCGGGGTGAGCAGGACCAGGAGGCGCACCGGCAACCGGTCGGCGACCAGCGGTGCGGTGAACGCGCCGTACGAGTGCCCGACCACTACGAGGTCGTCCCGGTTGCCGACGGCGTCGATCACCGCCTGGCGGAAGTCGGTGAACCCCGCCGACCTGTCTCCGATCGGCAGCTCCGGCACCACCGCGTCGTGACCCCGGGCGGCCAGCTCGGGAACCAGCAGGTGCCAGTCCCACGCGCTGCCCCCGCCGCCGTGGATGAGCACGAACGTCGTCATGCCCGGACCCTCCCACACCGGTACGACAAGCCGTGATTGTCAGTGCGGATACGCCCGGGGCACGCGGGCGGCCCGCAGCTCGTCGCGGAACGCCTCGATGCGGGTGATGACCTGGCGCCGCCCGATCGTGTTCTCGATCCGGTCAAGGTAGAGACAGCGGGCGGCGAGCCGGGGCAGGTCGACCGAGAAGTAGATCGCCATCAGGGGGTTGACGAACAGGTCGCCGTCGCCGGTGCGCCGACTGAACCGTACGTCTCCGAACGCGCCGCCGGTGGCGGCGGCGATCTGCCCCTGGACGATGCTCGGCCGGTGCGGGGTGGCGGCCTGGGCCTGCGCGACCGCCTCTCGGTAGAGCACCGCCTCACGGCTGGAGCCGGGAATGGACAGCGCGCCGAGGTAGCCGCCCTCCCGGTCGAGGGCGGCCAGGTTCTCCAGCACCTCGACGTGGTTGACGCCGTCGTGCGCGTCGATGCCGAAACCGAGGCTGCTCACCAACCGGATCGGCACGTCCAGCCCGGCCACGGCGGCCAGGCTGGTGATGTCCTCCACCGGGGTGCCCAGGCCGCTCTCGTCGCCGCGCAACAGGATGTCGGTGCCGCCGTCGACGAGCACGATCGCGTCGACGTCGAGCCGGTCGACCAGGTGCCGGTACGCCTCGCGCAGCGTCTGCACGCCCAGCGGCGGGAAGGCGTACACGGTCGACGGCAGGTCCCGGCCCGCCAGCCAGCGGGCCAGGTGCCCCTCCGGGAAGTACCAGTCGGGGCTGAGGGTGTCCGGCCGGATCGCCGCGACGTGCTCGTCCACCCACACCTGCCGGTCGAGCAGTTCCAGCTCCGAGAAGGAGAGGCTGGCCAGGTGCACCCGCTTGCCGGCCTGCCACAGGGCCAGGGCCAGCGGCAGGCCGGCGTAGACGTCGAAGCCGCCACCGGCGCCGGCGATCAGGACGTCGTTCGCCGGAGCCAGTGCGGCGAACAACGGCGGAACGGCCAACGTGTACGCGGCGGTGTCGGTCACCAGATGATGATCTCCGCTCGCGTTCGGGCTCGCTGCCCCGTGGCCGGCCGGTCGAGGGCCGGGACCCGCTCGTTCAGGCCGGGCGGCCGAACGTGACCGCCTCCCGGACCAGCTCCGGCGCGTTCTCCACCAGTTGCGCGTCCGGCCGCGCGCCGAGCGCGTCGTTCACTGTGGAGAAGGCGAGCCGGAAAGCGATCAGCGTGGTGGCCTCGAAGATCTCCCGGTCGTTCAGGCCGGCGTCGCGCAGGCGTTGCGTGTCGGCCTCGGTGGTGGCGTTCGGGTCCGTCACGACCCGGCGGGACCAGTCGGCCAGCGCCGTCTCCCGCTCGGACAGGGCCGCCTCGTCGCCGCGCAGCACCGCGGCGGCGGTCTCCTCGTCGCTCATCCCGGCCAGCCGCACGCCCCAGGCCAGCGAGCAGTACGAGTCGCCCCGCACGGCGGCGGTGGCGGCGACCAGCACCGCCACCTCACGCGCGGACAGCGTGGACGCGGACAGCAGTTCGGCGCGCGTGTTCTGGAACGACATCAGCACGTCGGGTCGCCAGCACCAGACGCGGGTGAGGTTGTTGACGTAGCCGTCGGAGGAGAGGTCGTCCTCGTACGCGGCTTTCGCCGCCGGGCTCTGCGGCGGTTCGGGGAGGAAGGCGGCGCTCATGCGGGCAGTCTGCGCCACCCGGGCGCCCCCCACTGGCTGATCAACGACAGTACGATCCGCTGATGATCCGGGCGGTCTTCTTCGACGTGGGCGGGACGATCCTCGACGAGACGCGCGAGTTCGCGACGTGGGCGGACTGGCTGGGCGTACCCCGGCACACGTTCTCCGCGGTCTTCGGCGCGGTGATCGCCCGAGGGCTGGACTACCAGGAGGTGTTCCGGGCGTTCCGGCCGGACTTCGACCTCACCGCCGAACTCGCCCGCCGGATCGCGGCCGGTGACCCGGAGTCCTTCGGCGAGGAGGATCTGTACCCGGACGCGCGGGCGTGCCTGACCGCCCTGAAGGACCAGGGTCTGCGCGTCGGCCTGGCCGGCAACGTGCCGGAGCACGCCGAGGCGACGCTGCGGACGCTGGACCTGCCGGTGGACGTGATCGGCACGTCGGCGGCCTGGGGCGTGTCGAAGCCCGCGCCGGAGTTCTTCGACCGGGTGGTCCGCGAGAGCGGCGGCGACGCGGCGGCGATCCTGTACGTCGGTGACCGGCCGGACAACGACGCCGCGCCCGCGATGGCCGCCGGCATGTCGGCGTGCCTGATCCGGCGCGGACCGTGGGGGCACATCCTCGACATGCCGGACGTGGCCGACCGGTGCCTGTTCCGCATCGACTCGCTGCACGAGCTGCCGGACCTGGTGGCGCGGCACAATGCGGCGGGCGGCTAGGCCGGGGCGTCACCGGTCACGGAGACCCGCGTCCGATGGTGGCGCGGCGACTCGATCTCGTCGACCACCGCCACCGCCAGATCGGCGTACGACAGGGGCGCCGACGCCGGGGCGCGCTCGCCGCCGAGGCGGTACCGGCCGGTGCGGGTACCGGCCACGTCCAGCGCGGCGGGTGGGGTGAGCACCAGCCAGTCGACTGTGGTGTCCGCCGCGCGGAGCCGGTCCAGGCCGGCGGCGTGGCTGAGCGCGAACGGCCGCAGCTCGGCGGGCAGCACGGCCGGGTCGTCGTAGAGGGGCCGGCCGTGCGCGTCGATCAGGGTGGCGAACAGGCCGATCGCCACGAGCCGGGGCACGTCCGCGCGGGCCAGGCCGTGCAGCAGCGCGTCGGCTGCCCGGACGAAGAACTCCGGATCGAGGCCGGCGGCGGCGAGCGCGTCCGGCCCGGACGCCGGGCTGACCGCGTGGACGACGGCGTCGTGCCCGTACCCGATGGAGGTGACCGTCTCCGGGTCGGTGACGTCGCCGCGTACCGCGGAGGTGAGGTCGGGATGGCGGGCGGGGTCGCGGACGACGGCGGTGACGCGGTGGCCGCGGCGGTGGGCCTCGGCGGTGCCGGCGCGGCCGGCCCGGCCGCCCGCGCCGAAGACGGCGATGCTGGTCATGGCGCGACGGTAGGACGCGGGGTGCCGGTTACCGCAACGGTACCGGGTTACGCTCGGGCGGTGACGCCGCTCGATCCGGACATGTTCCACCCCGCCTGTCCGTCGCGGATGATGCCGTTGCAGATCGGCGACAAGTGGACCGCGATGGTGGTGCTGTGCCTGGAGCACGGGCCGCGCCGGTTCACCGAGTTGCGGGCGCCGCTGCGCACGATCACGCCGAAGGTGCTGGCCGAGACGTTGCGGGCGATGGAACGCGACGGCCTGGTCACGCGGACCGCCTACGACGAGAACCCGCCGCGCGTGGAGTACGCGCTGACGCCGCTGGGGCGAAGCCTGCTGACGCTGGTCGCGGCCGCCCGGTCGTGGAGCGAGGCGCACCTGGACGAGTTGCTGGCGGCCCGCCGGTCGCACGATTCGCGGACGTCGTGACGGCGCCGGCCGGCACCGGGCGTGGCGGACTGCGGAGGTTCGTTGCGAACGTGATGACGAACGTGCTCGCGAACCTCATCGCGGCGGCGATCATCTACGTGCTCGCCGCGGCCGCCGGGCTGCTCCCCCGCGACCCGGCGCTGATCCTCGCGGCGTTGTTACTCGTCGGCCTCGCCGCTGCCATGATCCTGATCTTCCTGATCAGTACGAACGCCTTCGCCGACAAGGAGGACATCCTCGGCGGGTGGATGGCGATCTCCCTCGGTGCGCCGATCCTGACCGCGGCCGTGGCGTACGCGTTCCGTGAGGGCGATCCGGCGGCGGGGGTCGCGGGCGGGCTGATGGGCGCGGGGCTCACCGGCGCAGGCGTGGCTTTGCTGGTGGCCGGACGGCGGCTGCGGCGGGCGGCCGATCCGTCGCCCGACGGCGAGCAGCAGGCGGCTGAGCCGCACGCCCGGCCTTAACGTCGTACCCGTGGCATAGCCTTCCGGCCATGGGAACCGCCGAGCTGGACGAGCTGATCGTGCCCGACGCGGAGGCGCTGCGCGCGTGGTTGTCCGCCCACCACGACACGTCGCCCGGCGTCTGGCTCGCCCTGACCCGCAAGGGCGGCACGCTCACCACACTGACCTGGCAGCAGGCGGTCGACGAGGCGTTGTGCTTCGGCTGGATCGACGGGCAGGCCCGCAAGCGTGACCACGAGAGCTCCTGGATCCGGTTCACCCCGCGCCGGGCCCGCAGCTCCTGGTCGCAGCGCAACGTCGCGCACGTGGCCCGGCTGGAGGAGCAGGGGCGGATGACACCCGCCGGCCGCGCGGCGGTGGAGGCCGCGAAGGCGGACGGCCGGTGGGCGGCGGCGTACGCTCCTCCGTCGGAGGCCGAGCTGCCGGCCGACCTGCTCGCCGCCGTCGCCGCCGAGGCCGCCGCCCAAGCCATGCTCGACGTCCTCACCAGCGCCAACAGGTTCGCGCTCATCCACCGGCTGAACGCGGTCAAGCGCGCGGAGACCCGGGAACGCAAGATCGGTGAGTTCGTCGCCATGCTGGCCCGCCACGAGACGTTCCACCCGCAGAAGGCGAAGCCGCCGGCCACGCCGTGACCCGCGTCCCGGCTCACGAGTGGTCCCGGACGAACGCGCGCAGGAGCGCGGCGCACTCGGCCGCGTGGGTCTCCAGCAGCAGGTGGCCGCCGTCGAAGAGGTGCGCGTCCATCCGGGTCCAGCGCGCGATGCTACGCGAGCACCTGTCCACGTCGAAGTAGGCGTCGTGCCGGCCCCACAGCACGAGCGCCGGGGGTTGGTGGGCGCTGTGGTACTCGGCGACCGGCGGGTCTGACCGGGCGTACGCTCGAACGAGCCGACGGTGGGAGGTCGCCCGCGATGATCCCGTTGCTGATCCTGCTCGGGCTTCTCCTCGGACGCTGGTGGCGGTTGTCGCTCGTCGCCGCCGCGCTGGGCTGGCCGGTCCTGCTGGTCGCGACCGGCGTGACGGACGTCGGCGCGGGGCTGCTCGGCGCGGCCGTGCTCGCCGCCGCGAACACCGGTGCCGGCGTGCTGCTCCATCAGGGGGCCCGCCTGGCGATCCGCAGGCTTCGGGCGTCCTGAGCCGGGCCGGTGCGCTACACGGCACCGCCGGTGTTGCGGATCATCCGCCGGAGCACCTTGAGGGTGGTGACGTAGTCGGCGTCGTCGACGCCGTCGTGGATGCGGGCCCGGATCCCCGGCGCGCGCGTCGCGGGTCAGCCAGCCGCGAGGGACATCGCGTTCCGGTCGGCCCGGGCATGATGAGGCGCATGCGGGTAGCGATGGCGACCGACGCGGGACATCCCGGCCGTGCCAATGAGGACTTCGCCGGCGCCGTACCGTGCGGGTTGGTCCTGGTCGACGGCGCGGGCGGCATCACCGGCGCGCACGAGGTCTGCCACCACGGCATCGCCTGGTACGCGACCCGGCTCGGCGGCGCGCTGCTCGGCGCGCTGGCGCAGGAGCGGAGCCTGCGCGACGTGCTGGCCGAGGGCATCGAGTGGGTCACCGACCAGCACCGCGACACCTGCGACGTCGCGCACCCGATCAGCCCGTTCGCCGCGGTGGCGATGCTGCGGTTCTCCGGCGGGACTGTCGAGCACCTGGTCCTCGGTGACGCGGTCGCGCTGGTCGGCCGGGCGGCCGGTGATCCCGTCGTCGCCCACGATCCGCGTGAGGTGGTGATCGCCCGAGCCTTCGAGGAGCGGCTGACGGACGTGCCGGAGGGCGGCGACGAGTACCGGCGGCTGCTGGTGGAGCTGCGGTCCCGCCGCAACAGCCCCGGCGGCTTCTGGGTCGCCAAGGACGACCCGACGGTGGTGGCTGAGGCGGTCACCGGCGAGTGCCCGGCCCACGACGTGACCGGCGCGGCGCTGCTCAGCAACGGTGCGAGCCGTCTCGTGGACACGTTCGGCCTGACCGACTGGCCGGGGCTGTTGCGCCTGCTGGAGACCGCCGGCCCGGCCGAGGTCATCGCCCGGGTTCGGGCGGCGGAGGCAACCGGGGGCGTCGCCACCGACGACGCGACGATCATCTGCCGCGCCTGACCGGCACGACAATCCGGCTGTGCTCGTGTTGACTGCGGCGATGGACCGTCAACGGCTCAGCAGCATCGCGCACTCGCACCACCCGATCGCGGCGCCGCTCTCCGGCGTCAACGTCAACCGGCTGCTGCGCCGGGCCGGTCGCCGGCCGGCGGCCCGGATCCTCGACCTGGGCTGCGGCGAGGCCGCGTGGGCGTTGCAGGCCCTCGCCCATTATCCGGACGGGCACGCCGACGGCGTGGACCTCAACCCGTACGCGCTGGAACGCGCCACGGAGGCCGCCGCCGTGCGCGGCCTCGCCGACCGGCTCACGCTGCACGAGCGCGACGCCCGGTCGTACGTGCCGGACGGCGACTACGACCTGGTGCTCTGTGTCGGGTCGACGCACGCGTTCGGCGGGTTCGGCGAGACGCTGGAACTGGCCGGGCGGCACGTGAACGCCGACGGCGTCCTGATGGTGGGCGAGGGATTCTGGCAGGTGCCGCCGACGCCGCAGGCGCTGGCGGCGCTGGGCGCGAAACCCGACGACCACACCGACCTCGCCGGTCTGGTCGCGGCCGCCGAGCAGGCCGGCTGGACCCCGGTGTACGCGCACGTCAGCGACGCCGCCGAGTGGGACGACTACGAGTGGTCGTGGACCGGTTCGCTGACCGAGTGGGCACTGGACAACCCGGGTCACCCGGATGCCGCCGGCGCGCTCGGCGTCGGCCGGGAGCACCGGGACCAGTGGCTGCGCGGATACCGCGGCGTGCTGGGGTTCGTGACGCTGGTGCTGCGCCGGATCTGACCGGCTACCGGCGCGGGTCCGGCCCGGGACAGGCGGGCGGGGCACTATCGTTCGGGCGTGCAGATCCGTTTCGCCGTACCGGCCGACCCCGCCTATCCGGCCCGCGTGGCCGCCGCGCTGGCCGCCGCCCGGCTGCGCCGCTTCGGCTACATCGGCGCGGCCCTCGCCGCGATCGGGGTGATCGGCTGGATCGCCTCGCAGGCGTCGGAGCGGGGCGGCCGCTTCGCGTCGCTGTGGACCGCGTTGATCGTGGCCGGCGTGCTGTCGATGCTGTACGCGCCGTGGGTGCGCTGGCGGGCCCGGCGCCGGTCCGGCGGCTACGCGGTCGAGGGCGGCTACGACATCGACGACCGCAACATCATGATGCGCAGCGGTTCGGAGTCCGGCGGCATCGCCTGGGACGGCGTCGAGCGGGTCACCGAGACCCCGGATTTCTGGATCGTGTACGTGGGACGGATGCCGGCCACGGTGATCCCCCGGTGGCTGATGTCCGCCGAGGACGCCGGGACGCTGCGCGCCTTCATGGCCGGACGCGGACTGCTCGGCGACCGTTGACGAGGTTCTGATCGGCTGTACGTGTTGCGTCGCCGGCCTGTCCGGCGGTCGCGTCAACCTGCCGCACCGGCGGTCCCGCAGCGGTCAGCTCGCCGGGCATCGTGTGCCCGGGGCGGGCACGGTCAGGTCGACGAGGTACCGGTCCACCACCGCGGTCGTGCAGTCGGTGCGCTGGTAGGTGCCGTGGCCCCAGCCCTCGTAGGTGACCAGGCGTCCGTGCCGGCCGAGTTGCCGGGCGACGTTCACGGCCCAGGCGTAGCCGGTCCGGGGATCGTGCCGGGCGTTGAGCAGCAGCAGCGGCGTGCGGGTGCGCACGTTCAGCTCGTGCGGCGGGTTGCGGACCGGGGACGGCCAGCCCAGGCACGTCTGCACGGCCAGCAGGCCGGCGCCGTACCGGACGTCCGGGGCGACGGCCCGGGCGTCCCGGACCACGCCGGCGTACGCGGCGTAGTCGCGTACCTGCGCCGGCCAGTCCGCGCAGAACGCCGCGACGGAGACCGGGAGATTCACCTCCGGTGGCGGCGTACCGGCGGCCATGTCCCGCACGATCACCGCGAGTTGCGGCCAACGCGGACCGGCGAGCAGGCCGAGCGCCACAGCGGTGACGTCGAAGGCGGTACGGGGGGCGTACTCGCCCCGGTCCGCGCGGGCCAGCGCCTGCGCCCAGACCGCCCGCACGTCGCGTGCGTGGAGCACGCACTCCGGCGACCTGTCGCACCAGGACACGAACTCGTCGAACGAGTCCTGCAACGCGGCGGCCTGCGTCCGCACGAAGGAGCGCACGTCGAGGCTGTGGTCGAACACGCCCTCCAGCACGACGGCCCGCACGCGGCCGGGATACCGCTCGGCGTACTGCTGGCCCAGCAGCGTGCCGTACGAGCTGCCGTGGAAGGACAGCTGCCGCTCCCCCAGCGCCCGCCGAAACGCGTCGAGGTCACGGACGGTGCTGAGCGTGTCGGCGTGGTCGAACAACGGGCTGGTCGGACGACACCTGCGCCACAGCGCCTGGTTGTAGGCCACCGCGGCGTCGAAGTCGGCCTGGCCGGTCAGCGGGACGGCCGGCTTGCGCAGCGCCGGATCCGGGGCGCAGACGGGCGCGGCGGTGCGGGCGACCGTACGCGGGTCGAAGCTGACCAGGTCGAACCGGTCCAGCAACTCGCCGCTGAACCGGTCGCCCTTGCGGATCCGTTCCACTCCCGAGTCGCCGGGGCCGCCCGGCCCGAACACCAGCGTGCCCACCCGCTGCTCCGGCAGGCGCGCGGACCGGCGTGCCACGGCGAGGTCGACCGTCGGACCGTACGGCCGGGCCCAGTCCACCGGCACCCGCAGTCGGGCGCACCGCACGCGTTCATCCGGCGGGACGTCCGGCAGGTCGTCGGCGCACTCGCTCCACACGAGCCGCTGCGGCGGAAGCCCGGCGCGCGCCGCGCCGGGCAGTCCCGCCAGGACGGTGAGCGCGGCCAGAGCGACGGCCACGGTACGTCGGAACACGGCACCTCCCGGTGTCTTGGATGCCTGTCGATTCTTCAGCGGCGTCCCACCCGAGTCCCATACGGAAACGCCCCGAGATGCCCGTCGGGTCTTTCCCCCATTCCGTCCCTGACGGGCCGAAGGACGGGCAGGCGAGCCGCACCGTGGCGGTCTAGCATCGGGCGATGACGTCGTCCCTGGACCGCCTGCCGAAGATCAGCGCGCCGGCCACGCGGGCGCTGACCGCGGCCGGCTACACCACGCTGCGCCGGCTCGCCGGTGTACCGCGCGCGGAGCTGGCCCGCCTGCACGGCATGGGACCGAAGGCGCTGGGCGTCGTCGAGGCCGCCCTCGCCGAGCACGACCTGCGGCAGAGCTGACGAGGTGATCGCGATGCCGCTCGGCAGACTCCACCACCTGATCGTCGACTGCCCGGACCCGATGGCCGAGGCACGCTTCTGGAGCGCGGTCCTCGGCGACCCGGTCACGTACGCGGACGACGATTTCGCCGTGGTGTCGGCCGGTACGGCGGCGTCCGGGCTGGCGTTCCAGCGCGTCGCCGACCTGGTTGCGCCGACGTGGCCGGATCCGGCGGTGCCGCAGCAGATGCACCTCGACGTGATGGTCGACGACCAGGAGGCGGTGGGTACGGCGGTGCTCGCGCTCGGGGCGCGGCGGCTGGCGGGCGACCACGTGTACGCCGACCCGGCCGGTCACCCGTTCTGTCTGATCCCGCGCCCGACCTGGGCGCCGCCGGTCGGCGGGCTCGCGTGACCGACGACCGACGCGTACGCCGGGTCCGCCCATACCACTGGGGTGCCGTCTACCTCAGCGACGCCCTCTGCGAGACCGACTTCGACATCGACTTCCACGCCGGGGACGCGCCGGTGTTCGCCACGACGCACCACGTCGCGGTCGTGGTCGCCTCCGCCGCCGTGGCGGACGAGGGAGAGGCAGATGTCACCCTCGACATCCGGGTGACGTCGCAGCGCGTCACGGGGCACCCGCACGAGGTGACACTGGACGTCCCGTCCGGGCGGCTCTACGTCGGCGACGCCGACGACAACGACGAGATCGAGTTGGCGCCGGGCCGCTGGCTGCTGCAGTTCGCCGTGGACGACGCGACGGAGGCCCGGCACGTCGAGCTGGTGGTGTCACCGCTCTGACCGGTCACGGCCTCTCCTGGTAGGAGATGAACTCCAGCAGGCTTCCGTCCGGGTCGCGGAAGTAGACGCTGGTCCCGGTGCCACCGGCGCCGACCCGCCGGACCGGTCCGGTCTCCACCTCGACGTCGTGCCGCCGCAGGTGCGCCACCGCCTCCTCGATCGGCCCGGCCCAGACGAAACAGATGTCGCTGTTGCCCGGACGGACGGGAACCCGGGCCACGTTGCCGCCGAGGTCGAGACCCGGCCCGTGCACGCTCAACCGGTGGGGGCCGATCCGGAAGGCGACGCGGTCGCCGCCGACGCCGATCACCTCGGCGCCGACGACGTCGCGATAGAAGTCGGTGGCGGCCCGCCAGTCGGACACGGCGATGACGACGTGGTCCAGTCCGGTCACGGGCGCCATGCGATCACCCTACGGACCGGACGGCGTCCCCTTCCCCGGATCCGCCGAGACCGCCACCGGCGGGCCCGCCTTCAGGTGCCGGGCGAAGAACCGGTTCGCGGCGTCCCCCTCGAACCACGGCACGCCGGTGTGCCCGCCCATGTTGGCGTGCAGCGTCTTCTCCGACGAGCCGAAGGCGTCGAACAGGTCCAGCGCCATCCGCCGGTCGTTGCCCTCGTCGTCCCACTGCAACAGGACGTGCAGCGGAATGGTGACCCGCCGGGCCTCCTCGATGATGGCGCGCGGCACGAAGCTTCCGGCGAACAGGAGCGCGGCCACGATGCGCGCCGCGACCACCGCCAGCCGTACGCCGATCGAGATCACCCCGCCGGCGTACCCGACCGGGCCGCCGACCTCGGGCAGCGCGAGGAGCGCGTCCAGCGCGGCCCGGCACTCCGGTACCGCCTCCTCCACCAGCGGCAGGACGAGCCGGTCGACCACCTCGTCGGCGACCCGCTCGCCGGCTGCCAGTGCCCGGCGCAGGTCGGCGCGGGCCTGCTCGGCGGCGGCGGACGCGGGCCGGTCGCCACCGCCGGGCAGTTCGATGGTGGCGGCGGCGAAGCCCTGTTCGACGCAGCCCTGCGCCCGGGCCGCCAGGCGGGGATACATCCGGCGCAGTCCGCCGGGGTGGCCGAGCAGGATCAGCGGGGCCGGCGCCGACGTGGAGGCGGGCGCCCACAGGATGCCCGGGATCTCGCCGAGGGTGAACTCGCGTTCGCGGACGCCGTCGGCGAGGCGCTGTTCGGACGTGAAGCGCATGGTCGTGCCTTTCGGGAGTGCGACGGCGCTCCCGGACGACCTATCGCCCGGCCGTGACCCCCGAGGGGAGCACCCATGTCGATACTGCGGTCACGGGTACCACCTCCCTCGTTCTCCGGCACGGCCACCGGCAAGGTAACAGCGCTCGCCGGGCGGGCCAACCGGTTTATCGCGGTGTGATCCCGGACCGTCAGCCGCGCTCGAAGCCGGCGAAGACGACCGCCAGCGTCCGGGCTTGCAGGTGCTCGTCCCATCCGCCGTGCAGCGCGCCCTGGCACATGCCGGTGAGCAGCGCCATCACCTCGGGTAGCCGTACCGAGTCGGCGACGGTTCCGTCGGCCTGGGCCTGTTGCAGCAGCCTGCCCATCGCCTCCTCCAGGTGACCTACCGCATCCGGGAGCCGGATGTCCACGCCGGATCCGGCGAGCAGTTCGACTGCCGTCTTCTTCGCGGCGGCCTGGGCCACCGTGCGTCTGAAGAAACCGAAGAGGTCGTGTCGTCCCGCCTCCTCGGTGAGCTGTGCGAGCAGTCGCTTCATGAGCGCGGCGAGCAGGTCCTCCTTGGTGGGGAAATGACGGAAGACCGTGCCGATGGCAACGCCGGCCCGGCGGGCCACCTCCTCGGTGGAGGCGCGGGCGCCGAACTCGGCGAAGACCGCCTCGGCGGCGTCCAGGATGCGTGCCCGGTTGCGTTGCGCGTCGGCGCGCAGGGGCGGACCCTCTACCAAAGTGAGTCTCCACTCATTATTCTGTCATACAAGTCGAGTCACGACTCATTATCGCGGAGGCCGACGTGACACCACAGCAGATCTTCGAGAGCATGCGCGCCAAGTGGCTGGCGAACCTGCCCACCTTCGAGGCCGATTCGCTGGCCGACGACGTGGTGATCGAGACGCCCTTCGCCGCGCCCGGCCACCCGACCCGCACCGAGGGGAAGCAGTCCGTTCTCGAGTACACGCGAGCGGGCCGGGCGTCGTTCCCGGTGCGGTTCGACGAGTGCCGCGGCGTGGTCGTACACGAGACCGCCGATCCCGAGGTGATCGTGGTCGAGTACGAGCTCGTCGGCACGCACACGGTGACCGGGGTGACCGCGTCCGCGCCGTTCATCGGGGTGTTGCGGACCCGGGACGGCAAGCTGGCCCACTGGCGCGAATATCAGCACACACTCGCCATCGCCGGGGCCGCCGGCCCGGCATGAGCCGGCATCAGCGCCGCGGCTCAGGTGGTCGGTGTCGGCGACGGGGCGAACGGCCACGGCTGCGGCCCGAACAGCGCCGTGCACGCGGACAGGAGCCCGCGCTGCGCCTCGGCCATACGGGCGTCGACCGGGCCGGTGTCCTCGTTCGGGTCGTTGCGGACGAACATGTCCCCGGATTCCTTCGCCGCCACCGCCAGCCGTTCGCCGGCGTCCCGGACGCCCGGGTCGGCCGCCTTGCGGGCACGCATGGCGATCGGCGAGTTCGAGGTGAAGCGGACGTCCTGCTGCTCGACCACCCGGGCCACCATGTTGCACGCACCGGCCGCGACCTTGTCCGCGGGCGCGGTCGAGCCGGCCTGAGGAGCGGCCGAGGCCGACGCGGACGACGACGGGGTGGCGGACGTCGACGGCGTGGGTTCCGCGGGCGCACACGCGGAGACGACGAACAGCAGGGAGAGCGCGGCGAGTTCACGTTTCACCGCACGAGGCTAGCGATCATGGTAGGCATGGCCTCCGTCCGGGTGCCCCGCCCACCGTCGTCGCGTCGACATCGGACCGGTCAGCGGCCCGCCGCGCGGAGCATCGCCTCCGTCTCGGGGTCGGGCATGACCTCCCGGACCTCCTGGGCGCAGCGGCACGAGACGGCGATCTTGGCGGCCCACTTCAGCGCCTCGTCGCGTGAGGCCACGTCGAGGACCACGAACCCGCCGATGACCTCCTTGGTCTCCGGGAACGGCCCGTCGGTGACCACCCCGTCCGTGCCGACGATGCTCGCCTGCTGACGTTCGAGCCCGGTGCCGTACACGAACACGCCCGCGTTCACGGCCTCCTGGATGACCGCGTGCGCGTCCTTGCCCACCTGGGGGATCTCCTCCGCGGGGATGTGGTCCATCGCGCCGTCGTTGAACGAGATCAGGTACCGCGGCATGCCATGACTCCCTTGTCCGGGCGGCGGTCCGGCCGCCTCTCACCCGTCCTACGAACGAGCCGACCCGGATCCGACGTTATACGCCGCTCGACGTTATGCGCCGCTCGGATTCAGTGCGCTTCGAGAACGAAGAAGATGAAGCAGAGGAAGGCCGTACGGCCGTCGAGTTCCGGGGGCAGCAGCTCGCGCGGCGTGTCGGGCGAGAACGGCGGTTCGCTGATCACCGAGAGCCGGAAACCCGCGTCGGTGAACGCCGCCGTCATCGCGTGCAGCGGCCGGTGCCAGTAGGTGAGCGTGGCGCGCTGCCCGTCGAAGTCGTACTCCTCTGACCAGCTCGCGACGGCGAAGTAGTCGGCGTCCGGGAACGCCACCTCGTACCCGATCGGATGGTTCACCGACACCAGGAGCCGGCCGCCGGGACGCAGCACACGGCGCAGCTCGGCCAACGGCGCGGTCCAGTCCTCCAAGTAGTGCAGCACCAGCGACACGATCACGTCGTCGAACGCGCCGTCGGCGAGCGGCAGCGGCGCGCCCAGGTCGGCCACCAGCAGCGTCGCGTCCCCGCCGAGCCGCTCGCGGGCCAGCTCGACCATCGCCGGGCTGCCGTCGAAGCCGGTCACGACGGCCCCGCGCGCGGCGAGCGCCTCGGACAGCGGGGCGGTGCCACAGCCCGCGTCGAGGATCCGGCGGCCCCGCACGTCCCCGGCGAGTTCCAGCATCGCGGGCCGCTCGTAGTAGGCGTTGAACAGGCTGGACTCGTTCTCCGCGGCGTACCGCTCGGCGAAGCCGTCGTAGTGGTCCGGCCTCACCGGGCCGCCTCAGCGGGTGGAATGGGCACGGCGGTGCCGGTCACCGCGATCCCGGCGCCGGGATCGGCGGGGATGCCGACGGTGAGCAGGCTCGGGCGGCCCATGTCCTCGCCCTGCCGCACGGTGACTGTGGCGGGCGGCCGCACCAGGCCCATCTCGCGCAGGTAACCGCCGAACGCGGCGGCCGCCGCGCCGGTCGCGGCATCCTCGACCACGCCGCCGGGCGGGAACGGATTGCGCGCGTGGAACACCAGCGGGGACTCGCGATGCACCAGGTCGATCGTCGTCCAGTCCCGCTCGGCCATGAGCGCGCTCAGCGCCGCCATGTCGTAGTCCAGGTCCGCCAGGCGCTGCCGGGTCGCGGCGGCCACGATCGGATGCCAGGCCCCGGCGTACGCGACACGCGGCGGCAGCGTCGCGTCGAGATCGTCCGGCGACCAGCGCAACGCGGCGAGCAGCGCCGCCAGGTCGTCCGCGCCCAGCGGTACGGTGCGCGGCGCGACGCTGGTGAGCGTGGCGGTGGTGGTGCCGTCGGCCTGCGCGCTCGTGGCGACCTCGACCAGTCCGGCGCGGGTGTCCAGGTGCAGCGCGCCGGGGCCGTGCCGCTGCGCGTACGCGACCGCGGACGCGATCGTCGCGTGCCCGCAGAACGGCACTTCCGCCTTCGGGCTGAAGTAGCGCACCGTGAACCGCCCGCCCTCGCCGGGCAGGAGGAACGCCGTCTCGGAGTAGCCTACCTGCGCCGCCACCTGCTGCATCTCCGCGTCATCCACCCCGGTGGCGTCGAGCACGACACCGGCCGGGTTGCCGCCGGCCGGGTCGGCGGTGAACGCCGCGTATCGGAGAACGTCCATGATCATGAGCCTAGCGCCGGTGGTCCGGCTCGTGGGCCCCCGTGACGAGCCGCGCGGAACTACTCTCCGGGCATGCCCAGCTTCGAGATCACCCCCATCGGTACGGTCCGCAACGACCGGACGGACATCCAGCACAGCGACAACTGGGGCGCCGTCCGCAGCACGATCGTCGTCGACGAGCGCTTCGGCGAGGCGTGCCTGCAGGGCCTGGAGGAGTTCTCGCACGTGGAGGTCGTGTTCGTCTTCGACCGGTTCCCGGACGGCGGCGACCACCGCGAACCCCGCCCCTACCGGGGCCGGGCCGACCTGCCGCCGATGGGCGTGTTCGCCGGCCGTGGTCCCCGCCGGCCGAACCGGATCGGCGTGACGTGCTGCCGCATCGAGTCGGTCCACGGCCGGGAACTGACGGTGGTGGGCCTCGACGCGGTGTCCGGCACGCCGGTCATCGACCTGAAGCCGGTGCTGGTGGAGTTCGTCCCCACGAACGTCCGGCAGCCGGAGTGGGTCAGCAGCATGATGTCCGACTACTTCCGGCCGTAGCGTCGGCGCGGCGCCTCACCACAGCAGCCTCTCCGTGAGGTCCATCAACCGCTCGGCGTCATGAGGGTCGAGGGTCGGGAAACCGGGCGGAAGTTGCTTCCCCCGGTCGACGGCGGTCACCGGCGCGGTCGGCGGCGCGTCCAGGAACCGGTGAATCGGCGCCACCGCGTCCGCGACGGACCGGGCGGCGACCGCCGCCGCCACCGCGAGCAGCCCCCGTACCACGAGCGGGAGCGCGCTACGGTCACCGCTCCTGGTGAACCCGGGATGGTAGAGCACGTATCGGGCGCGGCTACCGGACCGCTGGGCGAAGCCCACGCCGAGCAGGTCGTTGGCCCGCCCGGCCTGCAACTGGGCGGCGACGGCCGAGTAGCCCTCCCTCATCTGCGGATCGGCCCAGCGCACCTCGCCTCTCGTGACCCCGACACCGGCGACGTTCACGATCACCGGCGCGACCGCCCGGTCCAGGGCCGGACGCAGACCGAAACTGAGCAGGTAGCGGCTGACGTAGTAGAGCGCGAACGTACGCTCCAGTCCCTCCACCGTCTCGATGCGACGCGGCGTCACCGCATTGGCGAACAGCGTCAACGCGTCCACGACCTGGTGCTCGCCGAGGATGTGCTCGATGACCTGCCGCGTCTCGGCCGTGCTGGACAGGTCGACGGGAAGGAAGGCGATCAGGCCGCCGGCCATCGCTTCGCCACGTGCACGGCTGCGGCCGAGCACCAGGACACGGTCGCCACGTTCGGCCCGCCCCAGGGCGAACGCACGCCCCATTCCGTTCGTGCCGCCACTGACCACCACGACGCCCACGTCGCCCCCTTATCGTGTGCTCATCGACCTGCCCCATCCTGGGCAGCAGGCCGGCGGAGGCGAAAGAAGGCACTTTCATGTCCACAGGTGACACCGATGTGAGTGCCTCGCTGCTCGATCATCGGCTGCCGGTGCCGGTTCCGGCCGGCGAGTACGACCGCTGTCCGGTCACTGACCTGCTGCGGCGGGTGAGCGACAAGTGGACGCTGTTGCTGGTCACCCTGCTCGGCCGGCATCCGCACCGGTTCAACGAGTTGCACCGCGCCGTGGAGGGCATCAGCCCGCGCATGCTCAGCCGGACACTGCGTGCGCTGGAAAGCGACGGCCTGGTCGAGCGTGAGGTGTTTCCGACGGTGCCGCCGGGCGTCGAGTACCGGCTGACGCCACTCGGTGTCAGCCTTCTGGAGCCGCTTTCCGCGCTGGCCGACTGGGCGGTCGCTCACCACGCCGAGATCGTCGCGGTTCGTCAGCGACCCGCCTGATACACCCCGCGCTCATCCGGCCGCCGATCTGGAATGCTGCGTCCATGCCGTCCTTCCCGCCCACCTTCTCCGCCGAAGTCGTCGCGCAGCCGGTCCAGGCCCAGTTCGAGGCGTTTCTCGACGAACACCGCGACGCGCTCGACCGCTGCCTGGACGGACTGACCGAGGAACAGGCGCGCCGATCGTTGGTGGCCTCCCGCACCACGCTGCTGGGTCTGGTGAAGCACGCCACCTTCGTCGAGAAGGTCTGGTTCGACGAAGCCGTCACGGGTCGGTCTCGCGCCGAGATCGGCATCCCGGAGCGGTCGGAGGACTCGTTCCTCCTCGACGACGGCGACACGATCGCCGGGGTCCGGCAGGCCTACCGCGACGCTCGGGACGCGTCACGCCGGGCGACCTCCACGCGAGGTCTGGACGACATGCTCACCGGGCACCGACGGGGCCCCCTTCCGCTGCGGTGGGTGTATCTCCACGTCCTGCGCGAGCTCGCCCAGCACTGCGGGCACGCGGACATCCTCCGGGAACAGATCCTCGACGGATAGCGTGCGGGGTCACGCGCCGGGTTCACCGGTGAGCGAGCCGGGGGCACGCATCCGCCACGCGTCGGTGACCAATTCCGTCAGACGCTCGACGCCGACGCGCGCCAGCCGCAGCATGACCAGGGGCAACCCGTCGTACGCGGGGGTGGTGAAGAAGAGGTCGGGCTCGCCGAGGAGCAGGGCCTGTTTCTCCGCCTCGTCGCCCACGTACAGCACAGCGATGTCGGTGCGGATGCGCCGCGGCTTCCCGGGCGTGCGCTCCGGATAGGACCAGACGAACCCCTTGCCGGCGACCCGGAAGTCGAAGCCGTCACTGTCGATCTCGACCACGTCGGGCAGCGACAACGCCACCCGACGCACGTCGTCCGCGTCAACCATGACGGTCACCCCGGGACCCCGCCTTCCGCACCGGCACAGCCTAGCCACCGCGCCGCCCCGCAGCAGTCAGGTCCGGGCTGCGGCGCCTTGCCGCCGGGTGCGATGGTCGTGGCGGACACCGAAGCGTCTCGGCTGCGGGGGTGGAGCGACGTGAGTACCGACATCTGGGGTGGGGTGGAGATCCGGCCGCACGGTACGGGTTCGCCGTGGGAGCTGGCCGACATCAGCCTGCGGGAGGTCTCCACCAACTACGACGCCTTCGGCTTGCTGTTCGGTGTGCGCAACTTCGCCGGGTTCGAGCCGGTCGCACCCGGCCGTGGCCTGCCGGACGACGTCAGCGCGAGCCTGCGCGCTCGTCACTTCACCGAACGCCATCACGACCCCACCTGGGTGTCGTGGGCGGAGGTGGCACGCATCGACTGGAGCGCGCCATCGCCCCGGGTGGACGACCGGATCCACGTGTACGACCTGACCGCCGAAGGACCGCGCTACCGGAGCAAGGCCACCCGGCACGGGCGAGCCTGGCGCGAGGTAGCCGGCGAGCACGCGGATCACCGGGGCAGCAGTTACCCGGAGGGCACCGAATGGCGCTCGGGAAACGTGATGTGGCGGGTGGAGCGCCTGTCCAACAGCGATGCGCTGCAGCGTGACCCGGCGCTGCGCGCGGTGCTGGAAGGCATGCGCGAGCTGGCCGAACGGCACGGCGAGGACAACGTACGACTCGTCGTCTGGTTCGACAGCTGACGCCTACCCGTACAGGTGCACGCGGTGGTCGGCCTGCCCCGGGGCCAGCGTGAACAGCCGCTCCGACGCCGACGGGCGCGCCTCAGCCGCCGCCGGGCGGATCGATGTGCTGGCCCGTGACGGCCTCGACCTCGCGCAGGCAGATCTCCAGCAGCGGCATGTCGTCGTAGTTGCTCAGGACGACACCGACCCACCCGGTGTCCGGGTAGATGGTCCAGTTCGCACCGACGCCGCCGGCCCCGCCGCCGCGTCCGATCACCCACTGCCCGCCGATGATCGAAACCGGCATCGTGTACGCCTCGAAGGACGTCGGTTCGGGGCCGGGAAGTCTGGCCCCGGCGAACAGGTCGGCGTACGGCCGGTCGAGCAGCGTGCCGTCGCGTAGCGCGTGCGCGAACCGGACCAGGTCCGGCGCGGTGGCGAAGCCGTCGCCCGAGGCGTAACCGATGAAGCCGCGGCCCGGATTCCGGCCCCGGATGGGCGGGCTCACGCTGCCCTTGTCCAGGTTGCGGACAGCGTCGACCCGGCTGCCGTCGGCCTGACGCATGTACGGATGCGCGATGCGCCTGTCGGTGAGCCACTGCTCCCTCGTGTAGAACGCCGAGCGGGTCATGCGGGCGCGGCCGAAGACGTGCTCGTGCACGTAGTCCCAGAACGTCATGCCGGAGACGGCCTCCACGATCTGCGCGGCGATGGCGAGGCTCACACCTCCACCGGGTAGATGGCCGTTGGATCCCGCGCCGGGCACTCCCACCAGGGTTGCCTGCCGGGCCCACTGCTCGCCGTACTCGTACACCTCGTCGCGGCTGTGGAAGACACGACGCCAGTCGGGCATCGGCGCGTCCACGCCGGAGGTGCCGGTGAGCAGGTGGTGGATGGTGACCTGCTCGGCGATGCCGGTAGCCAGGCCCTCCAGGTGGGTGCCCACCGTGTCCGACAGCGCGATCCGGCCCTGCTGCACCAGCTGGAGGATCGCCACCGACAGGAACGGCTGGCTCGCCGAGGAGAGGTTGAACGCGATGTCCTCGTGGTTGCGGATGCCCCTGGCCCGGTCGGCCATGCCGTAGCTGCGGGACAACACCGTCCGACCCTGGTAGGACGGCAGCACCACGCCGGAGAACCTGTCCTGCGCGGCCAGTTCCGCCACGAACCGGTCGTAGGCGCCGCCGGGCCGGGTGTCCCGCGGAATCCGGCCGTGCCCGGGCGCCTGGGGCCCGCCGGGGCCGGCCGAACCAGGGGCGGCGTGGGCCGATCCGGCACCCAGCAACGGCGCGCCGGCCGCGAGCCCGGCGGTCGCCAGCCCACCCCACCCCAGCAGCCGCCGCCGGTCGACACCACCACGTACGGAGTCCACGTCCATGATCACAGTCCTTTCCTGGTCCGGTGGGTCCAGTGAAGGCGGAGGAGTGTTGCGGCGGCGTATGCCCTTCTGCATACGCAAACCACATGGGCCGGCTCGTAGCATCGAGCGTGTGCGGGTGCTGATCGTGGAGGACGAGCCGTATCTGGCGGATGCCATCCGCGACGGCCTGCGCCTGGAGGCGATCGCGGCCGACATCGCCGGCGCCGGCGACACCGCGCTGGAGATGCTGAGCGTCAACGCCTACGACATCGCCGTCCTCGACCGCGACATTCCCGGCCCGTCCGGGGACGACATCGCCGCGAGCATCGTCGCCTCCGGCAGCGGCATGCCGATCCTCATGCTCACCGCCGCCGCCCGGCTCGACGACAAGGCCTCCGGCTTCGGCCTCGGCGCCGACGACTACCTCACCAAGCCCTTCGACCTGCGGGAACTCGTGCTCCGGCTGCGAGCGCTCGACCGCCGGCGCGCGCACAGCAGGCCGCCCGTACGCGAGATCGCCGGCCTGCGGCTGGATCCGTTCCGCCGCGAGGTCCACCGCGACGGCCGCTACGTCGCGCTGACCCGCAAGCAGTTCGCCGTGCTCGAGATCCTCGTCGCCGCCGAGGGCGGTGTCGTCAGCGCCGAGGAGCTGCTGGAACGGGCGTGGGACGTGAACGCCGACCCGTTCACGAACGCCGTACGCCTGACGGTCTCGGCGCTGCGCAAGCGGCTGGGCGAACCGTCGATCATCTCCACCGCGATCGGCAGCGGCTACCGCATCGGCACCGCATCCGAGGGGGAGGACAGTCGGTAGGCGGCCCGGTTTGAGCGTCCGCCTCAAACTCACACTCAGCTACGCCGGGTTCCTCATGCTCGCGGTGACCCTGCTCCTCGCGGTCGTGTGGGTGTTCCTGCTCCGCTACGTGCCCGACACCGTGCTGACCGTCCCTCGGCGCGGCTCTCCCCCGGGTCCGTTCATCCCCAACCGGTCCGACCTCCTGCGCGCCTTCGCGCCGCGGGCCGCCGTCGTGTGGGCTCTCCTACTGGTGATCGCCCTGCTGGGCGGGTGGATCCTGGCCGGCCGGATGCTCGCCCCGCTGACGCGCATCACCGACGCCACCCGCCTGGCCGCCGGCGGTTCCCTCTCCCACCGGATCCGGCTTCCTGGGCGGCGGGACGAGTTCCGGGAACTCGCCGACGCCTTCGACACGATGCTCGCGCGGCTCGAAGTGCACGTCGCCGAACAGGAGAGGTTCGCCGCAAACGCCTCCCACGAGCTGCGGACCCCGCTGTCGATCACGCGGACGCTTCTCGACGTGGCCCGCAACGACCCCGACCGCGACACCGGCGAACTCCTCGACCGCCTCCACGCCGTCAATACCCGGGCGATCCATCTCACCGAGGCGTTGCTCCTGCTCAGCCGCGCCGACCAGCGATCGTTCACCCGCGAACGCGTCGATCTGTCCCTCGTCGCGGAAGAAGCCGCCGAGACGCTCCTCCCGCTCGCCGAGGAACGCGGCCTCACCGTCGAGGCCTCCGGTGACATCAGCCCGACCATCGGCTCACGCGCTCTGCTGCTGCAGATGACCACGAACCTCGTGCACAACGCGATCGTCCACAACCTGCCCGACCGGGGTGCCGTCCGGGTCACGACCACGGCTCACCCCGAGGCATTGGTGCTCACCGTCGAGAACACCGGCGCGCCGCTCGCCGCCCACGTGGTCGCCACGCTCGCCGAGCCGTTCCAGCGGGGCAGCGAGCGCGCCCGGACCGGCCACGCGGGTGTCGGGCTCGGTCTGGCGATCGTCAGGAGCATCGCCCACGCCCACGACGGAACACTCACCCTGCTCCCCCGCCCCGGAGGCGGGCTCCGCGTCGAGGTGCGGCTGCCACGGCCACCACCGGTGACGAGAGCTACCGAGGGGTGACTACTCCTGGCTTTCGACCTCGTAGCGAGCGACCCGGGCACACGCCACCAGGCACTTGCCCGTCATCAGGCAACCCTCGTCGCGGCGGGCGACGCGCTGGACGAGTGGAACGGCCTGTGGTCGGCGCACTACCGTCGGACCCCGCTGAACCGAGCGGGGCGCCGACTCGCACGACTCTGATGGCGCCGCCCCTGCCGTCGCAGCCCCAAGTCCTCACAGGCCGCACAGATCGGCGATCAGTGCTCGGTAGGTGTCGGCGTCCGGAGGCTGGGGTGCGGAGCCGGCCCAGCGTTCCCACTGGCCGCCGGGTTCGAGGTACCCGGTCGGCGTGACTCGTCCCGAGTCGCAGGTCGACGCACCGCAGGGCGCCGAGCGCCCAATCCTGGTCGTAGCGGAGGTCGAGTCGGGGCAGGTAGCGGTCGAGGTAGGCAGTCAGGTTGAAGCAGGAAGACCAGTTCCTCGTCGCTGACACGTCGAGCATCATGGCGTAGAGCCCGCACGACTGAGGCGTCCTCTTGCCCGCCCGGCCGGCCGAAGCCACCGTGAAGGAGGTCCAGGTACCGAGGGCTCCCCCGCTCCGATGCGGCGATGACATAGCGGCGGATGGTGCCGTCGGATGGATCCGGTATCGGGGGCGGACGGTCCACGGCGACATCATCCTGGCTCGACGCGCGGTACCCACAGCCCTTTTCGTATCCGGACGGCCGGCCGGATCGGTCAGCGGCGCACCCGGTACCGCAGGTGAAGCACCCGCTCGCCCGGAAGCACCACGTCGGGATCCTCCAGCAGGTGCTGCGCGTCGACCGACCCGAAGAAGCGCTTGCCGGAGCCGAACACCACGGGTACGACGTCCATGCGTACCTCGTCGACCAGGCCCGCGGCGAGCGCCTGGCCTCCGACGTCACCGGCCGCGACCTCGACGATGCGCTCCCCCGCGAGTTCCTGCGCCCTGGCCACGGCCGCCTCGACGCCGTCGACGAAGTGGAACGGTGCCTCGGGGTTCCAACCCTCGGGCGGCGGGCGGTGCGTCACGACGACCACGTGGTCGATCCCGCTCGGCGGCGTCCCGTCCCAGCCGTCGGTCAGGTCGAACACGTGCCGGCCGACGACGGTCACCCCGATCTGATCCCAGTACGGCCGGACGTAGTCGTGGGACGTCTGCGACACCCGCAACGCGCCGCTGTCGTCCAGCGGGACGTCCCCGCTGGTCAACCAGTCGAACAGCGGCCCGGGCTGGTCGTTGTCGTCCGCGACGAAGCCGTCCACCGACACCGAGCTGTACAGGACCACAGTGCCCACGCCGGTTCTCCCCTTCCTTGGGTGGCCCCCAAGTTAGCGGGTCGCGGGCCGCCGTTCTTGTAGGAAATCAATCGGCCGGCAGCGACCAGCCGTCGATCACGTGGCCGGGGTGTTCGCGCAGGAACCGCCGCCGGACCTCGACGTACCGGGTCGGCGTGAGCCCGGTGAACGCCCGGAACTCGTGGCCGAAGTGGGCCTGGTCGAAGTAGCCCGCGTCGCTTGCCAGCTCGCCCCAGTCGACCGGCCGGGCGGGGTCGATCGCGAACACTGCGGCGGCGAAGCGGTAGGTGCGGGCCAGCCGCTTCGGTGTGACGCCGACGAGTTCCTTGAACCGCTGCGTCAGATGGGTGCTGCTCACGCCGGCTGCCGTCCTCAGGTCGCCGATCGGCACCGCGCCGCTGGTCGCCGCGATGACGCCGCTCGTGTGCCGGACCAGCCCCAGTCCGGTGCTCTCGGACAGCCGTCGCCTCAGCTCCTCCTCCAGCAGCGCCAGCATCTTGTGCGGCCCGTCGGCCGCGGCCAGCCGGTCGCGCAGCTCGGCCACGGCGGGCCGGCCCCAGACCTGCTCCAGCGTCACCGGCCGGTCGCACAGCTCGGCCGCGGGCATCGGCAGGAACGGCGCCAGGCCCCACGGCTTGACGTGTACGCCGACGGACCGGGTCGGGCGCGGGTAGCCGAACTCGAACGCGCGGGTGGGCGTGGTGATCACGCAGCCGTCGGCGTACCCGGTGGTCTCGACGTCGGTGCCGCCGCGGACGCGGAACGGCGCGCCGAGGTTGACGATGAGCAGCGCCGCCGGCATCGGCGGCAGCGTCAGCCGGGGGTACGGGGGCGCGCCCGCCAGGTAGTAGAGGTCGTCGATCAGCTCGTCCAGCGGCGGTCGCGGCACTCTGGACACGTACTCCACGCCCACAGCATCGCGGACGCCCCGCCGTCACCGCCGACGCCCCGCCGGGATCGATTCACGAAAGGCCGCGCCGCCCTTGCTGTGCGGCGGCGGAATGAGTCGTTCGCCGAGGGCGAGCGCGAGGGCGACAGCGCCGAGCAGGGCGCCGATCAACGTCGTGCCGGCGGCACCGTGGCTTTCCAGTACGAGGGCCCCGAAAAAGGCGCCGCCGGTGATGCCGACGTTGACGGCGGCGGACAGCGTCGCGGCGGCGAGATCGGAGCGGCCGGGCGCCACCTGAAGGACGAGGCCGCCGAGCGCCGCGGTGAACGCGGCGAACCCCAGTCCGGCGATTGCGATCAGGACGACGGCAACCGCCGGGTGGTGGCCGAACGCGTACAGGCCGAGCAGCGCCACACACTGCAGTGCAACCGTCGCGACCAGGGCGGACCACGGGCTGCGGTCGACCATCGGTCCGGCAGCGAGGATGCCGAAGACGCTGGCGACGCCGCGCGCCAGCAGGATGGTCGCCATCGACGCGGCGGGCAGTCCGGTGACCTCGGTGACGAACAGGGCGATGTAGGTGTAGCCGGCGATGGCGCCGGCGGTCGACAGGACGGCCACGACGACCAGGAGCCAGAACCGGCGGGAGTCGGGGGTTCTGCCCCGGCCGGCGTGTCCCTGTGCCGGCCCCGTCGACGGCAGCAACCAGGCCACCACGGCGAAGACGAGCACACCGAGCCCGGCCACCGCCAGGAACGATGCCCGCCAGCCGGCACGTTCACCCAGCCAGGTGCCCGCGGGCACGCCCAGGACGAGGGCGACGTTGCCGCCGGCGAACACGATCGCGACCACCCGTCCGTGCAGTCCGGGCCGGAACAGCTCAGCCGCGGTCGGCACGACGACCGCCCAGAACAACGCATGAGTGGCCGCGGTGGCGACCCTGGCTGCCATCAGCATGGTGAACGTACTCGCGAACACCGTGATCGCGTTGCTGACGACGAAGCCGGCCAGGAGCGCCGACAGCAGCCGTCGGCGAGGAACTCTGCGCACCAGCGCCGTCAACGGGACCGAGGCGACCATCACCACCGCGCCGTACACGGTGACGAGCATGCCCACTTGGGACGGCGGAACGGCCAGGTCCACGGCCATCGGCAACAGCAGCCCGATCGGCAGCGCCTCGGCTGCGGTGTAGAGGAACGTTCCGCCGGCGAGGCCGATCAGCGCGCCCACTGCCCGCCGGTGTGCGTGCGCCTGGCCCATTGTTACCCCCTAAACCGGCTATGACGGAAACACTCTAGGAAGGCTCCTCGTCACGGGGCAACTGGTAAAGTCGGTTTTGATGGAAACAGCAAGGGTTACGCGGATGCGCCTGGTCGGCGGCGACCTCGCGCTGGACTTCCTCAACACCCGCGCCGGCCCACCCGTCGGGCCTCCGGACGACGACGTGCTCACCGGCTACGCCGAGCTGATCGCCTGGAGCGTGTACGCGGGCACCCTCACCGAAACGCAGGCGGCGGCGTTGCGCCGGCTGTCCCGCGGCAGTCCGGACAGCGCCCACACCGTCTTCGCGCAGGCACTTCGCACCCGTGACTACCTGGACGAGGTGTTCCGGCCACTGGCCGCCGGCGAGGACCCGGGCGCAGCGGCGCTGACCCGGCTGCGCGACGACGAAGCCGACGCGCTCGCCCACGCACAGCTCATGCGCGGGAAGACATTCGCATGGTCCTGGCGGGACGACCACACGCTTGCCCGGCCCTTACGGCCGGTGGTCCATGCTGCGGTCCAGCTTCTCACCACGGGTGCGCTCGATCGGATCAAGCGATGCGCGGGCTGCCGCTTCCTGTTCATCGACGAGAGCAAGAACCGCAGCCGTCGTTGGTGCAGCATGGACGACTGCGGGACCGCGGAGAAGATCCGCCGCTACGTCGAGGTACGACGCATCCGCACCAGACGGTGAGCACATGGCGCGAGACGGCCGGCCGCAGCGCCTTCGAGGAGCAGATGTGGGCACGCGCCGGCAGGTGGGCGGAGATCACAACGGGACGGTCGTGGCGCGCCGTGGGGCTGCGTCCCTACCGTCCGGGTCTGCTCGCGTTCTGCTGACCGCTAAGACGTCTGCGCGAGGTCTCACCCACCGGCCATGCTGGCTCCGTGGATTCGCCGAGACGCCCTACCTCCCAGGCCCTGCTCACGAACCTCTACGCGGCCTTCAACAGGCGTGACATCCCCACGCTGCTGGCCGCCATCACGCCGGACGTCTCGTGGCCCAACGGCTGGGAGGGAGGCGTCCTTCGCGGCCGGGACCAGGTGGGTGCCTACTGGCGCCGGCAGTGGGACCAGCTCGAACCTGTCGTCACGCCGACGGCGTTCCGCACGGAGGCCGACGGCCGCATCGCCGTCACCGTTCATCAGGTCGTCCACGACAAGGCCGGAACGAAGCTCGCCGACCACACCGTCACACACGTCTACCGCCTCGACGACGGCCTGGTCGCGGCGATGGAGATCCGCGAGTGACGCGACGTGCGGCGATGAGTTTCGATACGGTGCCCGGTCTGTACTCCCGTGCACCCAACCGCTGCCACCGGAGGTAGGCGTGAAGCTTCTTCTCACATCCGCGGGCGTCCAGAACCCGAGCATCCACGATGCGCTGGTCGGCCTGCTGGGCAAGCCGGTCGCCGAGTCCAACGCGCTCTGCATCCCCACGGCCGCCTACCCGATGGGCGGGCCGGCCTCGGCCTGGCGCTTCATCACCGGCCAGACGCCGCTACCGATGACCGGCCTCGGTTGGAAGTCGCTGGGCGTCCTGGAGCTGACCGCGCTACCGAGCATCGGCCAGGAGCGGTGGGTCCCTTGGGTCCGCGAGACGGACGTCATCCTGGTGCACGGCGGCGACGCGACGTACCTGTGCCACTGGATGCGGCAGTCCGGGCTGGCGGACCTGCTGCCGTCGCTGCCTGACACCGTCTGGGTGGGGTTGAGCGCGGGGAGCATGGTGCTGACCCCGCGTGTCGGGACGGACTTCGTCGAATGGCAGTCCGCGCCTGACGACCGCACGCTGGGGCTCGTCGACTTCTCGATCTTCCCGCACCTGGGCCTCGAACCGGACAACACCATGGCGAACGCCGAGAAGTGGGCGGCCGAGGTCGCCGGTCCGGCGTACGCGATCGACGACCAGACGGCGATCACAGTGGTCGACGGCACGGTCGAGGTCGTCTCCGAGGGGCAGTGGAGGCGGTTCCCCGCCGAGCGGTAGCTACCCGAGCAGCGCCGCCGCCGCAGCCAGCGTGGCCAGCGACAGCGTCGTCGTCACCACCACCGCCCGGTTGGCGACCGCCTCGCCGACGCCGTACTCCTGGGCGAAGATGAACGTGTTCTGCGCCGTCGGCAGGCCCGCGACCACCACCACGGCGAGCAACTGCGGCGCGGACAGGTGCAGGGCCAGGCCGGCCGCGTACGCGATGACAGGTTGTGCGACAAGCTTGAGCGCGCTGATCGCGGCCAGCTCTCCGGGCCCGGTCGGTTCCGCCCGCGACGGCGCCGCGGGGTGCAGCGACGCGCCGAGCGCGACCAGGGCGGCGGGCGCCGCGGCGCCCGCAAGCAGCGTCAGCGACGCGGCGGCCGGCGCCGGCAGACGCAGACCGGCCGCGGAGCACGCGACACCGAGCAGCGACGCCAGGATCACCGGATTGCGTACGGGCAGCGAGGCGACCCGGCGCACCCGGACCCGCCCGGCCGGGTCGCTGCGCCGGTCCAGCACGACCACGATCACGGGTGCCACCACCAGCACCTGCAGCAGCACCACCACCGCCAGGAACGACACGTCGCCGAGAACCTGCGTCGCGATCGGGATGCCGAGGTTCGCCGAGTTCACGTACCCGGCGGCCATGCCCCAGATCGGCCGCTCGCCGGGCTCGCGACCGAACAGCCGGCTCGCGCCGGCCCACCCGAACCCGACCACGGCGACGGTGCTCACCCCGAAGGCGAGCAGCGAGCGGCCCGCGAACCCGGACAGCGGCATCCGGGCCAGTGCCAGGAACAGGGCGGCCGGCATCGCGAGCTGGAACACGAACCGGCCGAGCACCGACGCCGCCGACTCGCCCAGCAGGCCCCAGCGACAGGCCGCGTAACCGACAGCGGTGAGGATCCAGATCGGTACGAACGCCGACACCAGGCTCATGCGGGCGTCACCGGAGGGCGGGCGTTCGGTAAGCCACGCGGTCAGCCTCGCATCCCGTCCGGAACGAGCAAACGGGGTGCGGCACCGTAGAGGGCGACGAAGACCCGGTCCCGCAGGATCTCGTACTGCCTGCGGCACCGGACGGGTGGGCCCGGCGGGCGTTGCTGAACCTGACCGCCGACAACGACTTCCGACGGCTGGAACTGGTCGGCAGTCAGGTCCACCTCGCGGCCGTCGGCCAGCCGGTTCCAGTAGTGGTGGCCGACCTTGGTATCTCCGGCGTGGACCTCGCCGAGGATCAGCTCTCCGCCGAGCAGGTCCTGAATGATCAGCGCGGTCACCCCGCACTGCCCACGGGCTGGGTTGCCGGCGTGCCAATCCTCCAGGTCGTGCGGGTCGCAGGTGTCCGCTCCCCAGCCGGCGCGCAGCACCGGCCGCAGCATCTCCAGGTCGATCGCGAGCGGGACTGATCTTTGGTCGTGCTCCTCATACGTCACTCGGGAAGGGTCGGCCCTCGACCGGGTCGAGAGTCAAGAGATCCGACCCGTTCGACCCGGAAGGCGGCCTGATCACTTCGGACAGGTCGATGGCATCCGCGATGCCCCGGACGACCTTCAGCTCGCTTCGAAACAGTCGCTCACGCACGGATGCTGGCTGCTCGGTGAGCATGTCCGGCACACGTCCGTCGTTCGGTACGAACACCATCGTCCCGGAGTACTCACGGCAGCTCGATCACCACGCCGAGCCGACACAGCGCTCGTAAAGACGTCAGACGGTGCGTAGCAGCGGTACCTGCAGGAGTAGATCCACCGGCACACGCATTGGCGTTCCCAGCACGAGCCCCCCTTCCCCGGGCTGCCAAGCGGGCCGCCATACGGATCTGCCGCGAGTTGCGTGCCGTGGCCGGCCACTGCCGGACCCCCGGCATCACCGGCGTGCCTGGCATGCGAGCGCGATGGGCGGGGCACTCCTCGGCCAAGGCGCGGACCTGGTCGGCTTCCAACTCGAACGCTTCACGGCTGCCGGTGAGCAACGTGTCGGCAGCGATGTCCCACCGCAGATGATCGCGGAACTCTCGATACCGGACTCGCCGGTGATCGGCGGTCAACCGCGCCGGCCACGCCTGAGCGGGTAGCACCACGGTGTGTGGCCGGCCGGTCCCCAACCGGGAACGGACCTGCTTCCACCGCGACGGCGGGAACGCGAGGCGGTGATGCAGCAACACCAGGTCGAGCGGGCGCCCCCAACTGTGATGGTGGGGACGTGTCGCGCGACGAAGGGGAAGATAGACCATCGTGTGCGGCGACCGGGCAGCCAGTCCCCACGCCAGAGCGAACAGCGTCGCTGTTTCCTTGTCGAGGCAGAACTGGGCTCCAAGAGGGCCCTCGTACAGACCGGCGAACCCCGGCGGTCGTGCCGGCCGCATGACCCGGTACCGATGGCGCCCGAGGTGAACGGTGCTGACCATCACCGGCCATTCGTGTCCGCCCAACCGTCGACCCACTCCAGCAACATGCTTCGACCCTCGTCGTATCGCTGTCCGGTGAGCATTGTCCCCAGGCCCGACACGACACGGCGACAGAGTTACCTGACGGCCGGGAGCCCGGCTCAAGACCGAGGGTGTACTCATGCCGCCGACGTGCCGCACCAACCGTCCGAATACTTTCGCGCCCGAGCCGCCGGACGTAGACGGAAGCTGTTCCGAGGGTCAGCGCCAGTAGGGTCAGCGGGTGAGCAGATCGTCCGGACGTGCCGGGACCTTTCGCACGCTGTACCACGGGCAGGCCAAGGCCGACACCTCACGAGGTTACGGCCTGTTCCTGATTCGTCGATCGGGATCGTGGGCGCAGCACTGGGCATCGATCAATGCCGGACGGCAGCCTGTCCCACCGCCGCCGCCGGTAGACCTCGCGAAGGAGACGGTCGTCATTCTCTCGGTCGGGGACCGTCCTGTGCTCGGCTATGACGTCACGATCGAGGACGTGACAGTGCGAGAGACGACTCTGGTGGTGACCGGCGTCGAGAGGCGTCCCGTGGGCGACGTGACGCTGGACATGGCGTGTTCACCGGTGCACATCGTGGCGGCACGATTCGGACCCGAGGCCTTCGAGGACATGTTGCTGAACCTCCGTATCGTGCCTGCGGAATGACGTGAGCCGGTGATGTGGGGGCTGTACCGCGCCGCCTGCCGCTTCCCCGCCTGTCTCACCCGTCCGGGTCTGTCGACGAGCGGATGGGACCACGGTGGGCGGCACCGGGCTGACCTCGCCGGGATGACGGCGTCACTTCCAGGTGATCGTGGCCTTTGCCCGCCAGAGATCCAAGACGGCCGCGTCCCCGCGTAGTTCGAGGCGCTCAGGCCCACTCCGGTTCCACAGCAGAAGGTAGAGCTCGGACGCAGGTCCCACGACGGTCAACTGGGCCGGCATCTCACCGGCTACCAGGCGGCGCCCGGCCGGCTCGATGGAGAGCGTCCATCCCGCGTCGATATCAGTCGGCACAAGAGCCATGCTGACGGGTGGATCGGCCACCAGAAGCCCACCGGGCCGCCCGAAGAAGCCATTGAGCAGTTCGTCGATGCCGTCAGCGGCGAAGGAGGGGGCCCAGGAGGGAACCGTTGAGACAGCCGACTCGGCATCGGCACGGTGTACCGCGGTTTCGTGAGCCTGGCGACGTGCCCAGAACGCCAACGGCGAGGGCGCGGGCAGAAACGTCCAGCATTCAACGCTCTCGTCGGCCGCTGCCAGCGTGTCCACGAGTGCGCGGTGGCCCTCCCGAAACCAGTCCAGCAGCTCGTCGTCCTCGACTGCGGCGAAGAACTCCGCCTCTTCGCGAGTGGAGTAAGGCTGACGGCGCCCCGTGATGACGTGGCCCGTGGCCCAGCGATGGACACCACTGACATGGCGCAGCAGATCACGGACCTGCCAGCCAGGGCAGGTCGGCACGGGTGCGTCCAGGCCCGCCCGGTCCGCCGCCTCTGCCAGTCGGGCGCCTTCCTCATCCAGCGCGGCAATGTGCTCGGCGATACGCATGACGGGAGCTTCCCACGCACCACCGACCCTCTACCAGGCGGAAAGGGCCGGCGCACCCTCGTACTCCGCAAGCAGCTCCCGCCGCCGCGTCGCGCAAGGCCACGGCGCGACGTCTAGGCCCTGTCTCCCGGATCTTGGAGGGTGGGGTCGAAGGTGAGGTTGAGTAGTTCCAGGCCGGTGACGGGCTTGAAGCCGATCTCGGTGTAGAGCGCCAGGGCGGGGATGTTGTCGGTCTCGGTTTGGAGCGACACGCGATGCGCGCCGGCGGCACGGGCGTTGCGGATGACGTGCTGGAGCAGGGCCTTCGCGATGCCGCTACGGCGATGGTGCGGGGCCACGTAGAGGTCGCGGATCGACCACGAGGTGCCCAGCCTGAGCGATGCCGGCGTGACCGTGACCGTGATGAAGCCGCGGACGTGATCAGCTCGGATGGCGGCAGCGGCGGAGATCCGGTGTTGTGCGATCTGGTCCTGCAGCCAGGAGCGGGTTGTCTCCGGGGCCGACGGTTGGCCGTAGTGCACCCGGTAGTCGTCGAACAGAGCAGCTACCTGATCGAACGCCGGATGGGCGGGGCTCATCGGCACGACCGTCGTCATGCCGTCAGTGTGGCCGATGGTCCAGCCTTCGAGAGGGCCACCACTATCGGCCGACCCAGGTGGCGACGCACGCTTCATTGCCCTCGATGTCCGCCAATACCCACCACTTCGGTGCGTGCGCATCGGAGACCAGCCGGCCACCCGCAGCCAACGCGGCGGCGATTCGGGCCTCGGCCTGATCATGTGGGACGGCGACATCGAGGTGCATGCGGTTGCGTTGTGGGCGCCCGGCGTCCATCGGCTGCAGCCCGAAGCCCGGACCCCGACGCGCCGGGTCGGCCAGATAGTCGTCGTCGATCTGGCGGTAACCCAGCAGCGCCCGCCAGAACGGCAGCACGTCCGCGCCGACCAGCGCGTCGAGGGTGACGTTGACGAGCTGCACGGCGGTCGGGTCGGCGGGGATGTCCAGATCCCTGGCGGCAGCCGAGATCCGCCGGGCCAGCGCGACGTCGCGCGACGACAGGGACACCGTGACGCCGACATGACGCAGATCGACGTTGACGTACTGCTGCTCCGCGCCACCGGCGAGCCGGCCGATCTCATCGACGAACGCTATGCCCTTGGTTAGCGAGCCGGTGCGGAAATACGCCGAGACCACGTGGTAGAGGCAGCGCCAGTCCTCGACACCGTCGGCCGCGTGGAACTCCCCGGCCGTGATCTGCACCGTCATGCGGGCGAACCTAGCATCGGCTGCGTGACGCAGCGCACCGTCGCGCTCGCACGCACAGGCCGGCAGCGCACTCCTGTGCCGCAGATCGGGCGGGCGCTCGGTCCCTCGGCACCGCCGGCTGAGCAGGTCGTGAAAGTCGCCTGCTGATCACCCTGCCGGTGTCCAGGTGCGGAGCGCATCCCCACCCGATCTCGACCGGTCGAGCGCCTAGGATGGTCCCGGTGACCTTCCCCGAACGGCGATCCGCCGACGTCCCGACCGACGAGGCCCTGCGGTTGCTGACCGGCCCGCCGGTCGCGCTCGACGTCGCCGTCAAGCGGCTCGCCCGTGGCGGCGGCGTCTACGCCTGGTGGGCTGCTCCTTCGGTCCTCCCCGACCTCCCCGGACCGCCGAACGACACCGATCCGTCATGGCGGATGCTCTATCTGGGCCGGGCCACCAGCCTGCGGGGCCGGATCCTGCGCAACCATCTACGACGGTCGGGCAGCTCGACGCTGCGCCGCACGCTGGCCGGGCTTCTCGTGTCCGAGGGCTACCGCACGACCTGGACCGACCGCGTCGTCCTGGTCCCCGCAGACGAGACCCGGCTGACCGCGTGGATGCACACGCACCTGCGCCTGACCTGGGCGGAAGACCCCGAGCCGACGGTCATCGAAGCCGAACTCGTCCGGCGCCTGCACCCACCGCTCAACGTCCACGGCGTCGACCCCGAGCACATCCAGGCCGCAGTGGTCGCCGCCAAGAACTCGTACAACGCCAGCAGCGGCCCGGAGCAGCCCTAGCTTCACGCCGTCAGCGATGCCTCCAGATCACGACGGGTGAGGGCGGCGCGGAGGTGCAGCCCCTCGGCCGCCAGGTTCTCCCGGCCACCCTGCTCGCGGTCGATGGCGCAGACCACCGTCTCGACCTGGGCACCGACGGACCGTAGTTGTCCGCACGAGGTCAGGAGCGCGCCTCCGGTGGTCACGACGTCCTCGACCACCACGACCCGCAGACCGCTCACGCGACCGCCCTCGGCCAGTTTCGCGGTCCCGTACTCCTTGGCCTGCTTGCGCACGAAGACCGTCGGCAGCCCGGTCAGCTGTGACATCACCGTGGCGAGCGGAATGCCGCCCATCTCCATCCCCGCCAACACGTCGCACTCCGGCAGCAGAGCCACCATCGCCTCGGCGACCTCGCGCAGCAGCTCCGGCTTCCCCTCGAACAGGTACTTGTCGAAGTACTCGTCGCTGACCTGCCCAGATCGGAGATGGAACCGGCCGGTGAGGTGGCAGGTGTCGTAGACGCGGCGCGCGAGCGGGTGAGTCACCGGCCCAGTCTCGCACCCGTCACCCGATCCGGCGGATGCGTACCCTTGGACGCTCGTTGCGCAGGTGCCCCAGCTTGTGCTGGCGGACCTGCTCCTCCCACGCCTCCTGGTCGTACTCCGGATCCGGCGCCGTCCACCGGTGCGACCCGTCGCTGTAGTGGAACTTCTCGTCGCCGGCCCGCAGCACGCTCACCGCAGCCACCCCAGGAACCGCCGGTGCAACGTCCCGGCCGGCGCCCAGCTCAGATCCGCCGTGGCCCGCACCAGCTGCGCCCCCAGGTACACCGCCAGCGACACCGGCGCGCCCTCGTACTCCGCAAGCAGCTCCCGCCGCCGCGTCGCGCACGGCCACGGCGCACCGCACCCGCCGCACGTCCAGACCGGCAGCACCGGCCCGTGGGTGCTCACCCGCGCACCCCCAGGAAGCGGGCGACGCTCGCGCGCGCCTGCCGGCTCGTCGCCCACGCGACCTGCCAACAGGGGTACGGAGTCAGCCGCGCCCACCACAGCCGGCAACCCACGCACATCCCGTCCAGACCCCGTACATGCACCGCCAAGATCGCCTGTTCCGCAGTCCTCACTGGTCCTCCTGCGGCGGCCAGTGACCGCGATTGATCGGTACGCGGTGACGGTTCCGGCACGGCAGCTCCGCACCACAGCGGCACACCCACCGCCACTTCCGCCACGACCATTTGGGGCGATGCCGACGTGCGAGCGTCAAAGCAGCAGCGATCACGTACTGGTCGTAGGTGACTCGTCTCCACGGTGGTGTCCTCTCCCGCATCGCCGTTTCCTCCGCAGGGCAGCGGAATTCGACCGGCCACGAATCGCGGACCGGATCTGGAACGTTCGGTAACTGCGACGCTACGATCACGGCGTCGATCACTGGACTCACCAGCGGTACGAGTGAGCCGACCAGGAACGCCACCTCGCGGTCCGCGTCCGGCGAAACGTCGACCACCGGTCAACGTAGGGATGTCAGTTGGCAGGTCACCGCAGTTCCACGCCGCATCGAGGCGAGGTGACGGGCTATCTCCTGAAGCTCGTTCGGGAATCCGTGCCGCTCACCCAAGAACAACTCGCCGCGCATCTGGACGTGGACCGGGTGACCGTTCAGAGCTGGGAGTCGGGGCGCAGACCGTTCACCGCCGTGCCATTCGGTCAGGCCGTTGCGATTCGCCAGCGGCTCGGACGGCTCGGAGCGAACACGAAGCTGCTGGCCGCTCTCGACGATGCCGCCGAGGCAGACCTCATCCTTGCGGCGCTCCTCCGGGACGACGCCGGCCGATCCCCCATCGCCGAACAACCTCTCGGCTGGTCGGTGCTGACGCACCGTCTGACCGACCTGATCCTCTGGAGCGTTCTCGGACAGACGCCGACCTTCATCAGAAGCCTCCCCACAACCCGCCGACGCGGCCCCGTGGCGACCGCCCCGCTCCTGTCCGCCGACGAGAGACGGGCCTTCTTCGTACGCCTGCGCGTGCTCGCTGAACGCTCCGCCTTCGAACGCGACCCGGATGTCCTGCTGCACCGGCAAGCCTGCTTCCTTGCCGGCATGGATCCCACAGGCGCGTCCGCGTCATGGATCGCCGAAGGCACCACCCGGACAACTCGCCAGATCACCCGCTTCCACACCTGGTCACCGCTGTGGCCCGACATCCGGTCGATGGTGACTTCCCTCGCGAACCAGGGAGACCCCGAGCCGCTGAGAGACTTCATCACCCGCGCCCACCCGGACGATGCCTGCGAGCGGGCCGCCCTCAACTACTCCGCCTACTGGGTCGGTGAGATTCCGTACCGGCATCGCGACGACTCGTTCATGCCCACTGCTCTCGGCGACTGGCGAGGAGTCGTACTGTTCCGGCACCTGGTTGACCGCCTCACCATCGGCCACCCGTTCGTCGACCTCAACGTGCACAACCTCTGGGCTCTACTCATGGCGAGGCGCGGTCTCACCCACGATGACCTCGCCACCGGGCAGGCACTGGCCGACCGGTGCGCCGCGCTGCTCGACAGCGACCAGGTATCCACGCAGTCACGACAAGAACTAACGTCTATCCTCTACAGCCTCCGTGCTGACGGAGTCACCGGTACAGGGACGGGCAGATGAGCGAGGACCAGGACGCCGCAGGAGCCATGAGCTTCATCTTTGAGGCCGGCGTGCTCAAACGCGCCGCCCGTACCGGCTGGTGGTTCGCCGGCGTGAAGCACCCCGAGTCGATCGCCGAGCACTCGTTCCGCACGGCGCTCATCGGCATGATGCTCGCGGCCATGGAGGGCGCCGACCCGGCTCGCGTCTCGATGTTGTGCGTCCTGCACGACACGCAGGAAACCCGGATCACCGACATCCCGCACATCGCCAAGCGCTACCTCACCGCCGCGCCCAACACCGCCGTCACCGCCGACCAGGTCGCCGGCTGCCCACCCGCAGTTGCCGACGTGATCAACGCTGCCGTTGCAGAGTACGAGGCCGGCGAAACTCTGGAAGCCATCGTGGCCCGCGACGCGGACAAGTTGGAGTGCCTCGTCCAAGCGGTCGAATACCGGCACCAGGGAGTCGCGGACGTTCAGCGCTGGATCGACAGCTCCCGGGCGGCGCTAAAGACAGCATCCGCCCACCGCCTCGCCGACGCCGCCCTCGACGGCGCCCCGGTGGCGTGGCTAACTCCACCCAGCCTCACATAGACGTCGGCTACCGCCCGGCCCTCTCCGGCTTCCGCAGCTGCCGATGAGAGTGCGTTTAAGGACCCCGCTTGCCCGGCCCTGGCGCGGAACTCGCGACAAGCCAGCCCGCAACGACTGAGGAGCCGCTGGCGGCCCGCGGCTAGGCTTTCTTCATACTCGCAGGCACCACAGAAGGGCACAGGCATGGGCAACGCGGCATGGGGTGCAGGCCACCACACAGGCGTGGGAGAGGGCCTCGCTCTCGGCGAACAAATCGGCCGAGCTCTCGGTGAAAAAAAGGGCCTGCAGAGAGGCCTGGCGATCGGCATCGCGATTGGCATGGCCGCAGGCGCAGCCGCCGTGTCGGCCGGTGTCGATCTCAGAAGACTCGATCCGCGGAAGCTTGTTCCGCAGCGACTCTTGAGCCGTGAGCAGGATCTCCCCGCCACGGACTCGACCCCTGCCGCTGCCGATAGTGGCGCCGCAAACATCTACGAACCCCACGAGGGTACCCCGGGCGACTAGGCCGGCGTTGCTGCTGCTTCACGGCAAGGCCGACCTTTGCTACTTACTGCAGCAAGTGGCTACCGGGTCGCCCAAAACCGGGCGAGTATAAGGCGGGTCATGTGGCCAAAACGGACGTACGGTACGTACAAGGTGGAAATAATCGACTCCTCAGGCACGTCCTTCGCCAAGTGTGGGAGTCAAGATGCTACTGGTGTCGCAGGTTCAAGGATTACTCCGCCCTAGAGATCGACCACATCCTCCCAAGGACCTCTACAACTTATGAGCGCAAGCGCCTTAATGAGGCGTTTGCACTCACCGAAGAATATGATGTCGATGCACTATATAACCTCGCGCCAATCTGCGGAGAATGCAACAAGGACAAGGGCGATCAAGATCTGACACAAATCCCCGTCATAGTAAGTCATATCAAGAAGGCAAGAAGGCTCGAAGGAAAAGTCTCTAGCCGCGTGCGCTCCTTCGGGAAATCGTCGGACATTGGCACTGCACTCCTACTTGCCGCTGAGGCCGACTTGAGCGACCCTCGAAACCGAACAACCTTCGAGGAGGCGGCCCCTGCTGTAGTGCAAAGACTGTCAGAACTCGGCGCCGACAAGGCTGACTTCTATGTGATCCGCGGTGTGGAAGTCGAGTCGAGAGGGCGAAGTCATGCAATTGAACTTAAGTTGAATGAGGAAGGAAGGGCTGCGGTAAAAATTATTGAAGGCATGGTTGGCGCCGATTTGGAAAAAGCCCTCTCAGCACCTCTTGGTGATCTTTTGCTCCGCGTCGAAGACTCTTCCGGGCATGCACTTCGGGGCCACGATGAGGGCGCTGGGGCACCGGACGTCGGCTCTCTTGAGGTTGACTGGCCAATCATAGTGATCGAATCTGTCAAATTTTTCGCGTCACCTCCCGCGACCGTAGAGCTTGAGTTCGATGGCAAGTTCGATGCGCGGGTCACGGGCACGGTCACTCGCACGTCTGACCTTGGCGACGAGTTAGAGGATCTCCAAGGCGAAGCAGACGTCAGCGGCAGCTTCCATTTCACTCTTTCCTGGTGTCCACAATACCCCATAGGGCAGCTTGATTTCGACGAAGCATTCTTAACCTCGTTTGATGCCGAAACGTACTTGGATGGTCGTTCCAGCGTCGACCCAAGCGACTGGTTCATTCTTGGTGAATAAGATAATTGCAGCACTGCATGTGGCAGGCATCCAATCTGCCCGCCCGCCCTCCATTGCGTGCAGAAAAAGACGCAGTGACCAGTAAGTACACAGAATGAAAACTCGAGCATAGGGAGATTTGCGACTCGGGAACTGCAGTAGGCTCCAGCAGCTTACTAATCTGCCGCAAGTTGCTTGCCGTGGCCTGCCGCCGCCGGACCGCGGCACTACCGTGAGTATTCGGCATCAAGTTCGACGTACGTCCCGCGTCAGTCGGGGTGGCGGCAAGTTCTGACCATGCCGATCTCGGCGCAACAGTGCGCGCCTGGGATGCGAGCGCGATGGGCGGGGCATTCCTCGGCCAGGGCGCGGACCTGGTCGGCTTCCAACTCGAACGCTTCGCGGCTGCCAGCGAGCACCCTGCGGAGTGACGTGAGCCGGTGATGTGGGTGACCACGAAGGGCGTGTCTCCCGCTCAGAACCAGCTCTCGCGCATGTCCAGCGTGGTCCGGTCCAGCCCTTCCAACAGCTCGAACTGCGCCGCCACCTTCGGCAACTCCCACCTGTAGAAGTACCGCGCCGCCTGCCTCTTCCCTGCCAGGAACTCCCCCTCGGCCCCGTCCGGCGAACCCAGCGCCTCCACCACCAGCACCTGCTCCAGCCACATCCACGCAATCACCACGTGCCCGACCGCCTCCAGGTACACCGAGGCGTTCGCCAGCGCCAGCTCCGGGTCGCCCGGTGCCCACAACCGCCGCGTCACCACGGCGATCCGGTCGACCGCGGCGGCGAGCTGCCCGGCCAGCTCGGAGGCGAACCCGTCGGCCTTCCACGCCCGGCTGATCGTGCCGCGGATCGTCTCCAGCAGGAGTTCCAGCGCGGCGCCGTCGCGCATGGTGACCTTGCGGCCGAGCAGATCGAGGGCCTGGATGCCGTGGGTGCCCTCGTGGATGGCGTTGAGCCGGTTGTCGCGCCAGTGCTGCTCGACGTCGTAGTCGCGGGTGTAGCCGTACCCGCCGTGCACCTGGATGGCCAGGTCGTTGGCGGCCAGGCACCACTGCGCCGGCCAGCTCTTGGTGATCGGGGTGAGCAGGTCCAGCAGCAGTTGCGCCCTTTCACGGTCGGCCTCGGCCGGCGCGGTCTTCTGCTCGTCCAGCAGCCGTCCGCAGTAGAGCACCAGCGCGAGCGCGCCCTCGACGTAGCTCTTCTGGGCCAGCAGCATCCGGCGTACGTCGCTGTGGGCCACGATCGGCACCTGCGGCGTGGTGGGGTCCTTGTCGGCGACCGGGCGGCCCTGCGGGCGCTGCCGGGCGTACGCGACGGACTTCAGGTACGCGGTGTAGCCGAGCGCGGTGGCGCCGGCGCCGATGCCGATGCGCGCCTCGTTCATCATGTGGAACATCACCGCGAGCCCCTGGTGCGGCTGCCCCACCAGGTAGCCGACCGCCCCGGCCCGCCCGTACGGCCGGTGCACGCCCTCGCCGAAGTTGAGCAGCGTGTTGGTGGTGCCCCGGTAGCCGAGCTTGTGGTTGAGGCCGACCAGCACCACGTCGTTGCGCGGGCCGAGGTTGCCGTCGTCGTCGAGCAGCGTCTTCGGCACGATGAACAGCGACAGGCCCTTCACGCCGGCCGGCGCGCCGGGGATACGCGCCAGCACCAGGTGGACGATGTTTGCGGCGAGTTCGTGGTCGCCGCCGGAGATCCACATCTTGGTGCCGACGATCCGGTAGGTGCCGTCGTCCTGCGGCTCGGCCCGCGTGGTGAGGTCGGTCAGGGAGCTGCCGGCCTGCGGCTCGGACAGGCACATGGTGCCGAAGAACCGGCCCTCGACCATGGGGCGTACCCAGGTGGCGATCTGCTCGGCGCTGCCGTGGGCGAGCAGCAGGTTGGCGTTGCCGAGGGTGAGCATCGGGTACGCCGACGTGCCCACGTTGGCGGCCTGGAACCAGGCGAACGCGGCGGCGGCCACCACGTGCGGCAGTTGCAGCCCGCCGACCGACTCGTCCATGGTGGCGGCGAGCAGCCCGGTCTCGGCGAACGCCTCCAGGGCGGCCTTCACCTGCGGGATGGTCCGTACGCGCTGCCCGTCGAACGTGGGCTCGCCGGTGTCTGCGGCCCGGTTGTGCGGGGCGAACCGCTCGGCCACCACCTGGGCGGCGAGGTCCAGCACCGCGTCGACGGTCTCCCTGGTGTGCTCGGCGTAGCGGGGGCGCTCGGTCAGCCGGGTCACGTCCAGCCAGTCGTGCAGCAGGAACGTGAGGTCGCGGCGGGACAGCAGCAGATCGGACGAGGACAACGTGGACTCCTTCCGGTCAGCCGCGGCGCAACCCGGCGACGGCCTCCCGCACGTCATCCTGGCCGATCGGAGCCGGCGGCGCACCCTCCGCCGCTTCCCGGAGTGCCTTGGCGAGTTGCACCCGGCGTAGCGCCTCGCGAAGGTCCGCGCCGGTCAGCCCGGCCGTGTCGGCCGCGAGGGCGGCCGGGTCGAGGTCGTCGGCGAACATTGTGAAGCCGGGCCGTTCGTGCCGGTCGATCAGCTCGCGGACCATCTTGGTGAGGATCTCCGCGCGTCCGTTCTCGTCCGGCGCCGGAATGGCGATCTTCAGGTCGAATCGGCCGGAGCGGATCAGCGAGGCGTCGACGCGGTGCGGGAAGTTGGTGGTCGCCACCACGATGACGTCGGGGTTCTCCTCGAACAGCGTGTTCATCTCCTGCTTGAAGATGCCCGCTACCGCGTTGACGGCCTGGCTGGCCGCGTCGCCGCCGGCGCCGGCGTAGCTGATGATCGAGTCGAACTCGTCGAACAGCATCACGGTGGGCCGCCGGTAGCGGCGTGCCTCCCGGAAGATCCGCTTGATGTTGCGTTCCGAGCCGCCGAGGTACTTGTCCAGGATCTCCGGGGTGCGGATCTCCACGAAGTCCGCTCCGACCTCGTTGGCCAGGGCCCGGGCCAGCATGGTCTTGCCGGTGCCGGGCGGCCCGTACATCAGGATGCCCTGCGGCCGGCGCGCCCCCCAGCGGGCCATCGCCGCCGGGTGCCGGAACGACACCGCCACCTCGCGGAACTGCGCGACCACGTCGGACAGGCCGCCGACCTGGTCGAGGGTCACCGTCGCGCTGCGCGGCCCGGCCGCCGTCGTCACCGGTCGCCGCCCCACGACGTACGTCCGTCCGCGCAGCACGGTCGGCTCGTCGCTGTCGCCAGACAGCTCGCGTACGGCCTGGAGCAGCAGGCCGAGCATCGCCGTCAGGTGCGCCGGACCCACGTCGGCGCTTGGTACGTCGGCGTGGATGCGTACCGTGCCGTTGTCCTGGTCGACGCGGGGCCGCAGCCCGGCTTCCCGGGCCGCGCGCAGCACCTCCCGGCCGGCCTCGTCGCCGGGCGGCGCGGCGAGCGTGGCGACCGGTCGCGGCCAGATCCGCCGTCCGGCCTCCGCGGCCATCCGGCCCACCGCGGCGGCCGGGCCGTCGCCGCCGCGGGCGGCCAGCCGCTCGGCGAGCAGCACGCCGACCGGCCCGGCCAGACCGAGGGCGAGCAGGCCCGCCGGGGTGCTCTCCACCCGCAGGTACGCCTCGAAGCGGTGCGCCGGCTGCCCGTCCGCGGTGTCGGCGCGCACGGTGCAGAGCGCCTCCCGCACCGGGGCCGGGAAGTCGCCGTCGACCATCAGCTCCACCGGCCCGTCGACGGCGGCGGCGAGCAGCCCCGCCGCGTCGGCGATGCGCACCTCGGCGCCGAGCAGCGGCACCGTCTCCTCGTCCGGCAGTACCTCGGTCATCGGCTGCCCTCTCCTCACGGCGGCGTCCGCTTCCCTCGCGTGGCGTCCGCCTCCGAGTCTGGCACCGGCCCGGCCGGGCGGCCACCGCTGAGCCGGCTGCTGCTCCCCGGCTGGTGCCCGCCCGGCCCGCTCCCCCGGCCGCTGCTCAGCTCGTCTCGGCGAGCAGGCCGTCGACCAGGTCGCGGGGCAGCCCGTGGGTGTCGTGCAGCCAGTGGTAGTCGCGCTCGGTCAGCGGGCCGCGCTCCCGTACCCGGTCCACGAGCGGCCGTCCGCGTCGCAGCAGCCCGCGGAAGCGGCGCTCCTCGTCCACCAGCGTGGCGTGCAGCGAGCCGACGTCGACCGGTCGCTCGCCGGGCGGCGTGCCCGGATCGGGCAGCTGACGGAAGCGGCGCAGCGTGTCCGCGTACAGCTCGGGCGGCAGGTCGTCGAGGGTGCGCGCCGGGTCGTCGCGCCACAGCACGGTGAGCGCGCGGCGCAGCAGCCGCCGCAGCACGTACCCGCGGCCGGTGTTGCCGGGGCGTACCCCGTCACCGAGCATGACCACCGCGGACCGCAGGTGGTCGGAGACCACGCGCAGGTCCGTGCCGCGCAGGCCCCAGTTGCCTACCTCGTCCACCCACCGGCGCAGCCCGTCGCCGGTGAACACGGACCGGTCGCCGCGCAACACCATCTCCAGCCGTTCCAGGCCCATGCCGGTGTCGATGCTGGAGTGCGGCAGCGGCGTGAGCCGGCCGTCGGGGTGCCTGTGGTAGCGCATCTGCACGTGGTTCCACACCTCCACCCAGCGCTCGTCGGTGCTGGGTGTGCCGATGGGCGGGCCGTCCCCGGTCCACACGAAGATCTCCGAGTCCGGTCCGCAGGGGCCGGTCGGACCGTTGGACCACCAGTTGTCCTCGCCCAGCGCCTCCACCGGCACGCCGAGCCCGGTCCAGGTGTCCCGCGCGGTGTCGTCCGGCCCTTCACCGTTGCCGCCGCCGAAGACCGTGGCGTGCAGCCTCTCCACCGGGATGCCGAACCCGTCGGTGAGCAGGTCGAAGCCCCAGCGCAGGCTGGTCACGATGTCGTAGTCGCCGAGCGACCACGAGCCGAGCATCTGGAACACGGTCAGGTGCGTGTCGTCGCCCACCTCGTCCAGGTCCGTGGTGCGCAGGCACCGCTGCACGTTCGCCAGTCGCCGCCCGCCCGGGTGCGGGCGTCCCAGCAGGTACGGCGTGAGCGGGTGCATGCCGGACGTGGTGAACAGCACCGGGTCGCCGGGTGGCGGAATGAGTGAACTCTCCGGCGCATCCTGATGGCCGTGCCGGTGGTAGTGGTCGAGGAACGTCCGGGTGATGTCGTCGGGTGTCATGGCGGGTGCCTTCCGGGTACGGGTGACCGGACGGCCCGCCGCGCGCGTTGGCGTCGACACGACGACGCCGGCGGACCGTTTCCGGTCGCCGGCGTGGGTGTGGGGCAGGTCAGGCGGCGGCAACCGGCGAGCGGGAAGCTCGCGCGGCCGCGGCGGTAAGACTGCGCCTGCTCTGCATACCTCGACGCTAGCCCGGCCGCCCCTGTCCCGCCCACCTCGGTTACGTCCGCGAGTACGTCGGTCACGCC
>NZ_MAGP01000115.1 GCF_002926165.1 Micromonospora chalcea | reverse complement strand
GGGTGGGGGGATGCCTGCGGGCGGAGGGGTGCGGAGCAGCCAGATCGGGTTGCTGGCGCCCACGATCTCGCCCTCGCGGTCGCGTACCTGGGTGCGCACGTACGTGCCGAAGCCGACGCGCACCGGCTGGTCGTGCCAGCCCGCCCGCAACTGCCGCCACGGAACCCGCCCGACCCGGACCGCCGGAGTCGGGTCCGCGACACCGGCCCGGTCGACGTCGCCGGTGACCACCTCCAGCGTGGCCCCGGCGGGCAGGTCGGTGGCGCGCAGCCGCACCGTGACGGGGTCCTCGGCGAGCACGGCGAGCGCGCCCATGCCGCTGCGGCCACCGAGTTCCAGGTCCAGCGCGCCCCGGTAACCGGCCAGGTCGGCGAACCACGCCTGCCCGGCGCGCAGCGCCGCTACCAGGTCGTCACGGCCGGTCGACGCCGCCCAGACCGAGGTGACGTTCCGGTCCCGGCCGGCCCGCCAGTCGGTGCCGTCGTGGTCGTCGGTGACGCCCACGGCGGTCAGCGGGATCGCGTTGCGGGCCGCCACGTCGTACGCCCAGAGGTAGTCCTCGACCGGCCGGCGCCCGATCTCGATCAGGTCGACGCCGAGCGCGTTGCGGCTGACCAGCAGCCGGGCCAGTGACTCGCGGCGTTCGGTGTCCAGCGGATGGTTCCAGCACACCACCCCGCCGTGCGAGTGCAGGAACCGCACCATCTTCTCGGTGGCCTCGACATCGTTGTCCCGGTACGGCGGGGACGGGAAGCTCGGCAGCGTGCCGTCGCCTCCGAACCAGTTGAGGTGCCGCACCATCGACACCTCGTACGCGCGGTGGTGGGTCACGCCCGGGTACGCCCCGTCGTAGCCGCGCAGCACCTCGGCGCGCATCTCCTCACCGGCCTGCCCCGCCCGGCGGGCGCGGTCGAAGACGAGCCGGTCCACCAGGTACGCGCCGCGCGCGCCGCCTGCCACCGTGACGCCGAGGCGCAGCCCGCGCAGCGAGTTGTCGCCCGCCACCAGGTCGGGCCAGAGCCGCCGCACGTCGGCGAGCAGCTCGAACGTGTGCCGCTGCCAGGCGCCGGCCGGGGCGGGCCGCTCCACGGTGCCGAAACGGCCGTCGACGGAGTGCCGGACCGTGTCGACGCCGCCGAGGCGGTAGCGCAGCACGAGCTGCCCGGCGGGGCGGCCGGTTCCGGCGGGGTGGTGCGACAGCGCGATCTCGACGGTGAGCGTGGCGTCCCGGCCGGCGGCTTCGGGGCGTACGTCGAGGTGCAGCGTGGTGTCGGAGATGTTGGAGGTGTGCGTCCAGTTCCACGCCTTGCCCGCGTACCAGTGGGCGCCGGTCCCGGCGGCGACCAGGCGCAGCGCGCGGCCGGGACCGTCAGGGGCGTCGGGGACGTCCACGAAGTCGGCGGCCGACGCGGTGAGCCGCCCCTCGGTGGCCGGCTGCCACGTCCAGGCCAGCCCGCCCTCGCGTTCCTCCGGGCCGTCGAAGTGGACGACCCGGCGGTGGTCGTGGGCGGCGACCCGGAAGTCGTGGTCGGTCCACCAGAGCACGTCGACGGCGTTGCGGCGGGCCTGGTCGAGGTGGGCGGCGTAGCTGGCCACGCCCTCGCTGAACGAGGCGTGCAGGTGCATCGCCATGCTGATCGGCCGCCGTCAGCGCGGCGCGGGCGGCGGTGGCCGGTCGTTCGTGGCGGCCAGCCCGACCGGCACGCCGATCCCGGCCACCGCGAGTCCGCCCGCCGCGACGAGCACGCTGCGCCGGTCCAGCCGTGCGCGACCTGCCATGCCCCTCCCCCATCCGCCGGGGCCAGCGTACGGGCGGACGGTCAGCGTGGGGGCGCCGCCACCCGGCCGGCCAGCGGCCGCCCGGTCAGACGGCGGATCGTCAGGTACGCCTCGCAGCCGAGGCAGAGCCCGAACGCGGCGTTGAGAAAGGCGGCGGCGAGCGCCGCGCCGGTGGCGGCCAGGCCGAGCGCGGGCAGTCCGGCGAGCCAGCCGGCCGCGCCGACGACGCTGAAGACCAGGCCGACGAGCTGGGCGAAGCGCACCGGGGCGACCGGCTCCAGCTCCAACGGCGGGTCCAGCCGGGGCGCCACCAGGGCGCGGAACAGCAGGCCGTACGGGCCGAGGCGCGGGTTGAGCGCGGTGAGCGCGAACACGACGGCCTGGGCGAGCAGGAGCAGCCCGGAGCCGGTGACGAGGACGATGGCGAGGACGACTGTGGTGAGGACGGCGGCGAAGCGCGGTCCCCGGGGGTCGAGCAGCATGGGGTGGGTCCGTTCGTGCGGGGGCGGTCGGTCAGGCGGGACGGACCGGCGCACAGAGGCTCGCGGCGAGCCGCCCGTGGTCCACCACCCGGCGGCGGGTCAGCCGTACGCCGGTCATCGGGCCGCCCCGGCGGTGAGCGCGGCGATCAGCTCGTCGCGGTCGGGCACGCCCGCGGCCCGGCGCACGACGCGGCCGGCGCCGTCCACCACCAGCACGGTCGGGGTACGCCACACGTCCAGTTCCCGGGCCGCGTCGAGGTGCTCGTCCACGCCGACCTCCAGCACCGTGACCCCGTCGAGGCGGGCGGCGACGTCGGCGAGGACCCGGCGGGCGGCCCGGCAGGGCGCGCAGACCGGGGCGGAGAACTGCACCAGCGTGCGCTCGCCGGGGCGTACCCCGAGGGCGGTGAGGGTGGCCCGGTGCGGCGCGGCGGCGTCCGATGGGCGCTTCCGGACGGCGCGCAGCCGCCCGTCGTGGCGGCGGCGCCACCAGCCGAACGCGGTGGCGGCCGCGAGCACCGCGACGAGCACGAGAATCCCGGCCGGGCTGGGCGACTGCACGGGTCCAGGCTGCCACGGCCGATCACGACGCGACATGGTCCGTCCCGGTCAGCGGACGTGAGATCGCCTACTCCGGCGGTAGGAGCGGCCCGGCGAACGTCGCTTTTGTCCTCTGGCGCGCCGCGCCGCCTTGGCAATATTCTCCACCTCGCGCGCAGCCGTTGGAGTTCCTTTACATCACCCGGCCCCGGCCGGGCCATCGAGGAGGCGGAATGCACTTCGACCACCCCGAGCTGGACCGCCGTACGCTGCTGCGGGCCGGCCTCGGCGCCGCCGCGGTCGCGGTCGTCGGGAGCGAGCTCGTCCGGCCGGCCGCCGCGCACGCCGCGCCGGGCGCGGACCTCGACTGGATCATCGGTTGCGACGAGTGGGCCGCCCGCCCGCCGGCCGATCCGCTGTCGGTGAGCGCGACCCCCACCAACAAGATCATCGTGCACCACATGGCGTTCCCGAACGTCACGGACTACTCCGAGGAGCACGCCAAGCAGCTCGCCCGCGACTGCCAGGACCTGCACATGGACGGCAACGGCTGGTCCGACACCGGGCAGCACTTCACCGTCAGCCGCGGCGGCCACGTCCTGGAGGGACGGCACGGCAGCCTGGACCGGCTGCGCGCCGGCGACCGGCAGATGATCGCCGCGCACTGCCCGGGCGAGAACGGGCGGGCCATCGGCATCGAGAACGAGGGCACGTACGTCACCGAGACGCCGCCGGAGGAACTGCTCGACTCCCTCGCCCGGCTGTGCGCCGCGATCTGCCGGCAGTACGGGCTGCACGCCCACGACATCTTCGGCCACTGGGACTTCCGGGCCACGCTCTGCCCGGGCGCGATGTTCTACCGGGAGTTCCCGGCGCTGCGCCGCGCGGTGTTCAAGCAGCTCGGCACCAGGCTCGGCGACGTGCCAGCCCGCCGCTGGCCGGACATCTGGCGCTTCGTCGGCGGCCCGGTGGTCCAGGTCGCCCAGCGCCTGCTGACGTTCCGCGGCTACACCGTGCCGGTCACCGGCGTGTTCGACGCGGCCACCGTCGCCGCCGTGCAGGACTGGCAGGCACGCAACGGCATCCCGGTCGACGTCGACGCCACGCTGACCGCGCCGACCTGGGAGACCCTCGCCCCGGAGCTGGACCAGAAGTCCACCGGCGTCCCGGTGGCCGCGGCGCAGTTCATGCTCGCCGCCAAGGGCTACGCCGAGGTGATCGAGACCGGCGAGTACGACCACGCCACCCGCACGGCGGTGAAGGACCTCCAGCGCCTGCACGGACTACCGCCCAACGGCAAGATCAGCACCACCACCTGGTGCGCGCTGGTGGGGGGTGTGGTGCGCCAGTCGTTCCACAAGCACTGACGGCGCACCGGCGGGGAGAGCGGTGGGGGTGGCAACGGTGCCACCCCCACCGCGTCGTTACGGCCGGGATCGCGGCGAAACGTCGGCATTGACGACTGGTGAACGACGGCTATCCCGGACGGCGGTGGTGCCCCGATCATTGCCCGCAGATAGATATGAGTCATTCTCACCTCCGGGCAGGACGCCCGGGCGCGGAGGCCGAGACGCCGTCAGCCGGGCGTACCGAACGGCCCTACTCCGCGTCCCCCGGAGGATCGCCATGCCATTACCCGCCATCCGTGCCCGCCTCGCGGCGCTCACCACCGCCGCCCTCACCGCGAGCGTCCTGACGGTCATCGCGCCGTCACCGGCGCTCGCCGCCACCACGTTCACCCCCGACGACTACTGCCTCGGCCAGTGCGCCGACATCCTGCCGCCCGGGCAGAACGGCAACGCCACGCTCGTGGCGATCCTCGCCCACCAGACGCTCGGCACCCGGCCCGCGCACTCCAGCGACCAGCTCGACGAGTACGCCAACCTGGTCTACAACTACGCCGGGCTGACCGACGAGCAGATCGCCCACTTCTACAACGACGCCTCGTTCGGCGTCCCCGACGCGCAGGTCGAGAGCAGGATCTCGCCACGCTCGGACGTCACCATCGTGCGGGACAAGGCCACCGGCGTCCCGCACGTCACCGGCACCACCCGCGGCGGCACCATGTTCGGCGCCGGGTACGCCGGGGCCCAGGACCGGCTCTGGGTGATGGACCTGCTGCGGCACGTCGGCCGCGGCAACGTCAGCTCGTTCGCCGGTGGCGCCCCCGGCAACCGCGAGCTGGAGCAGAGCGTCTGGGCCAACTCGCCCTACACCGAGGCGGACCTCCAGGCCCAGGTGGACGCGCTGCGCCTCAAGGGCACCCGGGGCCAGCAGCTCTACACCGACGTGGCCGACTACATCGCCGGCATCAACGCCTACATCGACAAGTCGATCGCCGACGACAACTACCCCGGCGAGTACGTGCTCACCGGCGCCGGGAAGCCCAAGCACTTCACCATGACCGACCTGATCGCCACCGCCGGCGTCATCGGCGGGCTGTTCGGCGGAGGCGGCGGCAGCGAGGTCCGGTCCGCGCTGGTCCGGGTGGCCGCCCGCGCCAAGTACGGCCCGACCGAGGGCGACCGGGTCTGGGCGGCGTTCCGCTCGCAGAACGACCCGGAGACCGTGCTGACGCTGCACGACGGGCAGAGCTTCCCGTACGGCGCGACACCGCCCGGCGCCACCAGCGCGGTGCTGCCGGACGCGGGCACCGTGGTCGCCGAGCCGCTCGCGTACGACGCCACCGGCGGGGCCGCTGCCCGCACCGGCAGCAGCGCCGCCACCAAGGACCTGCTCGGCGGCCTGTCCACCCTGCGCACGCACGGCATGTCAAACGCGGTGGTGGTCTCCGGCCGGCACACCACCACCGGCAACCCGGTGGCCGTGTTCGGCCCGCAGACCGGCTACTTCGCCCCGCAGCTGCTCATGCTCCAGGAACTGCAGGGGCCGGGGATCAGCGCGCGCGGCGCCGCGTTCGCCGGGCTGAACCTCTACGTGCTGCTCGGCCGCGGGCAGGACTACGCGTGGAGCGCCACCTCCGCCTCCCAGGACCTGACCGACACGTACGCGGTGCCGCTGTGCACCACCGACGGCACCGCGCCGACGCTGCGCTCCAACCGCTACCTCTACCGCGGTCAGTGCGTGGCCATGGAGGTGCTGGAGAAGCGCAACTCGTGGTCGCCGACGCTCGCCGACTCCACCCCGGCCGGCGCGTACACGCTGCGCGCGCTGCGCACCAAGTACGGGCTGGTCGCCTACCGGGGCATGGTGAACGGGCAGCCGACCGCGTTCACGAAGCTGCGCTCCACCTACCGGCACGAGGCCGACTCGGCGATCGGCTTCCAGGCGTTCAACGACCCGGCGGCGATGGGCAGCGCGGCGGCGTTCCAGGCGTCCGCCGCGAACGTCGGGTACGCGTTCAACTGGTTCTACGTCAACTCGACCGAGGCGGCGTACTACAACTCCGGCGCGAACCCGGTCCGCCCGGCCACGCTCGACCCGAACCTGCCGGCCAAGGCCGAGCCGGCGTACGAGTGGGTCGGCTGGAACCCGGACACCAACGACGCCACCTACGCACCGGCGTCGGCCCACCCGCAGTCGGTCAACCAGGACTACTACGTCAGCTGGAACAACAAGCAGGCGCGGGACTTCGGCGCGGCCGACGGCAACTTCAGCTACGGCGCGGTGCACCGCGGTCAACTGCTCGACGGCCCGGTGAAGGCCGCCATCGCCCAGCGCAAGCTCAGCCGCGCCGACGTCGTCCGGATCACCGCCGAGGCGGGCGTCACCGACCTGCGTGGCCAGCAGGTCCTCGGCGAACTGCTGCGGGTGCTGGACAGCACGCCGGTCACCGACCCGGCGCTCGCCGCCGCGGTGACCAAGCTGCGGGCCTGGCAGCAGGCCGGGTCCCGCCGGGTGGAGACGTCACCGGGCTCGAAGGTCTACCAGCACGCCGACGCCATCCGGATCTTCGACGCCTGGTGGCCGCTGCTGGCGGCGGCGCAGTTCCGGCCCGGCCTCGGCCCCGACCTGTACGGCGCGCTGGTCGACGCGCTGCAGGTCAACGAGTCGCCCTCGGGCGGGCAGAACGCGGCGCGCGACGGCAGCGTGAGCTGGGCGTCGCAGGGCCAGGCGCACAAGGGCTCGGCGTTCCAGTACGGCTGGTGGGGCTACGTCGACAAGGACCTGCGCGCGGTGCTCGGCGACCCGGTGGCCGGCGGGCTCGGGCGCACGTACTGCGGCAACGGCAACCTGGGCGCGTGCCGGCAGGCGCTGCTGGACACGCTCGGCCAGGCCACCGCCGCCCCGGCGGCCACCGTCTACCCGGGTGACTCGTCCTGCGGTGCCGGGGACCAGTGGTGCGCCGACGCGATCGCCCAGTCCGGGCTCGGCGGCATCACCCACCCGTTGATCGGCTGGCAGAACCGGCCCACGTACCAGCAGGTCGTGTCGTTCCCGGCGCGCCGGGGCGACACGGTGACCAACCTGGCGCAGGGCCGTACCGCCACCGCGTCCAGCACGCAGTTCCTGACCAGCAACACCCCGGCCAAGGCGGTCGACGGCAGCCTCGGCACCCGCTGGGCCAGCAGCTACAACGACAACCAGTGGCTGCGGGTCGACCTCGGCTCGGCCCGGACGATCAGCCGGGCGGTGCTGCGGTGGGAGGCCGCGTACGCCACCGGCTACCGGATCGAGGTCTCCGCTGACGGCAACTCCTGGCAGCCGGTGTTCAGCACCACCACCGGCAACGGCGGCGTCGACAACGTGACGTTCGCCCCGGTCAGCGCCCGTTACGTGCGGATGTACGGCGTGACGCGGGCGACCTCGTACGGCTTCTCGCTCTACGAGTTCGAGGTCTACGGACGGTGAGGCGCACGCGGCCGGTCGGCGGGAGCCATCCGCCGGCCGGTCGCGTGCGTCCGGGCAGGTCAGCCGCGCCTGTTCGAACATGTGTGCGAGGATGGCGGGGTGTCGAGCGAGGCCACCATCCTGCACGCCGACCTGGACGCGTTCTACGCCTCGGTCGACGAGCGCGACGACCCCCGGCTGCGCGGCCGGCCGGTGATCGTCGGCGGCGGCGTGGTGCTCGCGTGCAGCTACGAGGCCAAGGCCCGGGGCGTGCGCAGCGCCATGGGCGGCCGGCAGGCGCGGCGGCTCTGCCCGGACGCGATCGTGGTGCCGCCCCGGATGGCCGCGTACACGGCCGCCAGCCGGGCGGTGTTCGAGATCTTCCGGGACACCACCCCGCTGGTCGAAGGGCTCAGCATCGACGAGGCGTTCCTCGACGTGGGCGGGCTGCGGCGGCTCGCCGGAACGCCGGCCGCCGTCGCGGCCACGCTGCGGGAGCGGGTACGCCGCGAGGTCGGCCTGCCGATCACCGTCGGCGTGGCCCGGACGAAGTTCCTGGCGAAGGTCGCCAGCGGCGTGGCCAAGCCGGACGGGCTGCTGGTGGTCGAGCCGGAGCGGGAACTGGCGTTCCTGCACCCGCTGCCGGTGGAGCGGCTGTGGGGCGTCGGCCCGGTCACCGCCGCCCGGCTGCGCGAACGCGGCATCCGTACCGTCGGGCAGGTGGCACGGCTGGACGAGCCGGCGCTGGTGTCGCTGCTCGGCGCGGGCGCCGGCCGGCACCTGCACGCCCTGGCGCACAACCGCGACCCCCGGGCGGTGCAGGTGGGCCGCCGCCGCTCCTCGATGGGCGCGCAGCACGCGCTGGGGCGCGGCCCGCACTCCCCCGCCGAGCTGGACGCGGTGCTGGCCGGTCTGGTCGACCGGGTGGCCGGGCGGATGCGCGCGGCCCGGCGCACCGGCCGCACGGTGACGCTGCGGCTGCGTTTCGCCGACTACACGCGGGTCACCCGGTCGCACACGCTCGACGAGCCGACCGCGCAGACCGCGCCGCTGCGCGACGCCGCCCGTGACCTGCTGGGCGCCGCGCTGCCGCAGATCGCGCTGCGCGGCGTCACGCTGCTCGGCGTCTCGGTGGCAAACCTCGGCGGCGGGCACACCCAGCTGGCCCTGCCGTTCACCGCCGACCCGGGTCCGGCGCTGGACGCCGCCGTCGACGCGGTACGCGACCGCTTCGGATCACGGGCGCTGACCCGTGGGGTGCTGCTCGGCCGCGATCCGGGCGCCCAGATGCCCCGGCTGCCGGACTGACCGCTCCGCCTCCTCCCCCGGTAGGAGGCGCGCTCCGACCCGGGGTCACGGACGCGGCCTGCGGACGGACGCGCGGGTCCCGGTCCGCCACCAGCATCTACAGGCATGACTACCGTGCGGAACCGGGCGGCCGGATGGCACCGCCCCCTGATGCTCCTCGTGTCCGCGATGGCGGTGCTCACCGTCGTCGCCGCGGTCGGCGTCGTCGCCGACCCGCGCGTGCTGACCGGCGCGCCCATCTGGGCCAAGCCGCTGAAGTTCGCGATCTCGTTCGTGCTCTACGGCGTCACGCTGGCCTGGATGCTGTCCCTGCTGCCGCGCCGCAGCCGGGCCGCCGAGCGGGCGGCCACACTCATCGTGGCCATGGCGGTGCTGGAGATGACGATCATCGTGGGCCAGGTGCTGCGCGGCACCGCGAGCCACTTCAACGGCGCCACGACACTGGACGCGATGCTGTACAGCGTCATGGGCGCGGCGATCACCGTGCTGTTCGCCGCCCAGCTCGTGCTGGCGGTCGTGCTGTCCCGCCGGTCGCTCGCGGACCGCGCCGGCGGATACGCGGTACGGCTCGGCCTCGCCGTGTCCCTGCTCGGCATGGTCGTCGCGTTCCCGATGGTCATGCGGCAGCCCGCCGGAGCGCCGGCCGGGATCAGCGGCGCGCACAGCGTCGGGGTGCCCGACGGCGGTCCCGGGCTGCCGCTGCTCGGCTGGAGCACCACCGGCGGCGACCTGCGCGTCGGGCACTTCGTCGGGATGCACGCGCTGCAGGCGCTGCCGCTGCTGGCGATCCTGCTCGACCGGTTCCTCGGCCGGCGGCTGGACGGGCTGACCCGGGCCCGGCTGGTGCTCGTCGGCGGGGCCGCGTACGCGGGACTCACGCTGCTGGTGACCGCCCAGGCCCTGCGCGGGCAGCCGCTGCTCGCCCCGGACGCGCTCACGCTCGCCGCGGCGGCGGTGCTGGTGGCGGCCACGGCAACCGCCTCCGCGCTGGTGCTGGCGCGCCGGGCCCGCCGCGCCGGGGTGGTGCTCGTCGGATGACCGGGATCCTGTTCGACCTGACGTTCCTGCTCGCCGCCCCGTTCTGGGCGCTGATGATCCTCGCGCCGCGCTGGTCCTGGACCGCCCGGATCGTCGGCTCACCGCTGATCGTCGCGCCGGTGCTGCTGGTCTACGCCGTCCTCGTGCTCCCGTCGCTCGGAACGGTGCTGCCGGTGGTGACAGCGCCCACCCTCGACGGGCTGCGGGACCTGCTCGGCACCGCAGACGGCGCGGCGGCGGCCTGGGCCCACATGATCGCCTTCGACCTGTTCGTCGGCCGGTGGATCTGGCAGGACGCGCGGGAGCGCGGGCTGCCGGCCCTGCTCACCGCTCCGGTGCTGCTGCTCACCGTCCTGCTCGGCCCGCTCGGGCTGGCCGTCCATCTCGGACTGCGCGCCGTCCGGCGGCGGCGAGCCAACGCGGTGGCCCCGGCCGCGCCGGTTGCCTAGGCTGACGCGGTGGGCTGGGTCGGTCGGCTGTTCGACGCACGCGACACGCTCGCGCGGATCCTGCTGCTGGATCTCAGCGGCATCGGCTACCTGGTCGTCGGCGTGCACGGCCGCCCCGGGCCCACCGGAACGCAGTGGGCGCTGGCGGTCCCGGCGTTTCTCCTGGCGCTGTTGTGCCACCGCCGGCCGCTGCTGAACCTGCTCCTCCAGTCGGCGCTGCTCGCGGCGGCGTTCCCGCTGGTCGACGACGTGATGATCAACCAGGTCGGCGCGAGCTGGGCGCTGCTGGAGCTGACCATGCGGGCCACCCGGCCGCGTACGATCTGGCTCGGCGCCGGGCTGCTCGCCGCCGTCGACCTGACCAATTTGATCGGCGAACCGGTCCGCACAGCGCTGACCGGGCTGTTCGGGCTCGCCGTCACCGTCTGCCTGCCCCTGCTGCTCGGGCTGGTCGTGCGGACCACGAGGGAGCTGAGCCGGCAGGCCGAGGAGCGGGCCGAGGCGGACCGGCGCCGGCGCGAGTCGGAGAGCCGGGCGGCCCGCGCCGACGAGCGCGGCGCCATCGCCCGGGAACTGCACGACGTCCTCGCGCACCACGTCGCGTCGATGGTGCTGCGGGTCGGGGTGGCCCGGCACGTGCTGCCCGACCTGGACCCCCGGGTCGGCGAGGTGTTCGACGACGTGCACGCCACCGGCACGGCGGCGCTGACCGACCTGCGGCGGCTGGTCGCGGTGCTGCGTGACCCGGACGGCGTACGCGGCGACGCCGCCCTGACCGCGATCGAGCCGTCGGCGCTTCCGGCGGCGCTCGGCGCGGCGGTGGACCGGGCCCGGCAGGCGGGCGTCGTGGTGGAGGCCGACGTCGACCCGGCTGTCGGCGCGCTCGACGCGGTACGCGGCCAGGCGGTGCTGCGACTGACCCAGGAGGCGTTGACGAACGTGGCGAAACACGCGGGCGCGGCGGCGCGGGCGCAGCTGACCGTATCGGTCGAGGACGGCGCGGTGCACTGGGCGGTGTCCGACGACGGGCGGGGCGCGGCGCCGGCCGGGGTGCCCTCCGGCGGCGGCCACGGCATCGTCGGCATGCGGGAACGGGTGGAGGTGCTCGGCGGTCGGCTGGAGGCCGGGCCCACCGGGTCCGGCTGGCGGGTACGGACCGTGCTGCCGGCGGCCGGGCCCGCCCCAGACACGCCCCGCCCCCGCGCGGGCGCGCCGGAGCCGGCGTGATCCGGGTGCTGCTGGTCGACGACCAGCACCTCATCCGGGCCGGTCTGCGGATGCTCTGCGACGCCCAGCCCGACCTCGACGTGGTCGGCGAGGCCGACAACGGCCGGGACGCGATCGCCCTCGCCGCCCGGCTACGGCCCGACGTGGTGGTGATGGACCTGCGGATGCCCGGCGTCGACGGCATCACCGCGACCAGCCGGATCCTCGCCGACCGGCCCGCCACCCGGATCATGGTGCTCACCACGTTCGGCGACGACGACCACCTCTACCCGGCGCTGACCGCCGGCGCCTGCGGCTTCCTGCTCAAGGACGCGCCCCCGGCCGACCTGCTGGACGGCATCCGCCGCGCCGCCGCCGGGGACAGCCCGTTCAGCCCGGAGATCCTGCGCCGGCTGGTCGAACGCGCGGTGCACGCCCGCGCCGGCGCGCCCCGGCGCGCGGCCGAGCTGACCGCCCGCGAGCGGGACGTGCTGGACCTGGTGGCCGACGGACTGTCGAACACCGAGATCGCCGACCGGCTGCACATCGGCGTGACCACGGTGAAGACGCACATCACCAGCCTGATGACGAAGACCGGCAGCCCCAACCGGGTACGCCTGGCGCTGTGGGCGCGCGGCGGCTGAGCGGCTCACTCCTCGATCGCGCCGCCCACGGCGCGCAGGTGCGCCCGGAACGTCAGCGCCGGGTCGGCCGCGCGGGCCGTCAGGTAGGCGGCGAAGCCGACCTGCGACCGCAGCGACTCGCCGGCCCGGATCCGGTCGGCCTGCCGCCGCTCGGTGTCCCGGATGGACTCGGCCAGGTCGAACAGCTCCCCGGCCCGGTGGGCGGGCACGAACAGCACGCCGTCGTCGTCGGCCAGGGCCAGGTCCCGCGGGCCGACGGTGAACGACCCGACCCGGGCGTGCTCCAGTGCCCCGTCCGGGCGCGGGTCCAGCTCCAGCGGCCCGCTCGGGGTGGCGCCGAGGCTGAACACCGGCAGCCCGACCGCCACCAGGTCGACGGTGTCGCGGTGCGCGCCCCACACCACCAGGCCGGCCAGCCCGGCGGCCCGCGCCTCCAGCACCACCAGGTCGCCGACGCAGGCCCGGTCGGTGCGCCCGCCGTCGTCGACGACGAGCACGTCCCCCTCGGCGGCCCGCTCGATCGCCTCGAGGAAGACGTCCACGCTGCCGACGTGCCGGGCCGGGCGGACCGGCCCGGCAAGCCGCCGCCCGGGCAGCACCGGGCGTACGGCGGCCGGAGCGCACCGGACCTCGACGCCGGCGCGCAGGCAGGCGTCGGCGACGTGAGCGGTGGTCAGCGCGGCGAACCGCGCGACCAGGGCGGCGTGACGGGTGTCCATGGGCCGACGCTAACGAGCCGGACCGGCCGGGGCAGGTGCCAGTTGCCGCCCGGTGGCCTTCGGCAGCGCTCAGCCGACGCGGGTCGGCGGGCGGAACATGTCCGGGCGCCGACCGGGCACGCCCCGCCCGGCCACCCGGCGCCGGACCGGCCGGCTCATCCGGGCCCGGATCGGCGGGCGCGCTTCGGCCTCGCCCGCGCCGGCGGCCCGGCGCACGCTGCCGTTGGCGTCCTCGGCCCGGCAGCCGGTGGCCCGCAGCAGCTCGCTCTGCGCGGTCCGCAGGTCGCTGATCATCGCTTCGCCGTAGGTGCGCACCCCCTGCGACCACGCGCGTCCGGCCAGCTCCGCGCCCTCCCGCACCAACTCCCGGGTGCGTTCCAGGTCCTCGTCGTCGCCGCCGCGGCAGGCCCGGTTCAGCTCCCGCGTGGCCGCGCCGAGGCGGACCACCGCGTCCGGCAGCGCGGGCGGGATCGGCTCGTCGTACTGCAACGCGGTGGCGGAGCGCCGGGCGATCGACCGGGCGTAGAGCACCAGCCGTTCCAGGTGCTGCGTCGCCTCGGCGTACCTGTGGAACTGGGCCCGGCGGCGCCAGCGGACGGGCGCGATGGTCACCACCTCCTCGGCCCCGCTGAGCGCGTCGTTGAGCCGCCCGATGTCCGGCTCGAGTCCGCGCAGGTCCTCCAACGCGCGCTGAGCCTCGTCGGCGTCGCGCCGGGTCAGCGCGTGCGCGACGGCGTCGAGTTGCGCGGTGAGCCCGGCGGTCACCGGCTCCACCGCCTTGCCCAGCACCCGGATCGGGTTGACCGGCAGCAGCAGCGCCACCACGAACAGGCCGACCAGCCCGCCCACCAGCGCGTCGAAGAGCCGGGGCAGTTCCAGGCCGGGCTGCACCGGCGCGAGCGTGGCGATCAGCACCGCCGTACCACCGGCCTGGCCGACCAGCGCGCCGCCGCGCCCGGCCACCAGCAGCGCGGTGGCGATGGCGAGCGTGACCACCAGGCCGGTCTGCCAGGAGCCGCTGCCGAGCAGGGCGCGCAGCAGGTCACCGACCACGATGCCGAGGCCCACGCCGATGAGCAGTTCGAACGTGCGCCGGGCCCGCTGGCCGATCGCGGTGGCGATGGTGCCGACCGCGGCGGCCGGGGCGAAGACGTGCCCGCCGGAGCCGAGCAGCCACTGGGCGAGCAGCGCGGCGAGCGCCGCGGCCAGCCCGGCCTGCGCGGAGATCACCACGGTGATCTCCAGTTGGCGCATCCGGTTCCGGCTGGCCATGCCGCCCTCGGCACGGGCCCGGGCGAGGGCGCTGCCGCCCCGCTCGACCACCCGGTCCAGGGGCGAGCGGACGGTGTCGCGAGGGCGGTCGGCCATGTCGCCGGTTACCCGCCCCCGTGCCGGTGAATCGTCCGCCCGGCCCGGCCGGCGCCCGGATCAGCGCCCGAAGGTGCGGTCGAGCAGGTCGAACAACGCGGCCCAGTGCCGCTTCGTGGCCTGCTCGTCGTACATCGGCGTGTCCGACTGGGTGTAGCCGTGGCGGGCGCCGGGATAGACCTCGGAGCGGTAGGTGACACCGGCCGCGTCCAGCGCCTTCTCCAGCACGGCGATCTGCTCGGCGGTCATCGACGGGTCGGCGTCGGCGTGCCCGAAGTAGAGCTCGCCGGTCACCGCGCCGAGGCCCAGGTGCGGGCTGTCCGGCGCGTCGGTGACGACCCGCCCGGCGTGGAACGCGGCCGCCGCGGCGATCCGGTCCGGCAGCGCCTCGATCGCGCGCAGCGCGTTCATGCCGCCCATGCAGTACCCGGTGATCGCCGCCGGACCCGGCGCGACGTCCGGCTGGGCGGCGAGGAAGTCCAGGTAGGCGGCGGTGTCCCGGGCCACCGTCTCCGGCGTCAGCGCGGCCATCATCGGCCCGATGCTCTCGAACAGGGCGCCGCGGCGGCTGTCGTCGGCGAGCGCGCCGAGGTCGATCAGCGGGGCGCGTCCGGCGCGGTGGAACAGGTTGGGCGCCAGCACGACGTATCCGCGCTCGGCGATCGTCGCGGCCATCTCCGCCACCCGGGGCCGCAGCCCGAAGGCGTCCATGAACAGCAGGACGGGCGGGAAGGGGCCACCGGAGTCCGGCCGCGCCAGGTAGGCGTCCGCCGTTCCGTCGGGGGTGGGCACGTCCACGGTCGTCGGCTGCACTGTCGGGGCCTCCTTGCTGCGGGTTCCGGGCTGCACGCTACCCCCGGCCCGGCGGCGCCGGCGCCTCGGGCTCGCGACCCGTTTGCCGACGTCCAGCGTGGGAATCCGGCAATCCCAGCGGAGGAAGGCGGCGAGATGGACCAGGATCAGTTCATCGGCGCGGTGGCCCGGCGGTGCGGCGCGTCCGCGGAGCAGGCCACGGCGATCACCCGGGCGACGTTGACGACGCTGGCCGAGCGGATCGACGGCGGGGAGGCCCGCGACCTTGCCGACCAGCTGCCCGAGGCGCTGCGGGCCTACGCGTTCGGCCCGGCCGAGGCGGCCGAGCCGTTCGGGCTCGACGTGTTCGTGGAGCGGGTCAGCGGACGCGCCGACGTGGACGTGGACGCCGCCCGCGACGGCATCACGGCGGTGTTCGACGTGCTGCGCGACGCCGTCGACCCGGCCGCGTACACCCAGGTCGTCACGCAGCTTCCCGCCGAGTACGGCGACGTGGCCGACCGGAGCGCCCCGTACGTACGGCGCACGGCGTGAGCGAGGACGCGCTGCGCCGCCCGCCCGAGGCCGACGCGCAGGAACAGCGGCAGGACGAGACGCTCGTCGGGCCACCCGACACGGTCGACAGGGCGGTGCCCGAGGCGAGCGAGGCGGACCTGGCCGAGCAGGGCGTGCTGCGCCCGCTGAGCGACCGGGCCGGCCTGGGCGAGTCGGTACGCGACGATCTGACCGCCGCCGACGCGGTGGAGCAGAACACGGAGATCCCGCTGCCCGACGAGGAGCACTGGGCCTGACCGGCTCAGTGGTCCGGGCTGTCCGCCCGGGCCATCAGCCGCAGCGCGTTCGGGTCCAGACCGATCCGGACCGGGGTCTGCCCGTACGGCTCGCCGTCGACCTCGATACGGGCCGGCCGGTCGGTGTCCAGCCACAGCTGGCGTACCGCCAGGAACGGCTCGTCGCCGAGCGTGCGGCGGTGGCCGGCCGGCGCGTTGCGCGCCGTCTCGCGCAGCAGCCCGCGCCGGGTCGGCCCACCCACCGGGTACGCGACCAGCAGCCGGTCGTCGGCGGTGGCGTCGGCGGTGATCGGGCGGCCGGCGTGGAAACCGCCGTTTGCCACGTACACCTGATGGGTGGTGAACGTGTGCTCGCGTCCCTCGGCGCGGACCGTCACGCGCAGCGGCCGGTGCCGGGCCAGCAGACCCAGCCCGGTCATCGGGTACGCGAGCCGCCCGGCGGCCCGCTTCAGCCCCGGCGGCGCGGCCTGCATGATGTCGGCGGACAGCCCGATCCCGACGTGGTTGGTGAACCGGGTGTCGCCGATCAGGCCCAGGTCGACGTCGATCACCTTGCCGTCGGTGAGCACCGCGATCGCGGCGTCCAGGTCGAGCGGCACGCCGACGGTGCGGGCGAAGTTGTTGGTGGTGCCCAGCGGCAGCAGACCCAGCGCGACGTCCCGGTGGGCGAGCAGCCGGGCGGCCGCGCCGACGGTGCCGTCGCCGCCGACGGTGACCAGCAGGTCCGGGCCCAGGTCGGCGGCCTCGGCGAGCACCCGGTCCAGTTCGCCGGGCCGGTCGGCCTGGTACGCGCCGAGCAGCGTGAACCCGGCCGCGCGCAGGCGGCCGTGGACGGTGTCGTAGAGCCGCCGGCCACGGCGGGAGTGGGCGTTGACCACCAGCGCCGCCCGCCGTCGTCCCCGGATCGCCGTGGTCAGCTCCTGCTTGCTCCGCACGGTTGCGACAGTAGCCGCCCGCCCGGCAGCGGTCCGGTCGCGCTGCCGACGTGGACGGCATCGGTTACCGTCGCGACGGCCGTGATCGTCGATCTTCGAGGGTGGATGTCCCGATGAATCAGCCGGCAACACCGCAGGCGCCAGCGCCCCAGCACACCCAGCCGAACCGCCCGGCGCAGACCCTGATCGGGCTGGCGCTGATCGTCCCGGCCGTGATCGCCTGGGTCTGGTCGTACGTCCTGCCCACCCTGTCTACAGTGGCCCGCAGCTTCCAGGGTGACGGGCCGCGCGGCTCGGGCGAGTCGGCCGGTACGGCGAACTACGAGGCCGCCCTCACCTCCGGCTTCGCCGGGCAGGTCGGGTTCGCGGTGCTGCTCGCCCTGATCCCGCTGGCGGTGGCGCTGCTCGCCGCGCCGCTGCTCGCCGTCCTCGCCGACCGGGCCGGCCGGGTCGCCCGCCTGGTCACCCGGGGCGTGCTGGCGCTGCCGCTCGCCGCGTTCGCGCCGGTCGCGGTGTACCTCGGCCGGCGCGCCGAGGGCATCGAGGACGGCACCCTCACCCAGGATCTGCAGTCCCCCCGGACGTTCCTCGTCTCGGCGCTGGCACAGGTGACGTTCGGGCTGGTCGTCGCGGTGGCCGCGACGCTGTACCTGAGCGCCCTGCGCCGCCGCGACCCCGACCAGCGGCCCGCGCCCGCCATGCTGACTGTCGGCGGGCTGCTCGGCCTGGGCGTCCTCGCCGCCGCCCTGCAGACCTACACCGCCCCGGTGATCCTGACCGGCGGCGGGCCGCGCGGCGAATCCACTGCGACGCCGGTGTTCACCGCCGTGCAGACCACCTTCCGGACGATGCGCTTCGGTGTCGGGTCCGCCACGTCGACGCTGCTGCTGGTGCTGCTCGGGCTGCTCGGGATGGCCGCGGTGGCGCTCATCCTGGCCACCCGGCTGCGCATCGAGTTCGACGGCTGGCGGGACGGCCCGGCCGTCCGGGAGGCGGAATCCTTCACCGGCCGCCGGCCGCTGCTCGTCGGGCTGACCGCTGTCGCGCTCGTCGTCGTCCTCGGCGTGACCGTCTGGGCGTCGCTGCCGTGGCTGCGGAACTTCTCCGCCGACACCGGGCCCCTGCCCAAGGGGGTCGAGACGGCGAACCTGTTCGCCAACACCTGGGTGCCGCCGCTGCTGTCCACACTCGTCGCGGTGACGGTCGCGGCGCTGGCCGGGTTCGGGATCGGCGCGCTGCGCCCGCTGGGGCGCTGGAGCGAGCTGCTGCTGGTGCCGTTCGCGCCGTGGTTGTTCGTCGGCGCCGGCCCGCTGGCCATCGCCAATTTCGAACGCACGATGGAGCGCGAACAGCTGGGCCTGTTCCTCGGCCTGGTGCCGCCGACCTGGCTGTCGGTGCCCGCGCTGTTCGCGTTCACGCTGCTGTTCCGGGGCCAGCACGAGCGGTGGCGTTCCGGCGGCGGCGCCGGCCGTACGCTGCTGCTGCCGGCGCTGCCGATGCTGGCCGTGACCGCGTTGCCGACCTGGCTGGCACACGCCCAGTCGCCGTTGTGGTCGATGCTCGTGGGCCGGGGCCCGGACAGCCTCACCGCTCCCGCGCTGGTGCAGATGATCGCCGGCCGCGCCTTCGGCGCCGGGGTCGAGCTTCCGCTGGGCCTGGTCCTGCCGCTGCCCATGCTGATCCTGTTCGTGGTGTTGTTCGTCGCGCTCATGGTCGGCTACCTGGATCGGCTCGCCGTCCGGGTGGGGTGGCGCGGCGGCCCGGACACGCCGCCTACCGGGGCGCGCGAGCCTGCCGCCAAGGTCACCGCATAGGGAAACCCCCGATTACCGGCGGTGACGTCGCGCCTAGCGTCGCAGGCATGGCAACTGACGCGCTCACACCGGCCCGGACCGCCCGTCTCCACCGCGCCCGCCTGGCGCTGCCCCTGGTGCTGCTCGCCCTGCTCGCGCCGGCCGGGTGCGACTCCGGCGGCGACGTGCTCGACGGAGGCGCGGCCGACACCGTGGCGGGCGAGGACGGCGGCGACACCGACGCGGGCGCGGTGGACGACGTGCGACCGCCGTGCCCGTTCACCGCCGCCCAGGTCTCCGAACTGGTCGACCGGAAGCTGCGCGACGAGGGCAACTGCTCGTTCGGCGACGGCATCGCCCAGCTGGCGGTCACCACGGCCTCGGCCACCGCCGGCAAGGCCACCTACGACTACCAGCACGAGCAGGCCGGCCAGCAGTACGAGAAGGTCGTCGACCTGGACCGGGGCGAGCGGGGTTACCTCGCGGTCAAGGACGTGCGCGGCGAGGCGGTGCTGATCGACGGCAAGGGCACGTACACGGTGACGATCAGCAGCTTCGGCGGCGGCACCGCCGGCAACGAGCAGATCCTGCGCCGCACGCTCGACGCGATCCCGGCCTGAGCGGGGGCCGGCATGCGAACCCGTCGACTGATCGCGCTCGCGTTGACCGCGACATTGTTCACCGCGCCGGCCGGTTGCGGCGGCGACGAACCGCCGGCCGCCGGTGCCGCCGCGCCCGGCGCGGGCTCGCCGGTCGCGGACCCGACCGGGGAGGCGCCGGCCGAGCCGAGCGCCGAACCGGTGGACGACGCCGCCGGGCCGGACGCCTGCGCGCTGGTGTCCAAGGCCGACGCCGAACGTCTCGCCGGCACGCCCCTCGACGAGCCGGTCGCCGCGGGGCAGTCCTGCACCTACACGGGGCCGACGAGCGGGCCGACCGCCCAGGTCGAGGTGTTCGTGGGCGACGGCGCCAAGAAGTACCTCGACATCGAGCGGCAACTCGAGCACGAGATCCGTGAGCTGGCCGGCACTGCCGACGAGGCTCTGCTCACCGCGGAGGCGTTCTTCCTGCGCAAGGGCGACCTGTGGGTCGCGGTGCGGCTGGTGCGGCTCAACGACCCGCAGGAGAACCGGGCGCCGCTGGAACGGCTCGCCCGTACCGTCGCCGGCCGGATGTGAGGCGGCCGGTGCGCGGCCGTCGGCTGCTCGCGGCCGGCGTGGCGGCGCTGCTGGCGGTGACCGGCTGCGGCGGCCCCACGCCCGGCCCGGCCGACGCGGCCGACGACGGGCAGCCCCGGTACGGGCAGGCGCCGGCGCCCGGGAAGGACGTCACGCTGCAACCGGACGTGGTGCTGGTCGGCGGCGGCAGCCGCACCGTGCGGTCGGTGAGCCCGGACGGGCTGACCTGGCGGCTCGACCCCGGCGCGCGCGACGCCGACCGGCTCGCGCCCGGCCGGGTCATGTTCCTCACCGGACGCGGCGTGGGCCGGGTGCTCGACCTGGTCGAGGAAGGCGGCGACCTGGTCGTCACGATAGGCCCGGTCACACTCACCGAGGTGATCCGCGACGGCACGTTCGGCGGGGACGACGTCACCCTCGACCAGCCGACCGTCTACGTGGCCGGTGAGCCGTCGTGGACCCGGGACGCCGCGGCGGCCGGCGGCACGCTCGGCCGATCCCGGCCGCTCGCCGTCGCGCCCGCGCAGCCGCCGCCCGCGCCGGGCGGGCAGGCCGCCGCGAGCGCCCACGGCTACCGGGTACGGACGTTCTGCTGCGCCGGTGGCGTCGGCACGCACTTCACGTACGACGACGGCGGCGTCCGGCTCGCCGGCACCGTCACCCTGACTGTCGGCCGCCCGGCCGCGTCGTTCCATCTGGCCATCGGCGCGGGCAAGGTGACCCGGGCCGAACTGGAGATCGGCGGCGGCTTCGGCATCAAGGTGGACTTCACCGCCGGCGTCGACGGCGGGCAGAACCACCGCAAGACGTTCCCGGTCCCGGTCGACATCGCGTTCCCGATCGGACTGGTCGCCGGCCTGCCGCTGTCGTTCACGGTGAGCCAGACGCTGGAGGTGGCCACCGCGTTCGGCGCGAAACTGGGCACGTTCCGCGGCTCCGGCGAGTACGCCCTGGCCGGCAAGCTCGGGTTCGGCTACGCGAACGGCCAGGTGGGGTCGCGCGTGACGGAGGGCTTCGCGCGCCGGGTGAGCCTGCTCGACTCGCTCACCGGCGTGCCGGTCGGCGTGATGGGGCTGGTCGTGCGGCACGGCGTGCGGTTCACCATGGGGATCAGCGCGTTCCTGTTCACCGCCGGCATCTGGTTCGAGCTGGTCACCTCGTACGGGGCCACGATCGGGTCCGCGCTCGGCGCCCCGTACGCGGTGTGCCGGGGCGTCGGCCTCGGCGTACGGGCGAGGTTCGGCATCGGCTACCGCATCCTGGAACCCGTCGTCCAAGTGATCAACAAGTTCCTCAGCCTGCTCAGCCCGTCCCGGGCGCCCCGGATCCCGCCGATCGCGGCGACCAGCGGGCCGAGTTGGAGCGCCGACGTCTACCGCAACCAGGAGGTGATCCCGCCCGTCTCGATATGCGGACAGGTTCCGGGCTAGGCCGCGCCGACGCTGGGTTCGGGGGCGCGGCTGTGCCACCATCCCGCCATGGACGCCGCACTGGTCGGCCGCGACGCGGTCGTCGAGCGGGTGTGGCGCGCCCTGGCGGCGGGCACTCCGGTGCTCCTCGACGGTCCCAGCGGCATCGGCAAGACGACGCTGTGGCGAGCAGTGCTCGACCACGCCCGGCGCACCGGCTGGCGGGTGCTGTCCGCCGCGCCCACCGAGGCCGAGAGCGCCTTGCCGTACGCGGCGCTGGCGGACGTGCTGCGCCCGCTGGCCGACGCGCTACCGGGGCTGCCGGCGCCGCAACGCGCGGCGGCCGACATGGTGCTCCTGACCGGCGAGCACGACGGCGCGGCGGTCGACGAACGGGCCGTGGGCGCCGCCACCCGCACCCTGCTCGACGCGGCGGTCACGGACGCGCCCCGGCTCCTGCTCGCCGTCGACGACCCGCAGTGGCTGGACCTGCCGAGCGCCCGGGCGCTGCGGTTCGCGCTGCGCCGGCTGTCCCGGTGGCCCGCAGTCCTGGCCACCCACCGCACCGGCGAGACCCCGGCGACGCCGGTGCCGCTCGGGCTGGACGACGACCCGACCGGCCGGCACCCGCTGCTGCGCGCCGACGTACCGCCGCTGCCCGCGCCCGACCTGCACCGCATCCTTCAGGCCCGCCTCGGCGGCACGCTCAGCCGCCCGCTGGTCGAGCGGCTGGCACGCGACGCCGACGGCAACCCGCTGCTCGCCGTCGAACTGGCCCGGGCGGTGCTGCGGCTGCCCCGCCCACCCGCGCACGACGAGGACCTGCCCGTACCGTCGTCGCTGCGCCGGCTGCTCGCCGAGACGCTGCGGGCGCTGCCCGGCCCGAGCCGGGAGGCGGTCCGGCTGGCCGCGCTGCTGACCGTGCCGGACATGCGGGACCTGACGGCGGCGGGCATGCCGCCCGGCGCGCTGGACGCGGCGGAGGACGCCGGGCTGGTCGTGGTCACGCCGAGCCGGATCAGCTTCGCCCACCCCCGGTACGCCGCGGCGGTCCGGGAGAGCATCCCGCCGGGAGCCCGGAGGCGCCTGCACGCGGTGCTCGCCCGCGCGGTCGCCGACCCCGACGAGCGGGCCCGGCAACTGGCCCGGTGCGCTGTCGCGCCGGACGCGGACGTCGCCGCCGACCTGGCCGCCGCCGCGGCCCGGCAGCGCATACGCGGCGCGCCCGCGCTCGCCGCCGACTGGTACGCCCGGGCGGCCGAGCTGACCCCGCAGGCCGCCACCGCCGACCGCAACCGGCGTCGCCTCGACGCGGTGCAGTGCCGCATCGACAGCGGGGACTACGCGGCGGCCGGCCGGGCCGCCGAGGCCGCGGCCGAGGAGCTGACCGGCGCCGAGCGGGGTGAGGCGCTGCTGTTGCGCGCCCTCGTCGCCTGGTGCGCCGACGACCTGGTCACCGCCGTGCGCGTGGCCGAGCAGGCGCTCGCCGCGGCCGGCGACGGCGGGGACCTGGCCGGGCGGATCCACACGCACCTGACGATGTTCCACGACCAGCCGGAGGCCGCGCGGGCGCACGCGCGGGCGGCGATCGCCCGGCTCTCCGACCGCGACGACCACCGCCCGCTGTTCACCGCCGCGCTGCTGCTGTTTTTCTTCCACGAGGTACGCGCCGGTGGCGAGGCGCCGACCGGCCTGCTCGACCGGGCGCTGGCGTTGGAGGCCGGCGAACCGTCCTACCTGGCCGGCTCGGTGCCGGCGATCTGGTGGAAGGCCGTGGACGACCACGACCGGGCCCGGGCCCGGCTGCACCTGATGCTGGACCGGGCGGTGGCGCGCGGGGACGACCCGCTGCGGCACGAGGCGCTCACCCACCTCGGCGAGACGGAACTGCTCGCCGGGCGGTTCGCCGAGGCCGGTACACACATCGCCGACGCCCGTGACCTGGGTGAGCAGCTCGGCACCGGCCTGGTGGGCGAGAGCTGGCTGGCCGGCATGCTCGACGCGCACCGGGGCCGGCTGGCGCGGGCGGGTGCCACCGCCGCCGGGCTACGTCGCGACGACGACCTCGGCGACGCGTGGAGCCGCCGGCTGCACCACCAGCTCACCGGGCTGGTGGCGCTCGCCTCGGGCGAGTGGGTCACGGCCGCGGCGGCGTACGGCTCGCTCGCGGCCGACCTGGACGGTTCGGGCATCGTCGAGCCGCTGGGGCAGCGGTTCGAGCCGGACTGGATCGAGGCGTGCGTGGGCGCCGGTGACCTGGACACTGCGCACGCGGCGCTGGACCGGCTGGCCCGGCGGCACGCGCGGCTGCCGCGGCCGTGGACGACGCTCGGGCTGGCCCGCAGCCGGGTGCTGCTGGCCGGCGCGACGGGCGCGGACCCGGGCGAGGCGCTGGACGCGCTGACGCAGGCCCGGGCCACGGTGCCGGAGGCGGTGCTGCCGCTGGACCGGGCCCGCTGCCTGCTCGCGGCCGGGCGGGCGTACCGGCGGGTGCGGCGGCGGCGGGAGGCGCGGGCGGCGCTCGACGCGGCGGTGGCCGAGTTCGACGCGCTCGGCGCGTCCGCGTTCGCCGACCGGGCACGGGCGGAGCTGGGCCGCATCGGCGCCCGCACCCCGGCCCCGACGGCCCTCACCGCGACGGAGGAGCGGGTCGCCCGGCTCGCCGCCCGGGGGCAGACGAACCGGCTCATCGCCGACGCGCTCTACATCAGCCCGAAGACGGTCGAGGCGAACCTGGCCCGGGTCTACCGCAAGCTGGGCATCGCCAGCCGCGCCGAGCTGGGCGCGGCGATGGGCCGGCGTCCGGGCGACTGAGTCGCTCAGGACGCGGCCAGGGCGGTCAGGACGCGGCGAGCGTGTCCAGGTGCGCGCCGAGCAGCGCCCGGGCGCGCGCGGGTGGCATCCGCTCGGGGTGCAGCAGCGCGTGCAGCGCGAGCCCGTCGAGCAGGGCGTGCAGCCCGGCGGCGACGTCCGGGTCGGGGGCCGGTTCCCCGGTGAGGAGGCAGACGGCGAACTCGGCGGCGCGGCGGATGCCGTCGTCCGCCTCGGCCATCCGGGCTCGCGCGGCCGGGTCGGTCTGGGCGCGCGCGGCGAGCAGCAGCCACACCTCGGCCTCGCGGACGCGCTGCCGGTCCAGCGGCAGCAGGTGTTCCAGCACCCGCTGGGCGACCTCGCGGGGGCTGCCGGTCCGGTCGTCGGCGGCGATCCGCTCGGCCGCCTCGGCCTGCACGTGCTCCATGGCGAACACCAGCAGTTCGGTCTGGGTCGCGAAGTAGTGCCGCAGCGCGCTCGGTGACCAGCCCGCCTCGGCCGCGATGCTGCGCACGGTGGCGGCGCCGACGCCGTCGCGGTAGACGACCCGCCACATCGCCCGCGCCAGCTCGGCACGGCGCGCGTCGTGGTCGACGATCTTGGGCACGGGCCCTCCGGAACCTGGTCGACGAACGCTGCTACGGTTATCGCACAGCGTACTAAAAAAGGAGGCCGCATGCTCGTGGCAGTGATCGTCGGATGCGAGGTGGCGTTCTGGGTGGTGCTGCTCGCCGGGCTGATCGCCCGGTACCCGCTGCGCCGGCCCCGCCTCGGCGCGGCGCTGCTGATCGCCGTGCCCGTCGTCGATCTCGTGCTGCTGGCCGCCACGATGATCGACCTGCGCCGGGGCGCGACAGCCACGTTCGCCCACGGCCTCGCCGCCGCGTACCTCGGGTTCTCGGTGGCGTTCGGGCACAGCATGGTGCGCTGGGCCGACGAGCGGTTCGCGCACCGGTTCGCCGGCGGCCCTCCCCCGCGCCGGGCCCCGAAGTACGGGATGGCGCGGGCCCGGCACGAGTGGCGCGAGTGGGGCAAGGGCATGATCGGCTGGGCGGTCGCCTGCGCCGTGCTGCTCGGCGGCATCGCCCTGGTCGGCGACGGCGAGCGCACCGCCGAACTGTGGGCGTGGGCCGGCCGGCTCACCGTGGTGATGGCGGGCTGGCTGGTGTTCTGGCCGGTCGCGTACACCGTCTTCCCGAAGCGGGCGCCGCGCGACGCGTGAGGCTCACCCTCCGCCCCCGGCGACCCGGCCTACCGGCTGATTCGCCGACCGCCCGGCGGCGGACGGCTCACCGCGCCGATCGACGGCGATCGCGACCAGCAACAGCCCGGCCAGCGCCGCCAGCGCCAGCGGCGGCGGCAGCGCCGTCCCGAGCGCGGCCAGCGGCAACGCCGCACCGGCGACGGCCAGCCGGGCCGCTCCCACCGGCTGACCGGTCAGCCGCCGGAACAGCAGCCGTCCGGCCAGGTAGACGGCCGCGCCACCGAACAGCGCCACCGCGGCCGAGCGGTTCAGCCGGGGCCCGGCCTCCGGGTCGGCGATGTGCTCCAGCACCTGCTCGATGCCGAGCGCCAGGTAGATGACGCCGGCGACGAGCAGCAGATGGGTCTGGCTGTAGGCGTCCGCGGCCATCCGGTCCCGCCGCGCCGCCGGTGCGGCGGCGAGCGCCCGGGCCGCCTCCGGGGACGTGCTGCGGAAGTAGAGCCACCAGAGGCAGACGGTCACCACGAAACCGACGAGCGCCACGGCGAGGACCGACGGCTCGGTGACCGCCGAGGCCGCGCCCACTCCCGCGGCCACCACCGACTCCCCAGCGAGATGATCAGCACCAGGCCGTACCGCTCGGCGAAGTGCGTCGGGCTGCGCAGCGGCCAGGCGCCCCGGCGGGCGTACGACAGCCGCTGCCCGGCCACCTCGACGGCGAAGCCCAGCACCCACAGCGCCGCGTGCGCGGCACCGTCCAGCAGCGCGCCGAGCAGCAGCGGCACCCAGCCGACGGCGTTGACGCACGCGAAGAACCGGATCCCGGCGCGCAGTTCCGGGTCACCCGCCGCGGCCCAGTGGAACAGCGTCAGGTGCACCGCGCGCAGCACCACGTAGGCCAGCACGACGATCAACGGACCGTCCAGCCCCGGGCCCGGCGTCCACGCCTGCGGCATGGCGAGCGCGGCCAGGAACAACGCGGCCATCGCGACCAGGAACCCGCCGCGCACCACCCCGACGTCGGCGGGCGTGTGGTTGCCCAACCAGGTGTACGACAGCCACGCCACCCAGAGCAGCACGAGCAGGAGCAGGCCCTTGGCCATCCCGGCCGGGGTCGGGTGCGGCTCGATCAGCGCCATGATCCGGGTGAGCGCGAAGACGAAGACCAGATCGAAGAAGATCTCGAAGGGCGTGACCCGGCGCTCGTCCGGCCCCGGCCGGGGCGCGCGCGGCCGTCGTCGCACCCGTTCGCGTCCCACGCCCGCCGCCCTCCGCCGGTCCACCTCCTGCGCCGACGGTAGGCGGCGCAGGGCGGGCGATCGGGCGATTCCCGGGATCACGCCGGGCTCGGCCTGCGGTCAGTTCAGCCGACCGCGTCGTCCGGCCAGGCGGCGCGGACCAGCGCGGGCAGCACCTCGCCGGCCGGGCCGCGCAGGTTCACCGCGCAGATCGCGTCCAGCGGCGTCGGTACCGGGTTCACCTGCACCACCGGCGCGCCGAGACGGGCCGCCACGAGCGGGATCTCGGCGGCCGGGTGCACGAGCGCGGAGGTGCCCACCGTCAGCAGCAGGTCGCAACCGGAGGCCGCCTCGACCGCCGCGTCGAGCGCGGCCGACGGCAGCGCCTCGCCGAACCACACCACCCCGGGCCGCACCGGCGCGCCGCAGTCGGCGCACGCGGGCGGGTCCAGCGGTCCGTCGTGCGCCTCCGGCGCATGCGGTTCCGCCCCGCCGTGCGGTTCCGCCCCGTCGTGCGGCTCCGGCGGATCGGCGGACGGCGGCAGGTCCGACGGCAGCGGCGCGGGCCGGGCGCAGGCCGAGCAGCGGGGCGCGAACAGGCTGCCGTGCAGGCGTACCGGGGCGGGCACGCCGCCGCGCTCGTGCAGGTCGTCGACGTTCTGCGTGATCACCACGGTCTCCGGCCGCCGGGCCGCGATCGCCGCCACCGCCCGGTGCCCCGGATTCGGTAGCGCCCGGAGCACCCCGCGCCGGCGTGTCTCGTACCAGCCCCAGACCAGCGCCGGGTCGGCGCGGAACGCGGCCGGGGTCGCCAGCTCCTGCGGGTCGTAGCGTTGCCACAGCCCGGTCTGGGCGTCCCGGAACGTCGGCACGCCGCTCTCCGCCGACATGCCGGCACCGGTGAACACCACCGGCCGCCGCGCGGCGGCGAGCAGCCGGACCGCCTCGGCCAGCTCGGGCCCGTTCACACGTCCACCGTCAGCCGCACGTCGACCCGGTCACCCAGCTCGATGCCCTCGGCCCGGCGCGCCGCGACCCGCAGCGGCACCACGTACCGGCCGTCCTTGGGCCACAGCGACGTCCGCCAGTCGGTGCCGCCGATGCGGACCGTCACCGGGATCATGCCCCAGCCGTACGTGACCGACGCCGAGGCGGCCTCGATCGCCGCGCTCTGCTCGTCGGGCACCGTGACGAAGTGGTACGGCGCCGGGCCGCGCCAGAACCACACCTCGCCGCTGAACGCCAGCTCCATCCGGTCAGGATAGGGGCCGGGACCGACGGAACCCGAGCAGCCGCAGCCCGGCCGTCGTCACCCAGACGAACAGCGGGAACACGGCGACACGCTCCATGCCGCCCACGCCGATGCCGGCGTCCACCCGGGCCAGGAACAGCACGGTGCCGGCCAGCCCGAGCAGACCCAGGACCGCGCTGACGGTCCGCAGCTCACGCAGCAGCGGCGACCGGCCGAGCGCGGCGGCCAGCAGCGCCGCGTTGCCGAGCGCGAAGACCAGCAGCGCGCCGAGCACGTGCAGGTTCTCGTCCACGTCGGCCGGGTAGAGACCGGCCAGCACGTACCCGGACCCGGCGGCCACTGCCGACGCCACGGTGACGGTCGCGGCGCGGCCCGGGCGCAGCGCCCGGCGCGCGAGCAGCGCGCCGACCGCGAGCGGCAGCCCGGCGGCGACGGAACACGGCGTTCATGCCCGCGTGCCACGGTGAGCAGACCGGACGCGGCCGGCTGGTGTCCCACACGCCGCAGGTCACGTTGCCGAGGTCGCTGATGTTGTGCTCGGCCCAGCTGAACCGGGGCTGGTCCCAGGCCAGGCCGACGAGGACGTTGGCGGCCAGGAACGACACGGCAGCGAGCAGCCAGCAGGCGCCCGCGAGACGGTTTCTCACCCGACGAGTGCACCGTCTCGGGGCGCCCCGGCGCACGGGGCGTGGCGGGCCGGTTCGAGGTAGGGCCAGACCTACCCGCGGATGGGGCCTGGATGGCTGGGAAGGGCGGCGGGGTCTGGCTAGCGTCACGGCATGACCGTTGATCACGGGCTGGCGGCAGCGTTGCGCCGCCGCCGCTACCTGCTGTCCGCGTGGCCGTGGCGGGCCCTGGCGTACGCCGTCACGACCCTGCCCCTGGCCGGCGCGGCGGCGCTCGGCGCGGTGCTGGTCGCCGCGCCGCTGCTGCTGGTGGCCGGCGCGCTGCGGCGGGGCCGCCCGGTCGACGCCACGGCGCTGGCGGTGCTGGCCGTGCTGGCGCTGACGGTGGTGGCGTTCGCCCCGCTGGCCGGCGCGCCGGTGGCGGCGGTCGAGCGGTGGCGTCTCGGCCTGGTCGACGACCGCCCGGTGACCGCACCGAGGTGGCGGGGACTCGTCGCCCGCTTCACCACCGCGGCCGGATGGCGGGAGGGCGCGTACCTGGCGGTGCTGGGTGTGGCGGTGCCGCTGGTGTACGGGATGTTCGGTCTGCTCGTGCTGCTGGACGTGGCGCTGGTGGCCGGTCCGTGGCTGGCCGGCGGCGAGGACCGCATCGTGCTGATCTGGGCCACTGTCGACTCCCCCGCCGAGGCGGTGCCGTACGCGGTCGCCGGTCTGCTGGCGGTCCCCGCGCTGGTCTACCTGGCCGGGCTGCTCGTCGCGGCCCAGGCGGCGGTGGCCCGCCTGCTGCTCGACGACGCGCCCGGCGGGACGGCGCTGCGCGAGGTGACCCGGTCCCGGGCCCGCCTGGTGAGCGCCTACGAGGCCGAGCGCCGCCGCGTCGAGCGGGACGTGCACGACGGCGTGCAGCCGCGCCTGACCAGCCTCACCCTTCAGCTCGGGCTGGCCCGCCTCGACGTGCCGGACGACTCCCCGGCGGCGAAGCCGCTCGCGGCGGCGCACGAGCAGGCCAAGGAGCTGATGGTGACGTTGCGCGGGATCGTCCAGGGCATCCGCCCGCAGCAGCTCACCGAACTCGGCCTGGCCGCCGCCGTCGGTGATCTGGCCGCCCGGTCGGTCGTCCCGGTCACCGTGCACGCCGACCTGACCCGCCCGGTGCCGGACCTGGTGCAGACCACCGCCTGGTACGTGGTCTCGGAGACGCTCGGCAACGTGGCCCGGCACTCCGGGGCGACCCGGGCGCAGGTGCGCCTGATCCGCGACGAACGACTGCTGGTGGTGGAGGTGCGCGACGACGGCCGGGGCGGCGCCGACCCGGCGCGCGGCACCGGCCTGACCGGGCTCGCGGACCGGGTGGCGGCGGTGGACGGGCGGCTGCTGCTGTCCAGCCCGCCCGGTGGGCCTACCCTCGTGCGGGTGGAGCTGCCGTGCCGTCCGTGATCCGGGTCGTCCTGGCCGAGGACGAGGTGCTGCTCCGGGAGGGTCTGGTGGGCCTGCTGACCCGGTTCGGTTTCGCTGTGGACGCCGCCGTCGGCTCCGCCCCGGACCTGCTCGACGCGGTCCGCACCCACCGGCCCGACCTGCTGGTGACCGACATCCGGATGCCGCCGCAGCACCGCGACGACGGCCTGCGGGCGGCGGTCGCGCTGCGCGCCGAACGCCCGGACCTCGCCGTGGTGGTGCTCAGCCAGCACGTGCAGAGCGGGTACGCCGCCGCGCTGCTCGACAGCGGCGACGGCAACCGGGTCGGCTACCTGCTCAAGGACCGGGTGGCGGACGTCGAGGAGTTCGCCGCGACGCTGCGCCGGGTGGCGGCCGGCGGCACCGCCGTCGACCCGGACGTGGTGCGGCACCTGCTGCGCCGCCCGCGCGACCCGCTCGGCGCGCTGTCCCCCCGTGAGCGGGAGGTGCTGGGCCTGGTCGCCGAGGGCCACTCCAACAGCGCGATCGCGGCGCGGCTGCACGTGACCGAGGCGGCGATCGGCAAGCACGTGGGCAACATCCTGGCCAAGCTCGGCCTGCCGCCGGACGAGGACACCAACCGGCGGGTGCTGGCAGTGCTCGCCCACCTGCGCGCGGCGGGCTGACCGGGCGCTACAGGCTCATCGGCGCGGGGTCGGTGGCCAGCGCCCGGAACCGCTCGCGCGGGTCGGGCACCAGCCGCCGTTCGGCGAGGTCGAGCAGGCCGCCGACGCCGGACACCGAGGCGACCGGGGTGCCGTCCGCGCGGGTGAACTCCTGGCCGATCCGGAACGTCTTGCCCTCGCCCCAGTGGAACTCGCAGGTCACGTCGACCTCGTCGCCGCCGCGCAGCTCCCGCAGGTAACGCACGGTCACCTCCAGCGCGACCGGCCCGACGCCGCCGGCGATCAGCCGGTCCTGGCCGATGCCGGAGGCGCGCAGGCACTCCCAACGGGCGTGCTCGGCGTACTGGAGGTAGACCGCCTGGTTGAGGTGCCCCTGCGTGTCGAGTTCGTAGCCGCGCACGGTGACGCGCACCCGGAACGGATCTGCCATGCCGGCAGCCTAACCAGCGGCGCGGCGGTAATCGGCGTGCGGTCCGGGCCGCGCGGCCCTAACCTGCCCGGCGTGACTCTGGAGATCGTGACCCTGGCGCAGCGGCCCGACCTGGCGCCGCTGCTCGACACCGACTTCGACGGCGCCTGGCCGCCGTTCATGCTCTGGGATCCGATGGGCGCGCTCTACTACGGCGTCGCGCACGAGACGTACCCCGAGTTCGTCTTCGCCGCCGTCGACCCGGCCGAGCCGGGCCGGGCCGTCGCCCGGGGCTACGCGGCGCCGTTGCGCTGGACGGAGGACGAGCTGCCCGACGGCGGCTGGGACCGGGTGATCCAGCGGGCCACGCTCGGCCGGCTCACCGGGTCCACCCCCAACCTGGTGTCCGCGCTGGAGATCTGCGTGCGCCCGGACCGGCGCGGCGGCGGGGTGTCCGGGCTGATGCTAGACGCCATGCGCGCCGCGGTGGCCCGCGCCGGGTTCGACACGCTGGTGGCGCCGGTGCGCCCGAACGGCAAGGCCGCCGCCCCGGACGTGCCGATGACCGAGTACGCGGCCCGGCGCCGCCCCGACGGCCTGCCGGAGGATCCGTGGCTGCGGGTGCACGTGCGGGCGGGCGGGGTGATCGAGCGGGTCGCGCCCCGGTCGATGACGGTGACCGGGACGCTCGCGGACTGGCGGCGCTGGACCGGGCTGCCGTTCGACACCTCCGGGCCGGTGCGGGTGCCTGGTGCGTTGACGCCGGTGCTCGTCGACGTCGACCACGACCACGCCGCGTACGTGGAGCCCAACGTGTGGGTACGCCACCGGCTCTGACCGGTCGTCAGGCCGGCCAGGCGTGACCGATCCCGTCGAGCAGCAGGACCACGCCCTCGGTGGCCGCCTCCCGGTCTCGGGAGATCTCCCGGTACTCCGGCGAGGTGGACCAGCGCTCGAAGTCCTCCCGGCTGTCGAACGACAACAGCACCGCCTTCTGGTGCGGCCACTCCCCCTCGACCACGCGCGGGCTGGTGTCGGCGGCGAGCAGCCGACCGCCGTAGCGGGCCAGCACCGGCGGGAAGGCGGCGGCATACCTGTCGTAGCGCGCCCGGTCGTGGATGGTGAGCTGCGCGAGGGCGTAGACGGTCACCGGCTCAGGCTACCGACCGCCCGAGCGCTCCGGCCTCGTCCGTCGGGCCGGATCCGCCGCCTCCGCGAGCCGGGTCGACTGTCCGGTGTGCTCTAGCCATTATGGCTCTGACCTGCGAATACTGGTAGCAGGTCCGGGCGGCGTGGGGGAAAGAGGTGGGGCACGATGATCGAGCAGGAGACCCAGCCGGAGGCCATACCCGAGCCCCGGAACACGCCGGAGGGCGGGCCGTCCCGGCCCGCCGCGCCGGTTCCCGGCGCGGTGTGGCAGGTCCGCGTACGGACCAAACTCGACGACCTGTACCAGCAGCTCGCGGTGCTGTCCGCGCGCGACCCCGATCGGGCCGAGGCGCTGCGCGCGCAGCTGTCCCGGGTGGAGGTGGTGCTCGGACGCAGCGGCGTGGTCGAGTGGTTGCGCGGCGGCAACCTGGAGTACGCGTGGCAGACCATCCACTCGGTGGAGCGGGCCATGGTGGGGTTGCGCAGCCCGGACGAGCTGGCTGGGCTGCTGCCGGCGTACCGCAGCGCGGCGGCGCAGGTGCTGCCGGCCGACGACAAGGTGCTCAGCGACCTCGACACCGCGACCGGCGGGGTGCCCGTGGAGTTGCTGCGCGCCCGGGTGCAGGCGCTGCTGCTGCGCTTTCACTCCGCGTCCGACGAGTTCCACGAGTCGGCGCGGCGGCTGCGCAACCGGATGCTGGGGCTGTCGGTGTTCGCGCTGGTGGCGGAGATCCTCGTGGTGCTGGTGCAGTGGCTCAGCCACGACGTCCGGCTGCTGGAGGCGCCGACCGACGCCGGTGGCGTACCGGCCTGGCGGCTGCTGTTCTTCGTGCTGATCGCCGGGGCGCTCGGCGCGTTCCTCAGCGCGCTGCCGTCGATGATCACGTCCCGGTCCGGCGGGCTGCCCTACAAGCTGCCGTTCCAGCAGGGGCTGCTCAAGCCGCCGGTCGGCCCGCTGGTGGCGGTGGTCGGCATCATGCTGGTCATCGGCGGCCTGGTGGAGACCAGTGTGAGCAGCACCGCCGCGCTGCTGGGCCTGGCCATCGTGTTCGGCGCCGGGCAGCAGGCGGTCACCGCGTTCGCCGACCGGCGGGCGGCCGAACTGCTCGGCCCGGCGGCCAAGAGCTGATCGGGCGCGGGTCACCGGCGGCCCTGGGTAGCCTGATCCCATGATCTTCATTACCGCCAAGTTCCGGGTCCGCCCCGAAGACGCCGACAACTGGCCGCGGATCGCCGCCGACTTCACCGCCGCGACCCGGGCCGAGCCCGGCTGCCTGTGGTTCGACTGGTCCCGCAGCCTGGACGACCCGACCGAGTACGTGCTGGTCGAGGCGTTCCGCGACGACGAGGCGGGCGCGGCGCACGTGCAGTCGGAGCACTTCCGCGAAGCCCAGCGCACGCTGCCGCCACACCTGGCCGAGACGCCCCGGATCGTCAACGTGACGGTGCCGCAGCAGGACTGGTCGCGCCTGGGCGAGATGGCCGTGCCGGGCGACGCCTGACCGGGTGACCGGTCCGGCGCGGGCGGCACGACGGGCCGCCCGCGCGGCCGGTCAGGGGATGGTCAGGCCGTACGCGGCGAGGATCTCCAGGATCGGCTGGTAGTAGCTGGTGCCGCCGCTCGCGCAGGTGCCACTGCCGCCGGAGAGGACGCCGAGGACGGTGCCGGTGGCGGCCACGTAGAGCGGTCCGCCGCTGTCGCCCGGCTCGGCGCAGATGTTCGTGCGGATGAGCCCGGTGACGCTGCCCTCGGCGTAGTTGACTGTGGCGTTCAGCCCGGTGACGGTGCCGCACCGCACGCCGGTGGTGGCGCCGCTGCGGCAGACCGCCTGCCCGACGTACGCGCTGCCGGCGGCGGTTACGGTGACCTGCCCCGGGTAGGTGTGGATCGCGCTCGGGTGGGCGGCGGTTCCGGTGTAGCGGACCACGCCGTAGTCGTTGCCGGGGAAGCTGCTGCCGGTCCGGCTGCCCAGCACCGTCGTGCGGGCGCTGTCGGCGTACCAGGTGGCGGCGAGGCGCGTGCAGTGTCCGGCGGTGACGAAGTACCAGGTGGCGCCGCTGCGCACGTTCGCGCCCAGTGAACAGCGCCCGCCGCCGCCGTAGATCGCCTGACCGCCGGCGATGAGCGTACGCAGCCGCCCGGGTTCGTGGCGCAGCACCGCGCCGGCCCGGGCCGCGGTCCGGCGCAGCGCGGCCAGCTCGCTGCCGCGTACCGTGTCGTCGGCGGTGACCGTGAGCCGGCCGGTGGCCGGGTCGTGCTCCCAGGCGGTGCCGGGCGTGCGGATCCCGGCGAGCGCGGCGGGCCCGGCCGGTGGAGTGGCGACGCCGGCCCGGGCGACCGCCGGAGCGCCGGTCAGCAGGACGGCGAGGACGAGTACGACGAGCGCGGGTCGGCGCATCCTCCGGGACCTCCTCCATCGTCTACGGTCGATTGGCACAGCATCAGCCCGCGGGCGCGATCCACTCAACCGGCAGAACCGGCGATTCCCGAAACTTCCGGAGTCGCGGCGGGCGGTGCGCGCGCCCGTCCCCCCGCGCCCGCCCTCGGATTCCCGCCCTCCACCCGCCACCGCGTGCCCCGATGTCGACGCATCGAGGTGATTAAGTTTTCGGAACGCTTCCGGTAGGCTTCGGGCAGAGATTCGCTTCGATCCACTCACGATGTGCCGGGGAGTCGCTCCCCGAGCTGGCGCGGCCACCGGGCGACCGCGCGGAGCCGACATCGTGGCGGGCGGTGGCCGAGGCGAGCCGATCCCATTGACAGGCTAGAGAGGCGTTCAGATGGACAAGGTGCTCGCCCGCGGCAGCGGGAGCGCGGCAGCCCGGTCACGCCCGCGGACCGCTGTGGTCGCGATGGTGGCGGGGGCCGCGATGGTCGCCGCCACGATAGCGGTGGCGACCAGCGCCAGCGCCGGCACGACGCTCGGCGCGTCGGCGGCGGAGCAGGGCCGGTACTTCGGCACGGCGGTGGCGGTGAACAAGTTGTCCGACAGCACGTACGTCGGCATCCTGAACCGCGAGTTCAACATGGTCACCGCCGAGAACGAGATGAAATGGGACGCCACCGAGCCGTCCCGGAACCAGTTCAACTTCACCAACGGCGACCGGCTCGTCGCGCACGCCCAGGCCAACGGCATGCGGGTGCGCGGCCACGCGCTGCTCTGGCACCAGCAGCAGCCCGGGTGGACGGGAAGCCTGTCCGGCAGCGCGTTGCGCGACGCGATGATCAACCACGTCACCCAGGTCGCCACCCACTACCGGGGCAAGATCCACTCCTGGGACGTGGTGAACGAGGCGTTCGACGACGGCAACAGCGGCGCCCGCCGCAACTCGAACCTCCAGCAGACCGGCAACGACTGGATCGAGGCCGCGTTCCGTGCCGCGCGCGCCGCCGACCCGGGCGCCAAGCTCTGCTACAACGACTACAACATCGACAACTGGAGCTGGGCCAAGACCCAGGGCGTCTACAACATGGTGCGGGACTTCAAGTCCCGGGGCGTGCCGATCGACTGCGTCGGCCTCCAGTCGCACTTCAACAGCGGGTCGCCGTACCCGAGCAACTACCGCACCACGCTGCAGAACTTCGCCGCGCTCGGCGTCGACGTGCAGATCACCGAGCTGGACATCGAGGGCTCCGGCAGCAGCCAGGCCACCTCGTACGGCAACGTGACCCGGGACTGCCTGGCCGTGGCGCGCTGCAACGGCATCACCGTGTGGGGCATCCGCGACACCGACTCGTGGCGGGCCAGCGGCACCCCGCTGCTGTTCGACGGCAGCGGCAACAAGAAGCAGGCGTACACCGCCGTGCTGAACGCGCTCAACGAGGGCGGCACCCCGCCGCCCACCACCGCGCCGCCGACCAGCACCCCGCCCACCTCGACGCCGCCGACCAGCACGCCGCCGACCAGTGAGCCGCCGACGACGACTCCGCCGCCGACCGGCGCCTGCACCGCCACGATCACCACCAACCAGTGGCCGGGCGGCTTCGTCACCAACGTACGGATCACCGCGGGTTCCAGCGGGCTCAACGGGTGGACCGTGTCGCTCACCGTGCCGTCGGGCTCGGCGGTCACGAACACCTGGAGCGCGCAGGCCAGCGGCACCACCGGCGCGGTGACGTTCCGCAACGTGGACTACAACCGCCAGGTCGGTGCCGGTGGCACCACCGAGTTCGGATTCCAGGGCACCGGCACGGCGCCCTCCGGCACGCCGGCCTGCGCGGCCGGCTGACAGTCGGCGTGACCCGGCACGGGAGCACCGTGCCGGGTCGCGTCCCCGGCGGTCGCCGGCCGGCGACCGTACAGTGGGGCAGGTCCTGTTCCACCGTTTCGTCCGGAAGGACCACAGTGAACCGACGCATCAGGACCGTCCTCGGCGTCGCCCTGGCCGCCACCCTCGTCACCACCGCCGCCCCGGCCCCCGCCGCCGCCCACGACCGCCGCCCGAGCGTGATCGCGCTGCCGGACGGCTTCCAGCCGGAGGGCGTCGCCGCCGCCGGCCGCTACGCCTGGTTCGGGTCGCGGGCCACCGGTGAGATCTACCGCGCCGACCTGATCACCGGGGCGGGCAAGCAGGTCAGCCCCGCCACCGGCACTCCGTCGCTCGGCCTGAAGGTCGACGCGCGGGGCCGGCTCTTCGTCGCCGGCGGCACCGCCGGGGACGCCCGGGTCGTCGACACCCGCACCGGCGCCGTGCTCGCGAGCTACCGGTTCGCCGAGGCGCCGACGTTCGTCAACGACGTGACGCTCACCCGCGACGCCGCCTGGTTCACCGACTCGAACCGGCCGGTGCTCTACCGCCTGCCGCTCGGACACGGCGGCACGCTGCCGCCCGCCGGCGGTTTCACCACGCTGCCGCTCACCGGTGACTTCCAGCAGATCGCGGCACCGGCGTCAACCTCAACGGCATCGCGCCCACGCCCGACGGGCGCGCGCTGATCGTCGTGCAGTCGAACACCGGCACGCTGTTCCGGGTGGACCCGGCCACCGGCGTCACCACCGCCGTCGACGTGCCGGGCGCCACGTTCCTCAACGGTGACGGCCTGCTGCTGCTCGGCCGCAGGCTGTACGTGGTGCAGAATTTCCTCAACCAGGTCGCCGTGGTCGACCTGAACCGCGCCGGCACGGCCGGCGTCGCCCGAGGCGTCATCACCGACCCGGGCTTCGACGTGCCGACCACGGTGGCCGCCGCGCTCGGCCGGCTCTACCTGCCGAACGGCCGGTTCACCACCCCGCCGACTCCGACCACCCCGTACACGGTCGTCGCTGTCGACGCGCGCTGAGCCACGCCGACCGCCGCCCTTTCCGGGTGGCGGCCGGTTCACTCCTCCGTCTCCGGCCCGAGCAGGCGGATCTCCTCGATGTCGATGGCCGCCTGGAGCTGCCGGAGCACCACGTCGTCGATCTGCCTGGTGTTGCGCAGCCGGGTGATCTCCTGCCGCTTGTGGTCGAGCACCCGCAACCGCAGCCGGCGGGCCATCTCCCGCTCCCCCTCCGCCTCCTCGCCGCCGGGGTCGCGCGCGGCGGCCAGGTGGTCCTCGTAGTCGGCCCGCAGCCGGTCCACCGTGTCCTGGGTGGCGCCCACGTCGCTGGCGGCCCGGGGCAGCGCCTCCAGGGCTGCCTCGGTGGCCCGGATCCGGGCCCAGCGCACCTCGTCGTCGCGTTCCCGGTCGCCGGTCAGGCCGGCCCAGCTCACGACGGCGGGCAGCGTGGTGCCCTGCACCAGCATGATCAGCACGATCACCACCACGGTGACGAAGATGATCAGGTCGCGTTCGCGTACCGTGCTTCCGTCGTGCATGGTGACCGGCACGGCCAGCGCCGCCGCGAGCGAGACGGCGCCGCGGAACCCGGCCCAGCCCACCGCGGTACGCATGCGGAAGTCGAAGTGCCGCGCCCGGCTCGACTCCCGCCGGTCCGCCCGTTGCAGCGCCGACACCGACAGGTGCACCCAGAGCAGCCGGATCATCACCACCACCAGTGCGACGAGCACCGCGATGCCGAGCGACGCGGCCGGCGAGTGGCTGGTGATGCTGCGCAGTGAACGCGGCACCTGCGTGCCGAGCAGCACGAACAGGCCGCCGTTGATCATGAAGGTGGAGAGGTCCCAGAACGCGAACGCGGTGACCCGGGAGCGGGCCCGGATCACCCGGGGCGCGGCGTAGGACAGCAACAGTCCGGACACCACCACCGCGAGCACGCCGCTGGCGTGCACCGCGTCGGCGAGCAGGAACGCCACGAACGGGGTGAGGATGCTCAACCCGCCCTCGCGCATCGGATCGTCGACGTGCTTGCGGATCAGCACCACGACCGCGCCGACGAGCAGTCCCGCGGCCACGCCGCCGGCCGACTTGCCGATGAACTCGCCGGTGAGCAGCAGCGGCCCGGGCACCGTCCCGCCCGCGATCACGCCGGCCGCCACGGCGAAGAGCACGAGCGCCGTACCGTCGTTGACCAGGCTCTCCGCGCGCAGCGTGGTGAGGATGCCGCGCGGCATCCGTTTGGCCAGGCCGGCCACGGCGGCGGCGTCGGTGGGGGCCAGGACCGCGCCGAGCACCCAGGCGGCGGACGCCGCCACGCCGAGAGCCTGCGCGGTGAACGCGACAGCGGCCATCGTGATGATCACCAGCACGACGGCGAGGCCGATGATCACCACCAGGTTGGCGCGGATCTCGCGCAGGCTGATGACCAGACTCTCCCGGTAGAGGATGGCCGGGAGGAACAGCACCAGCACGACCTCGGGCTCGAGGATCAGGTTGTCGAACGGCGGCAGCAGGCCGATCAGCGCGCCCATGGCGATCAGCAGCACGGGCGGCGCGACGCTGTAGCGACCGCCGATCGTGGTCCCGACGAGCACTGTCGCGCCGAGCACCGTGATCAGCAGGAGTGCTTCCACGCCGTACCCCCGTCACCGTTCCCCCGGGTCCCTACCGTGCCCCACGACGGCGCCCGGACGGGGCGGAATCGGTGATCGTTACTCGAAGCGGGCCGGGTCTCCGGCGCCGCGACGCAGGATCTCCGGCTCCTCGCCGGACAGGTCGACCACGGTGGTCGGCTCGAGCCCGCAGTCACCGGCGTCGACCACGGCGTCGATCAGGTGGTCGAGCCGTTCCTTGATCTCCCAGCCCTGGGTCATCGGCTCGTCCTCGCCGGGCAGCAGCAGCGTGCTGGACAGCAGCGGCTCACCCAGTTCGGCCAGCAGCGCCTGGGTCACCGTGTGGCTCGGCACGCGCGCCCCGACCACCCGCCGGCGCGGGTCCTGCAACCGCCGGGGCACCTCGGCGGTGGCCGGCAGCAGGAACGTGTAGCTGCCCGGGATGACGGACTTGACCTGGCGGAAGACCGCGTTGCTGAGCTTGACGAACTGGCCGAGCTGGGCGAAGTCGGCGCACACGAGCGTGAACGGGTGCCGGTCGTCGAGCCGCCGGATCTCGCGGATGCGTTCCACGCCGTCGCGGTTGCCGATCCGGCAGCCGAGCGCGTAGCAGGAGTCCGTCGGGTACGCGATCACCCCGTCGGCGCGCAGCAGGTCCACCACCTGCCGGATCACGCGGGGCTGGGGGTTGTCCGGATGCAGGTCGTAGTACCTCGCCACGACGGCCAGCCTATGCCCGCGACCTGGCGGGCGCAGGTTTGGCCGGGGCGGTTTCCGGAAACAGGTGGGGGCTGTTCACGACAGGGGGACCGAATCATGTCCGAAGCCAGCACAGACCGCGTCACCGACCGCCCCGCGGAGGTGACCGATCCGCTGCTGTGGGACCTGGCCGCCGCGGTGGCAGACGCGCACCAGCCCGACGCCGAACGTGTCTGCGCGAGCCCGAGCTGCGCCGGGGCCGCCTGGCCCTGCGGCGCGTGGAACAACGCGCAGGCGGGGCTGAGCGCCGCCCGGGCGCCCCGGCAGTCCGCCGCGCCCCGGCAGTCCGCCGGCTCGCCGCAGTCCGGCTCGCGGCCTGACGCCGGACAGCCGGGCGCCAGCCGGCCCGGTGCCGCCGGTGAGCCGGGCACGGCCGAGGCACGGACCGACGCGCGGAGCCTCGCCGCCACCGCCGCCTGACGCAGCGTAGGCACACGCGTCCTCACGCCGCCCCCGGCCGCCTCGGCCCGGGGCGGCGCTCGTGCGCACCGTCGAGCCTGGTCAGCGCGCTTCTTAAGGTGATCGAAGGGTCGGTCGCGAGCGCGGGAGAGCGCTCTCTTCGGTAACAAGACATTGACGGATCCGTAACCCGAACCTTACTGTCCCTTCTCAAGAGAGCGCTCTCACGACTGCCGCACCACCACTCCGTACCCCGCCTTCTCCTCGTGAAGGGGACCTCCATGACCCTCCTGCGGGACTTCTCTCCCGACCCCGTACCCCCGACCGCGCCCGTCCCGTCCCCGGCCCGCCGTCGCGGTCTGCGGGCGACCGCCCTCGTCGCCGCGTCCGTGCTGGCCGCCGGCCTGCTGGGCGCCGTGGTCGGCGGCGGCGGCACCGCCACCGCCGGCGCCGTCGGCGCGGGCAGCTACACCGAGACGCTGCCGCCCGGCGCCCTGCTGCCCAAGGGCTGCGGCGCGATCAGCACCAACCCGCGCATCTTCACCACCGCCGACGCGCCCGCCGGCGCAATCCCCACGAACGACTGGTGGTCGTCGCTGATCTGGAAGCGCAACAACTGCGCCGGCAGCGAGAACCTGCACGCCCACCCGCTGGCGTTCAAGGCCGAGAACAACGGGCTCGGCCTGTCGTACACCACCACGCCCGCCATCAGCGGCACCGCGACCGGCGTCGGCGAGTTCCACTACCCGTACGGCGAGGACGTCCGCGTCGGGATGCCCGGACTGTCGGCGCCGGTGGTCAAGGCCGCCGGCTGGAGCGACTGGACGGTCACCGCCGACTGGAGCGACGGCAGCCGCACCATGCGCGCCACCATCGGCCACGGGCTGCCGTTCAGCTACTACACGGTCAGCGGCGGCACCGCGCAGCTCACCGCCACCGCGACACCCACCGTGTGGCGCAACTCCGGCGCCACCATCGGCTTCACGGTCAACGGCCACGACTACGTCGCGTACGCCCCCACCGGCGCGACCTGGACCGTCAACGGCGCCGGCATCAGCTCGACGCTGGCCGGCAAGGGGTACTTCTCGGTGGCGGTGCTGCCCGGCGGCGGTGACCGGGCCGCCTTGGCCGACACCTACGGCCGGTACGCCCACGCCCACGTCACCGGCACCCGGATGAGCTACACGTACGACCCGTCGGCGGGAACCGTGCGCACCACGTACGCGTTCACCACCACGCCCCGCGAGGGCAGCGAGACGAAGACCGTGGTGGCGCTCTACCCGCACCAGTGGCGCAGCCTCACCGGCGCCACCCCGATCACCCCGACGTACGTCTCGGCGCGCGGCGCCATGCGGGTGCTCACCGGCGTGCCGTCGTTCACCACCACGATGCGCTTCACCGGCGTGCTGCCCGCGGTGCCCGCCGTCGGCGACTCCAGCGGCGCCGACCTGGCCACCGTCACCGGCTACCTGAACGCCGAGCAGGGCAACCCGGAAGGCGTCAGCGGCACCGACACGTACTGGGCCGGCAAGGGACTCGGCCGGGCCGCCCGGATCGCCGAGATCGCCGACCAGCTCGGGCAGACCTCGGTCCGCGACGCGGCGGTGACCGCGATGAAGAACCGGCTGACCAACTGGCTCACCGCGAGCTCGGGCGAGACCGGCCAGCTGTTCTACTACGACCGCAACTGGGGCACGCTCATCGGCTACCCCGCCTCGTACGGCTCCGACGAGGACCTCAACGACCACCACTTCCACTACGGCTACTTCATCGCCGCCGCCGCCACGGTCGCCAAGTTCGACCCCGGATGGGCCGACGACAGCCGCTACGGCGGCATGATCGACCTGCTCATCCGCGACGCCAACAACTACGACCGCGCCGACAGCCGCTTCCCCTACCTGCGGGACTTCGACATCTACGCCGGGCACGACTGGGCCTCCGGGCTGGCGCCGTTCTTCGCCGGCAACAACCAGGAGTCCTCGTCGGAGGGGATGAATTTCGCCAACGCCCTGATCCAGTGGGGTCAGGCCACCGGCGACACCGCCGTGCGCGACGCCGGGGTCTACCTGTGGACCACCCAGTCCGCGGCCATCTCCGAGTACTGGTTCGACGTGTACGACCAGAACTTCCCGGCCGCGTTCGGGCACAAGACGGTCGGCATGGTGTGGGGCGACGGCGGGTCGTACTCCACCTGGTTCTCCGCGGCGCCGGAGATGATCCAGGGCATCAACATGCTGCCGATCACCGGCGGTCACCTCTACCTGGGCGACTTCCCCGAGTACGTCAAGGCCAACTACGCCGAGCTGGTCACCAACAAGGGCGGCCCGCCGACGGTGTGGCAGGACATCATCTGGGAGTTCCTGGCCCTCGGCGACGGCGAGCAGGCGCTGCGCAACTTCCGCGCGAACAGCGGGTTCACCAGCGAGGAGGGCGAGAGCAAGGCGCACACGTTCCACTGGATCCGCAACCTCGCCGCGCTCGGCACCGTGGACACCACGGTCACCGCCAACCACCCGCTGGCGAAGGTGTTCGTCAAGAACGGCGTCCGCACCTACGTGGCGTCGAACATCACCGCCCGGCCGCTCACCGTCACGTTCTCCAACGGCGTCACGCTCGCCGTGCCGGCCGGCAAGACCGCCACGTCCGGGGCGTACACGTGGAGCGGCGGCAACGCCACCGGCGGTGGGACCGTGCCGACCGGCACGCCGACGACCTCGACGCCCAGCCCCACCCCCACCACCGCGAGTCCCACGCCGACCTCCGCCAGCCCCAGCCCGACGGGTACGGGCAGCGCGCTGAAGCCGGTCCGGTACCTGCGCTCGGGCGGCGGGCTGGACGGCAACGCCGGCACCGCCGGCACGGTGAACGTGGCGGCGGCGAACGGCAACCACGACGGCACGCCGACCAACCCGCAGGTGTTCACCGCCACCGGGCTGACCGGCACGTACACCGGCGGGGCGACCGCCTTCGACCTGGCCGTCGACGCCGGCACGGCGATCGGCAACGGCGTCCAGATCCGGGTCTCCTACGACCTGACCGGCAACGGCAGCGTCGAGCGGGTGGAGACCTACCGGTACTTCGCCACCGATCCGATCCCGGGCGCGGAGCGCTACCGGCAGACCCAGGGCCTGCTCTCGGCCACCGGCACGCTGGGCAATCTGTCCGGCGGCACGGTACGCGTCGAGGTGTGGAACGCCATCGGCGGCGCGCCCACGATCCTCGGCGTGGGCAACGGCTCGACTGTCACGCTGCCGTACGGTTCCTGACCCGAAGCTCCTGAACGCGCGACTCCGGCGCCCCGGCCCTCGTGGCCGGGGCGCCGGCTCGATGCGTCCCCGGCCACGACCGCCGTCGCCGGCGGCCCGACGGGATCAGGCGGTCACGTGCGCGCTGTCGCCCGCTGTCGCGGCGAACGACATGCCGCTGACCATGCGCGCCGCGTCGGAGGCGAGGAACACCACCAGCGGGCGCGACGTCCTCCGGCTCCACCCACGGCACGCCCAGCGGCGTCTTCGCCCGCAGCGCCCCGACCGCTTCCCGCTCCACCTCGGCCAGGTCATCCGACGGTGACTTCCCCGCCTCCACCAGCGCCTGCACGTAACGGTCCCGGTGCCGGGTCAGCGCGGTGTCGACCAGCCCCGGGATCACCGCGTTCACCGTCACGCCGTGCGGCCCGAGTTCCAGCGCGGCGGACTTCATCAGCCCAATGAGCCCCCACTTGGACGCCGAGTACGCGGACCCGTTCGTGGTGCCGTGCTGTCCCTGGGTGGACGACGTGATGACGATCCGCCCGCCGCCGCGCCGTACCAGCAGTGGCGCGAACACCCGCAGCACGTTCGCGGCGCCGGTGAGGTTCACGTCGATCTGGTCGTGCCAGTGCTGGTCGGTCATCTCCAGCAGCGGCGCGAACGCTTGGATACCGGCGTTGGCGAACAGCACGTCCACGCCGCCGTGCTCCCGCTCGACCGCCTCGGCGAACGCGCGTACCGCCCCGATGTCGCGCTGGTCCGCGCACGTGGCCGACCAGCGCGACATCGGGGCGGTACGCCAGTGCAGCTCACGGCGCCCGCTCCCCTCGTCACCGACGCCTCCCTCAACCGGCACACCGCCCCACCGGTGGCGGCATCCCTTGGACGAAGCCAGCCGCCCCGCCCGACCTGGTGTCGATCACGCAACCACGCGCGCCCGGCCCGGCCAAGGTCAACACCATTACGGGGATGTGGTGCCATCCAACCCACCTGGACCCCGCCAGCCCCCCGAACTGGTGTTGATCACGCGAAAAGCCGGCACTCCGCGGACGTCGCTACGGCGAGGTGGCCTCGGCCAGCAACTCCAGCACGTGCCGGTACGGTTGCCCGGTCGCCCGCGCCAGCCCGATCTCGCACGTACGGTTCACCGAGGCGTACCCGTCGAAGGCGCGTGCCGTGACGGCGGCGGCCTCGGCCCGGGTGGCCGACGCGGTCAGCTCCGGGTGCAGCAGTCCCCGGTCCCCGGCGAAGCCGCAGCACTGCCAGCCCTCCGGGACGACCACCTCGTCGGCGACCGCGCGGGCCACGGTGAGCAGCGCGTCGTCGAGTCCGAGGCGGACCGACGAGCAGGTCGGGTGCAGCGCGAGCGAGCCGATCCGGCGGCGCACTGTCAGCCGGGGCAGCAGCGTGCCGGCGGTGTACGCGACGGCGTCGACGACCCGCACGTCCCCGGCGCCGTCGAGCAGCCGCTCGAAGCCCTCGGTGCAGGACGCAGCGTCGCTGACCACCGGCAGCGCGCCGTCGCGGCTGGCGGCGCGCAGCACCGGCGGGACGCGGTCGCGCACCTGCCGGTAGCCGTCGGTGAGTCCCTTCGACGACCAGGGGGTGCCGCAGCACAGGTCGCCGATGCCGTCGGGCACGAGCAGGCGTACGCCGGCCCGCTCGGCGAGCGTGAGCAGCGCGGCTGCGACGCCGCTGCCGCCCTGCGCCGGGGAGAACAGCGTGCCCAGGCAGGACGGTACGAACACCGCGTCCGGGTCGTCGGCCGGGCGGGGGCGGCGCGGAGTGCCGCCGCGCGGCAGGTCCCGTTGCCACTGCGGCACCCGGTCGGCGCCGAGCACCGCGCGGGCGGCCCGGGTGGCGGCCTCGGGCAGCGCGGGCGGCAGCGCCCCGGCCAGATCGAGTCCCCGGGCCATGCCCCGGGTGGTGGCGCCCCAGCGGCGGGCCGCGCCGCGCCAGGCGGTCCCCGCCGCCCGGCCGTGCTCCTGCGCGCGCAGCCGCTTGACCAGGTCACCGGTGTTGATCAGCACCGGGCAGGCGGTGGCGCACATGCCGTCGACGGCGCAGGTCTGCACCGCGTCGTAGTCGTAGTCGTCGGTCAGTTCCCGGACCAGCGCGGTGTCGCCGGCGGCCTGCGCTGCGGCGATCTCCCGGCGCAGCACGATGCGCTGCCGGGGCGTGGTGGTGAGGTCGCGGCTGGGGCAGACCGGCTCGCAGTAGCCGCACTCGACGCAGCGGTCCACCTCCTCCTCCACCGTCGGCACGGTCTTGAGGTGCCGCATGTGGATCTCCGGGTCGTCGCTGAGCAGCACCCCCGGGTTGAGCACGCCGTCGGGGTCGCAGAGCGTCTTCAGCTCGCGCATCACCTCGTACAGCTCGTCGCCGAACTGGCGGCGCACGTAGGGGGCCATCACCCGGCCGGTGCCGTGCTCGGCCTTGAGCGTGCCGCCGTGGCCGAGCACCAGGTCGACCATCTCCTCGGTGAAGTCGGCGTAGCGCGCCGGGGCCGCACCGCCGTCGAAGCGCTCGTTGAGCATGAAGTGCAGGTTGCCGTCCTTGGCGTGGCCGAAGATGACGCTGTCGGCGTACCGGTGCCGCTCGAACAGCTCGGCCAGCGACGCGCAGGTGCCGGCGAGCGCCTCGACCGGCACGGCGATGTCCTCCAGCAGCGCGGTGGTGCCGGACGGGCGCGCGCCGGCCACCGCCGCGTACAGGCCCTTGCGGATGTGCCACAGCGCGGCCCGGGCGGCCGGTTCGCCGCTGAGCCGCGCCGGGGCGCTCAGCGGCACGCCGGCCAGTACCGCTCCGGCGTCGGCGACCCGGTCGGCGAGCGCCGCCGCGTCGGACTCCTGCCACTCGGCGAGCAGCGCGGCGTGCCCGCGCACGGCCAGGCCGCGCAGCGTGGCGTCCGCCTTCGGGTCCCGCTGGGCGACCCGCAGGGCGGCGGCGTCGAGCAGCTCGACCGCCGCCGGCCCGGCGGCCACCAGCGCCGGCATCGCGGCCATCGCCGCGCCCAGCGTTTCGAAGACCAACAGGCCCGTCGCGGCGTGCCGGTGCACGGGTACGGTGCGGAACGTCGCCGACGCGACGAACGCGAGCGTGCCCTCGCTGCCCACCACGAGCCGGGTGAGCAGATCGGCCGGGTCGTCGTGGTCGAGGAACGCGTTCACGCCGTACCCCATGGTGTTCTTCATGGCGTACTGGGCGCGGATCCGGCGCACCGAGTCGGGATTGCCGCGCACCCGGTCGCGCAGCCGCAGCAGCCCGGCGTGCAGCGCCGGTTCGGCGGCGCGCAGCCGGGCGTCGGCGTCCGGGGCGCCGGTGTCCAGCACGGTGCCGCTGGGCAGCACGAGGACCAGCGACTCCAGCGTCCGGTACGTGTTGAACTCGGTTCCGCAGGTCATGCCGCTGGAGTTGTTGGCGACCACGCCGCCGACCGTGCACGCGGACTCGCTGGCCGGGTCGGGGCCGAGCTTGCGGCCGTACGGCGCGAGCCGCGCGTTCACCTGCCGCAGCACCACCCCCGGTTGGACCCGCACCCGCCGCCCGTCGTCGAGCACCGTGAGGTCGCGGAAGTGCCGTCGCACGTCGACGAGCAGCCGGTCGGTGACGGCCTGGCCGCTGAGGCTGGTGCCGCCGGAGCGGAACGTCAGCGGGGTGCCGGTGCGGCGGCTGTGCGCCAGCAGCGCGGCGATCTGACCGGCGTCGGCCGGGGTGATCACCGCGCCGGGGTGCAGCAGATAGTGCGAGGCGTCGTGGGCCATCCGCAGCCGGTCCGCGGCCCGGGTCGCCACGCCGCCGGGCACCACCGACTCCAGTCCGGCCCGCGTGGACGCGCTCAGCTCCGTCATGATCACCGCACCTCCCCGGCTCACAGTAGTCGCGGTTCAGTCCGCGGTGATCCGGTCCAGCACCCGCCGCTGGAACGCGCGGGCGGCCGGGTCGGCGGGCGGCGTGCCGCCGCGGCGGGCCTCGATCGAGGCGCGGATCAGCGCGGCGTCCGGGTCGTCGGCGGCCACCCGCAGCCCGGCGTCGACCTTGCCCAGCCAGACACCGTCGCGGCAGCGCACCAGCGCGCGGCAGGCGCCGAGCACCGCGTCCTCCGCGCCGGGGGCCGGCTCGTCGCCGGGTGGGGTCGGCAGCGCCAGCCACCAGCGCAGCGCGTCGGCCAGCAGCGCCCGCAGCGCCTGCGGTGACGGGTCGGCGAACACGTCGGCGGCGGGCGGGCCGAGCAGCGTCAGGCCGGACTGGCGCAGGATGCTGCGGTCCAGCGCGTACCAGAACCGCCCGTCGGCGGCGGGCCGGTCGGCCGGGTCGTAGGTGGCGCGGAAGGGCATTGTCGCGCCGGTGTTCAGCTCGACCTCGAAGCCGGGCTCCGGGGCGCCGGAGGCGGCCACGTCGCGGCGGTAGACGACCAGTTCCAGGCCGCGCGCCGGGCAGGGCAGCGACTCGTGCCGCAGCCGCTCCACGAGCAGGCGCCTGGCCGCCTCCGGCTGGGGCCCGGCGACCACGAGCGCCACGTCCACGTCGCTGCGCCCCGGCTGGTACGCGCCCAGCCCGACCGACCCGGCGGCGTACGCGCCGACGAGGTCGTCGCCGAGCACGTCCCGGGAGCGGTGGACCAGTTCGGCCAGGTAGTCGCGGATGTCGTCGCGCATTCCGGCATCCTGCCCCGGCCAGAACGCGGTCAGTCCGGCGGGTCGGGACAGCACACCGTCAACGCGCCCGGGACCACCTTCACCTTGAGGCGTTTCGCCTTGCCCCGGGCGCCGCCGTCCAGCTCGTACGTCTTCGGCGCGTCGAACCGCACCGTGATCTTGCGGCCCCGGGTGATCCGCACGAACGGCGACTCCTCGGAGCGTCCGGCGGCCATCCGGCCCAGCGTGCGCGCCCAGTCCACCGCGCCGCTGGCGGTGGACACGCCGACCTCCAGCGCACCGTCGTCGGGGCGGGCGTCGTCAAAGGCCGGGATGCCGCCGGTGATGGTGCCGACGTTGCCGAACAGCACGCAGCTCGCCTCGTCGTCGAACCAGTCCGCGCCGTCGACCCGGATCCGGGTCCGTACGCACTCACCGCGCACGTGCCGCAGCCCGGTCCAGACGTACGCGATCCGGCCGAACCGGCCCTTGAGCTGCCGGTCGGCGTCCCGGATCAGGTCGCCGTCGAACCCGGCGCCGGCCATCACCGCGAAGTGCTCCCCGTTGATCCGGCCCAGGTCCAGCTCGCGGCGGCGGCCGTGCAGCGCGATCCGTACCGCCTCCGGCAGGTCGACCGGGATGCCCAGGTTCACCGCGAACAGGTTGGCCGTGCCGGCCGGCAGGATGCCCATCGGCACGCCGCTGCCGGCCAGCGCGTCGGCGCACCGCTGCACCATGCCGTCGCCGCCCCACACCAGCACCAGCTCGGCGCCGGAGTCCAGCGCCGCGCGGACCCGCTTGGGCGCCTTGCGGCTCTTCGGCACCTCGTACCAGAGCAGCCGCCCGACCCCGGCGGCGACGAGCCGGGAGCGCAGCTCGTCGAGCCCTCCCCCGAACGTCTTCTTCCGATGGGCGACGACGGCGACCACACCGGCCGGGCGCGCGGCGGGGGCGGTGGCCGGGCGCTCGGCCGTGCTCGTGTTCATGGTCCCGCTGTACCCGGAGCGCGCGCGTCCCACGCCTGCGCCCGGCGCGACGCGCCCGAAACCGATTCGCGGCGTACTGTGCCCGGACGGCCACGTTCGGTACAGTGCGGACGATGATCCGCGCCGCCGGGCGCGGATCCGGAGGGTGTGCGATGACGCGACGGATCGGGTGGGTGGCGTACTACACGCTGCGCCTCGGTTTGCTGCTCGGCGGCGTGGCAGCCGTCTGGGGCGCGCACGAGGTGGCGGCCGGCTCGGCCGCCCACGCCGCCGACCGTCCGCCGCTCACGGCCACCGTGGAGACTCTGACCCACACACTCGGCGCGGTTCTCGGCCTGCCCGCGTCCGGGGCCGTCGGTGTCGAGTCCACACCCGCCGCCGCGCCGGCATCCGGCACGACAGCTCCCGCCGCCGACGCCACCGCGCCGAGCGCTGACGCGCCCGGCACGCCCACATCCGGCACGGCCACGCCCGGAAAGGCCGTGGCGACGGCCCCGGAGGCGGCCCCGGCCGCCACGACGCCGGTCACCGGCGGCGTCGTCGAGGCGGTGGTGACGCCGGTCCGCGACCACGTGCTGACCCCGGTCACCGAGGGCCTGCGCCCGGCCACCGACCCGGTACGCGATCACCTGCTCACGCCCGTCGCGGAGGCCCTGCGCCCGCTCACCGGCCCGGTCACGGAAGGCGTGCTCGAACCGGTCGCGGACGTGCTGTCCCCGGTCGTGGAGCCGCTGAGCCCGATTCTCGGTCCGGTCTGGCGGGGCCTGGAACCGGTGGTCGCGCCGCTGGACCCGGTGCTCGACCCGCTCAGCCCGGTGACCGATCTGCTCGACCCACCGGCGGCGTCGCAGCCGGGCCCGGCCGACCCCGCTGACCCGACCGACCCCGGTGACCCGACCGACCCCGGTGACCCGACAGACCTCGCCGACCCGGCTGATCCGGCTGGTCCGGCCGGCACCGCTGGTCCGGCCGTGAAGGCCCGCCCGGCTGCGCCGGCCCGCGCGGGCGACAGCGTTACGGTCGCCGCCGGCCCGGTGGCGCGTGCCTTCGCCGTCGAACAACGGGGCGCCGCCGCGCGCAGCGCGACACAGGCTGTCCGCACGGCGGCCGACTTCGCCCCGACCCCCGTCGCGCCGCAGCCGTACGACGGCGCCAGCCATGCCGGCGGCGCGGTGCACAGCGAGGCGGCCGACGCGGACGCGTGCCGCTGGGGGCTGCCGACGCTCGCCCACCAGTACGGGCGCCCGTCGCACGAACGCCTGCCGGCCTCCCGCACGTCACGGCCCGGCACCAGACCCGCCTGAGCGGACTTCACAGGACCACATGCGATCCGGAGCACGGGCGTGTCCCGCCCGACTGCCGCGCCTGCGCGGCGGCGCCGTCGTCCGGCGCCCGCACCAGACCCGATCACGCCTGTGAAACAGGAGTTCGTTCATGAGCACAGCCCTGCCCGTCGCCCGCGCCCGGTGGTGCGACATCGGCCGCATCGCCGATCTCGTCGCCGAGGCCCTGATGCCCACCGCCCTGGCGGCCTGGCTCGTCCCCGACGCGCCGCGCCGTTTGCCGGTCCTCGCCGCCGTGGCGCGGATCTGGACCGAACACGCGCTGCTGTTCGGCGACGCGTTCCTGCTGCCCGACGGCAGCGCCGCCACCGTGTGGTTCCACCGCTACCGGCCGATCCCGACGCCCCACCGGTACGCCGATCGTCTCGCCGCCGCCGCCGGCCCGGACGAGGAGCGGTTCCGCCGCCTCGGTGACGCGCTCGCCGCCCGGCTTCCGGTCGAGCCGCACAACAACCTGGCGCTGCTGGCCGCTCCCCGGGGCGGGGCGGCGGAGGCGCTCGCCGGGGCGCAGCGCCGGATGGACACCCTCAGCCTGCCCACCTACGCGCACCCGTGCGCCGGGGAGCAGGAGGAGTTGCTGCGGCGGCTCGGCTACACCGCACGGGAGGCCTTCGCGGCCCCGGACGGCACCGAGCTGCGGGCGCTGTGGCGGTCGACGCCGTTCCGTGCGGGCGGCAACGACCGCTGGCCGGTGCGTCACCGCGGCTTCGGCCGCCCGGACCGCGACGGCCGGGCCGCCGACCGGGCGGCGCGCTGACCGGTTGACCGGGCCGGGGCGGCCACCCAGCCCCCGCGGCTCCCGCCCGCCGCCTTCACGCAGACGTCGCTGTGCTCGGCCTCGGCGAGCCGGAGGTTGATCCGTTGCCCCGACGTCGTCGGCCGGTGCGGGCGCCCTACCTCGGTTAGCCTGCGAGCCGGGCACGACTTCGCCGAGCGACCGGAGGTAACGGTGCGAGGAACGGGAGAGACCCCGGGGCCGGCCGGCGCCACGACCGCGAGCCCGAAGCGCAAGCGGCGGCGCCTGCCGGTCGTCCTCGCGGTCTGCGTGCTGCTGGCCGGGTGCGGCCTGGTCGCGGGCGGCTACTACTTCGACAGCGTGCCCACGCCCAGCGACCTGAAGCTGCCCGAGTCGACAACCGTCTTCTACGCCGACGGGCGCACGCCGATGGCGAAGCTGGGCGCGCAGAACCGCACCATCGTGCCGTACGACCAGATGAACGACTCGGCCAAGCAGGCGATCGTGGCGGCCGAGGACCGGACCTTCTGGACCAACCGCGGCATCGACTTCAAGGGTGTGCTGCGCGCCGCCTGGGCCAACGTGAGCGGCGGGCAGCGGCAGGGCGCCTCCACGCTCACCCAGCAGTACGCGCGCATCGCCGCCGACCTGCGCGGGGTCACCTACTCCCGCAAGCTGCGCGAGGCGGTGATCGCGTGGAAGCTCGACGACGCGTACACCAAGGAGGAGATCCTCGGCTTCTACCTGAACACCGTGCCGTTCGGCCGGGGAGCGTACGGGATCGAGGCGGCCGCGCAGACGTACTTCGGCAAGACGGTCCGCCGGGACGCCCCACCCGAGCGGCAGCTCACCCAGGCCGAGGCGATGGTGCTCTGCGCCATGGTGAAGCAGCCGGAGGCGGATCCGGCCGACCCCGAGGGCACGCCCGGCTACGACCCGCGCCGCAACGCGCTGGCCAAGCAGAACTCGATCGACAGGTGGAACTACATCCGCGACGGCATGGTCAAGCTCGGCTACCTGACGTCGCAGCAGGCGGCGGACCTCGCGTACCCGGACACGGTCCGGCCGATCGACAAGGACGCGGGCCGGTCCGACCTGGACCGGCCGACCGGCCTGGTGGTCAACCACGTGCTGGCCGAGCTGCGCGGGACCGAGCCGTTCCGCGGCAAGCCGGACGAGGTGATCCGCGACGGCGGCTACCGCATCGTCACCACCATCGACAAGCGCGTGCAGGACGCGGCCGAGGCGGCGGCGGACATCCGCCGCGACACCGCGCCGCGAGCGGTGCGCGGGCAGCCGCGGAACTGGCAGGCGGCGCTGGTGGCGGTGGAGCCGGGCTCCGGCCGGGTGCTCGGCTACTACGGCGGCGACAAGGGCTCGGGCGCGGACTACGCGGGCTGGTACTCAAACGAGGACGGCCAGGCCCGCGGCTTCGGCCAGCATCCGCCGGGGTCGTCGTTCAAGGTGTACGACCTGGCCGCCGCCGTGCGCGACGGGATCTCGGTGAAGGAGCGGTTCGACTCGCCGGACACCAAGGAGTTCCCCGCCTCGGGGCGCACCAAGGGCAGCGCGGCCGGGCCGATCCGCAACGCCGAGCGGGCGCCCTGCCAGCCGGACTGCGCGCTCTGGGAGGCCACCGTCGCCTCGCTCAACGTCACCTACTTCGAGCTGACCGAACGGCTCGGCACGGACAAGGTGATCGAGATGGCCCGGCAGGCGGGCGTGGAGTCGATGTGGGAGACGGTCCGGGGCAACCCCCGGCCGCAGCGCGTCGACCTGCGCAGCGACCCCGCCGACGAGGTGGCGAAGCGGTTCTCCACCGAGGTCGGCATCGGGCAGTACGGCATCACCGTGCAGGACCACGCGAACGGGATGGCCACGTTCGCAGCCGGCGGCAAGCGCGCCGACGCACACTTCGTCCGGTCGGTGAGCAAGGACGACGAGGAGGTGTGGACCGAGCAGCTGCGCACCACCGACCTCGGGCTGGACCGGGAGGCCATCGACCAGTTGGACTGGACGCTGCGCCGGGTCCGGGCGGCCAAGCTGGACAACGGCTGGGACTCCGCCGGCAAGACCGGCACCTGGCAGGCCGGGAAGAGCACCACACAGAACGTGCACACCTGGATGGTGGGCTGGACCGGCGCGCTGGCCTCGGCCGTGTGGCTGGGCACCACCGACGGCAAGCCGCTGCGGACCAGCGACGGCAGCTACGACGTGTACGGCTCGACCGGCGCCGCGCCGATCTGGCGGCAGTTCATGACAAAGGCCACCGAGGCGATGAAGCTCGACCCGGGCAAGTACCGATTCGGTGAGCCGAAGTTTCCCGGCGACACCCCGGAGCCGACCGCGTCGGCGCCGCCGCCGTCGACCGCCGCGCCCACGCCGTCGGACTCCCCGAGCCCGAGCCCGACCCCGTCGAGCCCCAGCCCGAGCCCGGAGCCGACCGGGCGGCCGACGTCGCGGCCCACGCTGACGCCCACGCTGCCACCGCCGCCCACGATCACGCCGACGCGGACCCGCGGCCCGCGCTGACGTACCCGGCCGCGCGGTGGCGGCCCGCGTGCGGCGGCGGCCTCGCGTCTATGTGCGCCATTCGCGCACATAGGCAACGTCCGCAATTTGCACGGGCCCCCATCCACTGTCGGCGATGTTCGCCCTGATCAGGGCCTATTGAAGATCATGGTTGCCTGTGACGACACGCGCGGCGACACGCCCGACTGCCAGCCGTTGCCCAGGTCACCCATTGCTCACGGCTCGCGCGGCGTGTGATTGTGCACCAGCGAACCGCCGACCCCCGGCGAATCGCGACGGTCGATCTGTCGACCCGGAGCCACGCCGGCAGCTCCGGTGACCGGCCGTCACCCTGCCTCGCACCACCGCGCCGCCCGTCCCCACCGGGCTCGTGCGGCGCGCCTGTAGAACAGGAGCAAACCTCCGTGAAACTCTCACCTCGCCTCGCCGCGCTCACCGGCGCGGCGGCGGCCGGCGTCATCGCCGCCGGCACCGCCGCGGCCGTGCAGGCCGCGCCACCCGGGCCCGCCGCCCCCAACCCGGCCCAGGCCCGAGCAGCCGCCGCCGACTCGACCCGCGCGCTGGTCGCGAACCGCCCCGCCTACCTCCAGGCCGGTTCCGACGACGCGTTCGTCCAGAAGCCGGTCATCTCCTCCGAGGGCACCCAGTACGTGCCGTACGAGCGCACCTACAAGGGCCTGCCCGTGGTCGGCGGCGACTTCGTGCTGGCCACCGACTCCGCCGGCAACCTCAAGTACGCCTCGGTCGCCCAGCAGCGGCCGATCGGCGCCCTCGCCACCACGCCCGCGCTGACCCAGGCCGCCGCCGCGGCCACGGCGCGCGCCCAGCTCAAGACCGTCAGCGCCGTCGAGGGCACCACGCTCGTCGTCTACACGCTCGGCGCCGCACCGGCGCTCGCCTGGGAGACCACGGTACGTGGCACCAGCGCGGACGGCCCGAGCCGGCTCACCGTCGACGTCGACGCCCGTACCGGCGCGGTCCTGCGCAAGCAGGAGCACGTGGTACGCGGCACCGGCACCGGCGCCTGGAACGGGCCCAGCCCGCTCACGCTCAACACCACCCAGTCGGGCTCCACGTACACCATGAAGGACCCGACCGTCACGAACCTGAGCTGCCAGGACGCGGCGAACAACACCACGTTCAGCGGCTCCGACGACGTGTGGGGCAACGGCACCGCCACGAACAAGGAGACCGGCTGCGTGGACGCGCTTTTCTCCGCGCAGACCGAGCACAAGATGCTCGCCCAGTGGCTGGGCCGCAACGGCGCCAACGGCAACGGCGGCTACTGGCCGATCCGGGTGGGCCTCAACGACCAGAACGCCTACTACGACGGCAGCCAGGTGCAGATCGGCAAGAACACCGCCGGTCAGTGGATCGGCTCGCTGGACGTGGTGGCGCACGAGATCGGCCACGGCATCGACGACAACACCCCCGGCGGCATCTCCGGCGGCGGCACGCAGGAGTTCGTGGCGGACACGTTCGGCGCGGCCACCGAGTGGTTCGCCAACGAGCCGTCCAGCTACGACGCGCCGGACTTCCTGGTCGGCGAGAAGATCAACCTGGTCGGCTCCGGCCCGATCCGCAACATGTACAACCCGTCGGCGCTCGGCGACCCGAACTGCTACTCCAGCAGCATCCCGTCGACCGAGGTGCACGCCGCGGCCGGGCCCGGCAACCACTGGTTCTACCTGCTGGCCAACGGCAGCAGCCCGACCAACGGGCAGCCGTCCAGCTCGACCTGCAACAGCAGCAGCGTGAGCGGCCTGGGCATCCAGAAGGCCATCAAGATCATGTACAACGCCATGCTGCTGAAGACGTCGTCCTCGTCCTACCTGAAGTACCGCGTCTGGACGTTGCAGGCGGCGAAGAACCTCTACCCGAGCAGCTGCACCGAGTTCAACGCGGTCAAGGCGGCCTGGGCGGCGGTCAGCGTACCGGCCCAGTCGGGTGAGCCGACCTGCGCCGGCGGCACCCCGACGCCCACGCCGACCGCCACCACCACCCCGCCGTCGGGCGGCTGCTCCGGCAACAAGCTCGCCAACCCCGGCTTCGAGTCGGGCAACGTGAGCTGGACCGCCTCGTCCGGCGTCATCACCACCGACAGCGGCCAGGCCGCGCACGGCGGCTCGTACAAGGCGTGGCTGGACGGGTACGGCTCGTCGCACACCGACACGCTCAGTCAGTCGGTGACGATCCCGGCCGGATGCCGCGCGACGTTCAGCTTCTGGCTGCACATCGACAGCGCGGAGACGACCACCGGCACCGCGTACGACAAGCTCACCGTCAAGGCCGGCAGCACCACGCTGGCCACCTACTCCAACCTGAACAAGGCCACCGGCTACGTGCAGCGGTCCTTCGACATCTCGTCGCTCGCAGGCACCACGGCGACCATCTCGTTCAGCGGCGTGGAGGACAGCTCACTGCAGACGTCCTTCGTCGTCGACGACACCGCGGTCACCCTGAGCTGACCGTGGCGTAGCGCGGCCGGTCGTCGTCCTCCCGGCGGCCGGCCGCCTCGTCGTGCCGGGCGGTGCCGCGTCGCGCCTGGCCGCCGCCGCGTGCCGGGGCGGCGCCGCGTCGTGCCGGGCCGTGTGCGGTCGGGTCAGGCCGGACGCCCGGCCTGGGACGCCGTGCCGCGGTCGCGGTGGATCCGCGCGGCCGCCTCGTGCATCGCGCGACCGAACAGCTCGGCCTGGTCACCCATGCTGCCGAGCCGGGCGGCGAGCGCGTCGGCGTCGGCCCGCGCCGACGCGCTGACCCGGGCGTCCAGCTCGGACAGCGCGGCGTTGGCGGCGGCGGTGACATGTCCGCAGAGGACGTCGAGGGGCTCGCCGGCCAAGTCCGGGTCGATCGTCACGGAATCCAGCCGGCCACCCTGAACGGCGACCGCGCGGACCCGGCCGTCGGCTGCGGTGCCCTCGGCGCGCAGCAGGTCGCCCGGCTCGCCGTCGGCGTGCTCCGAGGCCCGGGAGCGCATCGCGGTGAGCGCCTGCTGCGTGCGGGTCAGCAGTTCGTCGATGCTCGCGGCCGCCGAGAACGGATCGTTGGTCATTTCCGCGCTTTCTTCACGTCTGAGCCGATCATCGTGACCCTAGCAACCGGCTCCGACGAATCGCGGTCAGCGGCCGTCACGGGTGGCGTCCGGCGCCGCGAGCAGGCCGGACACCGGCGGCGCGGCGTGTCGCGGGCGGCCGGACGCCCGGCCGGGTCGAACCGGCCGGGCGTCCGGACCAGATCAGCGCAGACGCAGCCGCTGACCGGGGAAGATCAGGCCGGGGTCGTCGCCGACCACTGCCCGGTTGCGCTCGTGCAGGGCACGCCAGCCACCGTCGACGCGCTGCGCCACGGCGATCTCCGACAGCGTGTCCCCGCGCCGGACCACGTACGTCCCGGCCGACGGCTGCGGCGCCGCAGTCGTCGCGGCCCGCTCCGGCGCGGCCTTGCGCGTGGCGGCCCGCTTCGGGGCGGCCTTCTTCGAAGTGGTCTTCTTCGGGGCCGCCTTCTTCGGGGCCGCCCGCTCGGACCGGGTCGCCGCAGCGTTCGCCGAGCCGCCCTTCTTGCCGCAGACCGGCCACGCGCCGATGCCCTGGCCGCGCAACACCTTCTCCGCGACGGCGATCTGCTCGGACCGGCTGGCCAGGTCGGCGCGGGCGGCGTACTTCTGGCCGCCGTAGCCGTTCCAGGTGGCGCGGGAGAACTGGAGCCCGCCGTAGTAGCCGTTGCCGGTGTTGATCTTCCAGTTGCCGCCGGACTCGCAGCGCGCGACCGCGTCCCAGTTGACGCCCGCGCTGGCCGGTGCGGCCGGGCCGAACAGGCTCGCGGCGCCGACGGCGGCGCCGGCCAGGACCGCTCCGAGAGCGGTACGGCGGCTTCGGGCCGAGTATGCAGTTGCCATGTGGATTCCTCCACGCCGACGAGGTGAGCTGTCGGGTTCGGGCCGAGGAGCCCGGCCGCCGGTGGCGGCTTCACCCCGAGGTGACGATGCACCGTGGAACGTGTGGTTCCCCCGCTCCCGCACGAGGTTCGGTTACCGGGGCCGGCGGCGGGATTTGGCGTTTCCGGCCCGCGGTGCCCGCGAATGCGAACGAAACCGACGCTAAGGACGGTTTGCGACGATCGTCCACTTCTTGTGACGGTGTTCACCCGGCCGGGCTACCACCTGTGGAGCTACCGTGGCAGGGCCGAGCAAGATCACGGGAGGGGCGGGACGGATGACCGATCACGGACACGAGCTCACCTTCGGCGGCTTCATCACGCCCGCCGCCGGGCAGCCCGACCAGGTGGTGGCGCTGGCCACGCTCTGCGAACAGGTCGGGCTGGACCTGGTCACGTTCCAGGACCACCCGTACCAGCCGGGGTTCCTGGACACCTGGACGCTGATGTCCTACGTGGCCGCCGTCACCGAGCGCATCCGCCTGGCCGGCAACGTGCTCAACCTGCCGCTGCGCCAGCCGGTGGTGCTGGCCCGCAGCATGGCCAGCCTGGACCTGCTCACCGGCGGCCGGGTCGAGATGGGACTCGGCGCGGGTGCGTTCTGGGACGCGATCGAGGCGACGGGCGGGCGGCGCCTGTCCCCCGGCGCGGCGGTCGAGGCCCTGGACGAGGCGATCCGGGTGATCCGCGAGGTCTGGGACACCGACCGCCGCGGCATGATCCGCGTCGACGGCGAGCACTACCGGGTGGTCGGCGCCAAGCGCGGTCCGGCGCCCGCGCATCAGGTGGGCATCTGGGTCGGCGCGTACAAGCCGCGCATGCTGCGCCTGGTCGGCCGCGCCGCGGACGGCTGGCTGCCCTCCCTGTCCTACCTGCCCAAGGGCCCCGACGAGCTGCCCGCCCTGAACGCGCTCGTGGACGAGGGCGCGCAGGCCGCCGGGCGCGACCCGGCCGAGATCCGCCGCATGCTCAACGTGACCGGCACGTTCGCCCGCTCGTCGGCCGGCTTCCTGGCCGGCCCGCCGGAGCAGTGGGTGGAGGAGCTGGCCGGGCTCACGCTGGAGCACGGCATCACCACGTTCATCCTCGGCAGCGACGAGCCGCGCGCGATCCAGATCTTCGCCCAGGAGGTCGCGCCGGCGGTCCGCGAACTCGTCGCCGCCGAGCGCACCGCGCCCGGCAGCGGGGCCCGCGCGGTCGCCGACGACACGGCCGCCACCGGCGGCGCGGCCACGCTGGCGGTCACCCCCGGCCCCGACCCGGGGGTACGTCTGAGCGCGCGCCGCCCCTGGGACGAGTCGACCCGGCCGACCGCCCCGCCGCCTCCGGCCGGCCAGGTCTACCCACCCCGGGGGCAGGCCGCCGGGCAGCACCTGGTGGACGTGCACGACCACCTGCGCCAGGAGCTGGCCCAGGTGCGCGACCTGCTGGAACAGGTCAAGCGGGGCACCGTGTCGCCGGGCCGGGCGCGGGCGGCGCTCAACGAGATGACCATGCGGCAGAACAACTGGACGCTCGGGGCGTACTGCGCGGCCTACTGCACCATGGTCACCCAGCACCACGGGCTGGAGGACGCCTCGATCTTCCCGCACCTGCGCCGCTCCGAGGCCGGGCTGGCGGCCGTGCTCGACCGCCTCGAGGAGGAACACGTGGTGATCCACGGGGTGGTGGAGGGCGTCGACCGGGCGCTCGTGGAACTGGTCCACCGGCCCGGCGACTTCACGCAGCTCCAGGAGGCGGTGGACCTGCTCACCGACACGCTGCTGTCGCACCTGTCGTACGAGGAGCACCAGATCGTCGAGCCGCTGGCCCGGCACGGCTTCTTCCCCGGCCAGCTGTGAGGTAGCTGACTTTTGATTTCCTAAGTCAGGGGGTACCGTCGACGCCATGACGGACCTCCTTGCGCAGCGTGACTCCTGGTCCACCGCCAACTGCTCGATCGCCCGGGCGCTGGAGGTGGTCGGCAACCGCACCACGCTGCTCCTGCTGCGCGAGGCGTCGTTCGGCACCCGCCGCTTCGACGACTTCGCGCGGCGGGTCGGCGTCAGCGAGCCCGTCGCCGCCGCACGCCTCAAGCAGCTCGTCGCCGACGGGCTGCTCGACCGGCGCCCCTACCGCGAGCCCGGGCAGCGCACCCGCGACGAGTACGTGCTCACCGCCAAGGGCAGCGACCTGATCCCGGTGCTGGTCGCGCTGCGGCAGTGGGGCGACACGTACGCCGCCGACGAGGCCGGCCCGGCCGTCCGGCTGACCCACGACGAGTGCGGCGCAGCCGTGCACGCCCGGCTGCGCTGCGACGCCGGACACGACGTACCGCCCGGCGAGCTGGCCGTCCTGCCCGGTCCGGGCCTGCTGTCCGCCTGACCCACCTTCCTTTCCCACCCCTCGGAGCGAGACATGAAGATCGCTGGAAGCACCGCCCTGGTCACCGGCGCCAACCGCGGCTTCGGCCGGCACCTGGCCGCCGAACTCGTCGCGCGCGGCGCCACCGTCTGGGCCGGCGCCCGCAACCCGGACACCGTCGACCTGCCCGGCGTCACCCCGGTACGCCTCGACATCACCGACCCCGCCTCGGTGGCCGCCGCCGCGGAGCGGGCCGGTGACGTGACGCTGCTCGTGAACAACGCCGGCGTGAGCACCGGCGCCGACCTGCTCGACGGTGACCTCGCGCAGATCCGGCTGGAGCTGGAGACGCACTACCTCGGCACGCTGTCGGTGGTACGCGCGTTCGCGCCCCGGATCGCGGCGAACGGCGGCGGCACGATCCTGAACGTGCTGTCGGCGCTGTCCTGGTTCACGATCCCCGGCGTCGGCGCGTACGGCGCGGCCAAGGCCGCCGAGTGGTCGATGACGAACGCGCTGCGCCTGGAACTGGCCGGCCGGGGCGTCCGGGTCGCCGGGCTGCACGTGGGCTACATGGACACCGAGATGGCCGCCGCCGTGCCCGGCCCGAAGGCCCACCCGGCCGACGTCGCCCGGCTCGCTGCCGACGGCATCGAGTCCGGCAGCTACGAGATCCTGGCCGACGACGTCGCCCGCCGGGTCCAGGCGGGGCTGTCCGGTGGGGTGGCAGCGCTCTATCCCGCCCTCCCCTGAACAGACCCGTCTCGCCGAGGTGGCGGGGTCAGAACCCGTCCGATGCCGCCACTTCGGCGCAATGGTGTCGATCAAGCACAAGCCACGACAACCGCCCGGACACAGCCGATCAACAGCCTTCGACAAGAGCCCGACATCAGCCGACGCTCGCCAAGCGGCGCTCCGTCAGATCCACCCGCTCGACACCTGCGCATTAGGGCCGCCCCGCCGACGCGGGCCCGCAAGACCATCTCCGCCAGAGCCCTCACTCATCTAGAGCCCCGAGCGTCCCTCCAGCTGGGATCGATCTTCCTCATTCCGGGACGCCCCAGGTGATCAACACCAGCTCGGCGAAGTGGCGGGGTCAGAGCCCGCCTGATACCACCACTTCGGCGAGCTGGTGTCGATCAAGCGGCAGCCAGCCGCCCGCACGAGCCCGGCGAAGGACTGACCCGACAACCACCCGGATCGACTTCCCGGCGCTTGATCGACACCAGCTCGCCGAGGTGGAGGCATCGGGGGCACCCAGATACCGCCACCTCGGCGTAGTGGAGTCGATCAAGCGGGCCGGGTCGGGTCGGGCTACAGGCCGCGGGCCAGGCGGTCGGCCAGGATGCGGGTGAACCGGGCCGGGTCGGCCAGCTCGCCGCCCTCGGCCAGCAACGCCATGCCGTACAGCAGCTCGGCGGTCTCGGTCAGCGCGGCCGTGTCGCCGCCCTCACCGTGCGCCTTGCGCAGCCCGGTGACCAGCGGGTGGGCCGGGTTCAGCTCCAGGATCCGCTTGACCTGGGGCACCTCCTGGCCCATCGCCCGGTACATCTTCTCCAGCGTCGGCGTCATGTCGTGCGCGTCGCCCACCACGCAGGCCGGCGACGTGGTCAGCCGGGTGGACAGGCGCACCTCCTTGACGCTGTCGGCGAGCGCGCCGCCGAGGAACGTGAGCAGGTCGGCGTACTCCTGCCGTTCGGCCTCGGCCTTCTCCTTCTCCTCCTCGGTCTCCAGGTCCACCTGGCCCTTGGCGACCGAGCGCAGCGTCTTGCCGTCGTACGCGCCGACGCGCTCGACCCACACCTCGTCCACCGGGTCGGTGAGGATCAGCACCTCGTAGCCCTTGGCGCGGAACGCCTCCAGGTGCGGCGAGTTCTCGATGGTGGCCCGGTTCTCGCCGGTGGCGTAGTAGATCTCGCTCTGCCCGTCCTTCATCCGCTCCACGTACGCCCGCAGCGTGGTGGGCTCGGCCGGGTCGTGGGTGCTGGCGGCGCGGACCAGTTCCAGCAGCGTCTCGGTGTTGTCCGGGTCCTCCAGCAGACCCTCCTTGACCACCGCGCCGAACTCGGTCCAGAAGGTGCGGTACGACTCGGCGGACATGTCCTTGAGCGTGGCGAGGACCTTCTTGACCAGCCGGCGGCGTACCGCGCGGATCTGCCGGTCCTGCTGGAGGATCTCCCGGGAGATGTTCAGCGACAGGTCGTGCGCGTCCACCACGCCCTTGACGAAGCGCAGGTAGTTGGGCATCAGCGCGTCGCAGTCGTCCATGATGAACACGCGCTTGACGTAGAGCTGCACGCCGCGGCGGCCCTGCGGGGAGAACAGGTCCAGCGGGGCGTGCGACGGCAGGAACAGCAGCGCCTCGTACTCGAAGGTGCCCTCGCCGCGCATGTGGATGGTTTCGAGCGGGTCGGCCCAGTCGTGCGCGACGTGCCGGTAGAACTCCTTGTACTCGGCCTCGTCGACCTCGTCCCGCGAGCGCGCCCAGAGCGCCTTCATCGAGTTGAGCGTCTGCTCCTCGCGGGTGGTGGCGCCGTCCTCGCCGGGCTTGTCGACCGTCATCCGGATCGGCCACGAGATGAAGTCGGAGTAGCGCTTGACGATCTCCCGGATCGTCCACTCGGCGGTGTAGTCGTGCAGGTTGTCCTCGGTGTCGACGGGCTTGAGGTGCAGCGTGACCGAGGTGCCCTGGGGTGCGTCCTCGACCTCCTCGATCGAGTACGTGCCCTCGCCGGTGGACTCCCAGCGGGTGCCGCCGGACTGTCCGGCGCGGCGGGTCAGCAGCGTCACCTTGTCGGCGACCATGAACGTGGCGTAGAAACCGACGCCGAACTGGCCGATCAGCTCCTGGGACGCGGCGGCGTCGGAGGACTCGCGCAGCTTGCGCAGCAGTTCGGCGGTGCCGGACTTGGCGATGGTGCCGATCAGGCGGACCACCTCGTCACGGGTCATGCCGATGCCGTTGTCCCGCACGGTGAGCGTACGGGCGTCCTTGTCGGCCTCGATCTCGATGTGCAGGTCGGAGGTGTCGGCCGGCAGGTCCTTGTCGACGAGCGACTCCAGCCGCAGCTTGTCCAGCGCGTCGGACGCGTTCGAGATCAGTTCGCGCAGGAAGACGTCCTTGTTCGAGTAGATCGAGTGCACCATCAGCTGCAACAGCTGACGGGCCTCGGCCTGGAACTCCAACGTCTCGACCCCGTCGCTCACACCGGCTCCTTCCCTCTGGCGGCTCCTACGGCGGAAAGGATACGAGGGGTGACCGCTGCGGCACGCACCGGCCGCCCCGGAATTCGACTGGTACAACCAGTTGACGGGTTGATGTGTACGGGGCCACACTGCTGCGCATGACCTTCGATCCCGCGCCCCGCGTCTCGGTCTCCGACCACGTCTTCGGCCGGCTGCGCGACGCGATCGTCTCCGGCCGGTACGCGCCGGACGAGACGCTGCCCGGCGAGCGGGAGCTGGCCGGCGCGTTCGCGGTCAACCGGCACGCGGTCCGGGAGGCGCTGCGCCGCCTGCAGCAGCTCGGCCTGGTCCGGGTCAGCCAGGGCGGCGCGACCCGGGTGCTGGACTGGCGGGTCCACGCCGGGCTGGACCTGGCGCTGTCACTGGCCCGCTCCGGTGACGTACTCCCGGTCGAGACGCTGGTGCGCGACATGCTGGAGATGCGGGCCTGCGTCGGGATCGACGCGGCCCGGCTGTGCGCCGAGCGCGGCGACGCGGCCGTCGTCGCCGCCGTGGTCCGGGCCGCCGAGGAGTACGGCGACCTGGCCCCCGACCTGGACCTGATGAACGAGGCGAACATCGCCATCTGGCGGCTGGTCGTACGCGGCAGCGGCAACACCGCCTACCAGCTCGCCTTCAACAGCCTGGTGGCCGGCACGTTCGCGGTCGGTGACGTCCCCCCGGACGCCCGCGCGGCCGAACTGCTCGACGTCGCCGGGCACCGCCGTCTCGCCACCTCGATCGCCTCCGGTCAGGGCGCGGCGGCCGCCCGGCACGCCCGGGAGCTGCTGACCGCGCCGGTCACCCCCACCCCCACCACCACCCCCGGAAGGGAAGCGCGCGCATGATCCCCGCCGTGCTGTACGCCGTCCCGGCGTTCCTGCTCCTGATCGTGATCGAGGCGGTCTCCTACCGCTTCCTGCCCGACGACGACGAGCGCGGCTACGAGCTGCGCGACACCACCACCAGCCTGTCCATGGGGCTGGGCAGCCAGATCATCGGCTTCCCGTGGAAGCTGCTCACCGTCGGCCTGTTCGCGGCGCTGTGGACCGTGGCGCCGGTGCAGTTGTCCCCCGGCGACTGGTGGACCTGGGTGATCCTGTTCTTCGCCGACGACCTGGCCTACTACTGGTTCCACCGCTCGCACCACGAGGTGCGTGTGCTCTGGGCCAGCCACGTGGTCCACCACTCCAGCGTCTACTACAACTTCTCGACCGCATTGCGGCAGAGCTGGACGCCGATGACCTCACTGCCGTTCTGGCTCGCGCTGGCCCTGCTCGGCATCCCGCCGTGGATGATCTTCCTGCAGCAGTCGGTCAGCCTGCTCTACCAGTTCTTCCTGCACACCGAACGGATCAGGGTGCTGCCCCGGCCGATCGAGTGGATCTTCAACACGCCGTCGCACCACCGGGTGCACCACGGCTCCAACACCGAGTACCTGGACCGCAACTACGGCGGCATCCTGATCATCTGGGACCGGCTGTTCGGCACGTTCGAGCCCGAGCGGGCCTCCGCGCGCTACGGCCTCACCAAGAACATCGGCACCTACAACCCGCTGCGGGTGGCCACCCACGAGTTCGCCGCGATCTGGTCCGACGTACGCCGGGCCGACTGCTGGCGGCACCGACTCGGCTACCTGTTCGGCCGCCCGGGCTGGCAGCCGGCCCGATGAGGCGCTCCTGGATGCTGCTCCTGTTCGGGCTGGTCGCCGCCGTCGAACTGGTCGGGGTCGCGCTCGACTCGACGGCGCTCCAGTGGCTGGCCAAGCCGCTGCTCGCGCCGGTGCTGCTGGCGTACCTCTGGGAGCGCCGCCGCCGGGTGGACGCGGTGGCAGTCGGCCTGGTCGCCGCCACCGCGGGCGACGTCGCCCTGCTCCTGGAGGGTGACACCGCGTTCCTGGCCGGCATGGGGTTCTTCCTGGTCACCCAGATCGCGTTCATCACCGCGTTCGTCCGGCACCGGCGCGCGCCGGTCGTGGCGTGGGCCGGCTACCTGCTCGCCTGGGCCGGGGCGAACGCGCTGCTGTGGGGCATGCTCGGGCCGCTGCGGCTGCCGGTGCTCGGCTACAGCCTGGCGCTGTGCCTGATGGCCGCCGCCGCGGCCGGGGTGTCCGCGCCTGTCGCCGCCGGCGGCGCGTTCTTCCTCGTCTCCGACCTGCTCATCGGCGTGGGCGCGGCCGGGATCGAGCTGCCCGGGCGGGGCCTGCTGGTGATGACCACCTACTGCGCGGCGCTGCTGCTGATCACCACCGGCTGGGCGGCCGCGACCCGCCCGGCGACCGGCCCGGAGTCGCCGCCCGCGGGTACCCTGCTCGCGTGGCCAGGGAAAACGGGCGCAAGCTGATCGCCTCGAACAAGAAGGCGCGGCACGACTACGACATCCTCAAGACGTACGAGGCGGGCATCGTGCTGGCCGGCACCGAGGTCAAGTCGCTGCGGGAGGGGCGGGTGTCGCTTGTCGACGCGTTCGCCCAGGAGCGCGACGGCGAGATCATGCTGTACGGCCTGCACATCGCCGAGTACGGCTTCGGCACCTGGACCAACCACGCGCCCCGGCGCACCCGCAAGCTGCTGCTGCACCGGGTGGAGATCGCCCGCATCCTGGAGAAGCTGCGCGACGGCGGCGTCACGTTGGTGCCGCTGTCGATGTACTTCGCCGACGGCTGGGCCAAGGTGGAGCTGGGCCTGGCCCGGGGCCGCCGGTCGTACGACAAGCGTCAGGCGCTGGCCGAGCGGGACGCGAAGAAGGAGATCGCCCGCGAGATGGGTCGCCGGCTCAAGGGCCGCACCAGCGGCCGCCGAACCTGATCCGTCCCGTGTTGAGGACAGTCGCTGTCCGCTGGCTCCGGCAGGCTGGACGGCGACCGATCACACGTGCCGCCGGTTCGCCGGCGGGACCGACGGAAGGTGAGCCGAGATGGCCCGCGACGTGCAAATCACCATCGACTGCGCCGACCCGGCGAAGCTGGCGGCGTTCTGGGCCGAGGTCCTCGGCTACCGGGTCCAGGGCCCGCCGGAGGGCTTCGACTCGTGGGAACAGGCGCTGACCGCGATGGGCGTTCCGCCGGAGCGGCACAACGACGCCTCGGCAGTGGTCGACCCGGAGGGCGCCGGTCCGCGACTGTTCTTCCAGCGGGTGCCGGAGTCCAAGCGGGTCAAGAACCGGGTGCATCTGGACGTCCGGGCCGCGCCCGGCCTGACCGGCGAGGCCCGGATGGCGGCGCTGGAGGCGGCGGCCGACCTGCTCGTTCCGCTCGGCGCGACGCGCTTCGGGCGCTTCGAGCCCGCTCCCCCGCTGGAGGCGGGGCACGTGCTGATGACCGATCCGGAGGGCAACGAGTTCTGCCTCGACTGAGACCCGAGGAGGTTCAACAAGACTCCTTGTACATTACTTCTTGTCGGTCTAGCCTGACGGCATGACTGACGGAACCGGCAACCGGCGCCTCAGCGACCCGCGCGCCATGCGGGCGCTGGCCCACCCCACCCGGCTGCGGCTGCTCGGCGAGCTTCGCCTGCGCGGCCCGCAGACCGTCGGCATGCTGAGCGAGCGGACCGGGGAGGCGGTCGGGTCGGTCAGCTACCACGTCGGCAAGCTGGCCGAGCACGGCTTCGTGACCGAGGCCCCCGAACTCGCCCGGGACCGGCGCGAACGGTGGTGGCGGGCCGCGCACGCCACCACCGACTGGGATCCGCTCGAACTGCTCGACGACCCGGAACGCCGGCTCGCCGGCAACCTGCTGCGCCAGGCCGCCATGCAGCGCTACGTGGCCCGCTACCAGGCGTACCTGGAATCGGAGGCCGACCTCGACCCGGCCTGGGTCCGCGGCACCACGAGCAGCGACACGGTGCTGCACCTGACCCCCGACGAGCTGGTGGAGCTGCGGGACGAACTGTCCGAGCTGGGCCGGCGCTGGCGGGAACGCGGCGCCGCCGGCCGGTCCGGCGCGGAAATGGTCACGCTCATCTGGCAGGCGTACCGGGGGCCGCGGTGACCCGCGACCGCCGGCCGCTGGCCGGACTGCTGATCGGACACGCCGTCTCGCTGACCGGCAACGTGCTCACGCTCATCGCGCTGCCGCTCTACGTGCTGGCCGAGACCGGCTCACCGGCCGCCACCGGGCTGGCCGGCGCGTTCGCCACCGCGCCGGTGGTGCTCGGCGGCGCGTTCGGCGGCGTGCTCGTCGACCGGATCGGCTACCGGCGCTCCAGCGTGCTCGCCGACGTGGTCTCCGGCGTGACGATCGCCGCCGTACCCCTGTTGCACTCCACCGTCGGCCTGCCGTTCCCGGCGCTGCTGGCCCTGGTCTTCGTCAGCGGTCTGCTCGACACGCCGGGGCAGACCGCGCGCACCGCGCTGCTGCCGGAGGCCGCGGCGGCGGCCGGGGTGCCGATCGAGCGGGCGGCCGGGTGGGAGGACGCGACCTCGCGCGGCGCCCGGATGATCGGCGCACCCCTGGCCGGCCTGCTGGTCGGCGTGTTCGGGGCGGTGCCGGTGCTGGCGCTGGACGCGGTGACGTTCGCCGTGTCGGCGCTCGTGGTGACACTGCTGGTGCCGCGTGGCCTGCGACCGTCCGACGACGGGAGCGAGCCGGAGACCGGCGGCTACTGGCGGCAGTTCGCCGCCGGGCTGCGCTTCCTGGTCCGCGAGCCGCTGCTGCGCGCCATGGTCCTGCTGGTGCTGGTGACGAACCTGTTCGACGCGGCCAAGAGCCAGGTGCTGCTGCCGGTGGTCGCCGAACGGGAACTCGGCGGGCCGGCCGCGTTCGGCCTGCTGGTGGGCGTCATGGGTGGTGGGGCGCTGGTCGGCTCGCTGGTGTTCAGCGCGATCGGGCACCGCCTGCCCCGCCGGGCCACGTTCGTCACCGCGTACGCGCTGTGCGGCGCCCCACCGCTGTGGGCGCTCGCCGCCGCGCCGCCGCTGCCGGTGGTGGCCGCCGTGGTGGCGATGGCCGGGCTCGCCGCCGGCGCGCTCAACCCGCTGATGGGCGCGGTCCAGTTGGAGCGGGTGCCGCCGGCCATGCGGGCCCGGGTGTACGGCGTGATCGGCGCGGGCGCGTGGGCGGCCATGCCGGCCGGCGCGGTCGGCGCGGGATTCGCCGCGGACCGGTTCGGCCCGACGTCCACGCTGGTCGTGATGGGCGCCTGCTACCTGCTGGTGGTGCTGACGCCGTTGCTGGGCGGCCCGTGGCGGGACATGCGCCGGCCCACAGTGGTGCGGCAGCGCGAGCCCGAGCCCGCCTCGGAGCGCAGGCGGGAAACGCTCTCTTGACATCGACCGACTTCGTTCATACCTTCATCGAAGTCTATTTGTATGGTTTGTTAACCGTTCGACGGGGCCGGCCGCCGTGACGGAAACGGCCACCACCCCCGCAGGAGGCGCCCCGTGCGCACCATCCGTACCCTCGCCGCCCTGGCGGTGACAGCGGTCGGCCTCACCGCCGCCCTCACCGTCGTCCCCCACTCCCCCGCGATCGCCGCCCCCGGCGCGGTCACCTGGTCCGACGACTTCAACGGCCCCGCCGGCGCCGCGCCCGACGCGAGCAAGTGGCGCTACGACATCGGTGGCGGCGGCTGGGGCAACAACGAGCTGCAGTACTACACCAACAGCACCCGCAACGCCGCGCTCGACGGCAACGGCAACCTGGTCATCACCGCCCGCAAGGAGAACCCCGGCGGCTACAACTGCTGGTACGGAAGCTGCCAGTACACCTCGGCCCGGCTGCTCACCAACGGCACGTTCGCCCAGGCGTACGGACGGTTCGAGGCGCGCATCAAGGTCCCGCGTGGACAGGGCCTGTGGCCGGCGTTCTGGATGCTCGGCAACGACATCGGCACGAACCCGTGGCCCGGCAGCGGCGAGATCGACATCATGGAGAACGTCGGGTATGCGCCGTCGACCGTCTGGGGCACGCTGCACGGTCCCGGCTACTCCGGTGGCAGCGGCGTCGGCGCCTCCACCTCGCTGCCCGGCGGGCAGGCGCTCGCCGACGCCTTCCACACGTTCGCCGTGGACTGGGCGCCGGACTCGATCACCTGGTACCTCGACGGCGTGGCGTACTCCCGCAAGACGCCCGCCGACATCGGCGGCAACCGGTGGGTCTTCGACCACCCGTTCTTCATGATCATGAACGTGGCGGTCGGCGGCAACTGGCCCGGCTCGCCGGACGGCAGCACCACGTTCCCGCAGACCATGACCATCGACTACGTCCGGGTCCAGGCCTGGGACAACGGCGGCGGGGGCACCGGCGGCCAGATCACCGGGTACGGCAACAAGTGCGTCGACGTGGCCAGCGCCGGCACCGCGAACGGCACCCCGGTGCAGCTCTGGACGTGCAACGGCACCGCCGCCCAGCGCTGGAGCTGGAACACCGACGGCTCGGTACGCGCGCTCGGCAAGTGCCTCGACGTGGCCGCCGGGTCCACGGCGAGCGGCGCCAAGGTGCAGCTCTACGACTGCAACGGCACCGGCGCGCAGAAGTGGGTGTTCAGCGCGGCCGGCGACATCGTGAACCCCCAGGCCAACAAGTGCCTGGACGCCACCGGTCCCAGCTCGGCCGACGGCACCCGGCTGCAGATCTGGGACTGCACCGGCGCCGCCAACCAGAAGTGGCGCCGCTGACCGGCGTCCCGGCCCGGGGCGGGCGGCGCATCCGCCCGCCCCGCC
>NZ_MAGP01000114.1 GCF_002926165.1 Micromonospora chalcea | reverse complement strand
GGGTTATGCTCGCGGGGGCGGTGGGAGGTGTGGTGTCGGATCCGCGCGTTGATCCGGACGTCGACCTGCGCGTACCGGCGGACCGGTCGGAACTGTCCGCGCACCCGGCGGCCGTGCTCGGCGTGATCGCCGCCGGTGGCGTGTTCGGCGCGCTCACGCGGGCGGGCGCGCAGGCGGCGGTGCCGCACCGGCCCGGCGAGTTTCCGTGGGCCACGTTCGCCGTCAACGTCACCGGCTGCCTGCTGATCGGTGCGCTGACGGCGATGCTCGCCGCCCGCCCGGCCCACCCGCTGACCCGGCCGTTCCTCGGCGTCGGCGTGCTCGGCGGGTTCACCACGTTCTCCGCGTACGCGGTCGACGCGCAGCGGCTGCTGACCGACGGCGCGGCGGCGACGGCGGGCGTCTACCTGGCCGCCACGGTGCTCGGCGCGCTGGCCGCGGTCGCGGCCGGGGACGCGGTGACAGCGCGCCTGCTGGCCGCCCGGCACGGGCGGGCCCCGTGACCGCCCAGACGGTGGCGGGCCGATGACCGTCCTGCTGATCGCGCTCGGCGCCGCGCTCGGCGCGCCGCTGCGCTACCTGACCGACCGGGCGGTGCAGGCCCGGCACGGCTCACCGTTCCCGTGGGGCACGCTCACCGTGAACGTGGCCGGGTCGCTGCTGCTCGGCGGCCTGCTCGCGGCGCCCGTCGACCCGGCGGTGACCGCGCTGGTCGGCACCGGTTTCTGCGGCGCGCTGACCACCTGGTCGACGTTGAGCTACGAGACGCTGCGCCTGGCCCGCGCCGGGAAGCGCCGCCTCGCGTACGCGAATGCGGCGCTCAGCGTGGCCGCGGGCCTGGGCGCGGCGTTCCTGGGCTACGCCCTCGTCACCGCGCTGACCGGCTGACCGCGCCGGTCAGCGGGCCCGGCGTTCCGGGTGGGCCCGGTTCCACGCCCGCATCCGCTCCGGGTAGCCGGTGCGGGCCGCCTCGTACAGCGGCACCGCGTGCTTCTGGGCGATCTTGCCGGCGGCGCGGGGCGAGCCGGTACGGCGGCGGATCCACTCACCGTCGTGCGCGATGGCGACGACTGTGGTGTCGGTGGCGGTGGTCTCCGGTTCCAGGTAGAACTCGACCCCGCGCCGGCTGGTGACGAACGCCTCCAGCTGCGCCAGGTCCTCCTTGGTCGCCTCGCGGTCGAGCTTCGTGGGCGTCGTCGGGTCGGCGGCCCGGCGGCTGAACCAGCCCATGCCCGCCTCCTCTCCTCGGCGTTCGCTCCAGTGCAGCACGCCGGCCTGGCAGGCGGCTGGGAGCGCGGTGGGAGTCGGCTGGACCCGCTCAGCCGACCTTCGCCGCCGCTGCGCCGGCCTGCGTGTCCGGCGCGGCGGGGCGCTCCCGCAGCACCGGCACCAGCGCGAGCGTGGGCAGCAGGAGCAGCGGCACCACGCCGAGCGCGGACAGCACGCCGAAGTGGTCGCCGAGGAAGCCGAGCAGCGGCGGGCCGGCCAGGAAGGCGGTGTAGCCGATCACCGCGACCACGCTCACCCGGGCCGGGGCCTTGTCCTCGTCGTCGGCGACGGCGCTCATCCCGACCGGGAAGCCGAGCGAGGCGCCGAGCCCCCACAGCGCGACGCCGACCACCGCGAGGGGGCCGTTCCCGGCCAGTACGGCGAGCGCCGCGCCGGCGGACGCCATCGCGATGGTGGTGAACAGGACCGGCACCCGGCCCCACCTGTCGATGGCGACGGTGCCGACGGTGCGGCCGATCGTCATGCCCACCACGAACACGCCGAACACGGCGGCGCCGACCGCCTCGTCGACCCCGTACCCGTCGACGAATGCCACCGCGAGCCAGTCGTTGGCGCTGCCCTCGGTGAACGCCATGACCAGCACGAGCAGGCCGACCAGCAGGGTGCGGGGCTCGCGCCAGGCGGCCAGCAGCGCCTGCCGCCGGGCGGCCGGCTCCCCGGCCCCGGCCGCCTCGGCGGTGGCCGCGAGGAATGCCCGGGCGCCGACCAGGTTGCCGGCCAGGATCAGCACGGACAGGACCGGCAGGTGCACGCCCACGGGTACGCCGAAGTGCGCGGCGCCGGCGCCGAGCCCGGCCCCGGCCACCGAGCCGAGACTCCAGGCGGCGTGGAACCGGGGCAGGATGGTGTAGCCGAGGCGCTTCTCCACGGCCGCGCCCTCGACGTTCATCGCCACGTCGCACATGCCGGAGCCGAAGCCGAACGCGGCGAGGCCGAACCCCACCCCGACGACCGAGCCGGCCAGGCTGGCGGACAGACCCGCCACGGTCAGGCCGAGCGAGACCAGCACCACCGACACGGCGACAGTGCGCGCGGGCCCGAGCCGCTGGGTGACCAGGCCGGCCGTCGGCATGGCCAGCAGCGAACCCGCCGACGCGCAGAGCAGCAGCAGGCCGAGCCGCCCCGGGTTGAGGTCGAGCGCCTCCTGGGCCGCCGGGACCCGGGAGAACCAGCTCGCCACCGCGAGCCCGTTGAGGGCGAAGACGACGGCGACGCCGTTGCGGGCGGTCAGCACCGCCCGGGGCGCCGGTGGCCGCTTCCCGGCCGGTGCGTCGATGGTGCTGCTCACGGTGCGGTGGTCCCTTCCCCCGTCTGGTTCCCGACGACAATCGCACACCTGAGAGCGCTTCCACCACAAGCGCCGTTATGGCTTCGCCCATCCGCGCCGGAGCAGGCATGATGCGGACATGGGTACGCCGACCGCACGTCCCGCCACGCTCGACGACGTCGCCCGCGGCGCCGGGGTGTCCCGGGCCACCGCCTCCCGGGTGCTCGGCGGCTACGGGTTCGCCTCGGCGGACGCCCGCGCCCGGGTGCACGCCGCCGCCGAGCACCTCGGCTACGTGCCGGACCTCGCGGCCCGGTCGCTGGTGCGCGGAGCGGGCGTACGCCTGGTGGTGGCCGTGGTGGGCCGCGACGACACCGTGCTGGACGACCCGTACGTGCACCGGGTGGTGGGCGCGGCGTCGCGGGTGGGCGCGCCGCACGGCGTCGGGGTGGCGCTGGAGTGGCTGCCGCTGGCCGACCCGTCCGGGCTGACCCGGCTGGGCGCCGACCGGGGCGTGTGCGGGGTGATCCTGGTCAACACGACCCAGGCCGCGCTGGACGCGGTGCCGCCGAGGCTGCGCGGCCGGGTCGTCTCGATCGGTCAGGGCTCTCCGGCGGTGCCGTCGTTCGACGTCGACAACGCCGGTGGCGCGGGTGAGGTGCTGCGTCACCTGTACGCCACCGGCCGGCGCCGCGTCGTCATGGTCACCGGGCCGCGCTGGTTGAGCTGCGCAGAACGGTCGGTGACCGCGTACCGGGAGCTGATGCGGGAGTCCGGGTCGCCGGAGCGGCTGGTCACCGGCGACTTCACCGCGGCGCGGGGCGGCCGGGCGGCACTGGAGGCGCTGCGCCGGTGGCCGGACGCCGACGCGGTCTACGCGGCCAGCGACGCCACCGCGTTCGGCGTGATCGCCGCGCTGCGCGGGCGCGGCGTGCGGGTGCCGCACGACGTGGCGGTGGCCGGGTTCGACGACCTGCCGTACGCGGCGATCAGCAGCCCGCCGCTGACCACCGCGACCCACCCGGTGGACCGGATCGCCGCCGCCGCGGCCACGGCCGTGCTGACGCGCGCGCCGGTCGCCCCGAGCACCGCGTTCCCGTCGACGCTGGTGGCCCGCGAGAGCGCCTGAGCGCCGCCGCGCGCTGCTGGTCGACGGGTACAGCGAAGGAGGGGCCCGATGGGCGGTGTCATGACGTGGATGTACCGGGGCGGCCGGCCGAGCCGGCCGGCCCGGATGTTGAACGGGCTGGCGGCGTGGCAGTACGGCCTCGGCCTCGCTCCGCGGCACTGGATGACCATGGAGGTGCCCGGCCGCCGCACCGGGCGGACCATCTCGGTGCCGATAGTGGTCGCCGATCACGACGGCGAGCGGTACGTCGTGTCGATGCTGGGCGAGAAGGCCAACTGGGTGGCGAACGTGCGCGCCGCGGGAGGCCGCGTGGTGCTGCGCCGTCGCCGCCGCGAGCCGGTCCGGCTGGTCGAGGTGCCGGTGGCGCAGCGGCCACCGATCCTGCGCCGGCACCTCGCGCTCGCCCCCGGCGCGCGACCGCACGCGCCGGTGGACCGGCACGCCCCGCTGGACGACTTCGCCCGGGTCGCCGCCGGCATCCCGGTCTTCCGGATCGTCGCGGCGGAGTCGTCGGCGCGGTGACGGCGGCTCACGCTCCGGTGAAGGCGCGGCCGGCCCGGCGAATCCGCGTCGTGACAATCCTTCAGAATATCGATCGCTCACGTTTTCGAGGTCGTCCGAATGGGAGAGGACGCCGGTAAGATCGGCGACAGAACGGCGACCGATCACGGACTGCCCGGCGGGCGGCACCGGCTCACACTGAGCGCATGAATACGAGACTCCGCCGCAGCCGGGCATTCCGCCTCGCGGTGTGTCTCGCCCTCGTGGCGATATTGAGCGGCTGCATGCAGCTCAACCTCGGGCTGACCGTGAACGACGACGACACGGTCTCCGGTCAGCTCCTGCTCACCGCGCCGAAGACCGTGCTCAAGCAGCGCAACCCGGACCCGGCGGTGGCCTTCGCGGAACTGCGGCCGAACATTCCCTCACTTCCGCCCGGAGCGGAGACCCGGTACGAGGACGCCACCTCGTACGGCATTCAGATCACGTACCGGAAAACACCGCTGGCACAATTCACGAGCGAAAGCGTGAATCTTGTCCGGGACGATGATCTGTATCGCTTCTCGCTCCCGCTGGACCCGAAGAAATACGGCGGGAAGTTCGGGCAGCAGGATCCGCGCCAGCAGCAGGCGTTCATGACGCTGATGGCGTTCGAGATCTCGGTGACGTTCCCCGGCCGGGTGCTCGACACCAACGGCACTGTCACCGGGCGCTCGGTCACCTGGAAGGTGGTCGCCAACCAGCCCAAGCCGTCCGAGCTGCGCGCCGTCGCCCAGGCGCCCCCGCCGCCGGCCACCAGCCCGGCCGCCGTGGTGACCGGTGACGGTTCCTTCCCGTGGCTGCCGGTGGTGGCCGCCGTGGTCGTCCTGCTGCTGGTCGCCGCCGTCGTGCTCGTGCTGCTGATGCGGCGGGGGCGCTCCCGCGGCGGCCCGGACGCGACGGCGACCACCGGCCCGGGCGTGCCGGCCGACCCCGCCCCGGCCTCCACCGGCGCCCCGGCCGCGCCCGACGCACCGACTCGACCCGCCGGTCCGCCGGCCTGAGCCCACCGACCACCGACGGCGTCCGCGCCGGCGGCCCACCAGCACACCGGGCGGAGGCTGGGTCACGTGACCCGGAACGCCGCCGCACCATCCCACCCCGACCTGCACCACCGCACCATCGAAAAGAGGGGGATCGCCGTGAACGATCTCTTCACCTGGGCCGCCCTGGGCAGCCTCACCGGCGCCAGCGCCGCCACCCTGCTCGCCGCGAACGTCATCGGCGGGCTGATCGGCCCGAGCGGCGACAAGGCGCGCAAGTGGATCGCGCTGGGCTTCGCGCTCCTGCTGTCCTACCTGACCGCCGCGTTCGCCGCCGACGCCGGCCCGGAGAAGTGGATCATCGCGTTCTTCAACGGGCTGGTGATCTTCTCCGCCGCGCTCGGCGTCAACCAGCTCCCCCCTGGTAACCGGCAGGCGACGCAGGCGTCGCCGACCCAGCTCGCCCAGGGCCACGAGCCCCGCTACGTCCGCTCCTGGGTCTGAGAGAGGTGACCCCATGATCTTCGGCATCCTCAGCGCCGCCGTCCAGGTCGTCTTCGGCGCCGTACTCGGGCAACTCGCCGCCGGCACCGTCGGCCTGCTGGCCGGCGCGGTCGTCGGCCGGCTCGTCGGCGCGCCCTTCGGCTGGGCGTCCGCGTCCGCCGGCACGTACGGCCCCGACCCGAAGGGGATCTTCCTGTTCGTGGTCGACCACACCTGGAGCCTGCTCAACACGTTCGCCGGGGCGCTCTTCCTGGCCCTGCACCTGGTCTTCGGCCACCAGCTCGACCGGATCGTCTCGGCCGGCAGCGGCCGGGTCAACGTGATCGAGGGCGTCTCACCCCGGTACGCGACCACGATCGGCACCGTGTGCGCCGGCTCCAGCCCAGGAATCCAGCGCCACGAGGACGTGCACGTGTTCCAGGCCCGGCTGCTCGGCCCGTTCTACCTGCCGCTCGTGGCTCTCAACTACGTGCTGTTCACCATCGCCCCGGTGTGGCTGCTCTGGCACGACCACACCAACGCGCCGATCAACCGGTTCACCCGCTACTTCGAGATCGGCGTCTACCCGCACGTGTGGAACGAGGCCATCGCGTACCGGATCCAGGGGACGCCACCGCGATGACCGGCGCGATCGAGGCGGCCGTCGCGGACGTCGCGAGCTGGCTGACCGGAGCCGCGGGTGAGCCCGTACCGGTCGGCCCGCCGCGCGACGACCCCGGCGGCGGCCTCACGGTCTGGCCGCTGGAGCTGCGGCCGGCCCGGCAGACCGCCACCGGCGGCGCGGCGCGCGAGCCGTACCGGTTCGTGGTCCGGCTGCTGGTCTCCGGCGGCGGGCCGGCGGCGCTGCCCGCGCTGGACCGGGTGCTCGCCGCCGCCACCACGTCCGGCCGGCCGGAGCTGGTGCTCGCCACCGGCGACCCGGCGCTGTGGCGGGCGCTCGGCGTGGCGCCCCGGCCGGCGCTGCTGCTGGACGTGCCGGCCCGGATCGACCGGCCGGTCCCGGTCGCGCCGCCGGTGCGGCACCCGCTGCGACTGCGGCAGCTCGGCATGCGCACGCTCGACGGCCGGGTGGTCGGCCCGCAGGACCAGCCGCTCGCCGCCGTCCGGGTGGAGCTGGTGGGCACCGCCCAGGCCACCGAGACCGACACCGCCGGCCGGTTCCGGCTGACCGGCGTGCCGCACGACCCCGACGCGCCGGACGCCCCGGTGCGGATCCGGCTGGTCGGCGCGGGACGCGTCCACACCGCCGAACTCGATCCGGACGGCGACCACCTGATCGTCGTCCGCGCGCCCGACTGACGTCCGAGGAGGACCGATGCCCACCTACTTCTCCCCCGGCATCTACGTCGAGGAGGTACCGAGCGGGGCCCGCCCGATCGGACCGGTCGGCATGAGCACCGCCGCGTTCGTCGGGGTCGCGCCCGACCGGGGCGCCCACGTCGGCGAGGCGCTGGCGGTGAACAGCTGGACCGAGTTCCTGCGGCTGTACGCCGACGGCGAGCACCTGGAGAGCACCCCGCTGGCCCGCGCCGTGTTCGGCTTCCTGGACAACGGCGGCACCCGCTGCTGGGTGGTGAACGTCGGCGAGGGCGGCCGCCTCACCGGCACCGGCGGGCGGCGCGGCGGCCTGGAGCTGCTGGAGGCGATCGACGAGGTCTCCATAGTGGCCGCGCCCGGCTACCACGACCCGGTCTCGCACGAGGCCCTGATCAGCATGGCCGAGCGGCTGCGCACCATGGTGGCGATCTGCGACCCGCCGCCGGAGGTCACCGACGTCTCCCGGCTCACCCGCGTCGCCACGCCGGGCAAGCCGCCCAAGCCCGCGTCGGCCGCTTCATCCGCGTCGGCCGACAAACCCGCCGAGGGTACGCCGGGCGACGCGGACGACGAACCGCCCGGCACCGGCGGCGACCGGCCCCGGCAGTCGGACTACGCCACCTTCTACTTCCCGTGGATCCGGGTCCGTGACCCGCTCAGCGGCGACCTGGTGCTCACGCCGCCGAGCGGGCACGTCGCCGGCATCTGGGCTCGCACCGACGCGCTGCGCGGCGTGCACAAGGCGCCCGCCAACGAGCCGGTACGCGGCGCCGTCGACCTCGCGTACCGGGTGACCCGGCCGGAGCACGACGTGCTCAACCCCAAGGGCGTCAACGTGATCCGCTTCTTCGCCGGGGAGGGCATCCGGCTGTGGGGCGCCCGTACGCTCGCCGCCGAGGCCAGCGAGTGGCGCTACCTGAACGTACGGCGGCTGTCCATCTCGATCGAGCAGGCCATCGCGGGCGGCACCCGCTGGATGGTGTTCGAGCCGAACGACTTCACGCTGTGGCGCTCGATCCGCCGCGACATCGGGGCGTTCCTCACCCGGGTGTGGCGCGACGGCGCGCTGCTCGGCCGTACGCCCGAGGAGGCGTTCTTCGTCAAGTGCGACGAGGAGACCAACCCGGCCGACGTCCGCGACGCCGGGATGGTGGTGGCGCACATCGGCATCGCCGTGGTCAAGCCCGCGGAGTTCGTGGTGTTCAAGCTGAGCCAGTGGGCCGGCGGCACCGAGACCGAGACGATCGGAGGCTGACATGCCCACCACCGCGACGCCGCAGCCGGGGGCGCCCGTCGACCCGTACCGCGCCTACCACTTCAAGCTGCTGATCAACGGCATCACCAACGGGCACTTCACCGAGGTCAGCGGCTTCGAGGTGGCGATTCCCGCGCTGTCGTACCGGGAGGCGGGCAACGAACGCATCCGGGCCGTGCCGGGACAGGTCGAGTACGCCCCGGTCACGCTCCACTTCGGCCTGACCAGCTCGCGTGAGCTGTGGGACTGGGTGAACGCGGCGGCGAAGGGCACCGTCAACCGGCGCAACGTGTCGGTGGTGCTGCTCGACCCGGCCGGCACCGCCGAGGTGCTGCGCTGGAACATGATCAACGCCTGGCCGACCCGGTGGCGGGGCGCGCACCTGAACACCCTGTCGCAGGAGATCGCCATCGAGGCGCTGACCCTGGCGTACGAGGGCCTGGAACTGGAGGCCGGCGGTGCCGCCGCCCCGGCGGGCGCGTGACCGGCTGGCCCGCGCGCTGCGGGTCACCGCGGATCGCCTGTCCGGTCCGGCCCCGCCCGAGGACGCGCCGCCCGCCCCGGGCCAGCAGCCCGCCCCCGGTCAGCCGCCCGAGCACTGGCGGCGGCTGGTGGCGGCGCACGCCCCCGGCCTGCTGCGCGACCTTCCGCCGGTTTCCGCTCCTCCCCCGCTCTCCGACGAGCGGCGCCAGAAGGGCCGGTGGCGCTGGATGGCACGTTTGATCAACGGACTCGCCGCTTTCCGCAACAGCCCGCCGAGATCTTGGTACGAAAGGGCCCCTATAGGGGCCGTTTCCTACCAAGATCTCCCGGAGCTCCTGGGAAGTGGGACGGGGATCTCGGGAAGCGGGAACTCGGAGCCGGGGCGCGGTGCGCGGTCGCCGGGAGCGACGAGTGCCGGGTGGGAAGTGAGCGGGGCGGCGCCCTCCACGCCGACGCCGGGCGCCCGGTCCCGCTCGGACGGGGCCTCGCGGTCGTGGGACAACGAGGCGTCTGCGGGTGAACCCGCGAACCGGTTCGTGACGGAGCCGATCGGCTTGGCCGGGGCACCGGAGAGGACGAGAGCGGCGCGTATGCCGGACCGGACCGGATCACCGGGCGCCGTCGGCCCGACCGGTACCGCAAGCACCACGGAAACCATCGGTGGCGCGCCCCCGGCACGCCGGCCGGTGGTGACTCGCGCCCTCAGGCCGGCCCTCACCGGCATGAGGGGCGCGAGCAGCGACGGCACCGGTCGGCCCACCGACCCGGGCGTGCCCGCTGGCACCGCCGGGCCCGTACACCCCGCCGGCAGCCGGGACACGATCGGGTCGCCGGGTCGCGTGGGATCCGGCGAATCGGACCGGCCGTCACCGTCCGAGCGCAGGCCCGGCCCCGACCGGGTGGACCCGCTCCGCAACCTCCCACAGGTCGACCGGGGCCGGCCGACGCGCAGGGACGACATCGCCGGAGCGGACGTGCCGTCCGGTCGAGGGGACATGCCCCCGCTCACCTTCGCGGCTGCACCACCGTCGTTGCCGCGCGGACCGGCCGCACGCATCAAGGGCGGTCGAACCGGATCAACGAACGGTCGCGACGGGACAAGGGACGGATCCGTCGCCCAGTACCCGGGGCGCGCCGCCGGCCTGCCGTACCCGGGCGGACACGACCCGGCGTCCGGGGAGAGGCAGGGGCGGTGGCCCGCGCGTCCCACGTACAGCAGCCCGTGGCCGGCCCTGCCGGACGGTTCCGACCCGACCCGCACGACGGGCCAGGTGGCGACCGGGATGGCCGAGGGCGGCGGGACGCACGCTGATCCGTGGCCGGCGCTCCCGGCCGAACCGGCGTGGCCTGCCCCGCAGCCCACGCGGTGGAGCGACACGGCCCGGCTGGACCGGGAACAGGCGGGTGACTGATGGAGCGCGTGGCCTTCCTCGTGGACGAGTCCGGCACCCGGGTCGACTGCCTGCTCAACCCGGAGACCGTGCAGGTGACCCGGCTGGCCGGGGTACGCCCGCGCGGCGGACCGGACGGGCCGCTGACCGGCGCCGGGCTGGCCGACGACCCGCTGGTCTTCACCGGCGGCGGGCGTACCGAACTGGTCCTGGACCTGCTCTTCGACGTCGACTTCGTGGAGTCGCCGGCCCGGCCCGAGGACGTCCGCGCGCTGACCCGGCCGCTGTGGATGCTGGCGGAGAACTCGGCGGTCGAGCACGGCTGGCTACGCCCGCCGCTGGTCCGCCTGGTCTGGGGCAAGACCTGGAACGTCCCGGGCGTGATCACCGCGATCGCGGAACGCTTCGACGCGTTCACCCTCACCGGTACGCCCCGGCGCTCCTGGCTGCGGCTGAAGCTGGTCCGCGTCGCCGAGGGCGCGGAGGCGGCGCGCGCCGGGTTCGAGGAGGAACTGGCCACGGCGAGCACACCCGCTGTCGCGCCCGGGTCCGCGGTGGTCGCCGCCGCCGACGGCGCGGCCGAGCCGGGCTGGTCCGGGGTGCGCTTCGACCTGCTCGCCCACGACGCGCTGGGCTCGCCGCTGCGCTGGCGGCTGCTCGCCGAGCACAACCGGATCACCGACCCGCTCACCGTGCCCGCCGGCACCGCGCTCGCCGTCCCGCCGGTCGGCGCCGCCACCGTTCCGCCGGACGCCGTCACCACGGGAGGCACCCCGTGACCCGCCACGCGACCAGCCCGGCGCGGCGAGCGGCCGCCGGGGGTGCGCCGTGAGCCGGGCCGCCCTGGTCACGGTCGACGGGCGACCGCTGGCCGATCCGGCCCGGCTGCGCGGCATCCGCGTCGCCGCCCGCCTCGACCGCCCGGCACAGTGCGAGCTGACCCTCGCCGCCGCCCCCGGCGCGGGTCCGCTCGACCCGCCGGTACGCCCCGGCGCCACGGTCGAGGTCCGCCTCGACGGGCAGGCGGAGGCGCTGTTCACCGGCGAGGTGACAGCAGTCGAGCGGGAGTACGCCGGTGACGGCGCCGCGCTGGCCCGGATCCGGGCGTACGACCCGCTGCACCGGCTGCGCAAGCGGCAGGAGCTGCGCGTGTTCGAGTCGGTGACCGCCGCCGAGCTGGCCGCCGACCTGTGTGCCGGGCTGGGGTTGAGCGTGGCGGCCGAGGACGACGGGCCGCGCCTGGACCGGCTGCTCCAGCACCGGCACACCGACCTGGATCTGCTGTGCGAGGTGGCCGGTCGCGCCGGGCTGCACCTCGGCGTGGACGGTGACCGGTTGCGGCTGTGCACGCTGGCCGGGTACGGGGAGCCGCTGCCGTTGACGCTCGGCGAGACGGTGCACGCGCTGCGGATCACCGAGAACCTGGACCGGGCGGGCGCGGAGTGCGCAGTGCTCGGCTGGCACCCGCAGCGCGCCGAGCCGCTGAGCCAGCGCGCGGACGAGGCGCGCAGCGGGCGGCGCATCCCGCTGCGCCCGGACCCGGGCGACGTGGGCGCGGACGGCGTGCGTACCGCTGTGGACCAGCCGGGCCGCAGCGACGACGAGCTGGCCGCGCTGGCCCGAGCCGGGCTGGACGCCCGGGTGGCGGCGCTGGTCACCGCCGAGGGCACCGCGGAGGGCGACCCGGCGCTGCGGCCGGGCCGGCGAATCGCGCTGGCCGGCGTCCCCGAGCCGCTGGCCGGGGTGTACGTGCTCACCGAGGTGGTGCACACGGTGGACGCCGACGGGCACCTGACCCGGTTCTCCACGGCGCCGCCCGGCCCGCCGCCGTCGGCCGCGCCCCCGGCGGCGACTGTCACGCTCGGCACCGTCACCGACGTCGACGACCCGGACGGGCTGGGCCGGGCCCGGGTGACGCTGCCCGCGTACGGCGATCTGGACGCCGGCTGGCTCGCGGTGCTCTGCCCGGGCGCGGGCCGGGGCAAGGGGATCGTCGCGCTGCCCGACCCGGACGACACCGTGCTGGTGGCGCTGCCCGGCGGGTAGCCGGCCTCGGGCGTGGTGCTCGGTTCGCTGTTCGGCGCGGTCCAGCCGTACGACACCGGGATCGTGTCCGGCCGCTCGCGCCGCTGGTCGATGCGAACCGGCACCGGGCAGTCCATCGTGATCGACGACGACGGGCGCACGCTGCGGCTGGCCACCGACGCGGGCAGCTTCGTCGAGCTGCGTCCCGAGCTGACCACCGTGCACGCCGCCGGTGACCTGGTGCTCTCCGCGCCCGGCCGGGCCGTCGTGGTACGCGGCCGCACCGTCGACTTCCTGCACGCCCCGGCGGCCGAGGACGCCGAGCCGGGCGCCGCGCAGGCCCGTACGCTCGCCCGTTCCGCCGGAGGTGGCTGATGCGCTGGATCCACCGCGACTCGCTGATCACCTGCGGGCACGACGGGCGGGTGAGCAACCGCCCGTCCCAGCAGTGGGTGACGGTCCAGGCCGTGCCGGTGCTGATCCGCCCCGACCCGGAGGGGCGCGACATCACCGCCTGCCCCAACTACGGCCCGACGATCAAACCGTGCCTGCACACGCTGACCGTGACAGTGGGTTACAGCACGTGGGTGCGGGTGGACCGGCAGCCGGTGGTGCTGTCGCACCTGGACGGTCTGACCGACGGCACCCCGCCGGGCACCGTGCACCACCAGGTCCGCGACGTGCGGCAGAGCTTCCTGGGGGCGGACGCATGAGGGCCTTCCGCTTCGTCGGCGCCGGCTTCGACGCCGGCCGCGCCGGTGGTCTCGCGCTCACCGCCGCAGGCTCGCTCGCCATGACCGACGGCGACGAGACGGTACGCCAGGCGCTGTACCTGCTGTTGTCCACCACGCCCGGGGAGCGGCTGATGCGTCCCGGGTACGGGTCGCGGCTGCACCGGCTCGTCTTCGCGCCGAACGACGACACCACCGCCGGGCTGGCGATCCACTACGTGCGGCAGGCGATCCGGCGCTGGGAGCCCCGGGTCGAGGTGCTCGACGTGGCCGGCGTCCCCGACCCGGACGACCCGTGGCGCCTGGTGATCCGGCTCGACTACCGGGTGCGGGCCAGCCTCTCCCCCGGGCACCTGGTGTTCTCCGTCGACCTGCTGCCCGCCGACGAGGAAACCGGAGACGAGGAGGGCACGTCATGACGCTGCCGGTGCCGCACCTGGACGACCGCGCCTTCCTCGACCTGGTCACCGAGGCGCGGGAACGCATCGCCCGGTCCTGCCCGGACTGGACCGACCTGTCCGCGCACGACCCGGGCATGGCGCTGGTGGAGGCGTTCGCGTACCTGACCGAGGTGATGATCTACCGGCTGAACCAGTTGCCGGAGAAGGCGTACGTGGCGTTCCTGAACCTGCTCGGCGTCACCCGGCATCCACCGGCGGCGGCCTGGGCGGACGTGCGACTGACCCGTACCGGCCCGGACCACGGCCCGGTGCGGGTGCCGGCCGGCACCCGGGTCGCCGCGGCCCGCGGCGCGGACCCCCGGCCGGTCGTCTTCGTGACCACCGAACCGGCGGTGCTGCCCGCCGGGGAGACCACGACGACGGTACGTGTGCACCACTGCGAGCCGGTCGAGGCGGAGCTGCTGGGCACCGGCACCGGGCAGCCCGGTCAGGTGTTGCGGGCCGGCCGTGCGCCGCTGACCCGTACCACCGAGGCGCTTGATCTGCTGCTCGGGGTGGAGGTGCCGGCCGGTTCGGTGGAGCTGGGCGCGGCCGCCCGCGAGCACGAGGGGCGCACGTACGAGATCTGGCGGCCGGTGGACAGCTTCGCCGGTGTCGGCCCGCAGGCGAAGGTCTACCTGGTGGACCGGGCCTCCGGGGTGGTCACGTTCGCCCCGGCGCTGGACCTGCGCCCGGACGGTGGCGCCCCGGCCATCGAGGGGGCGGCCGGGGCGACCACTGTGGCGGCGGTGCCGCCGGCCGGGCGGCAGGTGCGGCTCTGGTACCGCTGCGGCGGCGGACCGGCCGGGAACGTCGCGGCGGGCGTGCTGACCAGCCTGCGCGACCCGCTGCCGGGGGTGCGGGTGGACAACCCGGAGCCGGCCACCGGTGGGCGGGAACTGGAGTCGCTGGAGTCGGTGCTGGCGCGCGGGCCGTACGAGTTCTTCGCCCAGCAGCGCGCGGTGACCGCCCGGGACTTCGAGATCCTGGCCACCGGCTCCGGGGCGGTGGCGCGGGCGCGGGCGTTCACCCGGGCCGCCGTCTACAGCTTCGCCCGGCCCGGCGAGGTCGAGGTGGTGCTGGTGCCGTACGTGCCGGAGGCGGCCCGTCCCGGCGGCCGGCTGCCGGTGGCGGTGCTGCGCGAGCACGAGGTGGAGGAGGCCCGCCGCCGGGTCGAGGCCGACCTGGAACGCCGCCGTGCCCTGGGTACGGCGGTGCGGGCGGGCTGGGCCCGGTACAAGGCGGTGTCGATCAGGGCCCGGGTGGTGGTGCGCCGCGAGGAGGACGTGGACGCGGTACGCCGCCGCATCCACGACCGGCTGCACCAGACGCTCAGCCCGCTGCCCACGCCGCTGAACCCGGCCGGCTGGGCGTTCGGCGAGCCGCTGCGCGCCTCGAACGTGTATCGGATGCTGGAGCACGCCGAGCCGGGCGTGCGCTACGTCGAGTCGGTGCGGTTCGTGGTCGACGAGGCGCCCGACGCGCAGGTACGGACGGTGGCGGTGGACCAGTACCAGGCCGACACCTGGTACGCCGGCGGCGGGCCGGTGCTGTTCCGCTCCACCAACGCGGGGGCGGGCTGGGAACCGGCCGGCCGGTTCGACGACGAGACAGTGGTGCGGGTGGTGCCCGCGCCCGCCCCGGTACGCCCCGGCGTGGTCCCCCGGGCCGGTTCGGTGGCGGTGGTGACCACCCGCGACGCCGGAGGTTCCCGAGTCCGGCTGAGCACCGACCTGGGCGAGACGTGGACGCTGCTGACCGACCTCGACTCCGGCGTACGCGATCTGGCCTGGATCGACCGGGACGGCACCGGCGCGCTGCTGCTGGCCACCGACGCGGGCCTGTACGAGGTGCCGCTGCTACCCGGCGCGGTGCCGTTGCAGATCCTGGTCGACCCGGCCGACGCGGACCGGGGCTTCTACGCGGTGCGCGCGTTCGTCTCCGAGCGCGGCGCACCAGGGGTGGCGGTGGCCGCGCAGGCCGGATTCGGCGTCTACCTGTCCACATCCGCCGGACGGCCCGGCACGTTCGCCCACGTCGGCCTCGCCAACGTCGACAACCGGATCCTCGCCGTCCAGTACGACGGCCCGGCCACGCTGCTGTGGTGCGGCGCGGGCGAGCCGGACCCGAAGAAGCCCGGCCAGGGCTGCCACCGCACCCGGCTGTTCGAGTCGGACGTGAAGTGGCAGTCGATGGCGTCCGGCTGGATCGGCGGCACCTGCCGCGACCTGGCGTTCAGCGGCCCGCTCGCGCTGGCCGCGACGCAGAGCGGCGGCGTGGTCCGCCTGGACACGCTCGCCGGGCAGCCGCAGTGGTCGCCCGTGATGGTCAACTGCGGCCTGCCGCTGCGGGACCGGACCCGGTTCGTCCCGGTCGACGCCATCGCCGCCACCGCGCCCACCGGCACCTCCGGCGCCGGGCGGCTGGTACTCGCCGGCGGCGAGCGCGGCGTGTTCCGCAGCGGCGACGGCGAGGACTGGACGGCGAGCGCCAACCAGGCCACCGCCGACGTGGTCACCGTCCCCGGCACCTGGCTGCTCTGCTCCGGCGAGCACGACATCGAGGTGGTGCGGCAGGATGCGCCGAGCGGCGATTGAGCGGCTGCTGCCGGCCGCCTACCAGCGGGCCGCCGGCCCGGGCAGCGTGCTGGGCGCGCTGCTGGACGTGATGGAGGCGCTGCACGCCCCGGACGAGGCGGTGCTCGCCGACGTCGACGCGCTGTTCGGGCCGTACCGGACGCCGGACGGGTTCGTGGCGTACCTGACCCGCTGGGTGGCGATGGACCACGTGGTCGCCGCGCCCCGCGCCGACGCGCCGCTGCCGTTGCCGGCGGGCCGGCTGCGGGACCTGGTGGCGCACGGCGCGCTGCTGGCCCGGTGGCGCGGCACCCCGTACGGCATGCGGACCGCGCTGGAGCTGGCCACCGGCGTGACCGGGTTCGTGCTGGACGAGCCGCCGGACCGGCCGTTCCACCTCGTGGTGCGGGTGCCACCGGCCGCCGCCGGTTTCTCGGCCTCGACGATGCGCGCGGTCGGCCGGGCGCACGTACCCCTGCCCCACGATCCGCCCGAGGAGCCGTCATGACCACCGAATGGACAGTCGTCGCCGCCGCCGAACAGTTCACCCTGGACGCCCGCAACGCCGGTGAGCTGACGTTCACCGTGTCGAACCCGGGCACCGCGCCGGACACCGTCGTCTTCGACGTCGCGCCCGGCGAGGGCAGCCAGCGGGCCTGGTTCACCGTGGCCGAGCCGCAGCGGGTGGTGCCCGGGCAGGGCTCGGTGTCGTTCCTGGTACGCCTGGCCGTGCCGCCCGGCACGCCGCCCCGGCGCTACGACATGACCGGGTTCGCGTACTCGGCGAACACCGCGCCGGAGGAGAGTTCCCGCTCCAGCGGCCGGGTCACGTACGACGTGCGGGCCGTCGTACCCCCGAAGCGCGCGCCGTGGCCGTGGATCGCGGCCGCCGCGGCGCTGGTGCTGGTCGTGGCCGGGGTGGTGGCCTGGCTGGTGACCCGCGGACCGGACACCCCCGCGCCGCCGCAGGCCGACGCGGTGACCGTGGAGGCGGAGACGCTGGTCTCCGGCGCGACGGTGCAGTCCACCACCGGCGCGAAGGCGGACGTGGTGGCGCAAAAGAACTGCTGCGACGTGGTGTGGTCCGGCGACGCCCAGCTGTTCTTCCTGGGCCGGGGCGTCGGCGACCGGGTCACCGTGCAGGTGGATCTGCCGTCCGACGGCACCTGGCGGTTCTCCACCGTGCGGACCACGTCGTTCGACTACGCGAACACGATCTGGCTGGTCGACGGCCGGCAGGTCGGCGACACGTTCTTCGGGTTCACCCCGACGGTGGTCCGCACCGACGAGGTGGACGTGGGGACCCTGGAGCTGACCCGCGGCCCGCACAAGCTGACGCTCGTGGCGGTGAGCAAGACGCAGGGCACCGACAGGTACTTCGCGGGCGTGGACGAGATCCGCTTCACGCCCGTCGTCCGGCCATGACCACCAGGCAGAAGGTGCTGCTGGTGGCGGTGGCAGTGCTGCTGGTGGCGCTGTACGTGGTGGCGGTGGCCGGACGCCGCGACGACAGGGGCGACCCGGCGGCCGGGCCGGGCGCGCTGGCCCGGCTGGGACGCGGGTCCGGGACGGTCGACCCGGCGACGGTGGCGGTGAACTGCCTGCCGCCGGCCGCGGAACCGGCCACCACCGCCGACGGGGTGACGCTCACCTTCGGCACGGTGTGCCGGCTGCGGGTGGCCGACCCGGGCGCGCTGCGCACGCTGGTGCTGCGCGGCACGACGCCGTTCGAGGTGACAGCCCGCGCGCCGGGCGACGCGGACGTGACGGTCACCGACGAGGTCGCCCCGGACGCGGACGGCCCGGCGGCGGCGAAGGTGGCGGTGGACCGGGAGACCGAGGTGCTCCTGCGGTGTCCGGGAGGTGGCGGATGTTCGGTCACGCTGGCCCGGTCCTGACCGGGACGGAGACGCGGCATGGGTGAGTTGCGCAAGCCGTTCCTGCTGCTGGCGTTGCTCGCGGTGGCGCTCGTGGTCGGCGTGGAGCTGGGCGCGGCGGCGCTGACCGGCGGCGGCGACGCGAGCGGCGCGCTGCGGGACAGCGCCGGGCAGCTCGGCGTCGAGCTGGGCGACGTCGGCGCGGTGTCCGAGCCGTCCGGGCGCGGCATCGGCTACCTCGCGCTGATCGACGTGGTGGCGCTCTGGACGACCGGGCTGTTCTGCCTGAGCCTGGTGCTGCCGGACCGGGTGCAGGGCCGGGTGCAGGGCGTGGCCACGCTCGTCTTCTCGATCGTGCTGCTGCTGGTGTCGCTGGTCCTGCTGATCGTCGCGTTCGTCGAGCTGACGGTGATGGTGTCGCTGTTCCTGGCGCCGCCGTTCGGCACGCTGGCGTACCTGGCGGTGTGGGGGTTCTTCCCGGTCGGCGACGCGGCGGTGCTGCTCGGGCTGGCGCTGCTGCTCAAACTGGTCTGGGCCGGGCTGCTGCTCGCCGCCCAGCCCCGGTTCCTGCGCAACAAGGGCCTCGTCGCGCTGGTGCTGACCACGCTGCTGTGCACAGTGGTGCTGCAGTTCCTGCACGGCCTGGTGCCGGTGATCCTGGTCAGCATCCTGGACGACCTGGGCGCCGTGGTGTTCGCGGTGGTGGCGCTGATCTGGGCGCTGGTGCTGCTGATCGGGTCGATCCCGGCGATCGTGAAGGCGATCCGGACCACCGCCACCACGTCCGGTCGTACCGTCACGTGACCGCGCCGCCGGCCGCGAGCGTGGCCAGGCGCGGCAGTTGCTCAGGGTCGGTGAGCGCCGACCCGACCGCCACCACGCGCGCCCCGGCGGCGAGGAAGTCACCCGCGTTGCCGGCGTCGACGCCGCCGGTGGCCACGAACCGGGCCTCCGGCAGCGGCCCGGCGACCGCCCGGAACCAGGCCGGGCCGAGGCTGACCGCCGGGAACGCCTTGAGCCACACCAGGCCGTGGTCGAGCGCCCGCTGCGCCTCGGTCGGGGTGGCCACGCCGGGCAGGTGCGGCACGCCGAGACCGGCCGCCGCGTCGGCCACCGCCAGATCCAGGCCCGGCGCCACTGTGAACGCCGCCCCGGCGGCCACCGCGTCGCGGACCTGCTCGGGGGTACGCACGGTGCCCGCGCCGACGATCCGGTCCCGCCGCCGCCCGGCCGTCACGGCGGCGCGCAGCGCCGGCACCGCTTCCGGGGTACGGATGGGCACCTCCACCACGGCGATGCCGAGATCCCAGGCCAGTTCCGCCAGCCGGACCGTCTCGTCGGCAGGCAGGTCGCGCAGGATCACCATCACCCGCGCGTCGCCGAACAGTGCCTCGAAGTCGTGCCCGCTCATCTCCCACTCCCTCCCCTGACCTGCGCGGTCCACATCGTCTCCGGCAGCGCCAGCGCCCGCGCGATCGTCTCCGGATCAGGCGGCGGCGCGGTGTCGCCCGGCACGACCAGCACCGGCGCGGCGGTCAGGTGCCCCAGCCGCAGACAGGCGCGCAGGTCCAGGCCGCGCAGCAGCCCGGACAGGAACCCGGCGGCGAACGCGTCACCCGCGCCGACCGGCTCCACCACGTCCACCGGCAGCGCCGGCACGAACACCGCCGGCCCGGTACGCGGCAGCGCCGTCGCGCCGACCGGCCCGTCCTTGACCACCACCAGTTCCGGGCCGGGCAGCAGGGCACGAACGTCGGCCGGATCGTCCGCAGCCCACAGTCCGGCCGCCTCGTCCAGCCCGACCAGCACCACGTCGGCGCGGTCGGCCAGGCCGTGCAGGACCGGGGCGGCCCGGTCGGCGGGCCAGAGCGCCGGGCGGTGGTTCACGTCGAAGCTCACCCGTGCGCCCGGCAGCGCGCGCCCGGCCAGCGCGGACCCGAGCAGGTCACGGCAGGTGCCGGAGAGCGCCGCGGTGATCCCGGACAGGTGCAGCAGGCGTGCCCCGGCCAGCCCGGGACTCGCGAGGTCGGCGGCGCCGAGGCGGCTCGCGGCCGACCCGGCGCGGTGGTAGTGCACGCGGGTGCCGACCGGGGTCGGATCCTTCAGGTAGAGCCCGGTCGGCGCGTCCGGATCCACGGTGACCAGGCTGACGTCCACGCGCGCGGCGGCGACCTCGGCCACCACCCGCCGCCCGAACGGGTCGTCGCCGACCCGGCTGACCCACGCCGCACGGTGCCCGAGCCGGGCCAGCCCGGCCGCCACGTTCGACTCCGCGCCGCCCACGCCGACGGTCAGCCGCGCGGCCTGCTCCAGCGACCCGCCGTCGTCAGGGGCGAGCACCACCATCGTCTCGCCCACGCAGACCACCTCCGGCCCGCCCGCCGGGCTCACGGCGTCACCCCCAGGCGGGCCGACACGTCGTCCGGGTCCAGGTGGCCGTCGGCGACCAGCACCCGGTGCCGGTTGTGCCGGGGCCGGCTGGCCGCGACCACCGCCGGGGTGTCGAACGCGTACGCGACGCAGACGCCCGGGTACATCGCGGTGCGCACGAACCACCTGTCACCCGGCCCCAGACCGGTGAACACCAGCGTGTACGCGCCACCGCCGGGCGCGGAGGCGGACAACGCCAGCCAGGGCGCGGCCGAGCCGTTCACCGCCTCCTCGCCCACCGCCTCGGCGGTGCGCACCCGCGCTTCCCCGTCGGCCACGGCCCGCCAGAAGAATCCGCCGTAACCGGCGCCGCCCGGGCGGCCGTTCGTGGCCGGGCTGCCCAGGTGCACGTCGGCGCCGGTGGCGGAGGCGAGCGTGGCGGACAGGTCCAGCCACCAGGCGTCCTCCCCGGCCGGGGTGGCGGTGATCCGCCGGTGCTCGCGCAGCAGCACCCGGCCGTGCCGGTCCCGCCATTCCAGGTCGTGGTCGAGCCGGTCGGCTGCCCGCTCCCGCCAGCCGGTGTGCGCGATGACGCCGTGGTCGTCACGCCAGGTGTAGCCGGTGCCGCGCACGTACGTCCGGCCGCCCCACAGGTTGACGCCGTCCACGTCCTGCACGGCCAGTGACGCGCCGAGGTGCCAGACGTGGTCGGCCGGAAGCGCGTCGGTGACCGGCGTGCCGGCCCGGGTCCGCACCGGATGCAGGTACGGCCGGGGCCCGTGGCGCGGGTCCAGCTCCGGCCGGATCAGGTACCGGGCCACCTCGGCGCCGTCCACCACCAGCCGGGGTTCGGCGGTCACGTCGGGTCCGGGGCGGGGACCGGGCGGCGGGCGTCGAGCGCGTGCAGCGCCGCGAGGGCGTACCCGCCGAGGATCGGCACCGCGACCGGCGTGACCAGCACGCCCAGCAGCACCGCGAGGGCACAGATGCCGGAGGCGGCGGCCCACACGCCGGGGCGCTGCGGGCAGGTGCGGGCCACGTCACGCGCCGCCGTCCGCCAGCCCCGGCCGCCGGTGCGCCCGACCGCGACGGTGACCAGGCCCGCGTACCCGAGCAGGACCGCGACCACGACGGCGGTGAGCGCGAGCGCGGGCCCGCCGCCGGGTACCCGGCCGGTGGTGAGCGCGACCAGGTCGGCGGTGAGCAGCGCGACGGCGGCCAGGGCGACGGCGCTGACCGCCAGCCCGGCGGGCAGCGCGCGGCCGAACCGGGCCAGGCTGGTCCGCGCGTCGGGCCAGGAACCGGTGACCGACCTGTCGTGCAGCGCGGCACTGGCGGTGGCGAGCGCCGGGGCGAGCGTGAGGACGGGAAGCGCGGCCAGCGCCACGGCGAAGCCGAGCAGCGCCAGGTCGGTCGCCTCGCGCGCCGTGTCCCGCCAGTCGCCACGGGCAGGCACGGCGGTCATCCCTTCAGCCCGCTGGTGTTGATGCCCTCGACGAGCATCCGCTGGAAGGCCAGGAAGAACAGGAACACCGGCAGCAGCGACAGCACCGACATGGCGAACATCGGGCCGACGGCGCTCTGGCTCGTCGAGTCGATGAACAGCGTCAGCGCCACCGGGACCGTGTAGTCCTCCAGGCTGGACAGGAACACCAACTGGCGGAAGAAGTCGTTCCAGGTCCAGATGAACGAGAAGATCGCGGTGGTGACCAGCGCCGGGCGGCTCAGCGGCAGGATGACGTGCCGGAACACGCCGTACGGGGACGCGCCGTCGATGGTGGCCGCCTCGTCCAGCTCGCGCGGGATGCCGCGCATGAACTGCACCATGAGGAAGACGAAGAACGCCTCGGTGGCCAGGAACTGCGGCACCAGCAGCGGCAGGTACGGCCAGTCGCCGCCGACCAGTCCGAGGCTGCGGAACAGGATGTACTGCGGCACGATCAGCACGTGCCCGGGCAGCAGCAGCGTGCCGATCATCACGGTGAACCACAGCTTGCGCAGCCGGAACCGCAGCCGGCCCAGGGCGTACGCGGCGAGCAGGCAGGACAGCGCGTTGCCGACGACGGTGAGGCCGCTGACCAGCACGCTGTTGAGGAAGAACCGGCCGAAGCTGATGTCGAAGTTGGTCCAGCCGTCGACGTAGTTGCCGGGGGTGAACACCTCCGGCAGCAGGCCGACGTTGTTGACGATCTCGGCCTGCGACTTGACCGAGGTGCCGAGCATCCAGAACAGCGGGTAGAGCACCACCGCGACGATCGCCACGAGCACGACCAGCCGCAGGACGTTGCGGCCACTGCCCGGCCGGCGGCGGGCGACAGGGAGCGCCGTCATGAGTCGTCTCCGTCCGAGTAGTGCACCCAGAACCGGCCGGTGCTGAAGAAGACGGCGGTGACCACGCCGATCGCCACCAGGAACACCCACGCCATCGCCGACGCGTAGCCCATCTCCAGGTCGGTGAAGCCGGAGATGTAGAGCTTCAGCGTGTACATCAGGGTGGAGTCGACCGGGCCGCCGGTGCCGTTGCTGAGCACGAACGCGGCGGTGAAGCCCTGGAAGCCGTTGATGGTCTCCAGCACCAGGTTGAAGAAGATCACCGGGGAGAGCATGGGCAGGGTGACCGCGCGGAAGCGCCGCCACGCCCCGGCGCCGTCCACCGCCGCCGCCTCGTACAGCTCGGTGGGCACCTGCTTGAGCCCGGCCAGGAAGATCACCATGGGCGCGCCGAACTGCCAGATCGCCAGCACCATCAGCGTCTCCAGCGCCCAGTCCGGGTCGCTGACCCAGGGCAGCCCCTCGACGCCGAACAGGGCGAGGAACGAGTTGAACGCGCCGTCCCGGTTGAACATGTTGACCCAGACGATGGCCAGCGCGACGCTGCCGCCGAGGAGCGACGGCAGGTAGAACAGGCTGCGGAACAGCCCGACGCCGCGCCAGGCCCGGTTGAGCAGCAGCGCCACGCCGAGCGCGGCGGCCAGCTTCAGCGGCACCGCGATCAGCGCGAACGTCAGCGTGACCCGCACCGCGTGCCAGTACGACGGGTCGGCGGTGAACATCCGCTCGTAGTTGGCCAGCCCCACCCACCGCACCTCGGACAGCGGCGTGAGGATGTCGTAGTCGGTGAAGCTCAGCCAGAGCGAGAGCAGCATGGGGATCGCCGTGACGCCCATCAGTCCGATGAGCCAGGGCGAGAGGAAGACGTACCCCGCCAGGCCCTCGCCGAGCCGGGCCCGGCCGGCCCGACGCCGCGTGGGGCGAGGGCCGGCCGGTCCGGTGCGCGGGGTCCGGCCGGGCGCCGTGGTGACAGCCACGGGACCGGTCCTTTCGTGGGGTCAGGCGATCGCGGACTTGCAGGCGGTGACGAACTGCTCGGCCGCCTGAGCCGGGGTGGCGCGGCCGTACTGGGCGTTCTCGGCGGCCTTGACCAGCTCGGACTTGACCTTGCTGTGCCCCTTGATCGGCACCTGGGGCGAGGCGCCGAACTTCTGCGCCAGGTCGGACTCGACCTGGATGGACTGCTTCATGGCCGGGTCGGTGGCGGTCTCGCTGACCTTGGCGCGCAGATCCATGTTCGACGGCAGACCACGGTCGGTGCCGAGCAGCGCCACCGCCTCCGGGTCGTTGTTCAGGAAGTTGATCACGTCGACGGCGACGTCCTTGTGCTTGCTGCCCTTGAACACCGACCAGTACATCGAGGCGCGCGCCCACTGCCCGCTCGGGTCACCCGGGTACGCGACCACGCCCAGCTCGTCCTTGGTGTTCTTCTTCAGGTCCGGCATCTGGTTGACCCAGACCCAGGAGGTGGCCGACTTGCCGGTGACCACCAGCTGCTTGGTGATGTCGCTGGAGTTGCCCTCGTGGATGACGTCAGGCTTCGGGGTGGCGCCCCGGTCCCGCGCGCCCTTCCACAGCTCGAACCACTTCGTCACGTCCTCGGCGGTGAAGCCGAGCTCCTTGCCGTTGTACAGGTCCTTGCCCTGCTGGCGCAGCCACACCCAGAGCGCCTTGTAGTCGGCGCTCGGGTCCTGGGTGCCGGGCACCTTCGTCTTCTTCGCCACCTGCTCGGCCCAGGCGATGTGCTCCTCCCAGCTCATCCCGGTGGTCGGCTCGGGCAGCCCGTTCTTTTGCAGCAGCGTCTTGTTGTAGACCAGGCCCTGGGTGTTCTCCCCGGCGGCCACCCCGGCGAGCTTGCCGTCGACCACGCCGTACTCCAGCAGGCTCTTGGGGAACTTCGACACGTCGAGCTTGCCGGAGTCCTGGTAGCTGCCCAGGTCGAGCGTGGTGCTGCGGCCGGCGTACTCGGCCAGGTAGTTGTCGTCGATCTGGAACAGGTCCGGCGGGTTGCCGCCGGCGGTGAGCGTGGCGAGCTTGTCGAAGTAGCCCTGGTTGGCCTGCCAGGTCTTCTCGAACGTCACGTCCGGGTGCTTCTTGGTGTAGAGGGCCAGGGCGTCCTCGGTGAGCTTGGCCCGGGCCTCACCGCCCCACCAGAAGACGGAGAGTTTGACCGGGCCGCCGTCGCCGCCGGCGTCGTCGTCGCCGCAGCCGGCCGCGCCCAGGGCGAGGGGCACGGCGAGCGCGACGGCGGCCAGGCCGCGCACGAGTCGGCGTCGGGTCAGAGGGGTACGGTGATGCCGCCCGGCGGGTGCGCCGGCGGTGGGGGACGTTGCGGGGTGCATCTGCGCTCACTCCTCGGCTGTGGGAGGCGACGACGTCACCGGCGGCCGTCCACGGGCCGCCCGGGTCCGCAGTGCTGTGCGGGCCCGGGCCACCTGCTCAGGCCCCGGTGCCGTCCCGGCCGGGCGCGGGGACGGGCCCGGTCGAGTCGCGGACGACCAGTTCGGTCTGGAGCATTACCTGTGCGGTGGTGCGACGGTCGCCGGCCGCCGCGCCCCGGCCCCGGGCGCCGCGTGGCGCGTCGGAGTCGAGTTGCAGCAGCATGTCGACGGCCGTCCGGCCGGCGGCCGCGGTCGGCGTGGCCACCGTCGTCAACTTGGGGCGGGTGATGCTGCTCAGCGCGATGTCGTCGACGCCGACCACGCTCACGTCGTGCGGCACCCGCGTCCCGAGCGCGTCCAGCCCTTCGATCAGGCCGATCGCCATCAGGTCGTTGTAGGCCAGCACGGCGGTGACGCCGCTGCGGCGCACCTGTTCGGCCAGGGCGCCGCCGCCGGTCTCGGTGGGCTGGTTGGGTCCGAGGACGGTCAGCTCCGCTGAACCGCTGCGGGCGGCGGCGGTCGCGGCGCGGCGCATCTCCCGGGCGGTCCAGGAGCCGCGTGGGCCGCCGAGCAGCGCGATCCGGCGGTGGCCGAGCCCGAGCAGGTGCTCGATCGCGGCCCGGGCGCCCTGCCCGACGTCCATCATCACGCAGGGCAGGCCGGCGACCTGGCGGTTTATCACCACCACCGGGACCTCGCGGCTGACCTGCTCGATCAGGCTGTTGCTCATCCGGGGGCTGCACAGCAGCACGCCGTCGACCTGCTTGGCCAGCGCGTGGACCAGGTCCTCCTCGGCGACCGGGTCCTCGTTGGTGTCGGCCACGAACACGTGGTAGTCGCGGTGCCGGGCCTGCCCCTCCGCCGCCTTGATCAGCGGCGGGAAGAACGGGTTGGCGATGTCGGCCACGATCAGGCCGATGTTGTGCGTACGGCCGGTGATGAGGGCCCGGGCGGCCCGGTTGGGCCGGTAGCCGAGGTCCTCCGCGCAGGCCAGCACCCGGACCCGGGTCTCCGGGTTGACCAGGTGCGGGGCCGAGAACGTACGGGACACGGTGGAGATGTGCACACCGGAGGCGCGGGCGACGTCCCGGATGGTGGCTGGCACGGCGGGCTCCCTCGTCCGATGTGGTGGGGGTCACGGGTGCCGCCCATTAATGCAAACGGTTGCGCCCGTGTCAACGGTCCATTGTTGCGGCTCGATTGCGGCGACGGTCCCGGTGGGCGCGCGAAACCTCATCAATGTGGATGGATAGGGCGGCTTGGCCGTCATCCGTTGACGACGTATCCATCGTCGTGGTTTCTTCGGCTGCAAACCTTTGCAGCCGACTGCCGGGGAGGCCGACGTCATGTCACCACCGGCCCGGGAACGGGTCCGCCACGCCCTGGTCGGCGCCGGGGCGCGCGCCGAGATGTTCGTCCGCGCCCTGGCGCTCGACCACGCCGACACCGCCGAGCTGGTCGCGTTCGCCGACGTCAACCAGAGGAGGATGGACGCGCACAACCGCTGGCTGGCCGAGCTGGGCCGGTCGCCGGTGCCCACGTACGCCGCCACCGACTTCACCACCATGCTCGCCAAGGAACGCGTCGACGTGGCGCTGGTGACCAGCGTGGACGCCACCCACGACGAGTACGTGACGGCGGCGCTGCGCGCCGGCTGCGACGTGATCGTCGAGAAGCCCATGACGGTCGACGCGGAACGGTGCCGGCGCATCCTGGACGCGGTCGCCGAGACCGGCCGCCGCGTCACGGTCGCGTTCAACTACCGCTACAACCCGCTGCACGAGCAGGTCCGGCGGCTGCTCGCCGACGGCGCGGTGGGCGAGATCGGGTCGGTGCACTTCGAGTGGCTGCTCGACGTGCGCCACGGCGCCGACTACTTCCGCCGCTGGCACCGCGACAAGTCCGTCTCCGGCGGGCTGCTGGTGCACAAGTCCGGCCACCACTTCGACCTGGTCAACTGGTGGCTGGACGCGCGCCCGATCGAGGTGCACGCGTACGGCAGGTTGTTCTTCTACGGCGCCCACGGCCGCCGGCACGGCTACGCCCGCGACTACGACCGCGCGCACGGCTCCCCCGCCGCCGACGGCGACCCGTTCGCGCCGCGCCTGGCCGACCACCCGCGACTGCGCGAGCTGTACCTCGACGCCGAGGCCGAGGACGGCTACCACCGCGACCGCAACGTCTTCGCCCCCGGCGTGACCATCGAGGACGACCTCGCGGTGCTCGCCCGCTACGACACCGGCGCGACCATGACCTACCACCTGACCGCGTACGCCCCCTGGGAGGGCTACCGGGTGATGGTCAACGGCAGCCGGGGCCGCCTGGAGCTGGAGGTGACCGAGAGCGACCACGTCAGCCCGGCCGTCGCCGGAGCACTCAAGGGCGCGGCGCTGCACGGCGACGAGGCGGCGGTGGAGCAGGGCGCGGCCCGGCTCACGCTGCGCCCGTTCTGGGCGCCACCGGTCCAGATCCCGGTCGACGGCTGGACCCGGCGCGGACACGGCGGCGCGGACACCCGGATGACCCGGGTGCTGCTCGGCGGGGAACCCGACCCGCTCGGCCGGGCCGCCACCGCCCGCGACGGCGCGCTCGCGCTGCTCACCGGCCTGGCCGCCAACCGCTCGCTGGAGACCGGCGCGCCCGCCCGGGTCGCCGACCTGCTCACCCTGCCCTGACCGAGGAGCCCGCCCCCGTGCCGATCATCTCCCCCAGCGATCTGCTGCTGCCCGCCGAGCCCGGCCTGCGTGCCCTGGCCCGCGAGCTGTACGCGCTCGCCGCGCAGCAGCCGATCATCTCCCCGCACGGGCACGTCGACCCCGGGCTGCTGGCCGAGGACCAGCCGTTCCCCGACCCGGCCCGGCTGCTCGTCGTACCCGACCACTACCTGACCCGGATGCTGCTCAGCCAGGGCGTACCCCCGGCCGACCTGGGCGTGCCCAGCGTCGACGGCAGCCCGGTGGAGACCGACGGGCGGACCATCTGGCGGCGATTGGCCGCGCACTGGCACCTGTTCCGCGGCACCCCGTCCCGCCTGTGGCTGGAGCAGACGTTCCGCAACGTGTTCGACGTCGACACGCCGCTGGGCCCGGCCACCGCCGACACCGTCTACGACGCGCTCGCGGCGCGCCTGGCCGAACCGGGGTTCCGGCCCCGGGCGCTGTTCGAGCGCTTCGGCATCGAGGTGCTCGCCACCACCGAGTCGCCGCTGGACGACCTGGGCCGGCACGCCAAGCTCGCCGCCGACGGCTGGGGCGGGCCGGGCGGGCGGGTGGTCACCACGTTCCGCCCCGACGACGTGGTGGACATGGAGTTCGGCAACTGGGCGGCAAACGTGGACCGGCTCGCCGAGGTCTCCGGCGAGGACACCGGCACGTACGCCGGATACCTGGCCGCGCTGCGGGCCCGGCGGGAGGCGTTCGCCGCCGCCGGGGCCACCTCCACCGACCACGGGCACCCGACCGCCCGTACCCTCGATCTCAGTCCGGCGCAGGCCGAGGCCCTGTTCGACAGGGGCCGGCGCGGCCTGGCCGACACGGGCGACGCGGAGGCGTTCCGGGCGCACATGCTGCTGGAGTTCGCCCGGATGTCGCTCGACGACGGCCTGGTCATGCAGCTGCACCCCGGTGCGGTGCGCAACCACAACCGGTGGCTGCACGCCCGGCACGGCCGCGACGTCGGCGGGGACGTGCCGCAGGCCACCGAGTACGTGCACGCTCTCGCGCCGCTGCTGGACGCGCACGGCAACGACCCGCGGCTCACAGTGGTGCTCTACACGCTCGACGAGGACACGTTCACCAGGGAACTCGCCCCCCTGGCCGGCGGCTACGCGGCGCTGCGCCTCGGCGCGCCCTGGTGGTTCCTGGACTCCCCCGAGGTGCTGCGCCGGTTCCGCGAGGCGGTCACCGAGACGGCCGGCTTCTACAACACCGCCGGGTTCGTCGACGACACCCGCGCGTTCTGCTCCATCCCGGTACGCCACGACGTGGCCCGCCGGGTCGACGCCGGATTCCTCGCCCGCCTCGTCGCCGAGCACCGGATGACCGGGGACGAGGCCGCCGAGACGATCGTCGACCTGGCGTACCGGCTGCCGAAGCAGGTCTTCAAGTTCGGAGGTGGGCCTTCATGACCAGGATCGTCGACGTCGAGGTGCACGACGTGCGCTTCCCCACCGCCGCCAGCGGCGACGGCTCGGACGCGATCAACAGGGGCGACTACTCGGCCACGTACGTGGAGCTGACCACCGACGGCGGGCCGACCGGCACCGGGTTCACGTTCACCAACGGGCGGGGCAACGAGATCACCTGCGCGGCGGTCCGCGCGCTCGCCCACCACGTGCGGGGACGCACCGTCGCCGAGATCGCCGCCGAACCCGTCGCGTTCTGGCGCTCCCTGGCCGCCGACGTGCAGCTGCGCTGGCTGGGCCCGGAGAAGGGCGTGATCCACATGGCCACCGGCGCGCTCGTCAACGCGGTCTGGGACCTGCGCGCCAAGCTCGCCGGCAAGCCGATGTGGCGCTTCCTCGCCGAGATGCCCACCGACGAGCTGGTCGCGACTGTCGACTTCCACCACATCACCGACGCGCTCACCCCGGACGAGGCGGCGGCCATCCTCGACAAGGGACGCGACGGCCTGGCCGACCGGCTCGCCGGGCTGGAACGCGACGGGTTCCCCTCGTACACCACGTCGGTGGGCTGGCTCGGCTACCCGGACGAGCAGGTGCGCGCGCTGACCCGCGACGCGTACGCCGCCGGCTGGCGCGCGATGAAGATGAAGGTCGGCGGGCGGATCGAGGACGACCTGCGGCGGGCCCGGATCATCAGGGCCGAGATCGGCCCGGACGCGCTGCTGATGATGGACGCCAACCAGGTGTGGGACGTGGACGAGGCGATCGCCGCGATGGGCGTGCTCGCCGAGGTCGGCCCGTACTGGATCGAGGAGCCCACGCACGCCGACGACGTGCTCGGCCACGCCCGGATCGCCCGCGCGGTCACCGAGCTGACCGGCGGACGCTGCCGGGTCGCCACCGGCGAGGTCGCCGCCAACAAGGTCATCTTCAAGCAGCTGCTCCAGGCCGAGGCGATCGGCGTGATGCAGATCGACGCCTGCCGCGTCGGCGGCGTGGACGAGGTGCTCGCCGAACTGCTGCTGGCCGCGAAATTCGGCGTGCCGGTCTGCCCGCACGCGGGCGGCGTGGGCCTGTGCGAGTACGTGCAGCACCTCGCGATCTTCGACCACCTGCGCGTCGGCACGAGCCTGGACGGCCGCATGGTCGAGTACGTCGACCACCTGCACGAGCACTTCACCGACCCGGTCCGCACCCGGGGCGGGCGCTACCTGGTGCCCACCGTGCCCGGCTACAGCTCCACCATGCGCCCGGAGTCGATCGCGCGGTTCCGCTTCCCGGACGGCCCGGCATGGCGCTGACCCCCGACCCGCTCGGCCTGGCCACGCTACGCCACCTGCCGCCGGAGTCCCGGCCGCTGCTGCGCCCCGGCACCGTGCCGGCCGGCATCGTCCACCTCGGCGTCGGCGCGTTCCACCGCGCCCACCAGGCGGTGCACACCGAGGCGGCGGTCGGCGCGGCCGGCGGCGACTGGGGCATCATCGGCGTCGCGCCGCGCAGCACCGACGTGGTCGACGCCCTGGCCGCGCAGGACTGCCTGTTCAGCGTCACCACGCTCGCCCCCGACGCCGCGGCCACCCGGGTGGTCGGCGCGCTCGCCGGGGTACGGCACGCCGCGAGTGACCCGGACGCGGTGGTCGGCCTGCTCGCCGACCCGGCGATCCGGGTGGTCACGCTGACGGTGACCGAGAAGGCGTACCGGCTCGACCCGGTGACCGCAGCGCTGACGGTGGACGCGGACCTGACCGCCGACCTCACCACCGGCCGTCCCCCGCGTACCGTGCCCGGTCTGCTGGTGCGCGGGCTGCTCGCCCGCGCCGCCGCCGACGCCGGGCCGATCGCGCTGGTGAGCTGCGACAACCTGCCCGCCAACGGACGCCGTCTGCGCGGGCTGGTGGAGCAGTGCCTCGCGCTGGCCCGGGTGCCGGACGCGAGCGCCGAACGGGTGCTCACCGCCGTCACCTGCCCCGGCACCATGGTCGACCGGATCGTGCCGGCCGCCACCGACGAGACCCGGGACACCGCGCGCCGGGCGCTGGGCGTGACCGACCTGGCGGCCATCGCCGCCGAACCGTGGTCGCAGTGGGTGATCGAGGACGACTTCCCCGGCGGCCGACCGGCCTGGGAGCGGTCCGGCGCGGTGCTCACCGACGACGCCGGCCCGTGGGAGCGGCTGAAACTGCGGGCCCTCAACGGCGTGCACTCGGCCACCGCGTACCTGGCGGCGCTGGCCGGCGCGGAGACGGTGGCCGAGGCGCTGACGCTGCCGCACCTGGAGGCGGTGCTGCGGCGGCTGGTCGCCGAGGACATCACGCCGAGCTTCACCCCGCCGGCCGGCGTCGACGTGAGCGCCTACGGCGAGCAGGTGCTCGCTCGCTTCGCCAACCCCGCGATCCGGTACCGGACGACGCAGGTCGCCATGGACGGCTCGCAGAAGCTGCCGCAGCGGGTGCTGCACACCGTCGCCGACCTGCGGGCGGCCGGCCGGTCGGCGCGGTGGAGCGCGCTCGTGGTGGCGGCCTGGCTGCGGTTCCTGCTCGGGTACGCCGACGACGGCCGGCCGCTGCCGCTGGACGACCCGCTCGCCGACCGGCTGCGCGCCGCCCTCGCCGCCGGAGCGCACACCCCGGCCGGGGTGGTGGACGCGGTCTTCGCGCTGCGCGAGGTGTTCCCGCCCGACCTGGCCGCCGACGACGAGTTCCGCGCCGACGTGACCGGCTGGCTCACCGCGCTGGAACGCCACGGCGTCCGGGCCACGCTGGCGGACGCCCGGTGACCGGGAGCACGCCGGGCGGCGCCCGGTGAGCGCCGGCGGGCCGCCACGGGTGGCGTTGATCGGGGCGAACGGGCACGGCCGCTGGCACCGCCGGACCATCGCGGAGCTGCACGCGGCCGGGCGGGCGCGCCTGGTCGCGCTGGTCGACGTGCGGCCGCTGGATGCCGAACCGGACGCGCCGGTCCCGCCGGAGGCGGCCGTTTTCACCGACCACCGGGCCATGCTCGCCGAGTCCCGGCCCGACGTGGTGGTGATCTGCACGCCGCCGCACACCCACCTGCCGATCGCGCTCGACGCGCTCGCCGCCGGGGCGGACCTACTGCTGGAGAAGCCGCCGGTGCTCGACCTCGCCGAACACCTGACGCTCACCGCCGCCGCGGACGCCGCCGGCCGGGCCGTGCAGGTCAACTTCCAGGCGCTCGGCTCGGCCGCGCTGACCGAACTGACCGGCGCGCTCGGGCGGCTCGGCCCGGTCACCGGCATCGCCACACTCGCCGCCTGGCAACGCCCGGACGCCTACTACGCCCGCTCCCCCTGGGCCGGGCGACGCACCGTCGACGGCCGCCCGGCGCTGGACGGAGCGCTCGCCAACCCGCTCGCCCACGCGCTCATGCAGTGCCTCGCCGTCGCCGAATCGGTCACCGGCGCACCCGTCCGCCCCGCCCGGATCGCCGTGGAGCGCTACCGGGTCCGCCCGATCGAGGTGGACGACAGCACAGTGCTGCGGCTGACCCCGCACGCCGGGCCGCCCGTGCTGGCCGCGCTGGCGCTGGCCGCCGAGGAACACGTACCCGGGGAGGTGCTGGTCACCGGTGAGCGGGGCCGGGCGGTGCTGGAGTACCCCACCGACCGGCTGCGGCTACCCGGCGACGACACGCCACGCCCGGTGCCCGGCCGCCGGGGGCTGCTGGCGAACCTGCTCGACCACAGCGCGGACGGCACGCCGCTGATCGCGCCGCTGGCGCGTACCGAACCGTTCACCGCGGTGCTGGACGCGCTGCGGGACGCGCCCGTTCCGACGCTGCTCGACGGGGACCTGGTGCGCGTGGCGGGCGACGGCCCGCAGCGGGTGCGGATGGTGCGGGGCGTCGGCGCGGTGCTGCGGACCGCCGCGCAGACCGGCGCGCTGCCGTCCGAGGCGGACGTGCCGTGGGCGGTCACGCCGTACGTGGTGGACCTGCCCGCGCAGTGAATGTCCCTCCAGGAGAACGGAACGAGTCATGCGTACCCGAACCGCAGTCGTCGCGGCGCTGACCGCCGCGCTCGTCCTCACCACCGCCGCGCCCGCGCCGGCCGCACCTGGTGAGCCGTCCCGGGCCGCCGAGCTGATCGGCCGCCAGGCCCTCGCCGCGAACGACGGCTGGGCCGCCGCCGGCACCGGCACCACCGGCGGGTCGGCCGCCACGCCGGAGCGGGTGCGCTTCGTGCGTACCCGGGCCGAACTGGTCGCCGCGCTCGGCGGCGACAACGCCACGAACGCCACCGACGCCACCTCCAAGATTGTGTACGTGGCCGGAACCGTCGACGGTTTCGAAGGCCCGGACGGCACGCCGCTGGACTGCGCCGACCTGGCCGACCCGGAGTACTCGCTGCCCGCCTACCTGGCCGCGTACGACCCGGCGACCTGGGGGCGGACGAACCCGAGCGGGCCGCTGGAGGCCGCCCGGGTGCGGTCGGTGGCCAACCAGACCCGGCTGACCCAGATCAACGTCGGCTCCAACACCACGATCATCGGCCTGCGCGGCGCCCGGCTCACCGGCCTGACGCTGATGATCGACCGGGTGGACAACGTGATCGTGCGCAACATCGAATTCGTCGACGCCCGGGACTGCTTCCCCGCCTGGTCCCCCACCGACGGCGACACCGGCAACTGGAACTCCCAGTACGACCAGATCTCGGTGCGGCGCAGCGAACACGTCTGGATCGACCACAACACGTTCACCGACGGCGACAACCCGGACAGCACGCAGCCCGTCTACTTCGGCCGGCCCTGGCAGGTGCACGACGGCTCGCTGGACGTCACGCACACCGCCAGCCTGGTCACCGTCTCCTGGAACCGGTTCACCGGCCGGGACAAGGTGATGCTGATCGGCTCGTCCAACACCGTCGGGCCGGACGTGGGCCGGCTCGCCGTCACCGTGCGGCACAACCTGTTCGACGGCACGCTGCAACGGCTGCCCCGGGTACGGTTCGGCCAGGTCGACGTGCACGAGAACCACTACCGGCTCGGCGGGCCCGGCTTCGAGTACGCCCTCGGCGTCGGCGTGCAGTCCGCGCTGTACGCGGAGAACAACTTCTTCACGCTCACCGGCGACGCCGGCCCCGCAGACCTGCTGTACGACTGGGGCGGCACCGCGCTCACCGAGCGCGGCAGCTGGGTGCGCCAGGGTGACCGCCTGCCCCGGCCGGTGAGCCTGCTCGCCGCGTACAACGCCGTCCACGACCCGGACCTCGGCGGCGACGCCGGATGGACGCCGACGCTGCGCGCCGCCCGGCCGATGCCGGCCCCGCTGGTCCCGCTCGTCGTCGACGCCTTCGCCGGCGCCGGGCGGCTGCCGCTCTGACCTGCGCCTGAGCCCGCACGCGCACCGCCTCGACGCCGCCGGCGTGACCGTCCGCTCATCCCGCGCCGGCGTCCCCTCCGGGGGGCGCCGGCCCACCGCCGTTGCCGCCCTGCCGGGCCGCCGGCTGACACGCCGCCCCCGATGCGCAATGATCACGTTTGACGGACAGCGCCGCCGGGGGAATGAATCGGCGGTCACCGGGGACAACAGGGTGAGAACCGGGCGGTGACAGCGCGAGTGGGCGCCCAGGTCCGGGGACGGGCACGGGACGGAGGGCCGGACGTGACGGGTGGGACATCCGGGGACGTCGGCCCGGTCCTCACCATCGAGCTGCCGGCCGACCCGGGCCGGCTCGCCGCCACCCGCGAGCGGCTACGCGGCTGGCTGCACGCCCGGGGCGTCAGCGAGTGGGACGTCGAAACCGTCCTCATCGCCACCGGCGAGGCGTGCGCCAACGCCATCGAGCACGGGTACCGCTTCGCACCGGAGGGGATCACCACGCTGCGGGCCGAGCTGCGCGGCGACCGGCTGGAGATCGAGGTACGCGACCAGGGCGGCTGGCGGCCAGCCGACGGCGACGAGAGCGGCGACCGGGGACGCGGGCGGCTGATCATGGCGCGGGTGATGGACGAGGCAACCATCGTCGGCACGCCGGAGGGCACCTGCGTACGCCTGGTCAAGCGCCTGACCGACGACGTGAGCGGCCCGGCGGGCACCGGATCTAGCGAAGATCAGCTATAAGGGACGCATGGAGTTCCCCGCGTACCTCGCCACCATGCCGATGCACGCGATCACCGAGATCCACGGTGAGCCCGGCCTGCTGGCCCGGTTCCGGCTGGAGATCGAGGCGTTCGACGAGGCCGACCGCGACCGGCTGACCGAGGCGCTCGACCTGGCCGCCGACCTGCACCGCGACGACCGGCGGGTACGCGAGCCGTACCTCAACCACCTGCTGCGGGTGTCGATCCGGCTGATGCACCACTACCAGGTGCGGGACGTGGACGTGATCGTCGCCGGGCTGCTGCACGACGCGGTCGAGGACCACCCCGCCGAGCTGGCCGGGCTCGACCCTTCGGCCACCGGGCCCGACGTGACCTCGGCGGCGCTCGCCGCGCTGTCCGGCCGGTTCGGGTCGCGGGTCGCCCGGCTGGTCGCGGCGGTCACCAACCCCGAGTACGACCCGGGGCGGGACCGCGACGAGCAGTACCGGGAGCACGTGGCGGCCAGCCTGGAACGGGAGCCCTGGGCCCGGGTGATCAAGGTGTCCGACTTCACCGACAACGGCGTGGGCGTGATCCACACGGTCGGGCCGAAGGTGGCCCGCGCCGCCGCGAAGTACCGCCCGCTGGTGCCGGTCTTCCGCGACCTGGTCGCCCGCCCGGACACACCGTTGTCGCCACCGGTCAAGGAGCACATCCTGGCCCAGCTCGACCTGGCCGAGGAACGCTTCAGCGCCATCCTCGACCACCCCACCTGACCCCCACCACGCCCCGTCGATCATGAAGTTGACCGCCGGGAGAGCGCTCCCCACCCCGCCAACTTCATGATCACCACCCGCCCTCGCGGCGTTGATCAAGGAGTTTGGGTCGCTCCGCCGGCCTGATTCGGACACAAACTCCTTGATCACCGCCCCGGTCGGCAGGCCGGGTGCGGGTGACGGGTGCGGGTGGTGGGATCAGCCGGTGGCGGGTGGGCCTGCGAGCCGTCCGCCGAGCACGGCGGCGACGCGGTCGCGCAGGGCGGGCAGCCGGTCCGGGTGGTCGTGCAGCACCACCCGCAGCGTCTCGTGGCCACCGGCGGCGACCGCGCCGAGCACGTCGAGCAGCGTGCCGAGCTGCGCGGGCGGCTCGTCGGCGAGCAGGTACGCCGCGTCGGTCACGACCACTGTCAGCGGACCGGCGTCGAGGCGGTCGGCGAGCGCGTCGGCCAGGGCGTCCCAGTTACGGCCGTACCAGTCGGGCAGGTCCAGCGCACCGGCCAGCGTCTCGTGCAGCCCGGCCCGGGTGCGGCCGGCCACGCCGGAGACCGGCACACCGTCCGGCTCGGACGGCGCAAAGTCGTACCCGAGCCAGGCCGGCAACCGCGTACCCATGATCCGTCCTTTCCCGACGGCGCCGGCCGGGCGTCGGGAGCCCGGCCGGCGTCGAGGCTGCTCAGAGCCGGTAGAAGTTGGCGTAGTGGTCGGGTGAGAACCAGGTCGCCCCGGTGCTCTTGTTGACCACGATCCGGTACGCGTCCCGGGAGGCGTTGCAGGCGCGCGGGTAGACGTCGTACTCGTAGTAGGTGGCGCCGGAGGGCAGCTGTCCCTCGTAGTTGTAGAACCGGCCGCCGGCGAAGTTGCACTGGCCGCCGCTCCACGAGTACCAGCCGCGGCTGGTCGGGAAGCTCTTCGCGGACCAGCCGGACCGCGCGGTGCGCGCGTCGGCGCAGCGGGACTGGGTGCAGGAGCCGTAGCCGGCGGCAGCGGCCGGTTCGGCGAGCCGGGTGGAGACAGTGGCGGGGGCGACGAGCGCGGCGGCGGCCACGGCGGCGACCAGGGCGGACGCGGCGAGGGCGCGGCGTACGCGGGTGACGGCGGCGCGGAACGGGGTCAAGGGATCCTCCTTGAACGGGACGACAGCGCATCGACCGGCGTTGATGACCGGTCGACGCTCAGTCTGTCCGGGATCCTGCCCCCGGTACAGCCCCGATCCGGCGACGAGGCCCCGAACCCCGCGTGAACACACGGCGGCGGGTGCGGACGGACGACAGGGGCCGCCCGTCCGCACCCGCCGCGTGGAGCTAGTGCGAGAACGCCTGGAACTCGGCGATCCGCACGTTCTGCGCCTGCGGGCTGGCGGTGGCGCAGTCGGTCGCCGCCCGCGGGTCGTCGTCCTGCTCACCGGCGTAGTCCGGCGCGCCGGTGCACTGATTGGTCAGCACCTCGACGCGCAGGTGCGTGGCAGTGGTGCGCGGGATGTCGAACGATCGCATGATCAGCTCCGGCGCCCGGGGACGCGGCGCCACCGACGGGAAGGCGTCCGGCTTGCTGGTGTAGACCGGCCGGAAGTCCGCCGCGTCGGCGCACGTCACCGGCCCCTGCGCGGTGCACGCCAGCACCCGGAACTGCCGCAGCGCGGAGTACCGGCTCTGGGTGCCGGTGTCCGCGTCACCGGTGACGGGCGGGCGCAGCATCGCGCTGACCTGCACCCGGCGTACCTGCTGGACGCCGCCGGCCAGGTCGACGGTGACCTGCCGGCCGGCGACCGGCGCGCCGAGCGAGGCCCAGTTGGTGGCCTCGTCGTCGTCGACGATCTGCGGCAGGTTGATCCCGTCACCGGCCACTGTCGCGCCGGTGGTCGCCGAGGCCAGGTTGGGTCGCAGCGTCACCGGCAGCGTCCGGTTCTGGCCCGCCTTGATCGTCACCGGGCCGATCCGGGTGTGCCCGTAGCCGGGGGCCCGCACCACGAACTCGTACGCGCCGGGCACCAGGTCCACCCGGTCGGTCAGCGGGGTCGCCGGGTCGGTGTCCGCGACCGGCACGGCCCGCGCCTGGTAGCGCCCGACGAACAGCTGCGCACCGGCCACCGGCCCGCGCTCGCCCACCGGCAGGAGCCGCAGCGAGCCCTCCCGGGCGTACGGGGAGGTGAAGCCCGGCGTGGGGTCGGGGTCGGTGTGGCCGACACTGGCCGCGCCCTCCCCCAGGCCGCGCTTGGCGAACGCGTTCCAGAGCAGGTCCTGGTTGGCCCCGCCGAAGCGGATCCGGTCGGCGGCGAGCATCGCGTCCCGGGCGTCGACCATGCTGACCTGGCTGACCGCCATCAGCAGGAACGAGTCGAAGACCAACTGGATCCAGCGCCGGTTGCCGGGGCAGGCGGTCACGTCGCCAGCGCCGGTCGCGCACGCCTTCTGGATCGCCGGGGTGCCGCTGCCCCAGCGGCGCATCATGGCCGCGCGGATGTCGGTGTTGGTGGCGCTCCACACCTCGCCGGAGGCGTGCACCTGCAGGCCGACGAAGTCGTAGTCCAGCGAGCTGTAGTTCAGCGGGCTGTCGCTCATGTTGTAGTTGCGGATGCCCGCGTTCGGGTCCTGCGTGGTGTACTCGCCGATGGTGAAACCGCGCCGGCCGGGCGCGGCGTACCCGTGCTCGAAGAGGTACTCCATCGCGAGCTGGTCGGACCAGCTCTCGCTCATGCCCTGCGGCGTGCTGACCCCGGCGCTCGGGCCGGCGATCATGCGGTTGGTGACCGCGTGACCGTACTCGTGGGCGATCACCGACATGTCGAAGTCGCCGTCGACGCAGGGCGCATAGAACGAGCCGGCGGTGGGCTGCCAGAGGTACATGTTGGTGGTCGGCGCGACGCCGTCCGGCGGGGTGATCTGGTTGGCGTTGTTGCGGGCCGGGAACGTCGGCGGGCCGCCGCTGACGCCACCGGCCTGGGCGTTGCCCTGCTCGGGGTCGTTACCGAGACCGCCGCGGCCGAGGTTGTCCTGCTGCATGTTCCAGGTCTCCTCGGTGAACCCGAGGTGGTACGTCCAGTCGTGCATCCGGTTGTGCATCGCGAACAGGTTCGCCCGGGCCGCGTCGATGTCGTTGGCGCGCGGCGAGGTGAACACCTCCGGGTTGCAGCGCTGCTCCTGCCACTGGTTCGTCCACGGGTACGCGTATTTGCGGTCCGGGCGGGGCGTGGCGGTCTCCGTGCCGACGCTGAACGCGTCGTTGCTGAACCAGTTCTGCACGGCTATCGCGTTGTTGCCCTTGGTCGTGGTGGTGGACTCGCCGGTCGCCGGATCCACGTCCCAGGCCGGGTGCCCGGGCACGCCGACCACCTCGGCGCAGCCGCGCGCCGGCACGGCGCACCACCGCTTACGGGTGTCAACGGAGGACCTGTCGACCCGGGGCGAGTTCGGGAAGACCTCCCAGGACGGGTGGTCCGAGGCGTGGTCGATCAGGTCCTCGCGGACCAGCACGGCGCCGTCGCGGGCGTCCACGTAGGTGGAGTAGGCGGCCGGGTCCGCGCCGGTGGTGTCCGCGCCCAGGACCACCTCCCACGCCGCGCGCGGCCCACGGTCCGCGGTGGGCACCGCGACCAATGAGGTACGCATGACCTGCGCGTCGCCGCGGCCGGCGTCGGCGATCGCCGCCTTGCGGGCCTGCTCGGCGCTGATCGTGGCCGGGGCCGGCGTACCGGCGTCGCGGGCGAGCGAGGAGCTGACGTGCCACACCGCTCCGTCGCGTACGCCGACCGACAGCATGCCGTCGACGGCGGCCGGCAGGTCACCGAAGCGCTGCCGGAGCAGCACCGTCGCGCCCTGCCCCATCGGCGCCACGGTCAGCAGTTCCAGCGCGGCGGCGCCCTCGGCGGTCAGGCCCAGCACGTCCCGGTTGGCGGCCACGTACGCGCGCGCGGCGGCGGCCGGGTCGGCGGGCAGGCCGGTGGCCAGGGGCTTGCCGGTGGAGGTGAGCGTGGCGGGCGTACCGAAGTCGGTCCAGCGCACGCGCGCGCCGAGCGCGGCGGCCCGGTCCCGCTGCCGCTCGGTGGCGGCGACGCGGCCCTTGCGGTTGTCGGTGGCCTTGGTGTCGTGCCGGTCGCCCGGCAGGTGGTCGGGTGGCGCCTGGGTACGGGTCTGTTCCCGGGGTGCCGCCTGGCCGCCGCCAGCGGCGGTCAGGACCAGACCGGCTGCCAGCAGCAGCGCGGTGGTCCCCGTCAACGCACGGGATGGTGTGCGCACGGTCCCTCCTGTCATCGTCGAACGGCGATGTCCGTTCCGCCATCCGACCAGGACGATCGACGCGCCGACACCATCCGAACATCCATAAATGTTGCTGCGTCGATTTCTCGATGGCACCCACGGCACCCCTGGCCGAGCAGTTTCGAGACAAACGTCTCACCAGACGAGACGCGGATAGATCTTGGTACGAAACGGCCCCTATGAGGGCCCCTATGAGGGCCCTTTCGTACCAAGATCTCCACAGGTCGGTAGCGTGCCGGACGGGGGCACCCGGCTTACATCGTCGCGTCGAGGAAGGTGGTCACCGCCCGGCGGAAGCCGTGCGGATTCTCGACCCACGGCAGATGACCGGATCTGGGGAGGCTGACCCGCTCGCAGTTCGGCAGCGCCTTCTCCAGCGAGTCGACGCCCCAGCGGGGACGGATGTCCTCGGGTCCGTCGATGATCAGCACGGGCAGGTCGAGCGTCCGGCACCGCGCCGCGAGGTCGCAGATGCGGAGTTCCTGCTTGACCTCGGCGTTGATCGCCCGGTTGCAGTCGCCGTTGACACCTAGCCACGGCGTGGCCATGTCCTCGGCGTGCCGCACGGCGTCGTCGGGGTCGGCGAAGTCGGCCGACCACTGCAGGACCGCCCGTTCCCGATCCTCGGCCGGGGTGCGGTCCCGTGCGCCAAGCGCCTCCCACCGATCCAGGTGCGGCCCGAGCCGCCGCCGGAGATTCCGTTCGTAGTGCGGGTGCCAGCCGCGATCGGGGTCGATGCCGGTGCCGGACACGTAGATCAGGTGACTGACCCGTTCCGGGTGGTCGATCGCGTACCGCAGCGCCAGGTGCGCGCCCCACGAGTGGCCCAGCACCGCCGTTCGCGGCCCGGCCAGGCGTTCGCGTACCGCGTCGAGGTCCGCGACGAAGCGGCCGGTCGAGTACGGACCGCGCCGCTCGGAGCGCCCGCAACCACGCTGGTCCCACCGGATGACGCGGGCGTGCCGGTCGAGCAGCCGAGCGACCGGGCCGAGGTAGTCCCACATGCCGGGGCCGCCGTGACAGAGCACCAGCGGCAACCCGACGCCGGCCTGGTCTGCCCACAGGCGACAGCCGTCTTCGGTACGCACATCCCCAGTCATCGCCGACAGTATGGCGAGTCGCGCGCCGGCCGATGAGGGCTTGCTGGGCTGACGCCGGTTACGGCTCTCGCATCCAGGTCTTCGGATCGGTCACGAAGACGCCCTTGCCCTGCTGTCGTCGGATCACCCGCAACGCTTCCAGCCGCGCATACGCCATCTGCACGGTCCCATGACTGACGTCGTAGCGATCGCGCAGCTCAGCGATTGAGGGCAGCTTGTCCCCCGGCTTCAGCTTCTTTCCTCTGACGTCGGCGATCACATCATCGGCGATGCGCCAGTAATCCGGCACTTCTCGCATGGCACTCCTCGCGTGGCGATCCGATTCGATCACACCGCGACTCGCCTAACAAGCAGCGTTGACTCATCTGACATGTCTAGATATGTTGATTCCGGGCCGCTCCTCGCGTGGCAACGAGTTCGGCTCATCCCCCGGTCGGGGCGGGTGCGCGTACCCGTCCCGACCCTCCGGACTGCTCCGCCTCCGTACCGCCGATCCGGGCTGCGGCGGCGGGGCGGGCGGGCCGCCCGCGGCCGGTGTGCGGACGGCCCGCCCTTCCAGACCCACCGCACCTGTCCCCCCGCTCCTGGAAGGACCGATATGACGCCGCATCGATCCGGTCGGCTCTACCTGACCGCCCCACCGGCCCGGCTGACCCCGCACGAGGTGCGCACCCGCGCCTTCGACGCCCGCAGGCGCGGCGTCGACCCCGATCAGGTACGCGAGCTCCAGACCCGGGTCGCCGATGAGCTGACGGAACTGCACCGGCAGGTACGCCTGCTCGCGCAGGAGAACGACAGGCTGAAGCGCGCCCTGCGGGACTGGCAGACCATGCACGCCCGCGAGTGCCGCCCGCCGACCGACGGCCACTGGTAGCGGTGCGCCCGCAACCCGGTGACCTGCTGCGCGTCGACGGCCGAGCGTCCGTGCAGTTCGGCGGCGACCGGGCGCTCACGTTCCGGGTCGTGTCGGTCGGCGCCGAGGTGACGCACACCGGCTGGATCTGGCTGACCGGCTACGTGCTCAACCGTCGAGGCACCGCGACCGCGAAGCGGGAGATCTTCGTGCAGCTCGCCGGGCTGCGCCGGGCCGGCGAACCGTTGCCGCGCGATCAGTCCTGGGTGCCGGCGAACAGCGTCCAGGCGTCGATCTCGGTCGGCGCGAGCGGCCGCGCCGGCAGGTAGGACGCCAGGTCGCGGAAGTCCGCCACGGCGTTGTGCACGCACACCGCGAGCGAGAAGTGCAGCAGTTCGCGCAGCGCCTGCGCGTCGGGCGCGGTGGCGTCGTCGAGCAGCGGGCTGCGGACGTCCAGCGCGAACACCACGTGGCAGGCGCTCTGGTCGGCCTTGACGACGCAGTAGTAACGCCCCTCCTCGGCCAGCCGGTTGCGGATGTTCGCCCAGGCCATGGCCCCGGAGATGTCCGGCACGTCGGCGCCGGCCGCGCAGGCCATCCGGAAGACCCAGCGGGCCGGGTCCTCCGGCGACACCGCGCCGTAGACCAGCACCAGGCCACCGCGGTGGAAGACGGCGAAGCCCTGTACGTCGGGGGTGAGGTGCAGGAAGTCCGGAGTCCAGACCCGGTCGTACTGCCGCTCCGCCAGGGACCGCACGTACGTCACGGTCTGGCCGGCGGCGTGGCGAGCGTCTACGCCCATGCGTTCTGGTCCTCCCCCGAAGCATCGCGGAGCCTCACGCTACGAAGCGCTTCGATAACAGATCAAGGCATGCCGATCGAGTTTGGATGGTCGGTCTCGTGAACGGGACCGAACCCGCCCCGAGTCCCACGGATAGGACTACGGGACGGCTCGTCCGATCGGTCAACCGGCGGGGCGGAGCCGTCCGCGCGGCTGCGCGCGTACACCGGTCGCTGTTGTTAGCGTGGATCGCGGACCGCCACGGCGGTCCGGCCACCCCTCACCCGACGGCCCGCGCGTCCCGGCGACGCCGCGGGGCGCGGTGCCGCGATCCGGCAGGGAGGGGGTGCGATGACCGCGGTGCCGGAGGATCCGGGGCCGGCCGACCAGCGGCCCGCGCCGCGCAGCGGCTGGCGGGTACGGGCGCGGGCGCTCGGCGACGCGGCGCGCCTGCGGGCCCGGCGTTTCTGGGACGGCGCGCAGCCCACGCTGCGGCGGCTCTGGTGGACCGAGGAGCCGGAGACGCCGGTGACCACAGTCGACCGGCGCGCCCCGGAGCCGCTCGTGGTGCCGGCGCAGGGCCAGGTGTACGTGTTCCTGGTGCGGGCCACCTACACCTGGTCGTCGGAGACCGCCCGGCCGGAGCTGTTCGGCTGGTACGTCGACTACTTCCAGGCGCAGGCCACGCAGCGGCTGCACCGGCTGGCCGTCCGCTACGCGGTGGAGGTGCCGCCGCACCGGCCGCGTGACCTGCACGCCGCGCTGACGGCGGCGCTGGCCGAGGACGATCCACCGCCCTGGACGTACGCGCGCGGGGAGGTGACGTTCGCCTGCGAGCCGGACGTCACGGTGCATCTGGACGAGCGGGTGCGCCGGCTGCTCCAGCCGTACTGGGAGCAGCGCATCGCGCTGGAGTGCGAGCGCGACCTGGCCCGCCGCCGCGCCGAGTTCGCCGACGAGCGGGACCGGCGCGACCGGCAGCCGGAGGCGACGGGCGCGAGGCCCGCGCCGCGAGCGCCGGACGCCAACGGGCCGCCGGACCTGTTCCCGTTGGAGCCGCTGCTCCCCCCGCCCGCGCCGCGCCCGGCTCCGGGGCAGCGACCGCGTCCCGGCGAGCCGCAGCCACCGGCTGTCTGACGCGCCGCACGGGCGGACGGCGGTGGTCAGCCCGCTACGGCCGCCTCGTCCGGCCGGGTCCGGCGGGCGGTCAAGTACGCGGCGAGGCCGATCAGCAGCCGTTGGTGCTCTTCTGGTTGCGCTTCAGCCCGTCTGACCAGGTCACGCCCTGCACGACGGCCACCACGACGCTGCCGTTGTGGATCTGCTCGTAGTGCAGGTGCGGGCTGAGGTCGTACTTCGCCGACGTCGCGCCGACCCGGCCGATGACGTCGCCGCGCTTCACGGTGTCGCCCTTGGCCACCGCGCGCGAGTTCAGGTGGGCGTACCGGGTGCGCCAGCCGTCGCCGTGCCCGATGACGATGGTGTTCCCGTAGCCGGAGGTGGTGGAGTAGTACGACTCCAGCACGGTCCCGGCGGCGCTGGCGACGGTCCGGCGGTTGAGGTCGTCGGGACTGCCGTTGGCGTCGTAGTGGTTCCAGTCGATCGCGTGGGCGGGGCTGTGCCCGTTCCAGTTGTTGCCCTGCCAGGTCTGGCCGCACAGGAACGGCATCCGGAAGCCCGGCCGGGCGGCCTGCGCGGGCTGCACGCCGAGCATCGCGCCCGCGACGACGGCGGTCGTGAGCAGCGCCGGCACGCGCCACCGGGCGGCGGTGGTCATCAGCGACATCGTTCCCCTCCTCGCATCGAGTGATCCGGGTCGATGCTATGGGCCGCGCGGACGTCGGGTAAATAGCTACACGGATGAATGCCCGGCCAAAACTTTCCTACGGTCAGCCGACCAGGGCGGCGTACCGGCCGCGCCGGTCCAGCAACGCGTCGTGGGTGCCGGACTCGACGATCCGGCCGTGGTCGAGCACCGCGATGCGGTCGGCGTCGCGGACGGTGGAGAGCCGGTGCGCGATGGTCACCACGGTGCGTCCGCGGGCCAGCTCGTCCAGCGCCCGCTGGACCGCGCGCTCGGTCTCGGTGTCCAGCGCGCTCGTCGCCTCGTCCAGCACCAGGATCCGCGGGTCGCGCAGCAGGGTCCGGGCGATCGCCAGGCGCTGCTGCTCGCCGCCGGAGAACCGGTGGCCGCGCGAGCCGACCATGGTGTCGTACCCGTCGGGCAGCGCGCTGATCAGGTCGTGGATGCGGGCGGCGCGGGCGGCGGCCTCGATGTCGGCGTCGGTGGCGTCCGGGCGCGCGTACCGGAGGTTGGCCCGCACGGTGCCGTGCAGCAGGTACGTCTCCTGGCTGACCACGCCCACGACGGCGGCCAGGTCGGCCGCGCGCAGGTCGCGCAGGTCGATCCCGTCGATGGTGATGCGGCCGGCGTCCGGGTCGTGCAGCCGGCTGATCAGCGCGGCGAGGGTGCTCTTGCCGGAGCCGGTCTCCCCCACCAGGGCGAGGCTGGTGCCGGCCGGGACGTCCAGGCTGACGCCCGCGAGGGCGGCGGTGTCGCTGCCCGGGTAGCTGAAGGTGACGTCCTCGATACGCAGGTGGCCGCGGGCGGTGGCCGGGTCCAGCGGGACCGGGCGGGCCGGCTCGGCGACCTCGACGGGCAGGTCGAGGTATTCGAAGATCCGGGCGAACAGCGCGAGGGACGCGGTGAGCGTGACGCCGACGTTGAGCAGGCCCATCAGCGGCCGGAACAGGTTGCCCTGCAGGGCGGTGAACGCGACGAGCGTGCCGATGGTGAGCGTGCCGGCGGTGCCGGGCAGGCCGGCGCCCAGGTAGATCACCGCGGGGATGGCGGCGAAGACGATGCTCATGGCCGCCATCCGCCAGCGTCCGGCCAGCTCCGAGCGCAGTTCCAGGTCGACCAGGCGGGCCGAGGAGGCGGTGAACCGGTCGACCAGGGCCGGGCCGGTGCCGAGCGTCTTGGCCAGCCGTACGCCGCTGACCGACAGCCCCTCCTCGATGGTCACGGTGAGGTCGGCCAGTTCGCGCTGCCGCTGGGCGGTGATCTCCCGGCGCAGCCGGGCGACCCGGCGGGTGAGCCAGAGCGCGGGCGGCAGCACGACCCCCGAGACGAGGGTGAGGCGCCAGCTCAGCGCCAGCATGGCGATGGTGGTGGCGACCACTGTGGTGAGGTTGGCGGCGATCGAGGTGGCGGTGGAGGTGACAACCGCCTGCATGCCGCCGATGTCGTTGGTGATGCGCGACTGCACCTCGCCGGTGCGGGTGCGCACGAAGAAGCCGATCGACTGCCGCTGGAGGTGGGCGAAGACGTCGGCGCGCAGCCGGTGCATGACCTGCTGGCCGACGCGGGTGGAGATCCAGGTCTGGGCGACGCCGAGCACGGCGGTGACGGCGGCGACCGCGACCATGCCCGCGACCAGCCAGGCCAGCAGGGTCAGGTCACGCTCGGGCAGGGCCCTGTCGATCACGGTACGCAGGAGGAACGGCGTGGCCATCGCGATGATCGAGGACGCCACGATGATCGCCACCACGGTGGCGAGCGGGCCTCGGTGGGTGGTGAACAGGCCGCCGATCCGGCGCAGGGACACGTCGCGGGCCTGGGCCTTCTCGGCCGGGGAGACGGTTCGGCCGTCGCGGCGGCCGTCGGGGATGCGATCCAAGGGTGCTCCTCATGTGGGGGGAAATGCTGAGGTTACCTCAACATGAGGGAACAACACGAAAGCCTGTTACCGTATTCCCCGTGGACGGCAGCGACGAGAGCCTGGCCGAGACGTTCTGGGCGGTGACCCGCCGGCTGCGGCACCAGACCAAGCGCGCGCTTGCGCCGTGGGAGATCAGCCCCGGGCAGGCGCGGGCGCTGGGCGTGCTGATGCGTCACGGCGCGCTGCGTCCCGGCGCGCTCGCCGAGCACCTGCGCATCGCGCCGCGATCGGCCACCGAGGTGATCGACGGGTTGCAGGAGCGCGGGCTGGTCGAACGCCGGCCCGACCCGGCCGACCGGCGGGCCACGCTGGTCGCGCCCACCGCCGAGGGCGAGCGGGTGGGCGCCGCGATCCGGCAGGCGCGGGCCACCGAGGCGGAACGGTTCTTCGGCGCGCTCTCGCCGGACGACCGGGCCGAGCTGACCCGCATCCTGCGCCGCCTGCGCGAGGACTAGATCAGCGGTTTCACCCGATCCGGGTGAGGCGACAGGCCCCGTGGCGGGGAATAGCGCCATCGGGAGGAGGGCCGATGGTCGACGCCACCGAAGAGTTCTTCCAGGGCCTGGGGCAGCGCCGGCAGCGCGGGCTGACAGCGCTCCACGAGGGCACCGTCCGGTTCGACATCGCCGGTGACGGGTCGGTCGACCACTGGCTGGTCTCCATCGCCCGGGGCGAGGTCACCGCGGCACGGCAGGCCACCGGCGGGGACGCGGTCGTCCGGGCGGACCGGGCCGTCTTCGACCGGATCGCCCGGGGCGAGGCGTACTTCCTGACCACCGTCCTGCGCGGCGAGGCCGAGGTGGAGGGCAGCCCGCGGCTGTTCGCGACCGTACGCCGGCTGTTCCCCTCCCCGCCCGGCTCGCGCCCGGAACAACACCGGGGAGACGATCATGGGTGACGACCACGTCGGCATCTTCGACGGGACGATCTTCCTGGTCTGCGACCGGGCCGGCGACATCGTCCCGGCGGCCGACGGCACCCACGGCCTGTTCGCCCACGACACCCGCCTGCTGTCCCGGTGGCAACTCACCATCGACGGCGAGCGGCTCAGCACGCTGTCCATCGACGACATCCAATACTTCGAGAACCGGTTCTACCTGGTCCCGGGCGCGCAGGACGTCTACGTCAACAGCACGCTCGAGGTGCGCCGCACCCACAGGCTGAACAGCGGACTCCACGAGGAACTGGTCCTGGTCAACAACGACCGGCGGCCCGTCGACCTGACCGTACGGATCGAGGTGGACGCGGACTTCGCGGACCTCTTCGCGGTCAAGGAGGGCACGACGAACCGCGAGGGGCGGCACTACCGGCGGGTCGACGGCCCGCGACTCGTCCTGGGTTACCAGCGCGAACGCTACCGCCGCGAGACGATCGTGTCGGCGACGGCTCCGGCGGAGGTGGACGAGAACGGCCTGACGCTGCGCGTGCACATCGAACCGCACGGCCGGTGGCAGACCCGGCTGACCGCCGAGCCGGACCTCCCCCTGCCCCGCGGGCTGGAACGGCTCAGCCTGCCCGGACGGGTCGAGGGCAACGCCCGGGACAAGCCCGCCGAGCTACGGGAGTGGCTGGACCGGGCGCCGCGACTGGAGACCAGCTGGGGGCCGTTGCAGAACACCTACCGGCAGAGCCTCATCGACCTGGCCGCGCTGCGGTTCAGCCCGTTCCTCGCCGGGACCGGGTGCGTGCTGGCCGCCGGGCTGCCCTGGTTCATGAGCCTGTTCGGCCGCGACAGCATCCTCACCAGCCTCCAGGCGCTGCCGTTCGCACCGGAACTCGCCGCCACCACGCTCACCGTGCTCGCGTTCCGCCAGGGCAGCCGGATCGACGACTTCCGGGAGGAGGAGCCGGGCCGGATCCTGCACGAGATGCGCTACGGCGAGCTGACCGTCTTCGACGAGACGCCGCACAGCCCCTACTTCGGCAGCGCGGACGCCACTCCCCTGTTCCTCGTGCTGCTCGACGAGTACGAGCGGTGGACCGGCGACGCCGCCCTCGTGCGCGCGGTGGAGCAGGAGGCGCGGGCGGCCGTCGACTGGATCGACCACTACGCCGACCGGGCCGGCAACGGCTACGTCTCCTACGAGCGGCGCAACCCGGTGAACGGCCTGGAGAACCAGTGCTGGAAGGACTCCTGGGACAGGATCTCCTACCGCGACGGCCGGCTGCCGGGCTTCCCGCGCGCCACCTGCGAACTCCAGGGGTACGCGTACGACGCGAAGGTGCGCACCGCCCGGCTGGCCCGCGAGATCTGGCACGACCCGGCGTACGCGGACCGGCTGGAGCGGGACGCCGCCGACCTCAAGCGCCGCTTCAACCACGACTTCTGGATCGACGACGGCGAGTACATGGCGCTGGCGCTGGACGGCGACGGCAGCAAGGTGGACGCCCTGTCGTCGAACATCGGCCACCTGCTGTGGAGCGGCATCGTCGAGGAGCCGAAGGCCGAGGCCCTGGTGCGGCACCTGATGTCACCGGCGATGTTCAGCGGCTGGGGTGTCCGCACGCTGGCCGAGGGCGAGGCCCGCTACAACCCGGTGGGCTACCACGTCGGGACCATCTGGCCGTTCGACAACTCGTTCATCGCCTGGGGACTGCGGCGCTACGGGTACGCCGAGGAGGCGGCCCGCGTCGCGGCCGGTATCCTGGACGCGGCGGCCTTCTACGACGGCCGGCTGCCGGAGGCGTTCGCCGGGCACGACCGGTCCGAGACCCGCTACCCGATCCGGTATCCGACCGCGTGCAGCCCGCAGGCGTGGTCAGCCGGAGCGCCGCTGCTGCTCCTGCGGACGATGCTCGGCCTGCGGCCGGTCGGCGACGATCTCGTGGCCCGGCCGGCTCTGCCTGCTAGCCTCGACTACGTGGCGTTGCTCGACGTCCCCGGTCGTTGGGGGCGGCTGGACGCCTTCGGCAGGAGCACCGCCGCCGGCGGCCTGAGCCGTTACGAGCTGGCGCCACAGCAGCTCTCCGCACCGTGACGGGATCGACATGCAGCGCATCGACTGGGAGCACACCGCGGTCGTGGGCGTCCACTGGCAACCCGAGGTGGTCAGCCCCGACGGCGTCTTCGGCCCGTTCTTCGCCGACCAGGTGGCCCGGCACGGCGTGGCGGCGAACGCGGCCCGGGTCGCCGCCGCCGCGCGGGCAGCGGGCGGCCTCGTGGTCTTCACCCGGGTCGCCTACCGGCCCGGCTACCCGGACCTGATCACCAACACCCCGAGCTTCGCGATGATCGCCGAACGCGGGGCCTTCCTGGAGGGCGACCCGAAGACCCGCATCGTCGAAGAGGTCGGGCGACAGCCCGGCGACGTCGTGGTCACCGGCACCCGGCTCGGCGGATTCTCCGGCACCGAACTGGACCTGATCCTGCGCGGCCGGGGCGTGCGGACCGTGGTGTTCACCGGCGTCGCGACGAACCTGGCCGTCGCCGCCACCGCCTACCAGGCGGTCGACAACGGGTACCGCATCGTCACCGTCTCCGACGCGTGCACGGCGGCCACCGACGAGCTGCACGAGGCGTACCTGAGCACGCTGGGCCAGCTCGGCGAGATCGCCACCACCGGCGAGATCGCCTGACCGGCCGCCGGGGCGCTCAGCGCAGGCCGGCGGCGATCGCGTCGACCAGCAGCGCGCCGAGCATCCGGGCCATCACCGCGCGGGCGGCGTCCACGTCGAGGCCCATCGAGTCGCGCATCATCGACCAGGACGACCAGGTGCCGGCCACCGTCAGCGCGTCCAGCAACTGCGCGCGGCCCGGACCGGCGTGCGCCAGCTCCGGGGCGAACACCGCCTCGATCTCGTGCCGGACCCGGGCGACGGCCACCTCCCGGTTGCGGCGCAACTGCGGGGAGAACGGCTCCCGCAGCGCCGACGCGCGGGCCGAGGGCGCCAGCACCTCCAGCAGCCGGGCGCGCTGGTCGCAGAACGCGGCGATCCGGGCGGTCAGCGGCAGTTCCGGCGACACCGGCCGCCAGAGCGCGGCCTGCCGCTCGCCGACCCGCCGCCCGGTCGCGGCGAACAGCGTCTCCATGTCCTTGAAGTTGGTCCAGAGCGTACGCAGCGACACCCCGGCCCGCTCGGCGATCCGTTCCCCGGTGGGGCGCAGGTCACCGGAGTCGATCAGGGCCAGGTGCGCCTCCACGATCGCGGCCCGGGTCCGCTCGGCTCGCGCCGCCCGGCCGTCCACCCGCTCCGGCGGGTCGGCCTCCACCTCGATCATGGGTACGGATCTCCTGTTGCTCGGGTACCGGCGGCAACTCTACGTGCGTGCCGCCGGGCGACCGGCACCCGGCCGCCCGGCGGGACGCCTCAGGCGGTCGGCACCGCGTCGGCGGGCGGGTTCGTCGGCGGCTCGGTGAACTCGGTGACCGCGCCGTCGCCGTCGTCCGTGGTGTACGCGGGACCGAAGTACTCCTGCACGCCGTTGCTCACCTTGGTGAGCCGGACGCCGCCGTAGCCGGCGTGCACGCCGTCGGCGTACCGGAAGGGGACCAGGCCGGGCCCGCGGAAGCCGCCCTTGCGCACGGCCTCGACCAGCTTCTCCCGGGTGGGGTCGGGCCCGGCGGCGAGCATCGCCTGGACGAACGTGTACGCCATCGAGTAGCCGTAGATGGCGTTGCCGTCGACCGGGTTGCCCGCGTTGTACTTCTGGTGGATCTTGGTGAACTCCTGGATCCACGGGTTCGCGGTGTCGGCCACGTTGGGCAGGTAGTTGTCGGCCACCATGCCCTCGAGGATCACCTTCTTGTCGCCGAGCTGGGCGGCCAGCGTGGTGTAGTCGGCGCCCACGTTGGACACCACCCACTGCGCCTTGAAGCCCTGCCCGGCGGCCTGGCCCATGGCCAGCGCGGTGAAGCCCGGGATGGTCGCCGAGATGACCACCTGGCAGCCGGCCGCGCGCAGCGCCCCGATCGCCGGGCCGACCTGCTGGTTGGTGGTGGTGTACGTCTGCTTCGCCGCGACCGGGCCGAGGACCTGCTCGACGCCGACCAGCGAGTCCCGCCCGAAGTCGTCGTTCTGCCCGAAGTGGCAGACCTTCGCGCCGGGGAACTCCCGCTTGACGTAGCTGGCCAGGATCTTGCCCTCGACCGTGTAGTCGGGCTGCCAGCCGAACGTCGTCGGGTACTTGTCCGGCTCGTTCCAGTTGCGGCTGCCGGAGGCGACGAACAGGTCCGGCACCTTCTGCGTCTTGACGAACTCCAGCACGTTGGTGTGCGTGGGCGTGCCGAGGCCGCCGAGCAGTGCGAAGACCTTGTCGTCGAGCACCAGCTTGCGGACCACGTTCTCGGTGTTGGCGGGGTTGTAGCCGTCGTCCATGACCTTGTAGACGATCTTCCGGCCGTGCACGCCGCCCTTGGCGTTGACGTGCTCGAAGTACGCCTTGGTGGCGGCGGAGATCTTCGAGTAGCCGGGCGCGGCCGGTCCGGTGAGCGGTTGGTGGGTGCCGATGACGACCTCGGAGTCGCTGACGCCGGGAACGTTCTCGGCGGCCTGCTTCTCGTCGTCGGCGCAGGCCGGCAGCGCGGCCAGCAGGGCCAGGCCGGCGGCGGCCGCGAGAACGCGGCGGGTGGTGGTGCGCATGGTTCTCCATTCCGGTGCGACGGTGCGAACGGTGTGGGTGGAACCGGTGAGGTCAGCGGTCCGGCGACCGGCGGGTGGCGGGACGGCGGCGGACGGCCCCGCGTAGGCGGGCGGTGAGGGCACGCACGCCGCCCTGCAGGCCGCCCGGGGCGGCGAGCATGACGACGATGAGGACCAGGCCGAACACGGCCAGCGCGAGGTTGCCCTCCAGCCGCTGGGCCAGCCCGGCGGAGAGACTGAGGTGTTCGGTGAGCAGGCCGGGCAGGTCCTGGAGCGCGACCAGCAGCACCGCGCCCCAGACCGCGCCGGCCAGGCTGCCCAGCCCGCCGATCACGATCGCCATGAGCAGGAACAGCGACAGGTCCAGCGGGAACTTGCCGGGCGCGACGGTGGCGGTGAGCATGGCGTACACGCCGCCGCCCAGCCCGGCGCAGGCGGCGCTGACCACGAACGCGAGCACCTGCGTGCGGGCCACCGGGATGCCGGCGAGCCGGGCCGCGACCTCGTCGTCGCGGACCACCACCAGCGACCGGCCGAAGCGGCTGCGCACCAGGTTGGCCAGCAGCAGCATGGTGAGCAGCGCGGCGGCCAGCGCGATCCAGGCCAGCCAGCGCTCGGGCTGGAAGTAGGCGCCGAGCGCGGCCGGTGGCGTCTGCGCCGGGAACGACAGCCCCTGCTCGCCGTTGAACACGCCGGTGAAGATCGTGGTGACCGCCGGGACGAGCGTCGCCACGGCGAGGGTCACGCCGGCCAGGTAGGGGCCGCGCAGCCGGGCCGCGGCCAGCCCGACCACGAGTCCGCCGAGCGCGGTCACCGCGACCCCCGCGAGCAGCGACGCCGGCAGCGTCCACCACCCGCGTACGGCCCGCTCGTCGAGGGCCTGCTGGGTCAGCGCCACGGTGTACGCGCCGGTGGCCATCAGCGCGCCGTGCCCGAGCGAGAGCTGGCCGTTGAGCCCGACCAGCACGGTGTGCCCGGCGGTGACGCAGAGGAACGCGCAGACGCGCGCCACCTGGAGGTTCTGGTACGGCGCGAGCTGGTTGGTGACCAGCACGACGAGCGTGCCGGCGAACACGGCCACGGCCAGGTGGCGCAGCAGCGTGGAGCCGCGCGGATCGCGTCCGGCCGGCGCGCCGGGCAGCAGCCTGCGCAGCGGGGACGCCGTGGCGGGCGCGGTCTCGGTCGGGGTGGTCGTCACACGTGCCTCGCTCTCGCCGCGGAGAAGAGCCCGCCGGGGCGGACCAGCAGGACGGCCAGCAGCAGCACCAGGACGGCCAGCGGGGTGGTGTCCGGTCCGAGGTAGCCGGTGACGTAGGACAGGATCAGCCCGACCAGCAGGCCCCCGACGACAGCGCCGACCGGGCTGTCCAGGCCGCCGACCACGGCGGCGGTGAACGCGATCACGAAGACCAGGTCCATGGCGTGCGAGTGCAGGCCGAGTCCGGTGGGGACGACGAGCATCCCGGCCAGCGCGCCGACGGCGGCGGCGAGCGCCCAGCCGAGCGTGAGCATCCGGCCGACGCTGACGCCGAGCAGCCGGGACACCTCGGGGGCGAACGCGGCGGCCCGCATCCGCAATCCGATCGGGGTGCGGGTGAACAGCACCGCGAGCAGCGCCACCACCGTGAGCGCCGCGCCGAGCACCCAGAGGTCGTACGGGGACAGCGCGGCCACCCCGGCGATGGTGAGCGCGTCGGTGTCGAACGGCGCCGGGGCGGGACGGTACTCGTTGCCGAAGATCATGCCGAGCACCGCCTGGATGACGAGCACCAGGCCGAGCGCGACGATCACCTGGTTGAGCGGGCCGCCGGGGCCGGCGAAGCGCATCAGCACCCGCTCCACCAGCGCGCCCAGGGCCAGTCCGGACAGGATCGCGGCGGCCAGGCCGAGCCAGTACGAGCCGGTGGCGGAGACGACCGCGTAGCCGACGTAGGCGGTGGCCACGGCCATCGCGCCCTGGGCGAAGTTGACCACCCGGGCGGCCCGCCAGATGAGCACCAGCGCGAGCGCGAACGCCGCGTAGACCGCCCCGGCGGCGAGCCCGTCGAAGGTGAGGAACCAGAACCGCTCCATCCGCGACCCCTTCCTAGAATCCGAGGTACGCGTGCCGGAGCTGGTCGTCGTCGCGCAGCCGGGCGGCCGGCGCGGCGGTCACCACCCGCCCGAGCGACATGACGATGCCCTGGTCGGCGACGGAGAGCGCGGAGCGCACGTTCTGCTCGACCAGCAGCACGGTGAGCCCCCGTTCGTCGCGCAGCCGCCGCAGCAGCGCCATGATCTGCGCGGTGACCTTGGGCGCCAGCCCGAGCGACGGCTCGTCGAGCAGCAGCAGCCGGGGCCGGGCGATCAGCGCGCGGCCGATCGCGAGCATCTGCCGTTCGCCGCCGGAGAGCTGGTGTCCGGCGTGGTCGCGGCGGCGGGCCAGCGCGGGGAACAGCTCGTACACCTCGTCGAGCGCGCGCCGGGCGTCGGCCCGGTCACGCCGCCACAGCCCGCCCAGGCGCAGGTTCTCGGCCACGGTCAGCTCGGTCACCACGCCGCGCCCCTCCGGCACGTGCGCCAGCCCGCGCCGGACCAGGTGTTCCACCCGGACGCCGCGCAGGTCCTCGCCCGCGTACCGGACCCGGCCGCCGGTGGGCCGCAGCAGGCCCGAGAGGGTACGCAGCAGCGTGGTCTTGCCCGCGCCGTTGGCGCCGAGCACGGCGGTGACGGTGCCGGCCGGGACGGTGAACGCGACGTCGCGCAGCACCGGCACCGGGCCGTAGCCGCTGCTGAGCGCCTCCACCTCCAGCACGGCGGTCACGGCGTGCTCCCCTCGACCGGCACGTCGGCGCCCAGGTACGCCTCGGTGACCCTTGGGTCGTCGCGGATGCTCTCCGGCGCCCCGGCGGCGATCACCTTGCCGAAGTCGAGCACCACGAGGTCGTGGCAGACGGACATGACCAGGTCCATGTGGTGCTCGACGAGCAGCACGGCGCAGCCGTCGGCCCGGTCGGGCAGCGCGCGGACCAGGTCGGCCAGCTCGGCCACGTCGTCGGCGCCGAGACCGCCGGCCGGCTCGTCGAGCAGCAGCAGCCGGGGGCGGGCGATCAGCGCGCGGGCCAGCGCGACCCGCTTGCGTACCGCATAGGGCAGGGTGCCGGGTGCGGCGTCGGCGTGCTTGTCGATGCCCAGCTCGGCGAGCAGGTTCAGGGCCCGGGCGCGCAGCCGGCTCTCGTCGCGGTCGCTGCGCGGCAGGCCGAACAGCGCGGCGGCGAACCCGGCCCGTGCGGTGTGGCTCGCGCCGGCCACCACGTTCTCCAGCACGGTCAGCCCGGCGAACAGGCCGACGCCCTGGAGCGTGCGGGCGATGCCGAGCCGGGTGAGGTCGTGCGGGCGGGGCCGGAACGGCCGGCCGTCGAGCGTGAGCGAGCCCTCGGTCGGCCGGACGAAGCCGCAGACCACGTTGAACAGCGTGGTCTTGCCGGCGCCGTTGGGCCCGATCACGCCGACGACCCGGCCGGGCGGTACGCGCAGCGAGACGTCGTCGAGGGCGACCAGGCCGCCGAAGCGTACGCCGACGTGGTGCAGCGCCAGACCCTGATCGTCGACGGGGGTGGCCGGTGGGCTCATCGTCACCTCGTGCCGGTCGACGGAGCGCGGAAAAACTAATTACACCGGGAGTGTACTTTTCTCTGCCGCCGCGTCAATGCCCAGACGATCACGGTTCATTTCCCGGGGTTACCGGCCTCCAACGTGCACTGTCGGTGTGATCATCCCGCCATCCGGTCGCGGGCGCGGCGCAGGAACGTCTGCTCCGCCGCGTTGCCGGTGCCGGCGATCGCCGCGTCGTACGCGATCCGGGCCTGCGCCGGACGGTCGAGGCGGCGCAACAGGTCGGCCCGGATCGCGTGCCACACGTGGTATCCGGTCAGGTCCAGCCGGTCCACTTCGGCCAGAGCGGCCGCCGGTCCGCGTACCTCGGCCAGCGCGACCGCCCGGTTCAGCGCCACCACCGGTCCCGGCGCGACGGCCGCCAACTGGTCGTAGAGCGCGAGGATCTGTCCCCAGTCGGTCGCGGCGGCGGTCGGCGCGTCCGCGTGCACCGCGCCGATCGCGGCCTGGAGCTGGTACGGGCCGGGCCGGCCCCGCCGCAGGCACCGGCGGACCAGATCCTGGCCCTCGGCGATCAGCTCCCGGTCCCACCGGCCACGGTCCTGCTCGGACAGCGACACCGGCGCCCCGTCCGGCCCGGTCCGGGCGTCCCGGCGCGCCTCGGTGAGCAGCATCAGCGCGAGCAGGCCGAGCGCCTCCGGCTCGTCCGGCATCAGCGTCACCAGCAGCCGGCCCAGCCGGATCGCCTCGGCGCCCAGCTCGGCACGGCCCAGCCGCTCCCCCGCGCTGGCCGTGTGCCCCTCGTTGAAGATCAGGTAGACCACCGCGAGGACCCCGCGCAGCCGGTCCGGCAGGTCCGCGTCGCGCGGCACCCGGTACGGGATACCGGCGTCGCGGATCTTCGTCTTGGCCCGGACCAGGCGCTGGGCCATCGTCCGCTCCGGCACCAGGAAGGCGCGCGCGATCTCGGCGGTGCTCAGGCCGCCGAGCAGGCGCAGCGTCAACGCCACCCGGGCGGGCGCGGCGAGCGCCGGGTGGCAGCAGGTGAAGATCAGGCGCAGGCGGTCGTCGGGCACGGGCCCCTCCTCGGCGGGCGGGTCGGCGGCGTGCAGCAGGGCGGCCTCGGCGTGCCGGGCAGTCCGGGTGGCCTCGCGGCGCAACCTGTCGATCGCCCGGTTCCGGGCGGTGGTGATGATCCAGCCGGCCGGGCTGGGCGGCGGCCCGTCGGCGGCCCAGCGCGTCACCGCGATCGCGAACGCCTCCTGGACCGCCTCCTCGGCGAGGTCGATGTCGCCGAGGAGACGGACCAGGACGGCTACCGCGCGGCCGTACTCGGCCCGGAAGACCCGTTCGACGTCGGTCATCCCTCGCCCTGGAACGGGCGGACCTCGATCGGCAGCGTGGTCGCCAGCGCGTACCGGCGGCCCCAGTCCAGCGCGGCGTCCAGGTCGGGCGCCCGGATGATGGTGACGCCGCCCAGGTACTCCTTGCCCTCGGCGAACGGCCCGTCGGTGACCAGCACCTCGTCACCGGCCGGGCGCAGCACGGTGGCGGTCTGCGGGTCGTGCAGGCCGTTGCCGAACACCCAGCACCCCGCCTCCCGCAGGTCCCGGCCGATGGCCTCGACCTCGCGCATCACCCCGGCCAGGAACTCCGGGTCCGGGCGTCCCTGGCCGGCCGGCTGGTACATGCTGATCAGGTACTGCTTCATCGGCTTCTCCTCGTCACCGGACGGCCCCGCGCCGCCCCTTCACCCTCCACACGAACGGCTGGCGCCGGTTTCGACACGCCGGGCCGGGTGAATCCGGCCGGGAGCGGGGTACGCCGCCGCGTGCGCCGCCACCGGGTCGTCGTCGTGGGCGCCGGGTTCTCCGGTCTGGCCTGCGCGCTCGCGCTGGACGCCGCGGGCGCGCAGGTGCGGGTGCTGGAGGCCCGGGACCGGGTGGGCGGCCGCACGCTCAGCCGACCGCTACCAGGCGGCGGCTGGCTCGATCTCGGCGCGCAGTGGATCGGCCCCACCCAGGACCGGATGTACGCGCTCGCCGCCGCGTACGGCCTGGCCACGTTCCCCTCCCCCGCGCGCGGCGCGGCGACGCTGCTGCTCGGCGGACGTCCGGCCACCGGGGAATCGCCGGGGCTGTCCGCGCTGCTGGGCACGCTCGACGAGATGGCGGCCGGGCTCGACCCGGCCGCGCCGTGGCGGGCGGACGGGGCGGCACTGTGGGACCGGGTCACGTTCGGCGGCTGGCTCGACGCGAGCGGGGCCGACCCGGTCACCGCCGGGTACGCGGGCCGGATGCTCGCCGGTGGCCTGCTGGCCGCCTCGCCGGACGAGGTCTCGCTGCTGCACATGCTGTTCTACCTGCGCAGCGGCGGCGGCACCCGGTCGCTGCTGCGCATGGCGGGTGGCGCCCAGCAGGACCGGATCGCCGGCGGCCCGGCCGCGCTGGCCGAGCGGATGGCCGCCGCGCTGCCTCCGGGGAGCCTGCGCCTGCGCGCCCCGGTGGACGGCGTCGCGCAGGACCGCGACGGGGTGCGGGTGCGCTGCGGCGGCGAGACGTACCGCGGCGACGCGGTGGTGGTCGCGCTGGCGCCGACGCTGGCCGGGCGCATCCGGTACGACCCGCCGCTGCCGCCGCTGCGCGACGGGCTGACCCAGCGGATGCCGATGGGCGCGGCGCTCAAGGTCCACGCGCTCTATCCGGAGCCGTTCTGGCGGGCCGACGGCCGCTCCGGCGTGTCCAGCACCGACACCGGGCCGCTCACCGAGACGGTGGACAACTCGCTGCCGGACATACCCGGTGGGATCCTCACCGCGTTCAGCTACGGCGCGCAGGCCCGGGCGCTGCGCCGGCAGCCGCTGGGCGCGCGCCGGGACGCGCTGTGCGAGGCGCTCGCCGCGATCTTCGGCCCGGCCGCCGCGCGCCCCGACGACCTCGTCGAGTACGACTGGTCTGCCGACGAGTGGACGCGCGGCTGCTTCTGCGGTGTCCTGCCGACCGGCGCGTGGTGCGCGTACGGCCCGGAACTGCGCACGCCGGTGGGCCGGGTGCACTGGGCCGGCACGGAGACCGCGACCCGGTGGAGCGGCTACCTGGAGGGCGCGGTGACCGCCGGCGAGCGCGCCGCCGCCGAGGCGCTCGCCCAGCTCGGCTGAGCACCCAATTCAGTGAGATTCTTCGATGCGTTCTATTGAAAAGTTTCTCCGCCCTGTGCACTAATGACGACAGTTCCTTTCGTCATACTCCCGCCGCCGGAGCGCGGCAACCCCCAGGGAGGACAGATGCACAGTTCGATCCGATCGGCGCTGCGCGCGGCCGGAGCCGCGCTGCTCGCCACCGTCACCGTCGCCGCCGCGGTCCTGTCCGCAGCGGCACCCGCCTCCGCCGCCCCGGCCGGACTACCCGGCATGGACGTGTCCAGCTACCAGGGCAACGTGAACTGGTCCGGGGCGTGGGCCAACGGCGCCCGGTTCGCCTACGTCAAGGCGACCGAGGGCACGTACTACACCAACCCGTACTTCGCCCAGCAGTACAACGGCTCGTACAACGTCGGGATGATCCGCGGCTCGTACCACTTCGCCCGCCCCGACACCACCAGCGGCGCCACCCAGGCCAACTACTTCGTCGACCACGGCGGCGGCTGGTCCAAGGACGGGCGGACGCTGCCCGGCGCGCTGGACATCGAGTACAACCCGTACGGCGCGACCTGCTACGGCCTGAGCCAGGCGTCGATGCGCAGCTGGATCGCCTCGTTCGTCAACCAGTACTACGCCCGCACCGGACGGTGGGCCACCATCTACACCACCACCGACTGGTGGAGCACCTGCACCGGCAACACCTCGCAGTTCGCGGCCAACAACCCACTGTGGATCGCCCGCTACGCAAGCAGCGTCGGCACGCTGCCGGCCGGCTGGGGCACGTACTCGTTCTGGCAGTGGTCCTCCTCCGGGGTCTTCCCCGGTGACCAGAACGTGTGGAACGGCTCGCTGGACCGGCTGCGCGTGCTGGCCTGCAACGGACCCTGCTGACCCCGGCCCGGGCGTGGCGGGCGGTGCCGGTCCCGCCACGCCCGGCCGTACCTCACCCCACGAGGAGGCTGCGATGTCTGTTCCCGTCCACCGGCGGACCGTGCTGCGCGGCGCGGTCCTGCTCGGCGCCGCCGCCGGCGTCGGCGCGCTGACCCAGATCGGCTCCGGCCCCGACGCGCGGGCCGTTGCCACCCGGGTCGACCAGCCGACCATCGCCAACTGCGCGACCTGGGGCGCCCGCCCGCCCTCGTCGCCGGTGAGCGTGGTGTCCAGCCGACCCAACAAGATCATCGTGCACCACACCGCGTTCCCGAACACCACCGACTACAGCCTCGCCCAGGCGTACCGGAACTCCCGCGACATCCAGGACCTGCACATGGACAGCAACGGCTGGCTCGACTCCGGGCAGCACTTCACCAACAGCCGGGGCGGCTACCTGACCGAGGGCCGCCACGGCAGCCTCTACGCGCTGCTGCACGGCCAGACCATGGTGCAGGGCGCGCACTGCGTCGGGCAGAACAGCCAGGCCATCGGCATCGAGAACGACGGCATCTACCTGGATGTGCAGCCGCCGCAGGCGCTCTGGAACAGCCTGGTGACGTTCTGCGCGTTCACCTGCCAGCAGTACGGCATCGCGCCCACCGAGATCTACGGGCACAAGGACTTCAACGACACGCAGTGCCCGGGCCTGCTGCACGACCGCCTGCCGGAGCTGCGCCGTACCGTCGCCGCCCGTCTCGGCGGCTGACCACGGGGGTACGCGGGACGCCCGGGTGCGACGGGCGTCCCGCAGCGCGTCAGTGCTCGCTTATATAAGCCGCGTCTGATACAAAGGTGTCGTGCACGCCTTCGACGTCCTCGGCGACCCGGTCCGCCGCCGGATCCTGGAGCTGCTCGCCGACGGTGAGCAGCCCGCCGGGGCGCTCGGTGAGACCGTGCGGCGCGAGTTCGGCATCAGCCAGCCCGCCGTCTCGCAGCACCTCAAGGTGCTGCGCGAACACGGCTTCACCACGGTGCGCGCCGACGGCACCCGCCGGCTCTACGCCGTGGACCCCGGCCCGCTGCGCGAGATCGACGCGTGGCTGGACGGGTTCCGCCGCTTCTGGACGCCGCCACTGGCCGCGCTCGCCACCGAGCTGGCCCGGGGCCGCCGCGAACGACGGCTGCGCGCAGACGACACCGACGACGAGAGGACCGACCCATGATCGACGTGACCGGACAGATCAGCGCCGTCGAGCGCCGCATCGGCGACCGCACGCTCCCCGCCGGGCAGGCGCGGGTGCTCACCATCGCCCAGACGTACGACGCGCCGGTGGACGACGTCTTCGACGCCTGCACCAACCCGGAACGGATACCGCGCTGGTTCCTGCCCGTCTCCGGCGACCTGAGCCTCGGCGGCCGCTACCAGCTGGAGGGCAACGCCGGTGGCACCGTCGAACGCTGCGACCCGCCGCACGGCTTCGCCGCCACCTGGGAGTTCGGCGACGAGGTGAGCTGGATCGAGGTGCGGCTGCGCGAGGCCGGCCCCGGGCGTACCCGCTTCGAGCTGGAACACGTCGCGCACGTCGACGACCAGCGGTGGGCCGAGTACGGCCCGGGCGCGGTCGGCATCGGCTGGGACCTGGCGCTGGTCGGGCTGGCCTCCCACTTCGCAGCCGACGGCACGGGCGTCGACCCGGCCGCCGCAGCCGAGTGGATGGCCTCACCCGAGGGCCTCCGTTTCGTCACCGAGTCCAGCAGGAGCTGGACAACGGCAAGCATCGAAGCAGGCACCCCCGCCGAGTAGGCACAAGGCGCGGGCGAGCGCGTCAACGCGTTCTACACAGGCGACCCCACGCCCTGACCCCCCTCTCTCCTCGTCGATCTTGCGGTTTGGGCCCTCGGAATGTCCGTTTGACGGAGTTTGCGGGGCACCAAATCGCAAGATCGGCGGGTTCGGTCGAGCTCTTCGAGATCTTGGAAGGAAAGGGTCGCCATAGGAGCCTTTTCCTTTCAAGATCTCTTTGCATCTTTGATGTGGAGCAGGCCTCTCCAAGCTGGACATCCGTCGTTGTCCCGGCGGAGATGCGGGTGATCGTTGCAGGGGCGAAAAGCGGCGGTGGGATGTCAGTGGGGTGGGGCAGACTGCGGGGCATGCCGATCCGTTCCGTCGCCGACCTGACCGCCGCGCTCGACACCGGCGCGACGTTCAAGTATCTGCGCTTCTGGGGGCACCGGCCGCAGCGCGACGGCGGTGTCGGCGCCGGTTGCCTGAGCCAGTGGTGGCCGGCGGCGTTCACAGTGGACGGCCGGGAGTTCGCCACCGCCGAGCACTGGATGATGTGGCACAAGGCCACCCTCTTCGGTGACCTGGCGGTCGCCGAGCGGGTGCTGGCCGCCGGGCACCCGCACCGGGCCAAGGCGCTCGGCCGGCAGGTGCGCGACTTCGACGAGGCGACCTGGGCGGCCCGCCGCTACGAGATCGTGGTGGCCGGCAGCGTGGCCAAGTTCGCCCAGCACGAGCCGTTGCGGCGGTTCCTGCTCGGCACCGGCGACCGGGTGCTCGTCGAGGCCAGCCCGACGGACCGGGTCTGGGGCATCGGCCTGACCGCCGACGACCCGCGCGCCGGCGTCCCGGCGACCTGGCGGGGCGACAACCTGCTCGGCTTCGCCCTGATGGAGGCGCGCGCCCAGCTCGCCGGCCAGAGGGGGTGACGTCTGACCTCGGGCGGCAGGGGCGGGTAACGTGCTGCGGCGTGACCCCGTACTCGCACTGCTCCTTCTGCGGCGCGGCCTACCCGGCGGGCGCCGGGTGGCCGCGGGTCTGTTCCTCGTGCGGCGAGACGGTGTGGCGCAATCCGCTGCCGGTGGCGGTGGCGGTGCTGCCGGTCCGCACGCCGCGGGGGCTCGGCGTGGTCGTGGTGCGCCGCGACATCGAACCGGCCCGGGGGCTGCTGGCGCTCCCGGGTGGCTTCGTCGAGTACGGCGAGGAGTGGTCCGAGGCGCTCGTGCGGGAGCTGCGCGAGGAGACCGGGCTGCTGGCCGAGGCCGGCGAGGCGCGGCTGTTCGCGGTGCACGGCGCTCCGGCTGGCGGCACCATGATGGTCTTCGGGGTGCTGCCCGAGCGGGCTATCGGTGACCTGCCGCCGTCGGCGTCGACCGAGGAGGCCACCGAGTGGCTGGTGCTCACCGATCCGGTCGAGCTGGCCTTCTCCACGCACACCCGGGTGCTCGCCGATTTCCTCACCGGGCAACGCCCGATCTGACCTAGCGGTCAGCCGCGGGCCGGAACCGGCTGGGGTGAGAACGGCACGGCGGCCGGCGCCTCGATCTCCGGCTCGCCGGCCGGGTGCCGCCACAGCCCGCGCCGCCGCAGGATCGGCAGCACGCCCTCGCCGAACCAGTACGCCTCCTCCAGGTGCGGGTGACCGGAGAGGATGAACTCGTCCAGGCCGAGCGCGTGGTACTCAGCGATCCGGTCGGCGACCTCGGTGTGGCTGCCGACGAGTGCGGTGCCCGCGCCGCCGCGTACCAGCCCGAATCCGGCCCACAGGTTCGGCGAGACCTCCAGCCCGTCGCGGGAGCCGCCGTGCAGGTCGAGCATCCGCCGCTGCCCCTCGGACTCGCTGCGCCGCAGCCCTTCCTGCACGGCGCGCACGTCAGCCTCGGGGATGCCGTCGAGCAGCTTGCGGGCCTGGGCCCAGGCCTCCTCGGCGGTGTCCCGGCTGATCACGTGCAGCCGGATGCCGTACCGCAGCTCGCGCCCGGCCCCGGCGGCGAGCCCGCGGATCCAGTCCAGCTTGCCGGCCACCTGCGCGGGCGGTTCGCCCCAGGTCAGGTACACGTCGCTGTGCCGGACGGCCACCGGTCCGGCCGCGCCGGACGACCCGCCGAAGTAGACCGGCGGCACCGGGTCGGGCACCCGGCCGAGCCGGGCGCCCTCGACCCGCACGTGGGCGCCGTCGTGGTCGACCGTCTCGCCGCGCCACAGCGCCCGCACCACGTGCAGGAACTCGTCGGTACGCGCGTAGCGGGCGTCCTTGTCCAGGAAGTCGCCGTACGCGCGCTGCTCGGCCGACTCGCCGCCGGTGACCACGTTCAGTAGCAGCCGCCCGCCGGACAGGCGCTGGAACGTGGACGCCATCTGCGCGGCGAGGGTGGGTGAGAGCAGGCCGGGCCGGAACGCGACGAGGAACTTCAGCCGCTCGGTGACCTCGGTGAGCATGGCGGTGGTCAGCCAGGCGTCCTCGCACCAGGCGCCGGTGGGGGTGAGCGCGCCGGCGAAACCGAGCTGTTCGGCGGTGCGGGCGATCTGCCCCAGGTACGCCACGCTGGCCGGTCGCGCGCCACCCGCCGTGCCGACCGGTACGCCGTGTCCGCCGCCCACGATGTCCCGGCTGTCGCCGTAGGTCGGCAGGAACCAGTGGAAGGTGAGCGACATGGGGGCCTCCGGTGCGCGTCGGACGGGCCGTCTCCTGAGTGGTGGGACGACCACTCCGACAGACTACCCATAAAACCTATCGGGTTGGTAGGTTGCTGTCGCCCGTCGATGCCGGGCCCTTCCCTCCCCGAGGAGTCGCCATGCGTACCCCCAGAACCCGCCGCCGGCCGGTGGCCGCGCTGCTCACCACCCTCGCGCTGCTGGCCGCGACGGCGCTGGCGGCCTGCGGCGGCGAGGCGGCCGACGCCAGCGGCGGCGGCAGTGACGGCCCGCTGCGGATCGGCTACCAGCGCTTCGGCGGGCTCAGCCTGGTCAAGGCGCGCGGCGACGCGAAGAACGTCACCTGGTCGCTGTTCGAGAGCGGCCCGGCGCTGACCGAGGCGCTCAAGGCCGGCTCGATCGACATCGGTCAGGTCGGCGAGGCCCCACCCGTGTTCGCCGCCGCCGGCAAGATCCCGTTCTCCGTGGTCGGCACGTCCCAGCCGATCCCGCAGGGCGAGGCGGTTCTGGTCAAGGCGGGCAGCCCGTATCGTGGATTCGCCGACCTGCGCGGGAAGACGGTCGCGCTGAACAAGGGCTCCAACGTGCACTGGCTGCTGGTCAAGCTGCTGGAGGCGAACCGGATGACGCTCGCCGACATCAAGGTGAAGTACCTCAAGCCCGCCGAGGGGCGGCCCGCGTTCGACAACGGGCAGGTCGACGCCTGGATCATCTGGGATCCCTACTTCGCGCTGGCCGAGCAGCCCGGCGTGCGGGTGCTCGCCGACGCCACCGGCCTGGCCGGCAACCGCGAGTACGTGCTGGCCGCGCCGGACGCGGTGAAGAACCGCACCGCCGACGTACGCGCGTTCCTGGACACGTACCGGCAGACCACCGACTGGGGCATCGCCCACCCGACCGAGCGGGCCGCCGTCCTCGCCCCGGAGCTGAAGATCCCGCTCGACGTGACCACCCGGGCGCTGGCCCGCAGCGCCAAGCCGCTCGCCCCGGTCACCCCGGAGATCGGCGCGGAGTTGCAGGCCATCGCGGACAGCTTCGTGGAGCTGAAGCTGGTGCCCGGACCGGTCGACATCGCCGGGCGGGTGGACGGCCGGTTCAACGAGGCGTTCCAGTGAGCGGTCCGGCGCTGGCCGAGGCGATCCCCGCTGTCGTACCCGATCGGGCGACGCCGCGGCGGTCCCGGGCCCGCGCCTCGCGGCGGTGGCGGCGCGCGGTGAGCCCGGTCGTGCTGGTGCTCGCCTGGGAGGTCGCCGCGCGCACCGGCCTGCTCGCCGCGGAGAAGCTGCCCGCGCCCAGCGCGGTGCTCGCGACCGGGTGGCGGCTGGCGCGCGACGGGACGCTCGGCGTGCACCTGCTCGACTCGCTCACCCGCGCCGCGCTCGGCCTGCTCATCGGCGGCGGCCTGGCGCTGGTGCTCGGCGCGGCGGCGGGGCTGCTGCGCCTCGGTGACGACCTGGTCGACCCGCCGGTGCAGATGGCCCGGATGCTGCCGCACCTGGGCCTGGTCCCGCTGCTGATCATCTGGGTCGGCATCGGCGAGTCGCTGAAGGTCACGCTCGTCGCGCTCGGCGCGTTCTTCCCGATCTACTTCAACACGTACGCCGGCATCCGCGACATCGACGAACGCCTGGTCGAGGCGGCGCGCACCTGCGGTCTCGGCGCGGCGGCCCGCCTGCGGCACGTGGTGCTGCCCGGCGCGCTGCCGGCGCTGTTCCTCGGGCTGCGGCTGGCCATCGGCGCGGCCTGGCTCAGCCTGGTCGTCGGCGAGCAGGTGAACGCGCAGACCGGCGTCGGCTTCCTGATGATGGAGGCACGCGAGTTCAGCCAGACCGACGTGGTGGTGCTCGGCCTGCTCATCTACGCGCTGCTGGGGCTCGCCTCCGACCTGCTCATCCGGTACGCGGAGAGGAGGACGCTGGCGTGGCGACGCGGACTGCGCGCGACCTGACCGGGCCGCTGCTCACCGCGCGCGCGGTGACCCGGTCCTTCGGCCCGGCGGTGGTGCTGGCCGGGGTGGACCTGATCATCGGCGCCGGGGAGACGGTGGCGCTGCTGGGCGGCAGCGGATCCGGCAAGAGCACGCTGCTGCGCGTGCTCGCCGGGCTCGACGGCGACGCGGGCGGCGAGCACACGGTGCACGGCACCGCCGCCGTGGTGTTCCAGGAGCACCGGCTGCTGCCGTGGAAGCGGGTGGCGGACAACGTGGCGCTCGGCCTGACCGGGCCGGACGTGGACGACCGGGTCGGCCGCGCGCTGGCCGAGGTCGGGCTCGCCGACCGGGGCCGGGCCTGGCCCGCCGAGCTGTCCGGCGGGCAGGCGCAGCGGGTCGCGGTGGCCCGCGCGCTGGTCCGCGAACCGGACCTGCTGCTGCTGGACGAGCCGTTCGGCGCGCTGGACGCGCTGACCCGGCTGCGCATGCAGGGGCTGCTGCGGCGGCTGCGCGCCCAGCACGGCTTCGCCGCGCTGCTCGTCACCCACGACGTGGAGGAGGCGCTGCTGCTCGCCGATCGCGTCCTGCTCCTCGACGACGGCGTGATCGCCGAAGAGGTGCCGGTACGCCTCGGCCCCACCCCGAGCCCCGACGACCCGGCCCTCGGCGCGCTGCGCCGCCACCTGCTCGACCGCCTCGGCGTACCCGCCGGCTGACCGCGAGGGAGAACCGATGACCCGCTGGACCCCCGACCCGACCTTCTACCCCTCCCCCGCGCTCGCCGCCACCGCGCCGGCCGAGAAACTCGCGTACGTCGCCGCGTTCGACCGCGCCGGGCAGCGCCCCGACGCCATCGCGGTGCTCGACACCGACCCGGACTCCGACTCGTACGGCCGGGTGGTGGGCTGGACCGAGCTGCCGAACACCGGCGACGAGCTGCACCACTTCGGCTGGAACGCGTGCAGCAGCGCGCTCTGCCCCACCGCGCCGCACCCGCACGTGGAACGCCGCTACCTGATCGTGCCGGGCCTGCGCTCGTCCCGGATCCACGTGCTCGACACCAAGCCCGACCCGCGCCGCCCCGAACTGGTGAAGGTAATCGGCCCGGAGGAACTCGGCAAGCGCGCCGGATACTCCCGCCCGCACACCGTGCACTGCGGGCCGGACGGCATCTACGTCTCCGCGCTCGGCGGCGCGGACGGGCAGGAGGGGCCCGGCGGCATCGCCGTGCTCGACCACACCACCTTCGAGGTACGCGGCGCGTGGGAGGCCGACCGGGGGCCGCAGTTCCTGGCGTACGACTTCTGGTGGCACTACACGCAGGACGTGCTGGTCACCAGCGAGTGGGGCACGCCGTCGATGATCGAGGACGGCATCGTCGGGGAACTGCTGCTGGGGCGCAAATACGGGCACGCGATCCACTTCTGGGACCTGGCGAAGCGCCGGCACGTGCAGCGCGTCGACCTCGGCGACCAGTACCAGATGCCGCTGGAGCTGCGCCCCGCGCACGACCCGACGAAGTCGTACGGCTTCGTCGGCGTGGTGATCAGCGTCGAGGACCTGTCCGCCTCGATCTGGCTGTGGCACCGCGACGGCGACGCCTGGGCGGTCACCAAGGTGATCGACATCCCGGCCGAGCCGGCCGACCCGGCGGACCTGCCGGACCTGCTCAAGCCGTTCGGGGCGGTGCCGCCGCTGGTCACCGACATCGACCTGTCAGTGGACGACAGGTTCCTGCACGTCTCCTGCTGGGGCACCGGAGAGCTGATCCGCTACGACGTCAGCGACCCGTTCCACCCGGTACGCGTCGGCTCGGTGCGCCTGGGCGGCATCGTCAACCGCACGCCGCACCCGGCGTACCCGGACGAGCCGCTGGCCGGCGGCCCGCAGATGGTCGAGATCAGCCGCGACGGCCGCCGCGTCTACGTCAGCAACTCGCTCTACGGCGCCTGGGACGACCAGTTCTACCCCGACGGGGTGGGCGCCTGGGTGGCGAAGCTCGACGTCGACCCGGGCAGCGGCGGCCTCGTGCCGGATCCGCGGTTCTTCCCGCGCGGGGAGGAGTTCCGCGGCCTGCGCGTGCACCAGACCCGGTTGCAGGGCGGCGACGCGTCGTCCGACTCGTACTGCTTCCCGTGACCGGCGCGACCTGGGCGGCGCTGGCCGGCCTCGGCGCGTTCCACGGCCTGAACCCGGCGATGGGCTGGCTGTTCGCGGTGGCCCGGGGCCTGCAGGAGCGCCGCCGGGCGGCGCTGCTGGCGGCGCTGCCGCCGATCGCGGCCGGTCACCTGGCGTCGGTGGCGGTGGTCGCCGCGCTGGTCAGCGCCACCCGGTCGGTGACGGCGAGCACTGCGGTCGCGGTCACCGGCGGGGTGCTGCTGGTCGGGTTCGGGCTGTGGCGGCTGCTGTCCGACCGGCACTTCCGGTGGGCCGGGATGCGGCTGTCGGCCGCGCAGCTCACCGCCTGGTCGTTCCTGATGTCGGCGGCGCACGGCGCGGGCCTGATGCTGCTGCCGGTGCTGCTCGCCGAACCGGCGGTCGGCGCCGGCTCGCACGCCGGGCACCTCGCCGCCGCGCCGGCCGGCGCGCTGACCGGCCTGTTCGCGGCGGCCGTGCACACCGCCGCCATGCTCGGCGTCGCGCTGGCCGTGGCCGTGGCCGTGTACGAGGTGCTCGGCGTCGGTGTGCTGCGCCGGGCCTGGTTCAACGTCGACCGGCTCTGGGCCGGCGTGCTCGTGGCGGCCGGGGTGGTGACGCTGATCGGCGCGGCGTGACCGTGCCGCCGACCTGCTATGGATCGACGGGAAGTCCTACTGGTTGAATAGGAAAGGCAGCGTCGCCCACCCCGGAGGTCAGCCGTGAGTCAGTCCTCGTCCTCAGCCGAAGCCGTCCACGACGCCGACCGGAGCCGGCAGTGGCTCGCCGGGCAGGCGCACGGGCCGGGCGTCGACCGCGACCGGCTGCTGGAGGTGGGCGCGGCGATGGCCGCGGTGACCGCCGCCGCCGCGGAACGCGAGCCGGTAGCGGTGACGTCCGCGCCGGTCGGCGTCGACCCCGGCGCGCCGATCGTCAAGCCGCTGCCGGCGGAGCTGCTGCGCCCGCTGGACACCAACGCCGAGATGCGCTGGCCGTCGATGGCCGGCCAGGAGTACGTGGTCCCGATCGACCGCTTCTTCGTCCGCAACCACACGGTCACGCCGCACCTGGACGCGGCCACCTGGCGGCTGCGCCTGTTCGGCGACGGGCTGCGCGGCGCGCCGACCCGGGACGACGCGGTCGAGTTCGACCTCGACGAGCTGCGCCGGCTGCCCGCCGAGGAGCACGCGGCGCTGCTGGAGTGCGCCGGCAACGGGCGCCGCTACTTCGCCGAGCAGCAGGGCGACCCCGCCCCGGGCGTGGCGTGGGGGCTGGGCAGCGTCGGCGTGGCCCGCTGGCGGGGCGTGCGGCTCGGCACGGTGCTGCGCCTGGCCGGGCTGCGCGACGAGGCGGTCGACGTGATGCCCGAGGGCCTCGACCCGGACTACGTCTCCGGCGGGGTCAACCTCGGCCGGGTACGCCGTCCGATGCCCATCGCGAAGGCGCTCGACGACGTGCTGCTGGCGTACGAGATGAACGGCGAGCCGCTCCCAGCCGACCACGGCTTCCCGGTGCGGGTCGTGGTGCCCGGCTGGGTCGGCATCGCCTCGATCAAGTGGGTGGGCGCGATCGAGGTCTCCACCACCCCGCTGTTCTCGCCGTGGAACACGCAGTTCTACCGCATGTTCGGCCCCGGCCACCCCGCCGGCGGCACCGCGCTCACCGCCCAGCCGGTGCGCAGCGCGTTCGAGCTGCCCTGGGACGCCCGGCTGCCGTCCGGCGAGGACGTGCTGCTGACCGGCCGCTCCTGGTCCGGCAACGGCCCGATCGCGCACGTCGAGGTGGACACCGGCGACGGGTGGCGCCCGGCCGACCTGGTCACCGCGGACCGGGGCGGCGCCTGGCAGCGCTGGACCGTCCGCTGGCGCCCGCCGGCCACGGGCCGGCACACGCTGCGTGCCCGCGCCACCGACTGCACCGGCGCCGTCCAGCCCGACCGGGCCGCCGTGAACGACCTCGCGTACCTGTTCGACGCCGTGGTGGCCCACCCGGTCACCGCCTGCTGACGCCCGCTCAGGTGGTGCCGAGGTAGGCCGGCGGCACCGTGTCGGTGAGCCACACCCCGTTGGCCGAGCGGTAGAACAGGTACCCCGCCTCGGCCATCGCCGCCGCGTCCACGGTCAGCACCACCACCGCGCCGCCCCGGCGCGCGCCGACGCGCCGGGCCGTCGCCACATCAGGTGACAGGTGTACGTGGTGACGCCCGCCCCGGCGCAGCCCCTGCGCCCGGATCGCGTCCAGCACGGCCTCGCCGGTGCCGTGGAACAGCCGGGGCGGCGGCGCGGCCGGGGTGAGGCCGAGGTCGACCGGAACCGAGTGCCCCTGGTTGGCGCGGATCCGGTCGGCCCCGTCCGGGCCGGTCTCCACCGCGAAGCGCTGCTTGTCGTTGCCCGCGACCACGGCGTCCAGGTGAGCGCGGCTGATCCCCAGCCCGGCGAGCACGTCCGCGACCGGCACCCAGCCCGCCCGGTCGAGCCGCAGGCCGTACGCGTCGGGCCGGTGCCGCAACGCCAGCGACAGCCGCTTGCTCACCCGAACAAGATCGCGATGTTCCACCCGCCCAGTGTGGAGCCACGCCCCTGCCCTGTCGACGCAGTTCCCCACCCGCACCC
>NZ_MAGP01000113.1 GCF_002926165.1 Micromonospora chalcea | reverse complement strand
GGGGCGGCGACGGGGGAGCGGGCCGGGCGGGGGCTGCGGGAGGTGAAGCTGCTAGTCGGCTCCGGCGGGGTGCTGCGGCACGCCGACCCGGGTGACGCGGCGGCGGTGCTCGACGCGGTGCTCACCGACCACGCCGGCGGGTGGGCGTTGCCGCGGGCGGCCCGCCCGGTCGTCGACGTGGACTACGTGCTGGCCGCCGCCGGGTTGCTCGCCGACGATCATCCGGGTGCGGCGGCGGCGATGCTGCGGCACCACCTCGGCGCCTGAAGCAGGCTCAGGAATCGAGACGCGCCGACGCGACACGCCGTGTCGCAACACACGACAGGCCCGGGTGGGTTGACAGCGGCGGGGGTCTACGCCGTACCGTCTTTGAGTCCTACCACGGGAAGCGGCTGTTGTTCGCTTCGTCCCTTCGTCCGCTGGCCGAGCGACCGGAAGGTTGCGGCGGCCAGGTCCAGCGGGCGGGGGTCGGCGGGGCGGCGCGAACCGGCCGCGGTTACCGGTGTACGGGCAAGGTGAGAGGCACGGCCAGTAGACAACGGCCAGGCGGGGGCAGCCAGTCCACGTCGGGTCGGTCCGAAGGTCGGCGCTGATCGTCTTCGCCCCACCGGCCGGGAAGGGCCTGGGAGCATCGGGGCGCGGCTTCGGCCGCGCCCCGATTTCATCCCCCCGGATACCCCGGCCCTTGTCAGCGGCCGAGCCGCCGGTAGCCGCGCACCGCCGCCGGCGCGGCCACCGCGATCAGCGCCAGCGGCCAGGCGACCGCCAGTTCCAGTGCGTGCCGGGCCGGCCACGAGTCCCCGCTCAGGCCCGGGTTGCCGAACAGGTCCCGGGCCGCCGCCACCGTCGCCGACAGCGGATTCCACGCGGCGACCGCGCCCAGCCAGTCCGGCATCAGCTCCGGCGCCACGAACACGTTGGACAGGGCGGTCAGTGGGAACGCCAGCGGGAACACCACCACCGCGACCGTGTCCGGGTTCGGCACGAGCAGCCCGAACAGGATGCCCACCCAGGTCATCGCGACGCGCAGCAGCAGGATCAGCGCCACCGCCGTCAGCGCCGGGCCGACGCCGTCGCGCCACTGCCAGCCCACCAGCAGCCCGCACACCACCAGCGTGGTCATCTCCAGGCACGCCCGTACCAGGTCGGCGCCGGCGCGGCCGGACAGCAGCGCCGAGCGGGCCATCGGCAGTGACCGGAACCGGTCCACCACGCCCCGGCCGGCGTCCGCCGCGATCGCCGACGCGGTCGCGCCGAGCCCGTAGAGCATCGTCATCACGAACACGCCGGGCAGCAGGAACTCCCGGTAGTTGCCGCCGCCCGGCACGGACATGCCGCTGCCGAACACGTAGCCGAACACCAGCACGAACATGATCGGCAGGCTGAAGTAGATGATGATCTCCTCCGGGGCGCGGACCACGTGCCGCATGTTCCGCCCGGCCATCAGCCACCCGTCGGTCAGCGCCCTCACGACGCCACCTCCATCCGCTGCGCGTCGAACCGGCCGCCGGTCAGGTGCAGGAACGCCTCGTCCAGCGTCGGCCGGCGCACCAGCACGTCCTCCACCGCCACCCCGGCGTCCTCCAGGGTCCGCAGCACTGTCATGAGCACGGCGATCCGGTCGGCCACCGGCGCGTCCACGCGCCGCAGCTCCGCGTCCACCGTCACCGCCGCGCCGGTGGCGCGTTCCACCACCGCCGCCGCCGTGGGCAGGTCCGCCGCGTCGCGGACCACCAGCTCCAGCCGGTCCGCGCCGATGCGGGCCTTCAACCGCTCCGGGGTGCCCTCGGCCACGACCCGGCCGGAGTCGATGACGCACACCCGGTCGGCGAGGTGGTCGGCCTCCTGCAGGTACTGGGTGGTCAACAGCACGGTCGTGCCGTCGTCGACCAGTTCCCGCACCGCCGACCACAGACCGTTGCGGCTGCGCGGGTCCAGGCCGGTGGTCGGCTCGTCGAGGAACAGCACCCGCGGCGGCACCACCAGGCTGGCCGCCAGATCCAGGCGGCGGCGCATCCCACCGGAGTAGCCGCCCGCCGACCGGTCCGCCGCCTCGGTCAACCCGAACCGGTCCAGCAGCTCCTCGGCGCGGTCGCGGGCCCGCCGCGCGGACAGCCGCCGCAGCCGCCCGAACAGCACCAGGTTCTGCCGCCCGCTGAGCACCTCGTCGACCGCCGCGTACTGCCCGGTCAGGCTGATCGCCTCACGGACCCGGTCCGGTTCGGAGGCCACGTCGTACCCGGCCACCCGGGCCCGGCCGGCGTCGAACCGCAGCAGCGTGGTGAGGACCCGCACCGCAGTGGTCTTGCCCGCCCCGTTCGGGCCGAGCACCCCGTACACCGTGCCGGCCGGCACGGCCAGGTCGAAGCCGTCCAGGGCGGTGGTGCGGCCGTACCGTTTTCGTATCCCGTCGGCCAGCACGGCCGTCGTGTCGTCGCTCATGCCGGCAAGCGTCACCGCCGGCGCTGACCGGGCGCGCACCGCGCGCGCACCGGGCCAGTCAGCGGCCGTCAACCAGCGCCAGCGCCCGCTGCCGGGGCAGGTCCGCGCCCCCGGCGTACGCGGTGGCGAACGCCGCCTCACCCAGGTGTTCCCGCAGCTCGACGGCGGTGGGTGTGCCGGCCGGCGCGTCGGCCGCGCCGGTGCCTGCGAGCAGCGCCGCCGCCGCGCCCAGCAGCCGGGCCGCCGACTCGGGGTCGCCGTCGCGCAGCAGCGGCCCGGCCAGCCCGTCCGCGGCGGCGGCCACCACCGGCACGTCCCACACACCGACGCCGGCCGTGAGGACCTGCCGGTAGTGGGCGCGGGCCGCAGCCGGGTCGCCGGTGGCGTCGGCGAGCTGCCCGAGCGTCACCAGCGCCGCGAGCCGCACCACATCGGCGCCGAACCAGCCCGACGGGCACTGCGCGACCGCCCGTTCGCACAACGCCCGCGCCCGCCGCGGGTCGCCGTCGCGGCGGGCGATCTCCCCGAGCCCCAGGTACGCGGCGGCGACCAGCTCCGGCGCGCCAGCCGGCCCGGCGATGCGCCGCACCCGCCGGAAGTCCTCGGCCGCGCCGGTCAGGTCACCGGCGGCGAGCCGCCCGTCGGCGCGGGTCCGCAGCAGCTCCGCCAGGTCCAGGGTGGAGCCGAGCTGCTCGGCCAGCTCCAGCGCCTCCGCCATCGGCGCGGCCGCCGACGCGACGTCACCGGTGCGGTAGGCGGCCTCGGCGCGGGTGGACAGCGTCACGATCATGCCCCAGCGGTCGTCGAGCGCCCGGAAACCGGCCAGCGCGCCGTCCAGGTCGGCGTGGGCCTGGGCGTGACGGCCGTGCAGCAGACCGACCATCGCGGTGCCCAGGCGGCCCAGCGCCCGGCTCCACGGGTCGGCGCCGAGCAGCCGGTCCCGGACGGCCCGCTCGTGCAGCGCCGCCGCGTCCTGCGGCGACGGGGGGCCGCTGGCCATGCCGGACAGGTAGAGCAGGAACGGATGCCGGGGCGGCCGGGCCATGGTCCACAGGATCCGCGACGCGGCGTCGACCTCGCTGCGGTCGCCGCCGCCGGCGAGCGTGGCGATCAGCAGCGCCAGCGCGTACTCCTCGGCCAGGCCGTCGGGCGGGCCGCCGAGCCGGTCGACAAGCCGCCGGGCCGGCGCCGCGCCCTCCCCGCGCAGACCCCGCAGCCACCAGTAGAACGCCAGCGCCGCGACCAGCCGCAGCCCGGTCGCGGTGTCCGCGTGGCGCAGCGCCGCGTGCAGGTCGTCGCGGGCGGCGTCGAGGCGGCGCAGCCACCGCTCCTGGCCGCCGCCGCGCAGGCCCGCGTCGCCGGCCTGCGCCAGACCCAGGAAGTACGCGGCGTGCGCGTCGCGCACCCGCCCGGTCTCGCCGCGCTCGGCCAGCCGGGCGGCGGTGAACTCGCGGATCGTCTCCAGCATCCGGTAGCGCCCGCCGGTGGCCTCCACCAGCGACTTGTCGACCAGGCCGGTGAGGGTGTCCAGGACGTCGCCGGCGTCCGGGCCGCACACCGCCTGCACGGCGGCCAGGTCGGCGGCGCCGGCGAACACGCTCATCCGGGCGGCCAGCCGCCGCTCCGGGGCGTCGAGCAGGTCCCAGCTCCACCCCACCACCGCCTCCAGCGTGCGGTGGCGGGGCGCCGCGGCGCGGTCGCCGCGGCGCAGCAGCCGGAACCGGTCGTCCAGCCGGGCCGCGACCTGCGTCACCGGCAGGGCCCGCAGCCGCGCCGCGGCCAGCTCCAGGGCCAGCGGCAGCCCGTCGAGGGTACGGCAGATCCGCAGCACCGCCGGGGTCGTGTCGGCGTCGAGCGTGAACCCGGGCGACACGTCGGCGGCCCGGTCGGCGAACAGCCGCACCGCCGGGTACGCGGCCGCGGCCTGCGGTGCGGCCGGCCCGTCCGGGGCGGGCAGCCCGCCGACCGGGCACAACGCCTCACCAGTGAGGCCCAGCGGCTCCCGGCTGGTGGCCAGCACCCGCAGCCCGGGAGCGGCGGCGAGCAGCCGGGCGGCCAGCCGGGCCGCGTCGTCGATCACGTGCTCGCAATTGTCCAGCACCAGCAGCAGACGCCGGCCGGCCAGCGCCGCCACCAGCCGGTCGGTGAGGTCCCGGGGCCCGCCCGGGGCCCGCAGCCCGGCGTCGCGCAGGTCCAGCGAGGTCAGCACCGCCGGCGCCACAGGCGAGCCGGGCGCGACAGCGGCCAGCTCCACCAGGCACACCGGCCCGTCGTGCCGGGACGCCGCGGTGGTGGCCAGCCGGGTCTTCCCAGCGCCGCCGGGGCCGTGCAACGTCACCAGCCGCGCCGAGGCCAGCAGCTCCTCGACCCGCCGCAACTCCCGTTCCCGGCCGACGAAGCTGGTCAGCGGGGCGGGCAGCCGCGCCGGCGGCGCGGGGTCGTCGCGCAGCAGCGTGGCGTGCAACGCGACCAGCTCCGCCGACGGGTCGGCGCCCAGCTCCTCGGCCAGCACGCGGCGCGCGTCGGCGTACGCGGCGAGGGCCTCGGCGCGGCTGCCCGCGCCGTGCAGGGCGCGCATCAGCAGCCCGTGCAGCCGCTCCCGCAGCGGATGCGCCGCCACCAGGGCCCGCAGCTCGGCGATCAGCGGCGCCCCGGACGGCGCGAGCGCCAGGTCCGCCTCGACCCGGTCCTCGATCGCCGCCAGGCGCAGCTCGCGCAGCCGGGCCGCCTCGACGTCGGCGAACGGCGCCCCGGCGACATCCGCGAGGGGTTCACCGCGCCACAGGTCCAGCGCGTCGCGCAGCAGCGCCGCCGCGCCGCGCGGATCACCGTCGGCCAGCGCCGCCCGTCCCGCCCCGGCCAGCCGGGTGAACCGGTGCACATCCACCCGCTGCGGGTCGACGGCCAGCCGGTAACCGGCCGGACCGAACTCGATGCGCGCGCCGGGCAGCAGCCGCCGCAGCCGCGACACCTGCGACTGCAACGCGTTCGCGGCCTGCTCCGGCGGCCGGTCGCCGTAGACGCCGTCGATGAGCCGCCGCGGCGGCACCGGGCGGTCGGCGTCGAGCAGCAGCAGCACCAGCAGGGCAAGCAGCCGCTCACCGGCGACCGGGAGCGCGCTGCCGTCGGCCGCGTACGCCTGGGTCGAGCCGAGCACACCGAACCGCATGGGCCCGATTGTCGCCTGTCGCCGGCACCGCCCACACTCCCCACCCGCCGGTCACAGGTGACGCCGGCGCCATTCGGACTGCTCCCGCTCGGCGGCGACCTGCTCGTCCAACGCGGTCCGGCGCACCTGACGACGCCACGGGTCACCCGCGCGCAGACCGAACAGCACCAGGAAGACGCTGACCGCCGCCAGGATCGCCAGAGCGGCCACCACCGGCAGCCGGCCCGCCCACGGCAGCCCCACCGCCAGCACGAGCACCACACAGGTGGCGACCGCCGGAATCCGTTGGGTCGCCCGCACCGCCAGCGCCAGCAGTCCCAACATGTAGATGACCACCCCGGCGAACAGCACCCGGCTGTCCAGCTCGGCGGCGTGTTCCCACCAGGGATCGCCGTGCGGGTGGGAGATGACGGTGAGGTAGCGCTTGAGCCCGAGGGCGAACAGGATGATCCCGGTGATCAGCGGCAGGTGCAGGTAGGCGTAGGCGTCGCGGGCGAGCGCCGCCCGTGCCCGGACGTCGCGGGTGCGATGCAGCCGCTGCTCCAGCGCGGGTGCCAGAGTGTCGAAGTACAGCCACCACAGGGACGCGATGATGGTGACGCCGAGCACCGACGCCACGATCACCGGCCACGTGGCCGGCAAGCCGGCGCTCAGCTTCGGTCCCAGCCCGAGCGAAATGATCGACTCGCCGAGCGCGATGAGCAGGATCAGCGCGTATCGCTCGGCCCAGTGGGCGGCGGACACGACTGTCAGCCCGGCGCTGGGGGCGAGGCCCCCGGAGGTGTACTCGACGCAGACCGCGGCCAGCCACAGCGCCAGCGGCAGCCACCTCGCCCATGGCTGCTGGGGTGACTCGGGCAGTGCCTTGGTGGCGAGGATCAACGCCACGCTGGTCAGCGGTGGGAGACCGAGGCGCAGGGCGGTCCGTCCGCGGCGGCTGCTGCGGGCCAGGAACACCAGCACCTGGGCCGCCCGGATGATGAGGTAGCAGCAGGCGAACAAGACCAGACCGGGCGGACCGGACTGCTGCTGCGCCTGCTCCTCGGCGAACGCCGACGGTGTGCTCAGCGTCAGCACGAACAGCGCGGCCACCGTCACCGAGCCGACAAGCGGCATCACCCCCTGGTCGGTGCGGACGACGTTGCCCAGGGCGGCGAAGGACACCCAGCACCACCACAGCAGCAACAGCAACAGCAGTCCCGCCAGCAACGACCTGCCGCTCAGGGTTTCGGAGAGGACGTTCGTGACGTTCAGGAACGCGAACACGAACACCAGGTCGTAGAACAACTCCACCCGGGTGACGCGCGAGCCGGGCGCGGTCGGCAGGACACGACCCCGTCCCCGCTCAGCGTTCATGCTGCCGAGCATGGCAGCGGGCCCCGCCCACCGAGGCGCAGTTGCCCGATCGGTGGCGCAGGGGCGCGGGCCGACGGCCGGTACGGGCGGGTAGCCTTCGGCCCGTGATCGTGGGGAGAAGCCGGTGACGACGCTGGAGCAGGAGCAGTCGCGCGCCGTCGCCGACGGGGCGCGTCCCCTGCCGCTGACGCTGGCCGTGCCGGCCGCCGTACTGGCCGGGGTGGCGCTGCTGCTGGCGTTCCCGCCGTACGGGATGTGGCCGCTCGCCCCGGTCGGGGTGGCGTTGCTGGCGGCCGCCGCGCACCGGCGGCGGTTGCGGGCCGGCGCCGGGCTGGGCTTCCTGGCCGGGGTGGCGCTGTTCGCGCCGCTGCTGGAATGGACGAACCTGCACACCGGCTACCTGCCGTGGGCGCTGCTGTCGCTGCTGCAGGCCGCCTACCTGGCGCTGCTGGGCGCCGCCACCGCCTGGGTGTCGCCGCTGGCCGACCGGCACCGGGCGGCATGGCCGCTGCTCACCGGCGTGTTGTGGGTGGGGCAGGAGGCGCTGCGTGACCGGACCCCGTTCGGCGGGTTCCCGTGGGGGCGGCTGGCGTTCAGCCAGGACACGTCGCCGATGCTGCGGCTGGCCGCGCTCGGCGGCGCGCCGCTGGTCACGTTCGCGGTAGCGGTCGCCGGCGGGATCCTCGTCGCGGTGGCGTGGCGGGACTGGCGTCGCGCGCCCGGGCAGTGGCGGCCGGTGGCCGGGCTCACCGCCGGGCTGGTCGCGCTGCTCGCCGCCGGCCCGGCCGTGCCCGCCGAGGTACGCGGCGCGGACGGCACCGTCACCGTCGCGATCGTGCAGGGCAACGTGCCGCGCCTCGGGCTGGACTTCAACGCGCAGCGGCAGGCGGTGCTCAACAACCACGTCGACGCCACGCTGGAACTGGCCGAACGGGTCACCGAGGGCGGGCAGCCCCGCCCCGACCTGGTGGTGTGGCCGGAGAACTCCAGCGACATCGACCCGCTGCGCAACCCGGCCGCGGGGGAACGGATCGGGCAGGCCGCCGACGCGATCGGCGCGCCGATCCTGGTCGGCGCGGTGCTCGCCGGCCCGGAGGCGGGGCAGGTGCGCAACGTGGGGCTGCTGTGGCGGCCCGGGACGGGCGTCGACCTGGACCAGACGTACGTCAAGCGGCATCCGGTGCCGTTCGCCGAGTATGTGCCGCTGCGATCCCTCGCCCGCATGGTCAGCTCGCAGGTCGACCGGGTCAGCTCCGACTTCGTCCCCGGTGACCGGCCCGGCGTGGTCGACGCGGGCGCGGCGGTCCTCGGCGACGTGATCTGCTTCGAGGTCGCCTACGACGGGATCGTCCGGGACACCGTGACCGGCGGCGCGCAGCTGCTGGTGGTGCAGACGAACAACGCCACGTTCGACGTGGCCGAGGCCCGCCAGCAGCTGGCCATGGTGCGGTTGCGGGCGGTGGAGCACGGCCGGGCCGCGTTGATGGCCTCCACGGTCGGAGTGTCCGGGTTCGTTTCCCCCGACGGGCGGGTAGACGGTGCGACCGGGTTCAACACCGCCGCGGTGGTGGTGCGGCAGATGGAGCTCGGCAACGGGCGTACCCCGGCGACCACGGCCGGGGTGTGGCCGGAGGTGGCGCTCACGGCGCTGGCGGTCGCGGCCCTGGCCGGAGCGGCCGTGCTGCGCCGGCGCCGGGAGGTCGCTCCCGGCTGAGCCGACGAGCGGGAGGCGGTGCGACGGTGGCGGTGACAGCCGACAGGCGGACGGCCGGCCACCCCGGGGTGGGGCGGGTCCTGGTGGTCATCCCCACCTACAACGAGGCCGACAACGTCGAACGGATCGTCGCCCGGGTACGCGCGGCGGCGCCGGGGGTGGACGTGCTCGTCGCCGACGACAACAGCCCCGACGGCACCGGCGCGATCGCGAACCGGCTCTCCGGGGACGACCCGCGGGTGCACGTGCTGCACCGCGAAGGCAAGGAAGGGCTCGGCGCGGCCTACCTGGCCGGTTTCGCCTGGGCCCGCGCACGCGGCTACGACGCCGTGGTGGAGATGGACGCCGACGGCTCGCACGCGCCGGAGGACCTGCCGGCGCTGCTGGACGCCGCCCGCGACGCCGACGTGGTGATCGGCTCCCGGTGGACGCGCGGCGCGCGGGTGCTGAACTGGCCGTGGCAGCGGCTGCTGCTGTCGCGGGTCGGCAACCTGTACGCGCGGCTCGCGCTGGGCATGCCGGTCAGCGACGCCACCGGCGGCTACCGGGTGTACCGGCGCAGCGCGCTGGACGCCATCGACCTGGACTCGGTGCGCTCCCAGGGGTACGCCTTCCAGGTCGAGCTGTCCCGGCTGGCGCACCGAGCCGGGGTACGCATCGTGGAGGTGCCGATCACGTTCGCCGAGCGGGAACACGGCGACAGCAAGATGAGCCCGCTGATCGTGGCCGAGGCGCTGTGGCGGGTCACCCGCTGGGGGGTGCGGGATCGCCTGGCGACCGCGTCCGCCCGCCCGGACGCGCTCGCCCGCTGGCCTTGAGCCGAGGCGTGTCATGCTTGAGGGGCGTGATGACCCCGGGCGGATGAGGTGAGATGCGCCGAGGACTGAAGTACGTACCACCGGCCCTGCTGCTGTTGGCGCTGCTGGAGCTGACCGTTTTCGTGCTGGTCGGCCGGGCTGTCGGGTTCGGCGCGGCGGTGCTGCTGGTGTTCGGCGCGTCCCTGCTGGGGCTGGTGCTGCTGCGCCGCGAGGGCATGCGGGCGTGGCGCGGATTCCGCGCGGCGGCGCAGGAGGGCCGTCCACCGGGCCCCGAGGTGACCGACGGGCTGGTCGGGCTGCTGGGTGCGCTGCTGCTGGCGATGCCGGGCCTGGTCAGCGGCGTGGTGGGCCTGCTGTTGCTGCTGCCGCCGATGCGCCGGCTGGCCGGTGGCGGGGTGCGCCGGGCCACCGAGCGGCGGGTGTCGTCGATGGTCGCCGGTGACCTGTTCGGGCCACGGCGGGTACGGGTGTACCGGGGCGCGCCGCAGCCGACCCCGCAGCCCACACCGTCACCGTCGCCGGGTCCCGCGCCGACGCCCCAGCCGGTCACCGACCCCGGCAAGGCCATCGAGGGCGAAATCGTCGACCGCTGACGCACGCCCGCCGCGCTGCGTTGCGCCGGGCCATCGGCTTGATCGACTCCACTTCGCCGAGGTGGTGGCATCAGACCGCGCCCGACCCCGCCGCCGCCCCGAACTGGCGACCGCGCCCCGCCCCTGGCAACGAAAACGCCCCCGGGTGATCCCGGGGGCGTTTTCGGTCATGCGGGAGATGCTCAGGCGCGACCGCGACGGGTCCGGACCTCCTGGAGCCGCTCGGCGAGGATGTCCTCCAGCTCGGCGATCGAGCGCCGCTCCAGCAGCATGTCCCAGTGGGTACGCGGCGGCTTGGCCTTCTTCTGCTCCGGCTCGGTGCCGTCGACCAGGCGGGCGACGCTGCCGTCGAACTTGCACTCCCAGGTCGTCGGGACCTCGGCGTCGACGGCGAACGGCACCTCGAACTGGTGGCCCTTGGCGCAGAGGTACTCGCGGGTCTGGCGCGGCGCGAGCTCCGTGTTGCGGTCGGATTCGTAGCTGACCGCGCCCAGCCGGCTACCGCGCAGCATGCGCTCGCCCATGATCGACTTCCCCTCGTCCGTGGTGCTGGTCTTCAGGTGTAACGGCCGGTCACCGTTCGCCCATTCCCCACCCACGTCGGCAGGGCCGTACGCGGGTCGGAAGAACCAAGGGTAACCGGCCATGACAGCTGCCCGGCGGGGTCGTCCCCGGCCGGGCCGAATCGGTGGAGTGTTTCGCCTGTCAATGGGGATGTTACCCACCTGTTTGCGTGCCGGAGGTGACGATGAGCAGTGACGCGCCGGTCGGGGCCCGGCCACCCGCGGGCAAGACCTTCTTCGGTCATCCCCGTGCGCTGTCCACGCTCTTCCTCACCGAGATGTGGGAGCGGTTCAGCTTCTACGGCATGCGGGCGATCCTGGTGCTGTACCTGACCGCCGCGGTCGCCGACGGTGGGCTCGACATCGGTGAGTCCAGCGCCAACGCCGTGTACGGCACCTACAACGCCATGGTCTACCTGATGGCCCTGCCCGGTGGCTGGGTGGCGGACCGGCTGATCGGCGCGCGACGCAGTGTGCTGTGGGGCGGCGTGGTGATCGCCGCCGGCCACTACGTGATGGCGATCCCGACCGGGTGGAGCGTGTTCGCCGGCATGGCGCTGATCGTGCTCGGCACCGGCCTGCTCAAACCGAACATCTCCACCATGGTCGGTGACCTGTACGAGCGGGACTCGCCGCGCCGCGACGCCGGGTTCTCGATCTTCTACATGGGCATCAACCTGGGCGCGTTCATCGCGCCGCTGATCACCGGCTTCCTCGGCGAGAAGATCAACTGGCATCTGGGGTTCGGCGCGGCAGCGGTCGGCATGACCTTCGGCGTACTCCAGTACGTGCTGGGCCGGCGCAACCTCGGCGACGCCGGTGCCCGCCCGGCGGACCCACTGCTCGGCGCGGACCGGCGACGCGCGCTGACCCGCATCGGCGTGGCCACAGGGATTCTGCTCGCGGTGCTGCTGGTGCTGCTGCTGGCCGGCTGGTTCACCGTCGACACCGTGGTCAACCTGCTCACCGTGGTGACGGTGCTGGTGACAGTCGGCTACTTCGCGCGGATCCTCACCGACCGGGAGATCAGCGGCACCGAACGCAGCCGGATGAAGGCGTACGTGTGGCTGTTCGTGTTCGCCGCCTCGTTCTGGCTCATCTACGACCAGGCCGGATCGGTGCTGAACATCTTCGCCGCCGACCAGACCGACCGCTCGGTGGGCGGGTTCACGTTCCCGGCGTCCTGGCTGCAGTCGGTGAACCCGATCCTGATCATCATCGGCGCGCCGCTGGCCGCAGCGCTGTGGCTCAAGCTCGGGCACCGGGTGTCCACGCCCACGAAGTTCGCGGTCGGCCTGGTGCTCAACGGTCTGTCGTTCGTGCTGATGGCCGCCGCCGCGCGGGCAGCGGTCGGCGGCGACCTGGTCTCACCGCTGTGGCTGGTCGCGGTGTACGCGATCCAGGTGGCCGGCGAGCTGTCGCTGAGCCCGGTCGGCCTGTCCGCCACCACCAAACTGGCCCCGGTCAAGTACGCCAGTCAGATGCTGGGCCTGTGGTTCCTCGCCACCGCCGTCGGCGACGCGATCGGCGGCCAGGTGGCCCGGCTGGCCGGCGCCTGGTCGCAGCCGGTGTACTTCCTGACCTTCGGGCTGGCCTCGGTGGTGCTGGGCCTGGCCGCGGTGATGTTCACCCGTCAGATCCGGACCCTGATGGCCGGCATTCACTGACCTGGCTCACACCGACGGAGTGGGCGGCAGTGGCAGCGGCAGGCCGGGCAGCCCGTCGATGCTGGTGGCGACGTGGTCCTTGCCGGCGAAGTACGCGCTCAGCGACGTGTCGTCCTCCCGCGCGAACCGGCGTTCGTGCAGGTCGCGGTCGGCGTCGTAGGTCATGAACGGCACCGCGTAGCCGCAGGTGTCGCGGATCAGCTCGGCGTGCGCCACGATGATCGCCCGCAGGCCGTGCGGGCCGGGGTCGATGTCGGGGAAGTGCCGCAGCAGGCCGGGCCAGCGCGGGTCGTCGCGGAACACCGGCTCGCCGCGCCCGTGCACCCGCACGATGTTCGGCGGGCCGGCGAACGCGCACCACATCAGCGTGATCCGGCCGTTCTCCCGCAGGTGGGCGATGGTCTCGGCGTTGCTGCCGGCGAAGTCCAGATACGCCACCGTGTGCTCGTCGAGCACCGCGAAGCAGCCGCGCAGCCCTTTCGGGGACAGGTTGACGGTGCCGTCACCGGACAGCGGGGCGGTGGCGACGAAGAACATCGGCTGCGCCTCGATGAAGTCCCGCAGCCGGCCGTCGATGCGCTCGTATGTCTTTCCCATGCCCCGATCCTCGCCGCCGGCACGGGTCCGGCGCTGCCCCCTTCCCAGCCCGTGGCGGTCAGCCGGTGCGGGTGCCGAGCCGCGCCAGCGCCGTCGCCAGGTCACTGACCTGGTCGGCGAGCTGCCCGGCGCGCCGCTGCGCGGCGTCCCGGTCCGCCTCGATCACGGCCGTGCGCGCGGCCAGGTCGGCCGCCCGCGCCTCGGCGGCGCTCGCGGCACGCCGCACGTCGGCCAGCTCCGCGGCGAGCGCGTCCCGCTCGGCGGTACGGGCCGCGGCCTGCTCCACCGCGGCGGCCACGTCGGCCCGGAACCGCTCGACGGCAGCGGCAGCCTCGGCGCGGACCGCCTCGATCGCCGCGCTCGCCTCGGCGCGGGCCCGCTCCAGCGCCGCCTCGGCGTCGGCACGTACCGCGTCGGCCCGGTCCCGCTCGGCGCGAGCCTGCCGCGCGGCGGTGGCCTCGGCGTCAGCCCGCCCAGATGCGGTCCGGGCCGCGAGCTCCGCCTCGGTGGCCCGCCCCTGGGCGGCCTGCGCGTCGGCGCGCGCCCGGTCGGCGTCGGCGCGGGACTGTTCGGCCCGGTCCAGGGCCTCGGCGGCGGACCGGGTGGCCCGCTCGGCGTCGGCGCGGGCGGTGTCCCGTTCGGTGGTCAGCTGGGCGACGCGGCGGCGTTCGGCGTCGCGCTCGGCGCGTACCGTGCGCAGGTCGTGCCGGGCGGCGTCGCGGTCGCGTTCGGCCTGCACCCGCAGCGCCTGCGCCGCGCCCGCCTCGGCACGGGCCGCGTCGCGGGCGTCCTCGGCGGCGGCGACCCGCTCGGCGGCCGTCGCGGCCGCCGCCTCCGCCCGCTCGGCCCGGTCGGCGGCGGCGTCGCGTTCGGCGTACGCGGCGCGGGCCTGCTGCCGTTCGCGGGCCGCCGCCGCGGTCGCGTCCTCGGCCTCGCGGCGCGCCTCGTCGCGCTCGGCGTGCGCGGCCGCCACCTGCGCGGACGTCTCCGCGCGCAGCTCGGCGAGCTGCCGTTCCACACCCGCCGGGGACAGCTCGGCGTCCAGCGCCTCGGTGAGGGTCTCGACGATCTGGTCGAGCCGGTCCACCGCCTCCCAGGTGCGCGCCACCTGCCCGGGCAGTCCGGGGGAGTTGCGGTGACGCATCCGCGAGTTGCGGGCGGCCCGCTGGCAGGCGCCGTCGTTGTCCCGGCAGTAGCGGAACGGGCGGCCCGCGCCGACGCGCTGCGGCACGTCGCGTCCACAGTGTGCGCAGGGTCGGGTGTCGGTGGCGGGCTCGGCGTCCATCGGGGGCGAAGTCTATCCGGCGGCGTCGGCGCGGGCCGCGCCGTCGAGGGTGTAGCGGCGCTGCAGCAGCACCGCTACCACCATCACGGCGGCGGGCAGCGGCCCGAAGCCGTAGCGCAGCGCGTCCAGCGCGGCCGGGGACTGGGTCACGCTCTGCCCGGCGGTCGAGGCCACGAACCCGCCGGCGGCCAGACACAGCGCGTACGCGTACGGGCCGAGCGCCGCGCCGGTGGCCTCGGTGGCGGTCCACACCCCGGTGTACGTGCCGGCCCGCTCGGCGCCGCCGCCCGCGCGGATCACGTCGGGCAGCATCGAGAACGGCAGCAACTGCATGCCGGCGAACGCCACCCCGAGCACCGCCACGGCGGCCACCAGCACCGGCAGTCCGGCGGGACGGCCGATCGCCAGCACCAGCGACCCGGCGGCGAACGCGGCCTGCGCGGCGAGCAGGGCGCGTTGCTTGCCGATCCGCCGCGCCACCGTCAGCCAGACCGGGGTCACCAGCAGCGCGGGCGCGACGAACGCGGCCACGAGCACTGTGGTGAGTCCGGGGCGGCCCAGCTCGTACTCGGCGTAGTAGGGCACGCCGGCCAGCACGAGGTGGGTGGTGGTGGACATGGCCAGGTATGCGCCGACCAGCCAGCGGAACTGCCGGTCCCGCAGGCCCGCGGCCAGCGCCCGCCACCCGCCCGGACCGTGCGGCGGGGCCGTGTCGGCGGCGGTACGGCGCAGCCGGCCGATCCCGGCGACGCCGACCAGCATCGCGGCGAGCATCCCGGCCGCCAGCACCACGCCCATCAGCAGGTAACCGTCGCGGGTGGCGTCGTCGCCGCCGGCCAGCAGCGGCGCGAGCAGCCCGGAGACCAGGATGCCGAGCGTCAGCACCACCATCCGGAACGCCATCAGCCGGGTCCGCTCGTGGTAGCCGATCCGCAGGTCCGCCGGGGTCGCCAGGTAGGGCACCTGGTACGCGGCGAACAGCAGGTTGCCGGCGACGAAGAACACCGCCACCCAGCCGGCCGCGGCGGCGCCGGTGAGGCCGCCGGGCACCGCGAACAGCGCGGCGAACGCCAGCGGCAGCGCGCACCCGGCCAGCAGCAGCCGTCGGCGGTGACCCCGGCGGGCCTGCTCGACGTCGCAGAGGTGCCCGATCCACGGGTGCAGCAGCACGTCGGCGATCTTCGGCAGCAGCAGGGTGAGCCCGGCCAGCCACGGGGCGACCGCCAGCACGTCGGTCAGGAAGTAGAGCAGCAGCAGCCCGGGCACCGTCACCCAGACGCCCATGCCGAGCGAGCCGGTGGCGAACCCGGCGAGCGGGCCGCGTGGCAGGGTGAGCGCGTCGGAGCGCTGATCCAGCCCGGTCATCGCGGCCTCCTGTCCTCGGGGCACGCCGCCCCCAATCCAACGGTTGCTGGATTGTAGGGGGAACAATGGCCGGATGACCATGCCTCGCCGCCGGCCCGGTCGGCCCCGCCGCGACGACCAGCGCCCGACCCGTGCCCTGGTGCTCGCCGCCGCCACCGCGTTGTTCGCCGAGCGGGGCTTCGACGCGGTCAGCGTCCGCGACGTCGCCGCCGCGGCCGGGGTGGACGCGGCCACCGTCGTGCACCACACGGGCACCAAGGCGCAGCTCTACGACGCCTGCTTCGCCCGGGTGTTCAGCGCCGAGCGGGAGGTCATCGAGGCAGCCGGGGAACGCGCCCGGGAGGCCCTGTCCGCCGGGCCGCACGACGCGCTGCGCGCGCTGCACGACCTGCTGGACGTGTTCGTGGACTTCCTGGAGGACCGGCCGGAGACCACCGCGTTGTGGCTGCGCCGCTGGCTGGAGCCGCAGCGGCACGGCGAGCTGGACCGCCGCTATGCCGCGCCGCTGTACGGGCTGGTCGAGGAGTTGCTCGTCGCGGCGGCCGAGGCGGGCGCGCTGACCGAGCCGACGCCGCACGTGACGGTGCGCTCGCTGGTCTGGACGGTGCACGGGCACGTGGTGGCCCTGGCGGCGGGCACGGGCTCGGGAGCGCGCGAGCGGCGGGAGTTCCGGGCGTTCGTGCACCGGTTCCTCGACGCGCTGTACGGCGGCGCCCGGCCTTGACGCCGGCCCACGCTCCGGGGATTATCCATCAGTCGTTGGATTAAGGAGGCGGGTATGGCCACACCGAGGGTCGCTGTCGTCGGCGCCGGAGCCGCCGGGCTGGCCACGCTCAAGGCGCTCGCCGACGCCGGTGTCCCGGCCGTCGCGTTCGAGGCGGCGGACACGCTCGGCGGCCTCTGGGTGTACGGCGCACCCGGCTCGCCCGCGTACCGCACGCTGCACCTGAACACCAGCAAGGGGCGCACCGAGTTCGCCGACCACCCGATGCCCGCCGACTGGCCCGACTACCCCGACCACACCCGCGTCGCCGGCTACCTCGCCGACTACGCCGACCGGTTCGGGCTGCGCGAGGCGGTACGGCTGCGCCACACCGTCGAGCGGGTCACCCGCAGCGGCGACGGCTGGCGGGTACGCGCCACCGGCCCGGACGGCCCGGTCGCTGTCGATGTCGAGGCGGTGGTGGTCGCCAACGGGCACAACCGGGTGCCGAAGCGGCCCGAGCCGTACCCCGGCGAGTGCGCCGCCGAGCAGATGCACAGCCACGACTACCGAGGGCCGGAACAGCTCGCCGGCCGACGGGTCCTGGTGGTCGGCGGCGGCAACTCCGCCATGGACATCGCCGTCGACGCCTCGTACGCCGCCGCGCGCACGCTGCTGTCGCTGCGCCGCGGCGTCTGGGTGGTGCCGAAGTACCTGCTCGGCCGCCCGTCGGACACGCTCAACGGCGCGCTGGCCCGCCGGCTGCCCTGGCGGCTGCGGCAGCGGATCAGCCAGACCATGATCACCACAGCGGTGGGGCCACCCACCCGGTACGGGCTGCCCGCACCGGCGCACGGCTTCCTCCAGGACCACCCGACGCTGTCCGACGCGCTGCTGTCCCGCCTCACCCACGGCGACATCCAGGCCCGGCCCGGCATCGCCCGCTTCGACGGCGACCGGGTCGAGTTCACCGACGGCCGCCACGACGAGGTCGACCTGGTCGTCTGGTGCACCGGCTACCGCGTCGAGATGCCGTTCCTCGACCCGGCGCTGCTCGGCGACGGCCCCGACCGGCTTCCGCTGTACCGGCACGTGTTCCACCTGGACGTCCCCGGGCTGGCGTTCGTCGGGCTGATGCAGTCCACCGGCGCCGCGTTCCCCCTGGTCGAGGCGCAGGCCCGGCTGGTAGCCGCACGCCTGGCCGGCACCTGGGCGCCACCGGACGCGGCCCGGCAGGCCGCCGCCTGCCGCGACGAGCTGCGCGCCGCCACCGCCCGGTGGGGGCAACGCCGACCGCACATGCGCGTCGACTTCGACGTCTACCTGGCCGAACTGGGCCGCGAACTGGCCGCCGGCCGGCGCCGGGCCGGAGCGGGACGATGAACGCCCCGGGACGGCCCCCGGCCGAGGACGCGCAGCGGACCGGATCCGGCGCGGCAGGCCGAGGCTCGGCCGCCGGATCCGGCACGCCGGGCCGCAGCGCCCTGGCCGGGCGGCGGGTGCTGGTCACCGGCGCGCGTGGCACGTTCGGGCAGCACCTGGGTGCCGCGCTCACCGCCGCCGGCGCGCACGTGGTCGGGCTGGACCTGCACGCCGACCCCGACGCCACCCTGCCGGTGCTCGGCGTCGACCTGACCGACCCGGCCGCGACGCCACCGGCCGTGGCCGCCGCGATCGACCGACTCGGCGGACTCGACCTGCTCATCAACAACGCCGGTGTGGGCGGCGCCGCCCTCGCCGAGCTGCCGCCGGACGAGGTGGTACGCCGCCAGATCGAGGTGAACCTGCTCGCCGCCTGGCGGACCACCGCCGCCGCGATGCCCGCCCTGGAGGCCGCCCGCGGCCGGGTGATCTTCGTGGCCAGCCGGATGGCCGTGCTGCCGCTGCCCCTCGCAGCCGCGTACGGGGTCAGCAAGCGGGCGCTCGTCGCGTACGCCGACGCGCTGCGCCACGAGGTCGGCTCCCACGTCGGCGTCAGCGTGGTCTACCCGAGCATGGTCGCCTCCCCGATCCACGACAGCACTGTGGCGGCCGGGCTGTCGCTGAGCGGAGTGTCCCGCCCGGAACCCGTGGAGGGAGTGGTGGCGGCGATCCTGCGCGCCGCGACCGCCCGGCGCGCGCCACGGGACGTGGCCACCACCCGGCGCGGCCGGATCGAACTGGCGCTGGCCCGGCACGCCCCGGCCCTCGCGGACCGGATCGTGCGCCGTACCGTCGCCGGCAGGCTGGCCGCCGGTGACCTGGACGGTGCGGCGCTGGCCGAGGGGATGGTCCGGCGGCACCGGCAGGACCGCCGGTAGCCTGCTCGCCATGGCCGTCTCGCCCTACATCGCCCGGCTGCGCCGCCACATCGGCCACGACCTGCTCATGCTGTACGGCGTCAGCGGCGTGGTCACCGACGACGCGGGACGGGTGCTGCTGGCCCGCCGGGGCGACAACGGCCGCTGGTCGGTCCCGGCCGGCACCGTCGACCCGGGCGAGCAACCCGCCGACGCGCTGGTGCGCGAGGTCCACGAGGAAACCGGCGTCAAGGTGGCTATCGACCGGCTCGCCGGTGTCGCCACCCACCCGGTGGTCTACCCCAACGGGGACGCCTGCGAATACCTGAACGTCTGGTTCCGCTGCCGGGCGATCGGCGGCGCGCCGACGGCCGACGGTGACGAGTCGCTGGCGGTGGCCTGGTTCGCCCCGGACGCGCTGCCCGAACTGGACGACTGGGCGCGGCTGCGGATCGGCACCGCGCTCACCGACGACGCCCCGCCCTGGTACGCCGCGCCGGGCGAGAGCCACCCGGCGCTGCACCAGCCCGACAACCTCTAGCCGAACACCACCTCGCACGGCCGGCCCGGAACCAGATCCACCGCACGGCGGTCCCCGGGTGCGTGCACCACCACGCGCTGCGCCACCGGCGACACCAGCCGGGCCCGGACTCGGCCCGGCGCCCAGCTCAGCTCCTCGACGGTGACCCGGCCCCGGCAGGTGACGCCGCGCAGCGTCCCGGCGGGCAGATCGGGTAGCGGCGCGGGCAGCAGCCGCAGCACCCCGGGGCGGGACTGCACCAGCGACTCGATCAGCACCGCCGGCAGCGTGTGCGCGGCGTCGACGTTGTACGTGGTCCGGCCCGGGTTGTGCGCGCTCATCAGCGACCGGAAGAACATGTCCGCGCCGAGGATCTTGCCCAGGTTCGCCGCGACCAGGTCGCCGTCGCGCAGCCGCGCCGCCGCCAGCGCCCGGTGCAGGCTGCCGTGCGCGGAACCGTCCTCGTCGCCGCGCAGCGTCAGCGCCCGGTGCGCGGCGGCGGCCAGTTCCGGGGTGTCGTCCGGGTTGATCTCGTCGAGCGGCCACACCGGATACAGGTGGCTGACGTGCCGATGGTTCTCGTCGCCGGTGCTGCCGGGCCACGCCCACTCGGCGAGCGCGCCGCGCCCGTCCACCAGGTAGCCGGGCGGCCGTACCCCGGCCCACCGGTCCTCGCCGGTCACTTCGACGGCCAGCCGCAGCGCGTGCCGGGCCGCCGCCACGTCCATCGTGGCGTTCACCGCCACCGGCGCGGTCCGGCCGGTGTCGTCGTACGGGCCGGTCTCCGGCGAGTACGACGGCACGAGCGCCGGCTGCCCGTCCACATCGGTCAGCACGTCGGCGAAGAAGTCCGCCACCTCGGCCAGCCAGCCGGCCACCGGACCCAGCGGCTCACCGGTGACCAGGTGGTGTTCGTGCAGCGGGTGCAGCAGCCAGTCCGCGCCGGCGAGCCACGCGGTGAACGGCCAGTCGGGGTGGACGTGGAACAGGTGCCCGTGCTCGCCGTCGGTGCGGCTGGGCGCGAGCAGCCCGCGCGCGCCGTACACGGCCCGGGCGTTGGCGCGCCAGTCGGCCACCTGCGCGGCGACCAGCCGGGCGTGCGCCGCTGTCACCTCCGGCAGCGCGCCCACGTTCGCCCCGGCGAGTTGCAGGTTCAGGTTCGCGTCGGTGGTGAAGTCACCGGCCCACGCCGCGTCCCAGGAGCCCAGCCACAGCCCGGTCAGCCGGGGCGGCAGCACCCCGCTGGCGCTGAACAGCAGGTACCGGCCGGAGTGGAACAGCCGCTCCAGCAGCGCCGGGTCCAGCCGGTGCGGCGCGGCGGCCTGCCGGGCCAGCAGCTCACCCACCGGCAGCGCCCGGTCGGCGGCGGGCACGCCGAGGTCCAGGTCGACCCGGGTGTACGGCCCGCGATGGCGCGGCACGTGCCGGGCCAGCAGCGCGTCGTAGTCCCCGGCCAGCGCGGCGAGCCGCCGCTCCGAGACCCGGGTACGCCACGGCGGCGCGTCGGGCCGGTCCACGAGCGTGATGAGCAGCGCCGGTCCGCGTACCCGCACCCGGTCGCCGTCGACGCTCACGTCGCCGCGCAGCAGCGTCAGCCCTTCGAACCCGTACGCCCCGCCGGCGTCCGGGTAGCGGGCGCGGACCCGCAGGTACACCAGCCCGTCGCGGCGGTACGCGGTGTCCTCGTACACCACGTCGGCGGGCCGGCCGGGCAGCTCACCGGTCACACCGACCACGCAGTCGCCCTGGTCGAGGTGGAGCACCGCCACGCCGTCGGCGCGGGAGGCGAAGCAGCGCCGCCGCCCGCCCGACCACTCGACTGTCACCTCCCCGGTGGTGAAGTCGGTGTCGCGCCGGTAGCCGCGTACCGGCCCGGGCGGTGCGTCGACGGTGAGCGCGTACCCGGGGTGGAACGACTGGGTCCACTCCAGCTCCCGGCCGCCGGTGAGCAGCCGGGCGGCCTCGGCGCGGCGCCCGGCGAGCACCAGCGCGCGGATGTGCGGCATCCGGCCGGCCAGCTCGGGCGCGCGGGCGTCCCGGGCGCCGTTCGGCAGGACGAGCCGGTGGTGGTTCACCACGATCCGTTCCGCGTACGGCTGCCCGTGGACCATGAGTCCCAGCTCGCCGTTGCCGGTGAGGAACGCGTCGGTCCAGTCGGCGGCCGGCGCGGTGTCGTGGACGCGGTGCACGGTCACCGGCGGGCGCTGGTGTCCCGCAAGGTGAGGTGCGGTTCCAGCAACGTCACCTCCGGCACTCCCTCGCCGCTCAGCCGCCGCATCAGCAACGCCACCGCCTGCCGGCCGACCTCCTCGGCGGGCACCGGTACGCAGGTGAGCCCGGACTGCTCGGCCAGCTCGTCCGGGCAGATCGCCACCACCGACACGTCGCGCGGCACCCGGCGGCCGAGCAGCAGCCACTTGGCCAGCACCGGCCCGACCGCCGACTCGTTCTGCACCACCAGGCCGGTGACGTCCGGGTGGTCGGCGAGCAGCGCCTCCAGGTCGCGGCGTACCGCAGCCGGTCCCTCCTCGCAGGGCCGGGTCACCGCGTCGACGCCGAGCCGCCCGGCGGCGGCGCGTACCCCGGCGCGGGTGCGGTGGGCGAACCCGGTGCCCCGGTCGTAGACCGCGGCGGGCGCGCCGAGCAGCGCGATCCGCCGGTGCCCGGCGGCGGCCAGGTGTTCCACGCACAGCTCACCGGCGCGCCGGAAGTCCAGGTCCACGCAGGCCAGCCCGGTGCTGTCGGCGGGGTGCCCGATCAGGACACCCGGCAGCGCCAGCTCCCGCAGCAGCGGCACCCGGGAGTCCTCCAGCTCGACGTCCATCAGCAGCACGCCGTCGACGAGCGCGCTGCCGGCGATGCGGTGCAGCCCGGCCGGGCCCTCGTCGGCGGTGACCAGCAGCACGTCGTGGTCGTAGCGGCGGGCGGTGGTGACCACTGCGGTGGCGAACCGCATCACCACCGGCACCTGCATGCCGGTACGCAGCGGCAGCACCAGCGCGATCACGTTGGCGCGGCGACTGGCCAGGGCGCGCGCCCCGGCGTGCGGGTGGTAGCCCAGCGCGCGGACGCTGTCGAGGACCCGTCCCCGGGTGGTGGCCGAGATGGTGCGTTTGCCGCTGAGCACGTACGAGACGGTGCTGGCGGCCACTCCGGCGTGCCGGGCCACGTCGGCGATGGTGACCTGCTCGCCGGGGACGCGCCCGCTCACCGGGCGGCTCCACAGCTGCGGTCGGCCGGGGCGACCGTCGTGGCGTCTCCGGTCACGGCGAGCGCGCCGACGAGCCGGATGTCGCGAGCGGACCGGCCCACCAGCACCGAGTGGACGGCGTCCTCCACCACCATCGCCGCGCGGGTCTCGTCCCACCAGGCCAGATCGGCGGTACGCAGGCGCATCGTCACCCGGGCCGCGCAGCCCGGATCGAGCGTGACGCGGACGAAGTCGCGCAGCTGCCGCAGCGGCTGCTTGACCCGGGAACGCCGCTGCCGGCTGTAGAGCTGCACCACCTCGGTGCCCGGGCGGCGGCCCGTGTTGGTGACCTCGACGCTCACCTCCACCTCCTCGCCGGCACGTGCCGTGGCGGTGCTCAACCGTAGGTCAGCGTAGTCGAACTCGGCGTAGCTGAGCCCGTGCCCGAACGGGTACAGCGGCTCACCCCGGTGGTAGAGGTAGGTGCTGTCCGCGCCGATGACGTCGTAGTCGAGCAGGTCGGGCAGTTCGGCCGTGTCGGCGTACCAGGTCTGGGTGAGCCGCCCGCCCGGGTCGGCGTGGCCGAGCAGGACGTCGGCGAGCCCGTTGCCGTGCTCCTGTCCACCGTGGGCGCTCCACAGCACCGCCGGCACGTGCTCCTGCGCCCAGCCGACCGCGTACGGGTAGCTGCTGGTCAGCGCCAGCACGGTACGCGGGTTCGCGGCGTGCACCGCGCGCAGCAGCTCCTCCTGGCCGGTGGGCAGCGTCAGGTCGGCCCGGTCCTCGGTCTCCCGGCCGTTGACCATCGGGTGGTTGCCGAGCACCACCACCGCCACGTCGGCGGCGGCGGCGAGCGCGGCGGCGTCGGCGGCCCCGTCGGCGCGCAGCGTCACGGTGAACACGGCCGGGTCGCCGGTGGCCACACTCAGGGTTCCATCCGGGGCGATGCCGACGTGCCGTCCGGTGGCGAGGTGGTCCAGCAGCGCCGTGCCGTCGGGCCGGTGGTCCAGGCGGAACGTCTCGCGTACCACCCAGCCGCCCGGTCCCTCGCGGTCGGCCACCAGGGCCCCGGCGTCGTCGGCGCCGACGTACCGGCCGGTGTCCACGGCGCGTAGCGCCACCACGTCCTGTCCCCAGTCGACCACCTCGAACTCGGCCGCGGTGTCGCCGAGCGCCAGCGGGCCGTCGCCGTCGAGGCGTACCGCCCGGTCGCCGACGTGCAGCGTGACCCGGTCCGTGCCGGGGTGGGTGGTCACCTCCGGCAGCCGTCCGAGCAGCCCCGCGTACGCGCTGATCGTGTACGGCGGGGTGCCGCTGTACCAGTCGGTGAGCACGGTGTCGGCGAGCGGTCCGAGCACCGCGACGCGGGTGCCGGGGCGCAGCGGCAGCAGGCCGTCGTTGCGCAGCAGCACGACCGACTGGCGGGCGGCCTCGCGGGCGAGTTCCCGGTGGGCGAGGCTGTCGAGCGTGTGTGGCGGCACGTCGTCGTGGGGATCCGGGTCCAGGTCGCCCAGGCGCGACCGGACGGACAGGATCCGCCGTACCGCCCGGTCCACGTGGGAGGGCTCGATGAGGCCGCGGGCCAGCGCCTCGGTGAGGCGTTCCACTGTGGGGGCGCTGTCCTCGTCGTCCTCGGTGAAGCTGTCGATCCCGGCGCGCAGCGCGGCGGCGAACCCGGCGACGTGGTCGGGCAGGTACTCCTGCACGCCGGCGATGTTGCCGACCGCGCCGGCGTCGCCGACCACCATGATGTCGTCGTCGGCGTAGCCGCGCAGCTCGCTGTCGATGAGCGGGCTCAGGTGCGCCGGTACGCCGTCGACCAGGTTGTACGACGCCATCACCGCGACCGCCGCGCCGGCGGCGAGCGGGGCGCGGAACGCCGGCAGCTCGTACTCGTGCAGCACCCGGGGCGGCAGGTCGCTGGAGGTGGTGGCCCGGTCGGTCTCGTTGTTGTAGCCGAGGAAGTGCTTGAGCGTCGGCGCGGTGCGCAGCCGGATCGGGTGGTCGCCGCGCAGCCCCAGCGCGTACGCGGTGGCCAGCTTGCCGGTCAGCCACGGGTCCTCGGACCAGCCCTCCTCGTTGCGTCCCCAGCGGGGGTCGCGCAGCGGGTTGACCACCGGCGCCCACACGTTGAGGCCGACCCGGACCGGGTCGGCGCGGTGCTTGACCCGTACCTCGTCGCCGACGGCGGCCCCGACCGCCCGGATCAGGTCCGGGTTCCAGCTCGCGGCCAGGCCGATCGCCTGCGGGAAGACGGTGGCGGTGCCGAGCCACGCGACGCCGTGCAGCGCCTCGGTGCCGGTGCGGAACGCGCGCAGGCCGAGCCGGGGCACCGGCGCCTGCCACTGGTGCAGCAGGCCGAGCTTCTCCGGCAGCGTGAGCCGGGCCAGCAGGTCGTCGAGACGGTGGGGGACGGGGTCGGTCATGGTGGGCGCCTCCGGTCGGCGTACGGGCCGTCGCACAGCCGTCGAAGCGCTTCGACGACCGTGGCGGTGACGGGGCGGCGCGTACGCGAAAAGGGTGGTGGTCGGTGTCGGCAGGGTCGGCCCGGAGCGGTGGTGAAGCGCTTCGACAACCGCCGAAAAACACGCCGCTTTCGCAGGTTGCCCGGTCCCGGAACGCGGCGCTACCGAGGTTGACACCTTCCGCCCGGTGCGGTCAAGGGGTCACCCGGCGGGCAGACGTCCCGCCTCCACTGTGGCCAGCGCCGCGGTGGCCCCGCCCAGCGCGCCGGCCGCGGACCCGAGCGTGCTGGCCTCCAGCCGCACGCCGGGCGGGACCGGTGTACGGGCGGCGAGTTCGGCGTGGGCGGCCGGCAGCAGCCACGGCGCGAGCGCCGCCAGGTGCCCGCCGACCACCACCACGTCCGGGTCGAGCAGCCCGGCCAGCACCGACGCCGCCTGGCCGAGCAGCCGGCCGATCTCGGTGAGGCCGGTGCGTGCCGGCTCGTCCCCGGCGCGGGCGAGCGCCTGGATCCGTTCGATCTCCGGCAGGTGATCGGTGACCGGGCCGGCGTCCGGCAGCAGCCGGCCGATCACCGCGTCCACGCCGAGCAGCGCGGTCAGGCAGCCGCGCCGCCCGCATGCGCAGGGCGGGCCGTCGGCGGCCAGTGGCAGGTGCCCGATGTCGCCGGCGAAGCCCCTGCTGCCGCGCAGCAGCCGCCCGCCGCTGATCAGGCCCGCGCCGATCACCGGGCCGCCGGTGAGGTGCACCAGGTCGGCCGTGCCGGCGTACGGGCCGTGCCGCTGCTCGGCCAGGACGGCGAGGTTGGCCTCGCTGTCGACGGTGAGGGGGAAACCCGGATCACGCAGCGCGCGGCGCAACGCGGCGGCGAGCGGTACGCCGCGCCAGCCGAGCGCCGGTGCGGCCGGCACGTCGCCGTCGGCGTCGACCAGCCCGGGCACGGCCACGGTGAGGCCGAGCACGGTGCGCTCGGCGCCGGTGACGCGGGTGACGGCGCGGCGGGTCAGCGCCGCGAGCGCCTTCACCGTCTCCTCGGGGCCGGCGGTGGCGGCGGGGAACGCGCGCCGCCACGTGAGCACCGGGTCGCCGCCCAGTCCGGCGGCCACCGCGACCAGCTCGTCCGCGCCGACGCGCAGCCCGAGCCCGACGTAGCGGGCACCGTCGAGGACGAGCATCGTGGCGGGGCGGCCCACCCGGTTCTCGGTCAGCCCGGTCTCGCGCAGCAGCCCGTGTTCGATCAGCTCGCCGACCAGGCTGGAGACGGTGGCCTTGTTCAGCCCGGTGTGCGCGGCGACGTCGGCCCGGGAGCAGGGGGCGTGCCGGCGGACGTGCCGGAGCACCACGGCCCGGTTCGTCACCCGCACGTCGCCGAGGTCGGCCGTCGGCCGGTCGATGCTGATCACGTACTGCCCGCCTCCTGCGCCCGGCCCTGGGTTCGGCTAAAGCTTAAACTAAATAGGCGCGATCCCGGCCGGGTGGGCCCGGCCGGGGAACCACGGCACGAACGGCGTCACCGGGACCGGCTCGCCGTCGAGCACCACCCGGCGCGGCGGGTCCGTGCCGACCACGCTGACCTGCCGCACGTCCAGCGGCCCGTCGACGCGTACGCGCAGCGTGTCGCCGTCGCGCACGGCGGTGAGCGTGGTGTCGCCGTCGGGGTCGCGTACCACGCTCACGCCGTCGACGCCGCCCCAGGCCACCACCGTGACGTCCCGGAACGGGCCGGTTCCGACCGTCGTCGCGGGCGGCACCGTGGGGATCAGCGCGCCGTGCCGCACGTACAGCGGCAGCCGGTCCAGCGGCACGCCGACCCGCAGGTGCCGTCCGCCGGTGTGCCGCTGCCCGGTGTACGCGTCCAGCCAGTCGTCGCCGGTCGGCAGGTAGACGGTGCGCTCGCCGGACCTGTCGAGCACCGGCGCCACCAGCAGGTCCGGGCCGAGGCGGTACTGGAGGTCGGCGGTCCAGGCGGCCGGGTCCTCCGGGGTGTCGACGAGCAGCGCGCGCATCATCGGGCTGCCGGTGCGGGCGCTGTCCACTGCCGCCGACCAGAGGTACGGCAGCAGCCGGTAGCGCAGGCGCAGCGCGTCCACCGCGTGCCGTTGCGCCTCGGGCGGGAACTCCCACGGCAGCCGGCTGGTGGTGCCGTGCAGCCGTACCAGTGGTGAGAGCGCGCCGAACTGGGTCCAGCGCACGTACAGGTCCGGTTCGGGGGTGCCGTGGAAGCCGCCGGTGTCGTGGCTCCAGAACGGCACCCCGGACAGCCCGTGGGACAGGCCGCCGCGCAGCGTGCTGGCCATGCCGGGCCAGGTGGCGTTGACGTCGCCGCTCCACTGGGCGCTGTGCCGCTGCCCGCCCAGGTACGACGAGCGCGCCCACACCGTGCGGTGCCCGGCCACCTCCTCGGTGACGTCGGCGACCGCGTCGTTGAACAACAGCGCGTACACGTTGTGCAGCTCGACGCCGGTCATGCCGTTGTGGGCGACGGCGTCGGCGGGCACGCCCTCGGCGAAGTCGGTCTTGAACACCGCGACGCCCTGGGCGAGCAGCGGGCGCAGCAGGTCCTGGAACCAGCTCACCGCGGCCGGGTTGGTGAGGTCCACGATCGCGCAGACCGGGTAGCTGCCGTGCCAGGTGTCGGCGACGTACGTGCTTCCGTCCGGGCGGCGCAGGAAGTAGCCGGCGGCCTCGGCCTCGGCGTAGAGCGGGCTGCCGGTCATCAGGTACGGGTTCATCCACAGGCACACCCGGAAGCCCTGCTCGGTGAGGTCCTTGAGCATGCCGTCGGGGTCGGGGAAGGCGTCGGTGTCCCAGCGCAGGTCCGACCAGTGTCCGGCGACCTGCCAGTAGCAGTCCAGGTGCAGCACGTCGCAGGGGATGTCGTCCGCGCGGATGCGCCGGGCCCGTTCCAGCACGCGCTGCTGGCTGTCCGGGAAGAAGCCGGAGGAGATCCACGCGCCGAACGCCCACCTCGGCGGCAGGTACGGCCGGCCGGTCAGCGCGTCGAGCCGGTCGAGCACCTGCGCCGGGGTGGGTCCGGCGAGCACGTAGTAGTCGAGCAGGTCGTCCGGGACGAGGATCTGCACGCTGCTGTGCGTGCTGGCGCACATGTCGAACTGCACCGGCAGCCCGCTGTCGACGAGTACGCCGTAGCCGCGGTCGGACAGGTAGAACGGCACGTTCTTGTGCGACCGGTCGGACTCGCCGCCGAAGGCGTCGAAGTTCCACATCAGCGGCCGCTGGCCGCGCTTGTCCAGTGGGGTGAACTTCTCGCCGAAGCCGACGAACCGCTCGTCGCCGGGCGCGACGAAGCTCTCGTGCCAGGCCACCGGCTCCCCGTCGACTGTGGAACGGCCCAGCGGCAGCGTGCGGCGGCGGCCGCTGATGTCGCGGGTGCCGGCGTCGGAGGCCAGCAGCAGCCGTCCGTCCGAAGTGTGGAACCGCAGCCCCCACGGGTCCAGGCTCAGCTCGGCGACCATGCCACCGGCCGCCACCCGGACCTGCCCGTCGGCGACGGTCACGGTGGCCGGGTGGGGTTGCGGGTGGACCAGTGTCAGCGCCGGTGCGGACCGGCTGCGTACCGAGGGGTCGTCGGCGAGGCGTACCCGGATGATCCCGTCCCCGGCGGCCTCGACGCGCGTGACCAGCGTGCGGCCGGACGCGCAGGTCGCGGTGAGCGTGACCCCGTGCGCGTCGGTCGCGGCGACCTCGGCCCGCAGCACGTCGTCGGCGCCCTCCTCGCCGGGGGCGCGGACCGGCAGGTCGGGCGGGTCGGCCACGAACGTCTCGTACGGGACCAGCGGCGGGCGGTACGGCATGGGCGTCTCCTCGCGGCGTCCACGGGCGGTCCCGCCAGTTTCTTTGGAAGCCCAACTAACTGTCAATGATCGACGCCATTGACTTTCCGTCTCACCTGTTCCTATTTTGGCCGGGATGACAACTAAAGTGCCGTGGAGCGACGGGCGGCTCTGCTACGGCGGCGACTGGAACCCGGAACAGTGGCCGCCGGAGGTGTGGCGCGAGGACGTCGCCCTGATGCGCGCCGCCGGGGTCAACCTGGTCACCGTCGGCGTGTTCGCCTGGTCCCGGCTGGAACCCGAACCCGGCCGCCACACGTTCGACTGGCTCGACCGCGTGCTGGACCTGCTGCACGCGAACGGCATCCGGGCCGCGCTGGCCACCCCGACCGCGTCGCCGCCGCCGTGGTTCTCGCTGCGCCACCCGGACGCGCTGCCGGTCACCGCCGACGGCGGTCGCCTGACCCACGGCAGCCGCGACACCTACTGCGCCGCCGCGCCCGCGTACCGCGACGCCGCCCGCAGCATCGCCGAGGTGCTGGCCGCCCGGTACGCGCACCACCCGGCGCTCGCGCTGTGGCACGTGCACAACGAGTACGGCACCACCTGCCACTGCCCGCACACCGAGGCCGCGTTCCGCCGCTGGCTCACCACCCGCTACGGCGACCTCGACGCGCTCAACGACGCCTGGGTGACCAGCTTCTGGAGCCAGCACTACTCCGACTGGGCGCAGGTCGGCACGCCCCGCGCCACGCAATATCTCGCGAACCCCGGCCAGCTGCTCGACTTCCGCCGCTTCTGGTCCGACACGCTGCTGTCCGCGTACACCGAACAGCGTGACCTGCTGCGGGCGGCGAACCCGGCGGTGCAGGTCACCACCAACTACGTGCTCGGCGACTGGGTGCCGGTGGACCACGCCCGCTGGGCGCGCGAGGTCGACCTGGTCGCGATCGACCACTACCCGTCCGCGATCGGCGCGGGCGCGCAGGAGCAGACCGCGTTCGCCGCCGACCTGGCCCGCGGCTGGGCCCGCCACGCCGCCGGGCGGCCGGCGCCGTGGCTGCTGGCCGAGAGCGCGCCCAACCAGATCCACACCGCCGGGCGGATGCACACCAAGGAACCCGGCCGGATGACCCGGCACAGCCTCGCCCACGTGGCACGCGGCTCGGCCGGGGTGATGTTCTTCCAGTGGCGCGCCCCGGCCGGCGGCGCGGAACGCTTCCACTCCGCGGTGGTGTCGCACGCCGGGGCGGACACCCGCGTGTTCCGCGAGGCCGCCGACCTGGGCGCCGCGCTGGGCCGGCTCGCCGGGACCGCGCCGGGCCGCGTCGAGGCGGGCGTGGCCATCGCGTACGACGCGGCGAGCGGCTGGGCGCTGCGGCACCCGGGGATGCCCCGCGCCGGACTCGACCACCCTGGCGAGGCGGCTGCCGCGCACCGGGCGCTGTGGCACGCGGGGGTCACCGCCGACGTGGTGCCGCCCGGCGCGCCGCTCGACGGTTGCCGGCTGCTCGTTCTCCCGGCCCTCTACCTGGCCTCGGACGCCACAGTCGACTGGGTACGCCGGCACGTCCACGCCGGTGGGCACCTGCTGGTGACCTGGCTCAGCGGTGTCGCCGACGAGCACGCCCGAGTACGCCTCGGCGGCTACCCGGGCGCGTACCGGGACCTGCTCGGCGTACGGGTGGAGGAGTTCCACCCGCTCGCCGACGACGAACACGTGCCGCTGACCGGCGGCGGGACCGGCCGGATCTGGTCCGAGACGGTGCACCCGGCCGGCGCGGAGACGATCAGCGCGTACGCCGGGGGAGTGCTTGACGGCCGGCCCGCGATCACCCGGCACCGGATCGGCGACGCGTACGCCTGGTACGTCTCCACCCGCCCCGACGACGGCACCTATCGGCGGTTGCTCACCGAGGCAGCAGGGCTCGCCGGTGTGACCCCGACCTGTCCCGGCGCGCCCGAGGGTGTCGAGGCGGTACGCCGCCACGACGGCCTGCTCTACCTGCTCAACCACACCGACCGGCCGCAGCGGGTGCCGGTCACCGGGCTCGACCTGCTGACCGGCGCGACGGCCGACGGCTCGTTGACGGTGCCGCCGGGTGGTGTTGCGGTCGTGCGCGAGGAGCCGTCGTGACGTCGCCCCGGCGGTGTGCGTTCGTGACGGACGGCGTGGGTCCGCGTACCCCGGTCAGGGGGTGGCGACGGCGGCGCGGGAGCGGTCCGCGGCGATCCGCACCGCGAGCGCGGCAAGCACCGTGCCCATCACCCACCGCTGCAGGCGCGCCCAGCCCGGCCGCCGGGTGAGGAACGCGGACACCGAACCGGCGCTCAGCACGATCAGCGCGTTCACGGTGAGCGCCACGACGATCTGGGTCAGGCCGAGCAGCAGGCTCTGCACCGCCACGTGCCCGCGCGCCGGGTCGACGAACTGCGGGAGCAGCGACACGTACAGGATGGCGATCTTGGGGTTGAGCAGGTTGGTGACCAGGCCCATCGTGAACAGGCGCCGGGGCCGGTCCGGCGGCAACGGCGTCGGGGTGAACGCCGACGTGCCGCCCGGGCGCAGCGTGCGCCAGGCCAGCCACAGCAGGTACGCCGCGCCGGCCAGCTTCACCGCCGTGTACAGCGGCGGGACCAGCACGAACACGGTGGCGATGCCGGCCACCGCGGCGGCCAGGTAGACCAGAAAGCCGGCTGCCACCCCGAGCAGCGACACCAGCCCGGCCCGCCGCCCCTGGGTCACCGACCGGGACACCAGGTAGACCATGTTCGGCCCGGGCGTGAGCACCAGACCGAGCGCCACCAGACCGATCCCCATGACCGCGCCGACTGTAACCACGTCGCCTCCCCGTTGCCGACCGTGAACCGGACCCTACGCCCACCCGCCGACAGCCGGCGCCCCGCCGCGCCCTCGCCCTTGCTCCCACTCCGGCGATCATGAGGTTGACGGCGACAAATCGGTCACCGACGGCCGCTAACTTCATGATCGCCGGAGTCGGGGGTCAGCGCCGGGCGGGTGCGGTGGGGATACTTGTCGCATGTCGATCGTGCTGTCCGCGCCGGCGACCGCGACCGCGCCCGGTCTGCTGCTGCGACCGTGGCGCGACGGTGACGCCGACGCGCTGATCGAGGCGTACCGGGATCCGGTGCTGCGTGCCTGGACCAGACATCCGGTGACCGGACCGGCGCAGGCGCGGGTGTTCCTGCGCCGCAGCCACCAGGGCTGGGCCGCCGGTCACCGGTTCATGTTCGCGGTGCTGGAGGAGGAACGGGTGGCGGCCTGTGTGGTGCTCAAGGACGTCCGCCCGGGCCGCCCGGCCGCCGAGGTCGGCTACTGGACGGCCGCGCCGGCACGGGGCCGGGGCGTCGCGCCACGCGCGGTGGAGGCGGTCACCGGATGGGCGTTCGCCCGGTTCGCCGCCACCGGGCTGACCCACCTGGAGCTGCTGCACCAGGTCGACAACCCGGCGTCCTGCCGCGTGGCGGAAAAGAGCGGGTACGCGTTCGCCGAGGTCCTGCCGGCCCGCGCGCCGTTTCCCCGCGACGGCCACCGCCACGTCCGCCACCTGCCCTGACTGTCCGGCCCGCCGCTGCTCTCATGAGCCGAGCAGGCGCAGCAGCACCGCCCAGCTCCCGACCAGGCAGGCCGTCGCCACAGCGAGGCCGATCAGCCAGTCGCGCACGCCGGCGCCCCCTCACCCCGGGGGCACGCTACGCGGCGGCCCGCGCGGGAACAGCTCGGCCCCGCGCGACGCTGACTCTTGTCGGACGGCGGCGGCTACCGTGGGTACGGGAGGTGACGGCGGTGACGACAGCCTGGGAGGCCGCGGTCGAGGCGCAGATCCGCTCGGCCCAGGAACGCGGCGAGTTCGACAACCTGCCGGGTGCCGGCAAGCCCATCCCGGGGCGCGACACGCCCTACGACGAGGGCTGGTGGATCCGCAGCTTCATGGAGCGCGAGCAGATCCCGTCCGACCTGCTGCTGCCCACGCCGCTGCAGTTGCGCCGCCGCATCGAACAGCTTCCGGTCGAGCTGCGTGACCTGCCCACCGAGGAGGCCGTCCGCTCGTACGTGGCGGCGCTCAACACCGAGGTGGTCGCCTGGCTGCGTACCCCGACCGGGCCACGTGTGGTGGTACGCCCGGTGAACGTCGAGGAGGCGGTGCGCGGCTGGCGCGCCGACCGGGAACGCGCCGCGCCGGTCGTCACGACGCCGGAGCCAGCCCGTGCCGCGTCGGCCCGCCCGCGCCGCCGTTGGCGCTGGTGGCGCCGCTGAGCGTTCAGGGGCGCGCCGCCTGCCAGGTCCACGAGGTACGTCGTGGCCGGTCGCCGAGCGGCGCGCGGCCGGTCAGCCACAGCAGCACCGGCGCCGGCTCGCCGTCCGGCGCATCGGGGAACAACCGGCGTATCACAGGGGCACACAGCTCGGCGGGTGGCGACCAGTCCAGGCCGAGTCCCCGGGTCAGGTCGCCTGTGTGCAGGAGGATCTCGGCCACGCCCATCGCGGCGAAACCACCCGGGTCGCACGGCCCGAAGTGCCACGCCCGGTCGTCCGGGCTCGCGGCGTCGACAGTGGCGGCCAGGATCCCGGCCGCGGCCGCCACGACGGTGAGCACCTCGGCGGGCGCGGCGTCCGCGTGTACCCGCAGGTCGTACGGGAGGTAGCCGCCCTCGGGCCGGCCGGACACCTGACCGGCGTACGCGATCAGGTCGTGCGCGATGTGCGCGGCCGTTGTCCAGCAGGACCAGTCCAGGTCTCCCGCGCGTACCGTCCAGTCCCGGCCGGCGGCGGGCCGCAGTACGGCGGTCGTCGCCGCGGCGGTGGCGCGGAGGTCCGCGCCGTTCACAATCGCCGCACGCGCAGCACACAGGTGAGCATCGGCAGCGTGAACTCGCCGTCGGCGGTCTCCGGCCGGCTCGCCAGGTACGCGCGGATACGGTCGAGCGTCTCCGTGCGTTCCCGTTCCGGCATCACCAGCATCCCCGCCCGGGTGGCGAGCGTCGCCACGAGCGAGTCGGCGGTCCGGCGCTGCCCGTGCGGGAACTCCGCCTGCTCGGGCGAGCCGAACCGGGCCTCGCCGGTCTTCGGCAGGTGCATGCCGGTCGTGGCGATACGCCAGCTCGCGGGCGTGTCCCGGGGGCCGATGGCGGCGCTGCCGCTGACCGCCGCGAGCCCGGCCACCCAGTCGACCCGGTCGTCCACGACGTTCCACAGTCCGGCCAGGACACCGCCGGGGAAGAGGACGCGGGCGATCTCCGGCCCGGCCACTGCCATGTCGAACCAGTGCATGGCGTTGCCGGCGACCACGGCGTCGACGGAGGCGTCCGGCAGCGGGATCGCCTCGGCGCTGCCGGGCAGCGCCCGTACGCCAGGCAGGGTGCGGCGGAGTTCGGCGAGCATCGCCGGGTCCGGCTCGACGGCCGTCACGTCGTCGCTCACCTCGGCCAGCGTGGCGGTGAGCTTGCCGGTGCCCGCGCCGAGGTCGAGCACCCGCGCACCGGGTGCGGGTTCGAGCGCCCACCGCAGGGCGGCCCGGGCGTAGTCGGGACGGTGTTCGGCGTACGCGGTGGCCGCTGCGCCGAACGACGAGGAGTGCCGGCGTCGTGCGTCTTCGTCCATCGGGTCACCCTATCGACGGGCCGGACTCCTTGACGTGCGAAGCGCACTTCCTGAATAATTGGTCGTAGTTCGAGGGGGAGTACCCGACGATCCGCGCATCGCCGTCAGTACGGGCCCGGCCCATCCGGATCCCGGCGGTGCAGCCACCACCGGCGTGGCCCGGGGAGACCTTCGTCCAGCAGTGCCGGCACCCGCCGGCCCGGGGCGAGAGGTCTTCCTTCGGTATGTCAGTGTCCCTGTGGATCTGGGCCGTACTCATGCTGGCGATCGCGGCGATGCTCGCCGTCGACCTGTTCCTGCACCGCGACAACCACGTCATCGGCTTCCGTGAGGCAGCGGTCTGGTCCGGTATCTGGATCGCCGCCGGTCTGCTCTTCGGCGTCGTCCTGTGGCTCTGGCAGGGCGGTGACGTGGCGGGCACCTACTACGCCGGCTACCTGATCGAGAAGGCGCTGTCGATCGACAACGTCTTCGTCTTCGCGCTGATCTTCAGCTACTTCGCCGTGCCCGCCGCGTTCCAGCACAAGGTGCTGTTCTGGGGTGTCATCGGCGCCCTGGTGTTCCGGCTGGTCTTCATCTTCGTCGGCGCCGAGATGCTGGAGACGTTCTTCTGGACCGCGTACGTGTTCGGCGCGTTCCTCGTCTGGACCGGCTACAAGATGGCGTTCCGCCACGGCGAGCAGACCCCGCCGGAGCGCAACCCGGTCGTCCGGCTGGTCCGGCGGATCGTTCCGACCGCCCCGGCCTTCCACGGTGACAGGTTCTTCACCCGGATCGACGGCAAGCGGGTCGCGACGCTGCTGTTCGTCGTCCTGATCGCGGTGGAGACCACCGATCTGATCTTCGCGATCGACAGCGTCGCCGCGATCCTGGCCATCACCACCAGCACGTTCATCGTCTGGACCGCCAACGCCTTCGCCATCCTCGGCCTGCGCAGCCTCTACTTCTGCCTCGCCGGGCTGCTGCGCCGCTTCGTGCACCTGCACTACGGCCTGGCCGTCCTGCTCGCCTTCGCCGGCGTGAAGTTGATCCTGCCGGAGACGCCGGTCGGCAAGCTGCCCATCCCGGTCACCCTCGGCGTGATCGTGGTGACGATCGCGGTGTCGATCCTGTGGAGCCTGCGCAGCACCCGCGGCGCCGTTCCGGACGGCCATTAGGGTGTGTCGAAGTCGGTCACAGCCATTCGTTGTCGGCGCCGAGGTTGAACCATCCATCGGAGGCCTCGCCACATTTCGATCTCCGACACGCCGAGCGGTCACTCCAGCTCAGGCACCATCGCCGTCTGAGCTGTCATGCAGTGGCGCAGAAGTCCGACGGGCGGCGGCCCCGACGTGACAGCCGCTGCCGACGCCTACCGTACCGGTGACCAGTAAGTGAGGGATGCGCTTGATCGACTCCGTCCGTCGAATCGCTGCGGCTCTGGCACGGCTTGCACCGCCGTACGGGCCGCTGGAGCTGCCACCGCCGGTCCCTCTGGACGAGCCACTCGACGACATCGCCCCCGGTTACGCCGAGTTCCTCCGCCTCGCCGACGGGGCCGACTGTGGAAGCACCGGCGACATGCGGCTGTGGTCGGCAGCATCAGTGCGCCATACACCGTGGATGGCCGACGACCTGCCGGGCGGTGCTACGCGCTGGTGCGTGGTCGCGGACGTCCTGCAGAATCCCGTCTTCGTTGAGCGTGCAACCGGCGAGGTGTGGTGGTTCTCCGACCTGAACATCGTCTGGTACACCGACAGCGACCTTGCCAGTTTCGCCAAGCTGGCCGACGACGTTGCCGGGTTCATCGACCACCTCATCCTCGGTCCTGGGTACGTCCAGCACCTTTCCACCGGGCGAGACGACCCGTGGCTGGAGGCGCTGTCGACCAGCGAGTGAGGTGCGCCCAGCACTACTGACTTTGACACCGCCCCAGCGCACTACCATCTGCGCATGGGCTCGGGCGGCGGGACGTCTGTCGAAGCCGTGTTCTTCGGCACCACGACCGTCTGGCTGTCCGACGGGGCGTCCGGCATCCTGATCGACGGCTTCCTGAGCAGGCCCTCGCTGCTCCGTGTCGCGTTCGGTCGCGTCGCACCCGACCTCGGGCGGATCACCGGCGCTCTCGCCCGGGCCGGGGTGACCCGTCTCGACGCGCTCTTCGTCGCCCACTCCCACTACGACCACGTCATGGACGCCCCCGAGATAGTCAAGCATCTCGGGGGCAGGCTCTTCGGTTCCGAGTCGACCCTGAACGTGGGGCGTGGCGCGGGCCTCGCCGAGGAGTCGATGACGCGCATCGCGGACGGCGGCGAGCACACGGTCGGCGCGTTCACCGTGCGTGTGCTCGCCGCCGTCCACAGCCCCGGCAACAGGTTCCCGGGCACGATCGACGAACCGCTCGTCCCGCCAGTCCGGGCAGGCAGCTACCGCGACGGCGGATGCTTCTCCTTCTTCGTCACCCATCCCGGCGGCTCGCTGCTGATCCATCCGAGCGCCAACTTCGTACCCGGCAAGTTCGACGGGCTCGACGTCGACGTCCTCTACCTCGCCACAGGCGCCCTGGGTGTTCAGCCTCGGCGGTTCCAGGACGACTACTGGCGGCACGTGGTGGAAGCGACGCGGCCCGGCCTCATCGTGCCGATCCACTGGGACAACTTCTTCGTGTCGCTGGACCGCAGGCTCCGCCCGCTGCCGCCCGTCTTCGACAGGTTCGCCGTGACGAAGGCGTTCCTCGACCGCAGGAGTGCGGAGGCCCGGATCCCCGTACGGTTCCCCGAGCCCTTCGAGGTGACCAGGCCGTTCGCGAGGTAGGGCGTCAGCGGAACCGGTCGACGGTGACGGGAACCATCCCCTGCTCGCGCATCCGGGTCGTCAGACCGTGCAGCAGCACCCCTACGGCTTCATCGCGGTCGCCGAGAAGGTCGCAGGTCACGTCCAGTCCCCAGGCAGCGCCCGCGGCGACGCGGCGCAGATCCCAGCGGAAGGCGTCGCCTCGGACCTGACGGCGCACCGCTCCCAGGATGCGCGTCCCGGGATCCGCCGGGTCGCCGGTGATCGGCATCTGCCACGCCTCGCTGAGTGCCGTGAGATCGTCCGGGCTCAGTTCGCCGGCGAACAGGATCCGGTAGACGCGCGTCTCACGGAACCCCGGCCGGGGTCCGGAGTCGCCCAGCCGCAAAGGGGAGGGCGGCTGAGCCGGAGGGGCGCCGAAGCACGCCCGCAGGGTGTCCTCGTCCGGCAGGTCCGCGCCGCAGAGATCTCGATAGAGCGCCGCCGCCGCGTCGCGGTCGACGGGCGTCACCCGCTCGCGTAACCCGGCGGCCGCACGTAGCCGCCGGCTGGTGGCCGACGCCTCGTGCCAACGCCCCTCGGACCGGATCCAGCCACCGCTCACCAGCCCCGCGGAGGAGTAGTCCGCCGCGAGCAGGAACTCCTCGGCCAACAGTCCTTCCGGCGCGCCGGCGGCGTCGTACAGCACGTAGTAGTGCAGTGCGGGAGGTGAGCCGGTCATCTGGCGCACAGGGCAAGTCGACGTCACCCGTGGATTGTCGAGCAGGCCGGGAGCCGACGGTGCCCGGCTCGCCGGTGCCACGTCGGCACACCTATTAACGGATTACCGGTAACGTCAATCCACTTATCCCTACGGTCAAAGAGGACAAATCGGCACTACACCATAATGACAGTTATGTGCGGGCGGGTTCAGAGGGCCGCTGTCGGCGTACGATCACGCCACCGCAGCCGATCCCAGGGAGCAGGGGATGGTGTTCGACGCGACGCTGACCCGGATCAACGACGGCGTACAGATGCACCACCAGCACGGCCGACGGGAGGAGGCCCGCGACCTGTTCGCCCGGATCTGGGACGAGATCAACAGGGAACAGGGCGACCCCCTGCACGTCTGCGTCCTCGCCCACGCGATGGCCGACGTGCAGGACGACGTACGCCAGGAACTGGCCTGGGACCGGCGGGCGCTCGCGGCGGCCGACCTGCTCACCGACGAGCGGGTCGCGCAGGCCGGGGTGCCGATGTCTGTCGCCGGGCTGTACCCGTCGCTGCATCTGAACCTGGCGGAGTGCCACCGCAAGCTCGGTGAACTCGACCAGGCCCGGGACCACCTCCGGCGGGCCCGGGAGGGGATCGGCGCGCTCGGCGACGACGGCTACGGAAAGCTGATAAGGGCTGGGCTCGATCGGCTGTCGCAGGAACTGGCCGCAGGATAGACCGCAGACGACTGGCTAGCGGCCAGCGTTCGTCGACGGGGTGACCGCGGTGACGACCAGGTCGACGATGCCGTCGGCGTAGTCGTCGGTCAGCGGGCCGTTGCGCAGCAGCCAGCGGTGGTACAGCGGACCGAACAGCAGCTCCACCACCAGGTCCAGGGCAGCGTCGGGGCGTACCTGGCCGGCCTCGCGGGCGGCCTCCAGCCGGGCGCGGACCGCGTTCAACTGAGGACGGAGCAGCCGGTCGCGCGCCTGGGCGGCCAGTTCCTCATCGGTGAGCGTCTCGATGGTGATGGCACGGGTGGTGGCGGACAGCCGGGGATCGGCGAACTCGGCGACTGTGGCCCGGAGAACCGCACGCAGATCAGCCCGCAGGTCACCGGTGTCGGGCAGCGCGATCACCTCCGGCATGTCGTCGGCGAGCGCGTCCAGGATGACCGCGCCCTTGCCGCGCCACCAGCGGTAGATGGTCTGCTTGCCGACCCCGGCGCGGGCGGCGATCGCCTCGACGGTCAGGGCCGAATAGCCGGTCTCGGTCAGCAGCTCCAGGGCGGCGGCGAGGATCGCGCGGCGGGACTGCTCGTTGCGGCGGGTGGGCTGTGGAGTCACAGCGGCAGCCTACCGCGAGACGAGACGTATCGTCTTGACGGAGGTGGTCGTGCCGTGCTCTGCTGGGCAAGCGAGACGGACCGTCTCGTCTCAGCAGAGATCAGGAGATCACTTGCCGCACATCGCCATGGTCAGCATCCCGTTCCACGGGCACGTCAACCCGAGCCTGGAGATCATCCGTACCCTGGTGCGGCGCGGCCACCGGGTCACGTACGCCAACGACCCCGCCTTCGCCGAGGTCATCCGGTCAACCGGCGCGGAGCTGAAGCCGTACGCCTCGACGCTGCCCGCTGACGGCGGCGCCGGCATCGACGACCCCATCGCACAGCTCACGCTCTTCCTCGACGACGCGATCGCCATGCTGCCGCAGCTGCGGGCCGCCTACGCCGACGACCGGCCGGACCTGTTCCTCTACGACATCGCCGGCGCGCCGGCCCGGCTGCTCGGCGAGCAGTGGGGGATCCCGGCCGTCCAGCTGTCCTCGACGTTCGTGGCCTGGGACGGCTACGAACAGGAGATGGCACCCGTCGTGGAGGCGATGCGGGCCGATCCGCGCGGCGCCGACTACTACCGGCGGTTCACGGCATGGCTGACCGCGGAGGGTTCGTCGGTCACCGACAGCATGGCGTTCCAGGGGCGGCCGCCCCGCAGCCTCGTCCTGCCGCCGGAGGCGCTCCAGCCGAACGCCGACCGCGTCGACCGGTCGGTCTACAGCTTCGTCGGCCCAGTGCTGGGCGACCGCGCCGAGCAGGGTTCCTGGGTACGACCGGAGCACGCCGGGAAGGTGCTGCTCGTCTCGCTCGGCTCCGCCTTCACCCGGCAGCCCGAGTTCTACCGCCGCTGCGTCGCCGCGTTCGGCGACCTGCCCGGCTGGCACACCGTCCTGCAGATCGGCGAGCACGTCGACCCGGCCGAACTCGGTCCCGTCCCGGACAGCGTCGAGGTCCACCGGTGGGTGCCGCAGCTGGCCGTACTGGAGCAGGCGGATGCCTTCGTCACCCACGCCGGCATGGGCGGCAGCAGCGAAGGTCTCTACTGCGGGACGCCGATGATCGCCGTACCGCAGGCGGCCGACCAGTTCGCGAACGCCGAGCAGCTGGCCGCGCTCGGCGTCGCCCGGGTCGTCGACTCGGGCGACGTCACCGCCGCGGAGCTGCGTGCGGCGCTGCTGGCCCTCACATCGGACCCCGTCGTGCTGGCCCGCAGCGCCGAGCTGAAGCGGCAGGCCCGCGCCGCCGGGGGCGCCGACCGGGCCGCCGCCCTGATCGAGGCCGAACTCGCCGCGGTACGGGGCGGCGCCGCGAGCGGCGGGTGAGGCGTGGTCGCGGCGGGAATGCCGCCGCGACCACGCCCCGGTCAGTCCTCCGCCAGCACCGTGAAGGTGAATGCGGTGCTCGTCGGACGGTTCAGCGGGATGTCGCACTTGACCCGGCGCAGCACCTCGGACCGGGTGAGGCCGAACCGGTGGGCGATGAGCCGGTCCGGGCGCACCGGCACCGGGTCGTCGAACGTGACGTTCACCTGCACCGGCCACCCGTCGAGCGGTACGACCGGCGCGTCCAGGCGCCACGCTCCGGTCCAGTCGAGGGTGAAGTGGCAGCGCCGGGCGAACGCCGGGTCCAGCAGTGTGGCCGCCACCAGGTCGGGATCGTTGAGTTGGTGGCCGTGCAGGTCGGTGGGATCGAACGAGCTGACCGCTGCCCGCTCACGGACGGTGAGCTTGCTGGTCCGGCCGCAGGACACGCAGTGCACCAGCAGCCAGACGTCCAGCAGCTTGCCGTTGGCGTTGACGCGGAACCGGCCCCGGGCGGCGGTGGCCGTCTCCGCCCGGCAGATGACGCAGCGCAGCGACAGCAGCGGAAGGCGGGTCCGGCGTACGACCCAGGGCAGCACGATATGAGGTTGGGATGACATGGAGACCTGATCTCTGAAGACCTGACGCGAGGCCGATTACGCGCGGCCTCGGACGCTGTGGCCGGGCGCGCGAGGGCAGCCCGGGGAGCCGTCGCGCAGGCGACGGCTACAGGCGTGGGGAACGTGTCAGGTTCTAGAGAGCAGGAGGGGTCACGCGGAATCGTCCTTCTTCGCTGCGACAGGAGTGCGGGGAACCGTACGGGACGTGCGGAACCGCTCTCAACCCGTTTTCCGGCACCGCTGCGTCACGCATCACTTCACTGACTAAAAGTTTGCAGTCCCTGCAAGATCGCTTTTAGGGTCGTGGCGTGACCACGGATCAGAGCCGCCCCGGCCTGCGCGACCGCAAGAAGCGGCAGACCCGCGCCGCCCTCAGCGCCGCCGCGCTTCGGCTGGTCGCCGAGCGCGGCCTGGACCAGGTGACGGTGGAGGAGATCAGCGAGGCCGCCGACGTGTCGGCCCGCACCTTCTTCAACTACTTCCCCAGCAAGGACGAGGCGCTGCTCGGCGACCAGCCGACCGACCGCGAGGTGCTGGCCGCCCGCATCGTCGCCGCCCCGCCGGAGCTGTCCGCGTTCGACGCGCTGCGGCTGGCCTTCGGCGACGTCGTCGAAGCCGTCGAGGCCGACCGCGAGGTGTGGCTGCTGCGGCTGCGGGTGATCGCGGCAAACCCGTCGCTTCTTCCGCGTCTGATCAGCGGCAACGCCGAGACCGAGCAGGTGATCGTCGCGGCGGTGGCCGCCCGGCTGGGCCTCGACCCGTGCCACGGCCACCCGACGCTCGTCACCACTGTCGCCGGCGCGGTCTTCCGCACGGCCCTCATGCAGTGGGTCGAGCGACCCGACACGACGACGCTGCGCGAGCTGACCGCCGAGGCGTTCGCCGCCGTCGCGGCCGGCCTGCCCGATCCGTCCTGACCCCTCCCATCCGTACCGGCCGCGGCCGCCCGCCCGCGCACACGACAAGGAGTTCGATGACCACCGCCACTGTTCCGCCCGCCGAGACGGGTACGCGGATGTCACGCCGGGAGGTTCTCCAGGCGTTGTCCGGCCTGATGGTCGGCATGTTCGTGGCGATCCTCGCCTCGACGGTGGTGGCGAACGCGCTGCCCCGGATCATCGCCGACCTCGACGGCAGCCAGACCGTCTACACCTGGATCGTCACCAGCGAGCTGCTGGCGATGACCGCGACGGTGCCGCTGTGGGGCAAGATGGCCGACCTCTACAGCAAGAAGCTGCTGATCCAGTTGTCCCTCGGCCTGTTCGTGGTCGGCTCGCTGGTCGCCGGATTCACCCCGAACGTCGAGGTGCTGCTGCTCAGCCGGGTCATCCAGGGCATCGGCGCGGGCGGCATGACGGCGCTCGCCACGATCGTCATGGCGGCCATGATCCCGCCGCGTGAGCTGGGCCGGTACGCCGGCATCTTCGGGGCGGTCTTCGGTGTCGGCACCATCGCCGGCCCGCTGATCGGCGGCGTCCTGGTCGACACGTCCTGGCTCGGCTGGCGCTGGTGCTTCCTGATCGGTGTGCCGTTCAGCCTGCTGTCCATCGCGCTGCTGCAGAAGACGCTGCACCTTCCGGTGGTCCGCCGCAGGGTCCGCATCGACTGGCTCGGCGCCCTGCTGATCACCTCGGGTGTGTCCACGCTGCTGATCTGGTCGTCGCTGGCCGGGAACAAGTTCGACTGGGCGTCCGGCTGGACCGCGCTGCTGGTCGGCGGCGGGCTGGCGCTGCTCGCGCTCGCCGTGTTCGTCGAGTCCCGCACGGAGGAGCCGATCATCCCGCTGGGGATCTTCCGCAACCGCACCGTCAGCCTCACCACGGTGGCCAGCATCCTGGTGGGCGTGGCGATGTTCGGCGGCACGGTGTTCCTGTCGCAGTACTTCCAGACCTCGCTCGGCAAGTCGCCCACAGCGGCCGGCCTGATGAGCCTGCCGATGGTCCTCGGCCTGCTGGTCTCCTCGACCGTGGCCGGTCAGCTGATCACCAAGTACGGCCGGTGGAAGATGTTCCTGGTCGCCGGCGCCGCGGTGATGACGGTCGGCATGCTGCTGCTGAGCACCATCGACGCGAACACGAGCGTGCCGATGCTCTCGGTGTACATGGCGGTGCTGGGCGTCGGTGTGGGCATGCTGCTGCAGAACCTGGTGCTGGCCGCGCAGAACGACGTGCCGGCCGCCGAGCTGGGCGCGGCGACCTCGGTGCTGACGTTCTTCCGCAGCATGGGCGGCGCGGTCGGGGTCAGCGCGCTCGGCGCGGTCCTGGCCAACCGGGTGACGTCGCTGACCACGGAGAAGCTCGGGCCGCTGGCCACCGGCGGCGGATCGGCCGAGGTGCCGGATCTGTCGGCCCTGCCGGAGCCGGTGCTGCGGATCGTGCAGGAGGTCTACGGCACCGCCACGTCGGAGATGTTCCTCATCGGCGCGCCGTTCGCGCTGCTCGCCCTGGTCGTCGTGCTGTTCATCAAGGAGAAGCCCCTGAACACGCTCAGCGGTGACGAGCGCCGGGTCCGTGAGGAGGCGGCGGCCGCCGGGATGCACTGATCCCGCACGGTCGAGCGTGGGGCCGCCCCCGGGAGTCACCGGGGGCGGCCCCTTGTGCGATACCGGTCAGCGTTCCGTACGGTCGTTGATCTCGGTGCCGGACTCGCCGGGCATGGCACCGATCGACTCCTCGGCGGCCCGGCCGCCGGTGCTCTCGTCGCCCTGCTTCAGCGAACTGCGGGGCAGCCCGGCCAGGTGAGCCGGGTCCTCGATCGGCTGGGGCGGCCACTGGTCCTGCGTACCGTCGGTCACCCCGGCGCGGCGCAGCGCCTCGACCAGTTGGTCCGGCGACAGGCGGTCGACCTCCTGTATCCCGGCCCCGCGCGCAATCGCCTGCAGTGTCTTCAGGTCTTCGCTCACGAATGTCTCGGCCATGCCCGAGCCTTCCCGCCCCTCAAGACAAGGAAACCGGCGGGCCTGCCACCGCCGGGTCGATCATGAAGTTGTACCGGACAAACCGGGCGCCGGACACCGTCAACCTCATGATCGACCCGAAATGGGGGGTTCGGTCAGCGGCGGGCGGGTTTGCGGTCGGGGCGCGGGCGGTCCCGGTCCGGGTCGATCCCCACCTGGACGGCGAAGGCCGGGTCCACGGCGAGCAGGGGGCGGGGGCCGAACAGGGCCATTCCGGTGAGCAGCGTGTCGGTGTCGCGGCCCTGCCAGACCGGGCGGCGCTCGGGGTCGAGGTCGGCGTGCTCGCGGCGCAGCCGCCGCAGCAGGCGCCGGGCGGCGGACCCGGTCTCCGGCACCTCGGTCAGCCACCAGCCGCCGAGGGCGGTGGCCAGGCAGCAGAGCAGCAGCCCGGCGACCGAGGCGGGACCACCGGCGGAGCGCCCCTCGACGGCGCTGTCCACGAGCCGGGTCAGCCCGACCGCGGCGACCGCGAACAGCGGCACCGTGCCCAGCGCGATCCGCCGCCGCTGCGCGCGGGTGAGCAGCCAGCCGTCGCGGACCAGCCGCCCGACCGTACGGCGCAGCGCCCGGCCCACCTCCGGGTCGGCGAGCACCGCGGCCCAGGTCTGCGGGTGGCGCAGCGCGCTGTGCAGGGCGCGCACCAGCGCGGGCGAACCGGCCGGGGGACGCCCCTGCGCACGCAGGGTGGCCAGCTCGCCGATCTCGACGCCACCGGCGCGGCGCAGCGCGGCCACCCCGAGCTGGCAGGCCAGCAGCGCCCGGTCGGTCAGGTACGCCAGCTCGACCCGGTCGGGCGTCGCGCCCCGGGCACGGCGGCCGGTCAGTTCGCGTACCGCGACCGCGATCGCGACGGCCACGGCGACCGCGCCGAGGTAGTCGAGGAGGAAGATCGACCCGCTGACTCCCCAGAGCATGGCGGCAAGTATGTCAGGAGCCGTGCCGTACCTCGGAGTCCCAGATCTGCGACCACTGACGGCGCAGCCCTCGGGCGACGAAGATCGGCTCGCCGTTCTCGTCGTTGTCGACGTCGACCCGCTGGTCGACCCGGCCGGCCTCGGTGACCTCGGTGAACCAGGCGCGCAACCGGTCCGGGCGGGACCAGCCGACGACGATCACCACGTCCGCGTCGTCGGGCGGCCGGCCGAACGTGGCCATGCTGTTGTGCCCGGAGTACGCGCGCGGCAGTCCCCGGGCCGGACCGTACCGGGCCAGCGCGCCGGCCGCGCCGTAGTTGCCGGTCAGCACCACCGCCCGGCCCCGCTCGGCCGGGGGCAGGGCGCGGTGCACGGCGGCGACCGAGTCGGCGAACTCGGGCCAGCCGATGGTCTCGCCCGCGTCGTAGTTCGCCGCGACCACGAACCCGGGCAGCCGGTCGGCGGGCAGCGTGGGCAGCAGCAGCACCGCGCTGCTCGCGGCCATCAGCACGGCGGCGGTGACCAGCAGCGCCTGCCGGACCCGGGGCGCGCCCCGCCGCGCCCATTCGACGGCCGGCACCACCCCGGCGGCGGTGAGCACCAGCAGCAGCGGCGCGTCGTAGTAGCCCTTGCCGCCGGCCACCAGCACGATCGCGACGACGACCAGCCAGGCCCAGGCCAGCGACCGGTACGCCGCCCAGGACGGCCGGCGCAGCAGCGCGACCAGCCCGGCGACCCACACCGGAACCGCGAACGGGCTGATGATCAGGAACTGGAGCACCAGCGCGTCGATGCGGCCGCTGTAGGAGCTGTCGCCGTCGGCGATCGACGCGGCGACGTCGAGCTGCGGGAAGCCGTGCGCGGCCTGCCACGCCACGTACGGCGCGGCGAGCAGCACGGCGACGCCCGTGCCGGCGAGCACCCACCGGTCGCGCAGCAGCCGGCGCGGCCCGGCGATCAGCAGACCGGCGACCAGGCCGACGCCGAGCAGGGCGGGCAGCGGCTTGTTGAGCAGGCCGACGCCGAGCGCGAGCCCGGCGCCGAGCGCCCACCGGCTGTCGCCGGTGCGCAGCATCCGCACCACGCACAGCGCCGCGGCCAGCCACACCAGCAGGTCGACGCTCGTGGTGCTGAGCAGGTGCCCGCCGGCCGGCACGATGCCCGAGGCAGCGGCGAGCACCGCCGCGGCCGTCTGGGTGACGCGGTCGGCGCCGAACTGCCGGGCGATCGCGGCGACCAGCACCACCGCCGCGCCGCCGATGAACGCCTCCGGGGTACGCAGCACGACCAGGTTGCCCGGCGCGATCGTGTCGGCCAGCCGCGCCAGCGCCGGCACGAGCGGCCCCTGGTCGACGTAGCCCCAGTCAAGGTGCCGGCCGCACAGCAGGAAGTACAGCTCGTCGCGGTGGTAGCCGTAGCGGCCGGCGAGCGACAGCAGCACGACGGTGAGGACCGCGCCCACCACCAGGGGCGCTGCGGTACGCGGACCGGCGGGCGGCGGGCCACCGGGCGCGGCGGCCTGGCTCCGATCGACGTCGGCGACTGATTCGGCCACCTGCCCATGATGGACCGCACCGGCGGGCCGTCGATGCCCCGTGACCCTCGGCCGGGTGGACGGAAACCGGTGGCCGGACGGCCGGGGCGACGGTTAGCGTGCCCGGCGATGAGGATTCGTGACTACGCCGACGCCGACTGGGACCAGGTCTGGCCGATCTTCGCCGACGTCGTGACCGCCGCCGACACGTTCGCGTACGACCCGGACTGGTCGCCGGAGACGGCGCGCGAGGTGTGGGTGGAGCGGCCGCCGGGGCGTACCTCGGTCGCGGTGGACCACGACGGCACGGTGCGCGGCACCGCGAAGATGGGCCCGAACCGGCCCGGGCCGGGCTCGCACGTGGCGACCGCGAGCTTCATGGTGGCGGCGCATGCGCGCGGCCGGGGCGTGGGCCGTGCGCTGTGCGAGGACGCGTTGGACTGGGCCCGGCGGCAGGGCTTCGCCGCGATGCAGTTCAACGCCGTGGTGGAGACCAACACGGCGGCGGTGGAGCTGTACCGGCGGCTGGGCTTCACGGTGATCGGCACCGTGCCGGAGTCGTTCGCCCACCCGACGCTGGGCCGGGTCGGGCTGCACGTCATGCACCGGCGGCTGTGACATCGGCGGCCGGAAAACGCCTGGCCGGACCGGGTGGGTTGCTGACAGGCTGCCCGCCATGACCGCTCATGCCCTCGCCGGGGCGCTCGCCGACGAGCGCCGCCGGACCGTGTTCGCCGCGATCGTGCTCGGCGCCCGGGACCTGTCTGCCGTGGTGGCCCGCACCGGGCTGCCGGCCCGCGACGCCGCGGTGGCCGTACGCCGTCTCACCGACACCGGTGTGCTCGCCGACGACGGGGATGGGCTGCGGGTCGACGCCGAGCGGCTGCGCGAGTTCGCCCGGGCCGGGGCGGCGTCGCCGGTAGCCCCGGCGGCGAACCCGCGCGAGATGATCCTGCGCACGTTCCTGCGCGACGGCGCGCTGACCCAGCAGCCGGCGCAGCGCGGACGCCGCCGCGTGCTGCTGGAACACATCACCGAACGCACCTTCGAGCCGGGACGTCGTTATCCGGAGCGGGAGGTGGACGACGCGCTGCGCCGGTGGTGCGAGGGCGGCGAGGCCGACCACGTGACGCTGCGCCGCTACCTGATCGACGACATGCTGCTCACCCGCGAGCAGGGCGTCTACTGGCGGACCGGGCCGTGAGCGGCTGGAGCACGCACGTCGTACGCCCGGAGGAGCCGGACGCGACGCTGGTGCTGCGCGAGTACATGGCGGAGATGGTGCGCCGCTGGTACGGGCGTCCGGAGCGGCCGGGTGAGGTGGACGCCGCGCTGGCCGAGGACCCGAGCGACGATCTGGTCCCGCCGACCGGGCTGCTGGTGCTGGCCCGCCGCTACGGCCGGCTCGCCGGGTGCGCCGGGCTGCGGTGGCAGCCGGACTGGGCCGAGCTGACCCGGGTGTACGTGCGCCCGGAGCACCGTGGCGCCGGTGGTGGAGCGGCGCTGATCGCCGCGATCGAGGCGTACGCCGTCGGTGGCGGGGCGACGCGGATCCGGCTGGACACCCGCTCCGACCTGGTCGAGGCGCGGGCCCTGTACGCCCGGCACGGCTACCGGGAGATCCCCGCCTTCACCAGCGGCCCGTACGCGCAGCACTGGTTCGAGAAGTCACTGCCGGCGCGAGTTGACGACGCGGCGCGGGCGCGTTAAAACAGAACCAGGAACTTGAGTCACCAAGACTCAACTTGAGACCTTGGGCCAGGAGAACCGAGGAGGCAAGAGCCATGTTGATGCGTACCGACCCGTTCCGCGAGATCGACCGGATCGCCGAGCAGTTCTTCGGCACCGCCGCCCGGCCCGCCGTGATGCACCTGGACGCCTACCGCGACGGTGATCACTTCTACGCGGCGTTCGACCTGCCCGGCGTCGACCCGGACAGCATCGACTGCACCGTCGAGCGCAACGTGCTGACCGTCCGCGCCGAGCGCCGCCGCCCCAGCGGCGAGAACGTCGAACTGGTCGCCGCCGAGCGTCCGATGGGCACGTTCACCCGGCAGCTGTTCCTGGGCGACACGCTCGACACCGACCGGCTGGAGGCCGGCTACGAGAACGGCGTGCTGACGCTGCGCATCCCGATCGCCGAGCGCGCCAAGCCGCGCCGGATCACCGTGGCCACGCCCGCCGAGGGCAACGGCCGCCGCCAGCTCACCACCGCCTGACCGTCCACACCGACGCGGGGGAGGCCGGAGCGCCGGCCGACCCCGCGTTGTCGTACCAGCGCGCCTGATCGCCAAACCATCCGCGGGCTGAGAGCCTTTCTCACATGCTTCGCCCCGAGGTGCTGCCGCGCGCCCGCACCGCCGCCCTGCCCGCCGGCCCGGCCGACGTCACCGAGGCGTGGCTGCGCAACCGGCGGCTGTCCGAGCACACCCGTGACGCGTACCGCCGTGACGTCACCGGCTGGCTGAGCTGGTGCGCCGAGCGGGGGCTCGACCCGCTGCGGGCCACCTTCCTCGACGTCAACGCCTACGGCCGGGAGCTGGAGTCCACGCCGCGCGGGCGCGACGGCCGGACGCTCACGCCGGCCACCGTCGCGCGCCGGTTGTCCGCGCTGTCGAGCTGGTACGACTTCCTCGCCAAGCTGGGCGCGGTGACCGCCAACCCGGTGTCGGCGGCGGACCGGCCGCGGGTGGACCGGGACCACTCCGCCACCGTCGGCCTGACGCCGGAGGAGGTCGACGCGCTGATCGCCGCCGCCGAGGCCGACACCGGCCCGACCGCCGCCCGCAACCGGGCCGCCGTCGCGCTCCTGGCCGACCTGGGGCTGCGGGTGGGGGAACTGGTCGCGCTGGACGTGTCCGACCTGGGCACGGAGCGCGGTCACCGCAGCGTCCGCTTCGTCGGCAAGGGCGGCAAGGTACGCCGGCGCGCGCTCACCCCGGGCACCGCGTACGCCCTCGACGCCTACCTGACCGCGCGGGCCGAGGCGCAGGGCGTGACGGTGCCGGAGCTGACCGGTCCGCTGCTGGTCACCGCGACCGGCGGCCGGCTGGACCGGCATGCCGTGTTCCGGCTGGTGCGCCGCCTCGCGCAGCGGGCCGGGATAGCCGCCTGGGCGAAGCTGTCACCGCACTCGCTGCGCCACGCGTTCGCCACCACGGCCCGCTCCGAGGGGGTGCCGCTGGAGGACGTGCAGGACGCGATGGGGCACGCCGATCCGCGTACCACCCGCCGCTACGACCGGGACCGGCACAACCTGGACCGCGATCCGGCGTACGCGATCTGGGCGGCCCGCGCCCGCCGTCGCGGCTGAGCCGTCGCGCGGACCGGTCAGCCCTGCGGGCGGGGGCAGAGGCAGAACGGCTGCCCGATCGGGCGTACCGGCAGTCTGCCGCCGCCCCCTGACATCTTCGGCCCGCCACGGGCGCGCGGCGCAACCGCCTGCGCGGCGCGTTCCGGTTGCCTACCGTCGACGGTGATGGGCAGGCAGCAGGAGTGGCACCACACGGCCCGGCGGCGCCGGCCGCTACGCGCGGGCGTGCTGATCGCCGGTCTCGGCGTGGGCACCTGCCTGATCGGGGTGGCCGGGCTGGCGGTGTGGAACGCGCAGGTGGTGCTCCAGTCCGACGGGCCGGTCCGGGAGACCGCCGACGGGTTCTTCCGCGACGTCGCCGCCGGGGACACCGACGCGGCGTACGAGCGGCTGTGCGCCGAGGCCCGGGGCAGGTGGAGCAAGGCCGGCTTCGGCAGTTGGGTGCGTACGCCGCCGCAGGTCAGCGGCTACGAGATCGTCGACGTGTCGGTGGCGACCCGCTCCGGCAAGCCGACCGGGACGGTGATCGTGCGGATCAACCGTGACGGCGGCGGCAGCGAGGAACGTGAGTTGCCGATCGTGTCGGAGGGCGGGTCGTGGCGGGTGTGCGGGGACCCGTTCTGAGGCTCAGGCGCGGGGGCCGAGGTCCCCGGAGCGGTAGTGCCGCCGGCACAGCACCTGGTAGCGCACGTCGGCGGTGTCCACGGTGTCGCCGATGACGACCTGGGCGCCCTCGCGGACCACCGCGCCCTGCACGACCCGGGCGTTGAGCAGCCCTTCCCGCCCGCACCAGCACAGCACCTCGACCTGGATGCGGGCCACCTCGTCGGCCAGTTCGAACAGCCGCTGCGCGGCCGGGAACAGGCAGGAGCGGAAGTCGGTGGCCAGCCCGAAGGCGTAGACGTCGACGTCGAACCGGTCGACCAGTTCGGCCATCTGCTCGACGTGTTCGAGGTTGTAGAACGACGCCTCGTCGCAGATCAGGTAGTCCACCCGTACCCCTTCGGCCCAGGCGTCGCGGACCAGGTCGCGCAGGTCCAGGTCGTCGGTGACCTCGACGGCCTCGTGGGCCAGGCCGATGCGGGTGGTGACCTGCGGGCCCAGCGAGCGGTCGATGCGGGTGGTGACCAGGCCGCGGCGGCCCTGGCGGGCGTGGTTGTGGTTCATCTGCAACGCCATGGTGGACTTGCCGCAGTCCATCGGCCCCCAGAAGAACTTCAGGGCGGCGGCGTGCAGCGGCCGGCCGTCGACGCCGCGGGCGGCGGCGCAGCCGGCGGCTCGGTCGTCGCCCGGCCCCGGCAGGGGACGGGCCAGGCAGGTCGGGGCGGCGTCGTCGGTCACGTCGGGGCAGCCTAGTCCATCGACGCCGCCGGATCCGGTCCGCGATGATCGACCCGTCAGAGCACCCGGGGCGGGGTGTTGCCGGCGGCGATGATGGCCCGGCGCATCGGCACGGCGGCGAGCAGCGCGAAGCCGACCACGAAGAAGATCAACAGCGACACCAGGCCCACCCGGTACGACGAGGTCAGCTGGAACACCAGGCCGAACGCCAGCGGGCCGAGCCAGCTGGTGCCCTTGTCGCTGATCTCGTAGAAGCCGTAGTACTCGCCTTCCTTGCCGGCCGGGATGAGCTGGCTGAACAGCGACCGGCTCAGCGCCTGGCTGCCGCCGAGGACCAGGCCGATGCAGCCGCCGAGGATCATGAACGGCACGGGCGCCTCGGCCGGCAGCCGGAACGCGGCGATGATCACACCGGTCCAGAGCACCAGCGACAGCAGCACGGTCTTCCAGGCGCCGATGCGCTTGGCGAGCGCGCCGAGGGCCAGCGCGCCACCGAACGCGAGGAACTGCACCAGCAGGATGGTGACGATCAGCGTGCTCTGGTCCAGTCGCAGCTCCTCGGTGCCGTACTGGCTGGCCAGGGTGATGACGGTCTGGATGCCGTCGTTGAAGACCAGGAACGCGAGCAGGAAGAACAGCGTCAGCGGGTACGTCTTGAGCTCGCGCAGGGTGCGCCCGAGCTGCCGGAACCCGTCGGTGAGCACGTTGCCGCCCGCCTGCAACGCGGCGGCGGTGGGGTGCTCGCGCAGCCAGCGCAGCGGGACCAGGGTGAACGCCGCCCACCACACGCCGGCGGACACGATCGACCAGCGGGCCAGGTCCAGCGTGCGCTGGGCGTTGCCCTCCTCGCTGAGCATGGTGACTGCGACGAGGTTCAGCGCGAGCAGCAGACCGCCGCCGAGGTAGCCGATGGCCCAGCCGCGGCTGGAGATGCCGTCGCGCTCGTCCGGGCCGCCGAGTTGCGGCAGGAACGAGTTGTAGACGACCACGGCGGCGCCGAAGGAGATGTTCGCGACCAGGAACAGCGCGCCGCCGAGCAGGTAGCGCTCACCGGTGACGAACGCGAACGCGATGGTCGCGCCGGCGCCGGTGAACGCCGCCGCGGCGAGCAGCCGCTTCTTGTGCGCCGACCGGTCGGCGATCGCGCCGATCACCGGCAGCACGAACACGGTGAGGAAGACCGACAGCGAGATCAGGTACGGGTAGAACGAGCCGGCGGCGACCTTGACGCCCAGCGGGTACACCGCGCCGTCGCAGCTGTCCGCGCCCAGTTCGCAGCCGGCGGCCAGCTCGGTGACGGTGGTCAGGAACGGCCCGAGGAAGACCGTGATGACCGTGGTCTGGAACGCGGAGTTCGCCCAGTCGTAGAAGTACCAGCCGGTGCGCTCGCGGCGGGTGCTGCCCGGTCCGGCGGGGTCGGCGACGGCGGGGGTGACCGTATCGGCCATCGGGGGTCGTCCTCGGGGGGTCAGGCGGCCCAGTGGCCGCGGCTGCGGTAGACGTCGCGGAGCACGCTGACGTGATCGGTCATGATGCCATCCACACCAAGATCAAGTAAGTGGTGCATCTGGGCGGGTTGGTCGATCGTCCAGACGTGCACGTGCAACCCGATCCGGCGGCAGTACGCGAGGAACCGCCGGTCCACCACCGGCACCCGCCCGAAGGAGACCGGGACCTGCGCGGCGACCACGGACGGGGGCAGCCGCACCGGTCGCCCGTGCAGCGAGCCCAGCCGCAGCCGGGCCACGCCGCGCATGCCGAGGCTGGTGGCGACCGCCGGGCCGGCCAGCGCGCGCAGCCGCGACAGCCGGGCGTCGCTGAACGAGGCGAGCAGCACCCGGTCACCCGCGCCGGCCCGGGTGACGGTGGCGACCGTGGGCGCCACGCCGCCGTCGGACTTGACGTCGATGTTGAACCGCACCTGCGGCCAGGCGTTCAGCACGTCGTCCAGCCGGGGCACCAGGGCGGCCCCGCCGACGCGCACCGAGGTCAGGTCGGCCCAGCGCAGGTCCGCGATGCGACCGGGCTCGCCGGTGACCCGGCGCAGCGTCGGGTCGTGGAAGACCACGGGTACGCCGTCGGCGGTGGCGTGCACGTCGGTCTCCACGTACCGGTAGCCCAGGGCGACGGCACGGGCGAACGCGGCGGCGGTGTTCTCGTCGCCGTCGGCCGCGCCGCCGCGGTGGGCGAACGCCAGCGGCGCGGGCGCGTCGAGGTAGCCGTGACGGGGCTGCACGCGGGCAGTATGCCCGGCCCGGGTGGCGCGCACATGGCCGGGCGATGAAATTACCTATCGTTCCCTATCGTGACTAAGATAGGGTGCGATGAGTAGCGACATGTATTCGGTTGAGCAGGTCGCTGACCTGCTCGGGCTGCACGTGCGAACGGTGCGCGGCTACATCCGGTCCGGTCGGCTGCGGGCCACCCGGATCGGCAAGCAGTACCGGATCGCGCGTGCGGACCTGGACGCGCTGACCGGCCGGCCGGCCGTCGCGGCCACCGGACCGGCGGCGGAGGTGTCGAGCGTCCTGCGGCTCGACGGCGTCGACCGGACCGCCGCCGACCGGCTCGCGACGCTGGTGCTGGCCGGCGTGAACACCCACCACGACCCGGACCGTCCGCTGCGGGTGCAGACGGTCCACGACGAGGAGCGGCAACGCATGACCATCATGATCCTGGGCGACCTCACCGCCACCGCCGACCTGCTGCGCCTGGTCGACGGTGTGCTGGGCGGCGGCAACGACCTGCTCGGCGGCGGCCGTGACTGACCTGATGCAGGAGCGCGCCGGCGTGGCGGTGCTGGTCTGCGATCCGGACGGCCCGCCGATCGCCACCGAGCGCGACGCGCTGGACCTGATCGGCGCGGCGTTCCTCGGCGCGACTGTGGTGGCGGTGCCGGCCGAGCGGCTCGACCCCGGCTTCTTCACGCTCGGCACCCGCTTCGCGGGCGAGGTGATGCAGAAGTTCGTCAACTACCGGCTGCGCCTGGCGATTGTCGGCGACATCTCCGACCACATGGAGCGCAGTGGCGCGCTGCGCGCGCTGGTGGCCGCGTCCAACCGCCACGACCAGGTGTGGTTCGTACCGGACCTCGACGCCCTGGACGCCCGCCTGCGCGCCACCCCCTGACCCCCGTCGATCTTGCGCTTGCGGCCCTCGTTCGGGGCGGTTTGCCGGGTTCAGCCGGGCCGCAACTGCAAGATCAACGGGGGCGGGCGGGGGCGGTGGCTGCGTCGCGGGTTCCCGGCGGCGGGTAGGGCTGCTCCGCGAGCAGCCGGGCCAGGTGGGCGCTGTTGAGCGCCAGCGCGGCGGTGGTGCGGCCGGTCGTGTCGGGTTTGGGGCGGGCGTCGACGTAGTCGGTCTTGTGCAGCGCCTCGCCGACCCAGTAGGTGGCCCCGGCGGCCGGGCAGGTGAACCCCACCTCGTTGAGGGCCTGCTGCACCTCGGCGATGGTGTGGTGCGCGCCGTCCTCGTTGCCGACCACTGCCACCCCGCCGACTTTGCCGTAGGTACGCAGGCGGCCCTGGTCGTCGGTCTCGGACAGTTCGGCGTCCAACCGTTCCAGGACCATCTTGGTGACCGACGAGGGCTGACCGAGCCAGATCGGCGTGGCGATGATCAGGATCTGGGCGGCGAGCAGTTTGGCGCGGATGGCGGGCCAGCCGTCGCCGGCGCCCTCGTCGACGGAGACCCCGAAGCGCACGTCGTGGTCGACCACGCGGACGATCTCGCCGTCGATACCCTGATCGGCCAGCGCGTCGAGCACCTCCTGACCGAGCACCTGGGAACTGGACGTCGCCGGTGAGCGCTTCAGGGTGCAGTTGAGGACGAGTGCTCGAACAGCGGTCATGGCCGGATCCTCTCCGCCTCGGGATTGCGGGACTTGATACCCGCCTCCGGGGCCGGGATGCGTCAGCCGGGGCGGTGGCCCCGGTGGGCGCGGGCGGTGTCGACCGGCCGGCCCGGGTCGACGTGGCGCGGCAGGTCCGGCTCGTCGGGGCGCAGCGGGACCAGGTCGTCGGTGATCGCGTCGATGATCCGGTCGGTGGCGTGCCGGGCCGCGCCGGGAGAGCCCGACCGCAGGTCGTCGATCGGCACCGGGGCGCCGAAGTGCACCCGGATGGCGGGCCGGCGGACGAGCGCGCGGGCCACCCCACGCAGCATCCCCTTGGGCGCGCGGTACGGCAGCACCTCGTGCGAACCCCACTGCGCCACCGGTACGACGGCGGCGCCGCTGGCGAACGCGAGCCGGGCCGTGCCGGTCTTGCCCCGCTCGGGCCACATGCCCGGGTCGAGCCCGATGCGTCCCTCCGGGTAGACGAGCACCACCGAGCCGCCGGCCACGGCCTGGGCGGCGACCTCCAGCGAGCGGTGCACGGCGGCGGTGCCGCGGTCGACGCGGATGTGCCCGGCGCGGCGCATCAGCGCCCCGATCACCGGGGTGCGGAACAGGCCGCCGGTGGCCATGATCCGTGGCGCGACGTCGCGGACCCGGCAGGCGGCGGCGAGCACGACCGGGTCGAACGGGCTGATGTGGTTGGCGGCCAGGATCAGCGGGCCGCGGCGCAGCGCGTCGGGCACGTCGCCGGTGACCTCCAGCCGGCCGACCAGCCCGACGGCGGCGCGGGCGAGCGTCTGCGCGCCCCGCCACAGCAGCGGCGCGCGCCAGAGGGTGCTGTTCATCAGTGCTGGATGGTCGCACGCGCAGGGGTGGCGGCGGGAGCCGGTGGGGGTCCTCCGGCAAGGGTGATCAGGGTCATTGGTCCCGGGCCGGGTGGGGCCCTGCGGCCCTGCTGCTTTCGCTACGACGCCGAGTAGTATCTACTACGTCTCGTAGTATGCACAGCTGGGGGTTTTCTGGTGGACGCGTTGGACGTCGCCCGCTGGCAGTTCGGTGTCACCACCGTCTACCACTTCTTGTTCGTGCCGTTGACCATCGGCCTGTCCGTGCTGGTGGCGATCCTCCAGACCATGTGGCACCGCACCGGCAACGAGCGGTACCTCAAACTCACCAAGTTCTACGGCAAGCTCTTCCTGATCAACTTTGCGATGGGTGTGGTCACCGGCATCGTGCAGGAGTTCCAGTTCGGCATGAACTGGAGTGACTACTCCCGCTTCGTCGGTGACATCTTCGGCGCGCCGCTGGCCATCGAGGCCCTTGTGGCGTTCTTCCTGGAGTCCACGTTCATCGGCCTGTGGATCTTCGGCTGGGACCGGCTGCCCAAACGCCTGCACCTGGCCGCGATCTGGGCCGCCGCGATCGGCACCAACCTGTCGGCGTACTTCATCCTCGCCGCCAACTCGTTCATGCAGAACCCGGTCGGCTTCCGGATCAACCCGGAGAGCGGCCGCGCCGAGCTGACCGACTTCGTCGCCGTGCTCACCAACAAGGTCGCCCTGGTCACCTTCCCGCACACGCTGGCCGGCTCGTTCCTGGTCGCCGGGTCGCTGATGGTCACCGTCGGCCTGTGGCACGTGATGCGCAACCGCGACAGCGCCGACACCGGCGCGTACCGCTTCGCCACCAAGCTCGGCTCCTGGGTCGTCCTGATCTCCTCGGCGCTGGTGATCCTCACCGGCGACATCCAGGGCAAGATCATGACCGAGGTGCAGCCGATGAAGATGGCCGCCGCGGAGGGCCTCTACACCACCGAGAGCCCCGCCTCGTTCTCCGTGCTCACCGTCGGCAGCCTCGACGGCAGCCGCGAGATCTTCGCTCTCAAGATCCCGTACCTGCTGTCGTTCCTCGGCACCGGCGACCCCAACGGCACCGTCCAGGGCATCAACGACCTCCAGGCCCAGTACGCCAGCCAGTACGGCCCCGGCAACTACGCCCCGATCATCCCGGTCACCTACTGGAGCTTCCGCTTCATGATCGGCTTCGGGCTGGCCGCCGCCGCGATCGCGCTGCTGGTGCTCTGGAGCCAGCGCAAGGGCCGCACCCCCACCAGCAAGTGGCTGCTGCGCGCCGGCCTGGTCATGCCCGTGCTGCCGCTGCTGGCCAACTCCTTCGGCTGGATCTTCACCGAGATGGGCCGCCAGCCGTGGATCGTCTTCGGCGAGATGCTCACCCGTGACGGCGTGTCCCGCAGCGTCTCCCTGACCGAGGTCCTCACCTCCTTCACCGCGTTCACGCTCATCTACGCCGTCCTCGCGGTGGTCGAGTTCAAGCTGCTGGTCCGCTATGCCCGCGCCGGCGTCCCGGACGTCACCCCGCAGACCGACGACGACGACACCGACGACGCCGAGCGCCCGCTGGCGTTCGCCTACTGACACCCCGGAGCCCAACCGTGGAACTGACGACCGTCTGGTTTCTCCTCGTAGCAGTGCTCTTCACCGGCTACTTCATCCTCGAAGGCTTCGACTTCGGCGTCGGGATGCTGCTGCCGGTGCTCGGCCGCGACGACCGGCAGCGCCGTGTCCTGATCAACACCATCGGCCCGGTCTGGGACGGCAACGAGGTGTGGCTGATCACCGCCGGCGGCGCCATGTTCGCCGCCTTCCCCGAGTGGTACGCCACCCTGTTCTCCGGCTTCTACCTGCCGCTGCTGCTCATCCTGCTGGCCCTGATCGCCCGCGGCGTCGCCTTCGAGTACCGCCACAAGCGGCCCGAGGCGTCCTGGAAGCGCCGCTGGGACCAGGCCATCTTCTGGGGCTCGGCGATCCCGGCCGTGCTGTGGGGCGTGGCGTTCGCCAACATCTTCCGCGGCGTGCCGCTGGACGCCGACCACGAGTACGTCGGCGGGCTGCTCGACCTGCTCAACCCGTACGCGCTGCTCGGCGGCCTGACCACGCTGGGGCTGTTCCTCACCCACGGCGCGGTGTTCCTGGCGCTCAAGACCACCGGCGACATCCGCGAGCGCGCCGGCGCCCTCGCCGTCAAGCTCGGCGTCGGCACGGCCGTGGCCGCCGTGGCGTTCCTGAGCTGGTCGCTGACCATCCGCTCCAGCGCCGCCGCCGTCGTGCTCGCCGTCGGCGCCGCCCTCGCCCTGCTCGGCGGTCTGGCCGCGGCCAAGGTACGCCGGGAGGGCTGGGCGTTCACCGGCACCGCCGTGGCGATCGCGCTGGCCGTGGCGACGCTGTTCGCGGCGCTGTTCCCGAACGTGATGCCGTCCACGCTCGACGCGGCCGGCACGCTCACCGCCACAAACGCCGCGTCCACCCCGTACACCCTGAAGATCATGACCTGGGTGGCGGTGATCTTCACGCCGATCGTGCTGGCGTACCAGGGTTGGACGTACTGGGTGTTCCGCCGCCGGATCGGGGTACAGAACATTCCGCAACACTGATCGACCTGTGGGCGCTGGGGCGCGGGGCCGGTGCGAGGAGGTCGCACCGGCCCCGCGGGGCGTTCAGCGCGCCTCGCGCAGCTCCGCCAGCCGCGCCTCGATCTCGGCCAGCTCGGCGCGCAGCTTCTCCGCCTGCTGCTCCGCCTCGGCCCGCTCGGCGGCGAGGATCTGCTCCACCGCCTCCTGCACCCCCGGCACGTCCACCAGCGCCACCATCCGCAGCGCCTCGGCCGGCTTCACCACGTACGGCCGGGCCAGCGCCTTCGTGCCCTGCTGCGCGGCGACCGTCCACTCGCCCTCGGCGTAGGCCAGCGTCACCGTGAGCCCCGGCGGGGTCTTCGGCTTCGCGGCCTTCACCGCCCGCTTGGCCGGCTTCGGCTCCGCCTGCGGCGCCTCGGTCTTCGGCTCCTCCCGTCGTGGCGCCGGCACCCGCGGCGTGTCCAGCACGAACTCCGGCTCCGGCGCGGCCGGCGGCTGCTCCGGTTCCGGCTTCGCCTCGGCGGCCGGACGCCGCCCGGCGCCCTTCGGCGCGACCGCCACGTCGGCGGGGGAGAACGGCAGCTCGTCGCGGCCGAACCGCACCACCACGAACTCCTCCGACGCCTCCGGGTCGGTCAGCTCCACCACCTGCCCGATCTGCCCGGCGATCTGCCCGGCCGCCTCGGTGAACACCACCCGGGGCTTGCGGCCCGCCGCGAGCGCCTCCCGGATCCCCTGAACCTCGTCAGTGGACAAACCCTGACCCGCCATCACGCCCTCTTCCGTACACCTGTTTGACGCAGCCTTGATACCAGCCGGCTGCGACACCACGATGATCAGCCCCCGAGGGCCCGCAACGCCGCGTCGGCGTGCTCGTTCATGCTCAGCTCGCTGCGCACCACGGCGAGGACCCGCCGGTCCGTGCCGATCACGAACGTCATCCGCCGCGTGCTCAGCGGCCCCAACGGCAGCCGCCGCCGCACCCCGAACGCGTCCGCCACCGCGCCGTCGACGTCGGAGAGCAGCGGATAGTCGAACCCGTGCCGGCGGGAGAACTCCGCCTGCCGCTGCACCGGATCACGGCTGATCCCGACCCGCTGGGCGCCCACCGCGGCGAACTCCGCCGCCAGATCCCGGAAGTGACAGCTCTCCGCCGTGCAGCCCCGCGTCATCGCCGCCGGATAGAAGAACAACACCACCGGCCCGGCGGCCAGGAACTCCGACAGGCGACGCGGCGTCCCCGTCTCGTCCGGCAGCGTGAAATCCTCGACCAGGTCACTGACACCCAACGCGTTACTCATGACGCGAGGATATGTAGACATCGGCGATCCGGCTCCGTCGTACCCGGCGAGCGGCGGGGAGGCACCGCCGCACGACGCGAAGGACCAACAGTGAAGTACGTCATCATGATCCACTCCAACCCGGAGCCGTGGGGCCACCCCACCTCCGAGTATCTGGCCTCCTACCAGGAGCTGCCCGCCGAGGTACGGGACCGGCTCAACGCCGACTTCGAGCAGGTGCTGACCGAGCTGCACGCCAACGGTGAGCTCGTCGTCGGTGAGGCGCTCGCCGACCCCGCCACCGCACGGCTGTACCGGTGGAGCGACGGCGCGCCGCTGGTGACCGACGGCCCGTACTCCGAAGCCAAGGAACACCTCGCCGGGTTCTTCCTGATCGACGTGGAGGACCAGGCCCGCGCCGAGGCCGTCGCGGCGAAGTTCGCCGGCCCGGGGGAGACCGTCGAGCTGCGGCCCCTGATGTGGCCGGGCGGCTCCGATCAGTAACGCCACAGCGCTGGCGGACGTGTGGCGCCGGGAGGCGCCGCACGTCCGCGCCGCGCTGCTGCGCCGCTACGGGCACCCCGACGCCTGCGAGGACGCCCTGCAGGACGCGGCGGAGGCGGCCGCCGCCAACTGGCCGCGCACCGGCGTCCCCGACGACCCCCGCGCCTGGCTCATCCGGGTCGCCGCGCGGCGGCTGATCGACCGGATCCGCGCCGACGCGGCCCGTACCCGCCGCGAGCGGCTCGACGCGGCCCGGCAACCCGACGCCGGCCGCGTACCGCCCGTCGACGACACGCCGGTGACCGGCGCCGACGACACGATGCGGCTGCTGTTCCTGTGCTGCCACCCGGCGCTGAGCCGCCCCTCACAGGTCGCGCTGACCCTGCGCGCGGTGGCCGGCCTGCGCGTCGAGCAGATCGCCGCCGCCTACCTGGTGCCGGCCCGGACCATGACGCAGCGGCTGAGCCGGGCCCGCGCGACGCTGCGCGAGGCGGGCGCCCGGTTCACCATGCCGCCGCCGCACGCGCTGCCCGCCCGGGTGGCCGCCGTGCTCGACGTGTGCCACCTGGTGTTCAGCGAGGGCTACACCCGCACCTCCGGCGACCAGCTCCTGGACGTCGCACTCGCCGAGGAGGCGATCCGGCTCACCCGCCAGGTCCACACCGCACTGCCCGAGCACCACGAGGTGACCGGCGCGCTGGCGCTGATGCTGCTCACCCACGCCCGGTCGCCCGCCCGCACCGACGCCGCCGGTGACCTCGTGCCGCTCGCCGACCAGGACCGCTCCCGCTGGCGCGCCGACCTGATCGACGAGGGCGTCGCGCTGCTCGGCCGTGCCCTGCCCCACGGCCCGGTGGGCCGCTACCAGCTCCAGGCGGCCATCGCCGCCGTCCACGCCGAGGCCCCGACGTTCGACCGCACCGACTGGCTGCAGATCAGCGTCCTCTACGACATGCTGAGCCGGGTCGCCCCCAGCCCGTTCGTCACACTCAACCAGGCCGTCGCCGTGGCCATGGCGCACGGCCCCGACGTCGGGCTGGCGCTGCTCGGTCCGCTGCTGACCGACCCGGCCATGCGCGGCCACCACCGGCTGCACGCCGTCCGCGCCCACCTGCTGGAGCTGCACGGCGACCCGCGGGCCGCCGCCGAGCACTACCGGCTGGCCGCCCGGCTCACCGGCAGCCTGCCCGAACAGCGCTACCTCAACCGGCGGCTGGCGCGCCTGACCAGCGACTCCTGATCGCGGTCACCGCCACACCCCGGCCACCTCGGCGGCCACCGTGTCGGCCTGGGCGAACCCGGCCCGCGCCGACGCGGCCCGCCGCGCCGGATCCAGCACGTTACGGCCGATCGCCGTGCGTGCCGCCCGGTCCGGCGACACCACCGCCACCCGCGCGCCCGCCTCCCGCAGCGCCGTCACCTGCGCCGACAGCCGCGGCATCGGTCCGACCGCCGCACGGGTCGGCGCCAGCACCACCACCCGCTCGCACCCGGCCGCCAGGTCCGCGTTCACCGGCGACCGGACGCCGCCGTCGACGAAACGCCGGTCACCGATCGTCACCGGCGGCCAGACCCCCGGCACCGCGCAACTGGCCCCGACCGCGTCCACCAGCGACGCCCCGCTGTCCGCGTCGAACACCACGAACTCGCCGGAGGCCGCGTCCACGGCGGTGACCAGCAGCCGCGCCGCCGGCCAGTCCGACGACGGCAGCCGCGCCGCGATCACCGCCCGCCGCGACTGCTCCGACGGGGTACGCGCCGACAACGCCATCGCGCCGATACGCGCCCGGGCCCGCGCCGCGTCCCGGCCCCGCCCACCGGCCCACGCCCAGCGCAACAGCACCCCCGTCCCGAGGCGCGCCGGCACCTCCTCGCGGGGCGGCCGCAGTTGCGCCTCGTACAACTGCGTCACCGGCGTACCCGAACGCACCTGCGCCCCGACCACCGACCCGGCCGACGTGCCCACCACCAGCTCCGCCTCGTCCAACCGCAGGCCGTGCCCGGCCAGCCCGGCCAGCAGGCCCAGCTCCCAGGCCACCCCGGTGACCCCGCCGCCACCCAGCACCAACGCGCGCCCCATGTGACAGTCCTCTCCACCCCGGATGGTCCCGCCCACGGTAACGTCGCCCCCACCGCAAGGCAGGGGAGAATTGCATTGACCTCCGTCACCATCGTCACCGGGGGAGGACGCGGCATCGGCGCGGCCACCGCCCGGCGGCTGGCCGCCGAGGGCCACGACCTGGTCATCGGCTACCGCGCCGACCACACCGCCGCCGAATCCGTGGCCGCCGACGTCCGCGCGGCCGGCCGCCGCGCGGTCACCGTCGCCGCCGACACCACCGACCCGGACCAGGTACGCCGCATCTTCGACGCCGCCGACCGGCTCGGCCCGCTCACCGGCCTGGTCAACAACGCCGGCGTCACCAGCCCGATCGGCCCGTTCACCGACCTGCGCGTCGACGGCCATCGCGAGGTCGTCGACGTCAACCTCATCGGGTACGTGCTCTGCGCCCAGCAGGCGGCCCGGCGGCTCACCCGTGGCGGCGCCATCGTCAACGTCTCCTCCGTCGCCGCCACGCTCGGCTCACCCGGCGAGTACGTCCACTACGCCGCCGTCAAGGCCGCCACCGACACCCTCACCGTCGGGCTCGCCAAGGAACTCGCGCCGCACGGCATCCGCGTCAACGCCGTCGCCCCTGGCATCATCCGCACCACCATCCACGCCCGCTCCGGCGTGCCCGACCGACCCGACTCCGCCGCTGGGCGGATCCCGATGGGCCGCGCTGGGGAACCCGAGGAGGTCGCCGACGCGATCGCCCACCTGCTCGGCCCGGACGCCTCGTACACCACGGGCGCGGTCCTGCGCGTCGGCGGCGGGCTCTGACACGACGGCGGCCCGGGGTGTCCGCCCCGGGCCGCCGCCTCGCCTTCTGCGCTACTGGGTGAACAGCTTCGCCGCCGTGATCACCGTCTGCACCACCCCGTAGCCCAGCAGCACCGACACCACCAGCCACGACACCACCAGGCGGGTCCGCTGCCCGCCACCGCTGTGCTCGTTCACGATCCGCTCCTCTCCGTCGGCCCCTGCGCTGTCCCGTCCCGTCCCGACGCCGGCTCGTGGTAGCGCTCCGGCACCGGCCGCACCAGCAGGTTCGCCACCAGGCCGACGGCCAGCACGCCGACCATCGTGAACAGCGCCGGCCGGTACGCCGCCGCGGTCAACGTGCCCGGCTCGCCCTGCGCGTCGAGGAACCCGTTGACGATCAGCGGCCCGGCCACCCCGGCCGCCGACCACGCGGTCAGCAGCCGGCCGTGGATCGCGCCCACCTCGAACGTGCCGAACAGGTCCCGCAGGTACGCCGGAATGGTCGCGAACCCGCCGCCGTAGAACGACAGGATCACGGATGCCAGCAGCACGAACAACGCCGTCGAGGTCTGCCCCACCAGCGCCAGCAGCAGGTACAGCACCATGCCCACACCCAGGTACACCACGTAGATCGGCTTACGGCCGATCACATCCGACGTGGACGACCACACGAACCGGCCCGCCATGTTGAACAGCGACAGCACTCCCACGAACCCGCCGGCCGCCGCCACCGACACCGCCGAGGTCCCGTTGTCGCGGAAGAAGTCCTGGATCATCGGGCTGGCCTGCTCCAGGATGCCGATACCCGCCGTCACGTTGCAGAACAGCACCACCCACAGCAGCCAGAACGACCGCGTCTTCAGCGCGTTGGCCGCCGACACGTTCGCCGTGGTCACCAGCGGCTTCTCCGCCACCGTCGACGGGTCGAAACCGGCCGGCCGCCAGTGCGGCGCCGGCACCCGCACGTTGAACACCCCGAACATCATGATCACGAAGTAGCCGATGCCGAGCGTCACGAACAGCCACACCAGCGCCGAACCCGACGCGGTGGAACCGCTGTCCGACGGGTCGTACCCGGCGTCGTAGAACGACAGCAGCTGCCGGGACAGGGGAGAGGCCACCATCGCCCCGCCACCGAACCCCATGATCGCCAGCCCGGTCGCCAGCGCCGGCCGGTCCGGGAACCACTTGATCAACGTGGAGACGGGGGAGATGTACCCGATCCCCAGACCGATCCCGCCCAGCACCCCGTACCCCAGGTACAGCAGCCACAGCTGCCCGGTCGCGATGCCCAGCGCCCCGACCAGGAACCCCGCCGCCCAGAAACACGCCGACACGAACATGGCCTTACGCGGCCCGTTCGCCTCCACCCACGTACCGGCCACCGCGGCCGACAACCCCAGCATCACGATCGCGATGCTGAAGATCACCCCGATCGCCGTCTGCCCCGTGTCGAAATGCGCGATCAGGGAGTTCTTGTACACGCTCGTCGCGTACACCTGCCCGATGCACAGATGGATCGCCAGCGCGGCCGGAGGGATCAGCCAGCGGCTGTACCCCGGCGGCGCGACGGTGTGCCGACGATCGAGTGCGGAAAGCATCGTTGCTTCCTCCGTCCAGATGGCGAGAACACAGGCGGTTCATGCCCCCACCGCACGTTGCGCCCAAACCCGCCCCGCGCCGGGCGGTCGAAACGCTGAGCCGAACGGTCACCGCCGTCCCGCCCCGTCATCACCCCACCACAGCCGGTCAGCTCCCGCCGGGGATGCGACCATGAGCAGGTGAAGATCCTGTCCATCCAGTCGTCGGTCGCCTACGGCCACGTCGGCAACTCCGCCGCCGTGTTCCCATTGCAACGCCTCCGACACGAGGTCTGGCCGGTTTTGACCGTGCACTTCTCCAACCACACCGGCTACGGCGCCTGGCGCGGCCCGCTGCTCGCCCCCACCGACGTCGCCGACGTCATCGCCGGGATCGAGGACCGCGGCGTGCTCGGCACCGCCGACGCCGTCCTCTCCGGCTACCAGGGCGACCCGGCCGTCGGCGCGGTCATCCTCGACGCGGTCGCCCGGGTCAAGGCCGCCAACCCGGCCGCGCTCTACTGCTGCGACCCGGTCATGGGCGACGTCGGCCGCGGCATGTTCGTCCGCCCCGGCATCCCCGAATACCTGCGCGACACCGTCGTGCCCCGCGCCGACATCGTCACCCCCAACCAGTTCGAGCTGGAGTTCCTCGCCGCCCGCACCACCGACACCCTCGACGACCTGCTCGCCGCCGTCGACACCGTCCGCGCCACCGGCCCCCGGCACGTCCTGGTCACCAGCGTCCTGCACGGCGACCTGCCCGCCGGGCACCTGGAAGTCGTCGCCGTGTCCGACGAGGGCGCCTGGGCCGTCACCACCCCGCTGCTGCCGATCGCCCCCAACGGCGGCGGCGACGTCACCGCCGCCCTCTACCTGGCGCACCTCGCCACCACCGGCTCACCGCAGACCGCGCTGGAACGCACCACAAACTCGATCTACGCGGTACTCGAGGCGACCCTCGACGCCGGCACCCGGGAGCTGCAACTCGTCGCCGCCCAGGACGCCATCGCCGCGCCGCCCACCCGGTTCACCGCCCGCCGGCTGCGCTGACCGCCGCCCGGGTGCACCAGCCGCCCAGGTGCACCCGGGCGGCGACTCGCCGCTCGAACAGGTGGACGACACCACCGCCCAGCAGGCAGGATGCGGACGTGTCACCGCACCAGGGCACCGACGACCCCGCGTTCGCCCAACGGCTGCGCGACCTGACCCGGCTGCGCCGCGTCCGCGACCGCATCGACCGCGAGTACGCCAGTCCCCTCGACGTCGAAGCCCTCGCCCGCGGCGAGCACATGTCCGCCGGCCACCTCAGCCGCCAGTTCCGCCAGACCTACGGCGAGTCCCCGTACTCGTACCTCATGACCCGCCGCATCGAACGCGCGATGGCCCTGCTGCGCCGTGGTGACCTCAGCGTCACCGATGTCTGCTTCGCCGTCGGCTGTCAGTCCCTGGGCACCTTCAGCACCCGGTTCACCGAACTCGTCGGCGAACCGCCCAGCGCCTACCGCGCCCGTCACGCCCCCGACACCGCCGAGCCGCCCCCGTGCCTGACCAAACAGGCGACCCGACCGATCAGGAATCGAGAAGCCCGCACCGGCCGGCCACCGTTAGCGTGACCACCATGACGATCACCATTCACTACACGTTCCTGCCGCACACCGACGCCGACGCCGCCATCGCCTTCTACCGCGACACCCTCGGCTTCGAACTGCGCAACGACGTCGGCCAGGGCGACACCATGCGCTGGCTCACCGTCGGCCCACCGAACCAGCCCGAGACCGGCATCGTCCTGCACCCGCCGGCCGTCGACCCCGGCATCAGCGACGACGAGCGCCGCACCGTCCTCGAACTCATCGCCAAGGGCAGCTACGGCGCGCTCACCCTCGCCACCGACGACCTCGACGGCCTGTTCGACCGGCTGGCGGCCAGCGGCGCCGACGTGGTCCAGGAACCCACCGAACAGCCCTACGGCGTGCGCGACTGCGCGTTCCGCGACCCCACCGGCAACCTCATCCGCATCAACGAGCGGCGCTGACGGCGCCCGCGGCGGACGCTGGCTCGACCGGAACACCCGACCCGGACGGAGAGACCATGAGCGAGGCCACCACCGGCCTGCACCGCGCCGACAGCCACGACGTCATCCGCGTCCTCGGCGCCCGCAAGAACAACCTGCGCGACGTCCACGTCGAGCTGCCCAAACGCCGCCTCACGGTGTTCACCGGCGTGTCCGGCTCCGGCAAGAGCTCACTGGTCTTCGGCACCATCGCCGCCGAGTCCCAGCGCCTGATCAACGAGACCTACAGCGCCTTCGTCCAGGGTTTCATGCCCACCCTGTCCCGCCCCGAGGTCGACGTCCTGGAGGGCCTCACCACCGCCATCATCGTCGACCAGGAACGCATGGGCGCGGACCCACGCTCCACCGTCGGCACCGCCACCGACGTCAACGCGATGCTGCGCATCCTGTTCAGCCGCCTCGGCGACCCCCACATCGGCCCGCCCAACGCCTACTCGTTCAACGTCCCCTCCGTGCGCGCCGCCGGCGCGATCACCGTCGAGCGGGGCCCCGGCAAGACCCAGACCAGGAAGGGCACCTTCAACCGCCTCGGCGGCATGTGCCCCCGCTGCGAGGGCCGCGGCGCGGTCACCGACTTCGACCTGACCGTCCTCTACGACGAGAAGCTGTCCCTCAACGAGGGCGCCATCACCATTCCCGGCTACAGCATGGACGGCTGGTACGGCCGCATCTTCCGCTCCAGCGGCCTGTTCGACCCGGACAAGCCGATCCGCGACTACACCAAGCGGGAACTGAGCGACCTGCTCCACAAGGAACCCACCAAGATCAAGGTCGACGGCATCAACGTCACCTACACCGGCCTGATCCCGGCCATCAGCAAGTCGATGCTCGCCAAGGACGTCGACGCCATGCAGCCGCACATCCGCGCCTTCGTCGAACGCGCCATCACGTTCACCACCTGCCCCGACTGCGACGGCACCCGCCTGGCCCCCGAGGCCCGCTCCTCGAAGATCAACGGCGTCAGCATCGCCGACGTCTGCGCCATGCAGATCAGCGACCTCGCCACCTGGGTACGCGACCTGCGCGAACCCTCCGTCGCCCCGCTGCTCAAGGCGCTGGGGGACACCCTCGACTCGTTCGTCGAGATCGGCTTGGGCTACCTCAGCCTCGACCGGCCCGCCGGCACCCTCTCCGGCGGCGAGGCCCAGCGCACCAAGATGATCCGCCACCTCGGCTCGTCCCTCACCGACGTCACCTACGTCTTCGACGAACCCACCATCGGGCTGCACCCGCACGACATCGCCCGCATGAACAACCTCCTGCTGCAACTGCGCGACAAGGGCAACACCGTCCTCGTCGTCGAACACAAACCCGAAACCATCGCCATCGCCGACCACGTCGTCGACCTCGGCCCCGGCGCCGGCACCGCCGGCGGCACCATCTGCTACGAAGGCACCGTCGCCGGCCTGCGCGCCAGCGGCACCACCACCGGCCGCCACCTCGACGACCGCGCAACCCTCAAGGACAAGCCGCGTACGCCCACCGGCGCCCTGCCGATCCGCGGTGCCCGCACCCACAACCTGCGCGACGTCGACGTGGACATCCCCCTCGGTGTCCTGGTCGTGGTCACCGGCGTCGCCGGCTCCGGCAAGAGCAGCCTCATCCACGGCTCCCTGGCCAGACGCGACGACGTCGTCAGCGTCGACCAGACCGCCATCCGCGGCTCCCGCCGCAGCAACCCGGCCACCTACACCGGTCTGCTCGACCCCATCCGCAAGGCGTTCGCCAAGGCCAACGGCGTCAAACCCGCCCTGTTCAGCGCCAACTCCGAAGGCGCCTGCCCGACCTGCAACGGTGCCGGCGTCATCTACACCGACCTCGGCATGATGGCCGGCGTCGCCAGCACCTGCGAGGACTGCGAAGGCAAACGGTTCCAGCCCGCCGTGCTCGACTACCACCTCGGCGGCCGCGACATCAGCCAGGTCCTCGCGATGTCCGTCGACGAGGCCGAGATCTTCTTCAGCGACGGTGAGGCCCGCACCCCGGCCGCCCACACCATCCTCGACCGGCTCGCCGACGTCGGCCTCGGCTACCTCACGCTCGGCCAGCCGCTGACCACGCTGTCCGGCGGGGAACGCCAGCGCCTCAAGCTCGCCACCCGGATGGGGGACAAGGGCGGCGTGTACGTCCTGGACGAACCCACCACCGGCCTGCACCTGGCCGACGTCGCCCAGCTGCTCGGCCTGCTCGACCGGCTCGTCGACGCGGGCAAGTCCGTCATCGTGATCGAGCACCACCAGGCGGTCATGGCGCACGCCGACTGGATCATCGACCTCGGCCCGGGCGCCGGTCACGACGGCGGCCGGATCGTCTTCGAGGGCACCCCGGCGGATCTGGTGGCCGCCCGGTCCACGCTCACCGGCGAACACCTCGCCGACTACGTCGGCGCCTGACCGGCGCGCCCGCTGAGACCCCCGGCCGCGCCGCGGTCTCAGCGGGACAGACCGGCCATCCGGACCGGCGGCGCCGTGCCGGGCTCCACCAGGCCGCACTGGTACGCGGCCACCACCGCGTGCGTCCGATCCCGCAGCCCCAGCTTCGTCAGCACCCGGCTGACGTGCGTCTTGACAGTCGCGTCGCCCAGCACCAGATGCTCGGCGATCTCCCGGTTCGACATCCCGTACGCCATCAGCACCAGCACCTCCCGTTCCCGCGGGGTGAGCCGGCGCATCTGCACCGGGGTGGGCAGTCCCGGGTCGGGCCGGGCGGCGAGGTCGTCGAGCAGCCGCCGGGCCACCGCCGGATCCAGCCACGCCTCGCCGTCGGCCACCGCCCGGATCGCCGACACCAGCTCGGCGGGCGCGGCGTCCTTGAGCACGAAACCGGACGCGCCCGCCCGCAACGCGGCGTGCACCGCCTCGTCCACGTGGTACGTGGTCAGCATGATGATCCGTACCGGCTGCTGCGGGTCGTCGATGAGCTGCTCGTCGGCCATCAGCCTGGTCGCGGCCAACCCGTCGGTGCCGGGCATCCGCACGTCCATCAGCACCACGTCCGGGCGCAGCCGCCGACTGACCTCCACGGCCTGCGCCCCGTCGTCGGCCTCGGCGACGACCTCGATGTCGGGTTCGTTGGTGAGCAGCATCGCGAGTCCCGCCCGTACGAGCGGCTGGTCGTCGGCGAGCAGCACCCGGATCATGAAGGCTCCCGTCGTCGGCGGCCGGGACTGTGGCCCCACCACATGATCATCGACGCCCGCGCCGGCGGCCACCCTGATGTCGCACAGCGGACACGCCGTTCACCCGACAGCCGGCACCCCGCCGTCACCCGAGGCCGCGACGAGGTCGCCGTGCTGCGCGACCGGCAGCGTCGCGCTCACCCGGAACCCGCCCTCGGCACGCGGCCCGGCGACCAGACGACCGCCGACACGCTCCAGCCGCTCGGCGAGGCTGGCCAGCCCGTTACCGGTCGACAGCCCCGCCGCCGCGCCCGGCTCGCGGCCCGAGCCGTCGTCGTCGACGCGCAGCAACAGCACCCGCTCCTGCCACCCGAAATGAACAGTCGCGCAGGCCCGCCGGCCGACGTGCTTGAGTGTGTTCGTCAGGCTCTCCTGCACCGTCCGGTACGCCGCCAGCTCGATGCTCGGATCCAGCGGCCGAGGGCTGCCGGACACCGACATCGTCACCGTCAGCCCCGCGCACCGCATCGACGTCAGCAGCACCTCGATGTCGTCCAGCCGCGGCTGCGGACCCGGCTCACCGTCGCCCACCGGCCCCGACTCGGCCCGCATGACCGCCAGCAGCCGCCGCAACTCCGCCATCGCCTGCTGCCCGGCCTGCTGGATGTGCAGCAGCGCCTCCCGGGTCCGCTCCGGATCCGACGCGCTGATCCGCGCCGCACCGGCGGCCTGCAACACCATCACCGTCACCGAGTGGGACACCACGTCGTGCAGTTCCGCGGCGATCCGGCGACGCTCCAACGCCACCGCCTCCGCCCGCGCCACACGCCGCTCCCGCTCCAACTGGGCCACCCGCCGCCGGTGCCGCCGCACCACCGACCCGGCCGCCCACGCAGCCGCGTAGATGAGCGCGAACATCAACGCGGTCACCACGAACTCCCCGGCCCGCGCGCCCGCACTCGGCTCCACCCGGAACGAGTCGAACGCGCTGAGCAGGCTCCGCGCGCACGCCGCCGCGTTCGCCGCCGCCGACACCACCAGCGGCCGCAACGCCGCCACCGTGTACAACGCCACGATCAGGCCCGCCCACGGCCGGTAGTCGTGCAGCAGGAACCACATCGCCACGCCGTGCGCGCACTCGAAGCCGAACACCGCGACCGGCGCGCGGGCCCGCCACCACAGGGCGCCGACCGACAACACCGCGGCGAGCACCTGCAGCCACTGCCGGGCCGGGCCGACCGGCTCGCTCTGGATCACCACGGACGACGCCGTGAACAGGTCGAGCAGGCCCAGCACCGGCAGCAGCAGAAGATCGTGACGCCACCATCTCGCCGCCCGCGCCGGGGCGGACGGCGCCACCGCACCGG